>FR895432.1:15057-49983 GCA_000435595.1 Firmicutes bacterium CAG:882
CGGGATTATTCCCGCCATTTTTGACTTTCTTTAGTTGGATGCGTTTCTTTTAGCGCGATATCTTGCTGTTCCGTCGAGAATCTTCTTACGAATACGAAGATTCTTAGGAGTAATCTCAAGGAGCTCATCCGTATCAATGAATTCAAGTGCCTGCTCAAGGCTTAGTATCTTAGGAGGTGTGAGACGAAGTGCCTCATCCGCACTTGATGAACGTGTATTTGTGAGCTGTTTCTTCTTACATACATTGACTTCAATGTCCTCTGCCTTGCCGTTCTGACCGACAATCATACCGCCGTATACCTGCTCGCCCGGACCTACGAAGAGAAGACCGCGCTCCTGTGCGTTGTAAAGACCGTAGGTTACGGTCTCACCTGCTTCACTGGCGATGAGAGAGCCCTGCTTACGGTACTGGATATCTCCCTTGTACGGACCGTAGCCGTCGAAGGTTGTATTGAGTATACCGTTACCCTTGGTATCTGTCATGAACTCGCCTCTGTAGCCTATAAGTCCACGGGATGGAATTGAGAACTCAAGTCTTGTATAGCCTCCGTTGGCAGGGGACATACCGTTCAGTTCGCCCTTACGGTTGCTGAGCTTCTGGATTACCGTACCCGAGAATTCATCAGGAACATCAACGTATGCAATCTCCATAGGCTCAAGCTTCTGACCGCGCTCGTCGTAGTGGTAGAGAACCTCTGCTTTACTTACTGCGAACTCATAACCCTCCCGGCGCATATTCTCGATAAGAACGGAAAGATGAAGCTCACCACGTCCTGATACCTTGAATGCTTCTGTCGTGTCAGTCTCCTCAACTCTTAAGCTGACATCCGTGTTGAGCTCTCTGAAGAGTCTGTCACGGAGATGACGGGATGTGATATATTTTCCTTCCTTGCCGGCAAGAGGGCTGTCGTTAACTATGAAATTCATAGCGATTGTAGGCTCTGAAATCTTCTGGAAAGGGATAGCTACCGGGTTATTGATTGAAGTAAGCGTATCACCGATGTGAAGCTCTGCGATACCTGATATTGCCACGATTGAACCGATGGTTGCTTCATTTACTTCCTTCTTGTTAAGTCCCTCGAATTCATAGAGCTTACCAATCTTAACCTTCATCTTCTTGTCAGGGTTGTGGTGGTTGACAAGCATAAGATCCTGATTAACCTTGATTGTACCGTTGTCGACCTTGCCGACACCGATTCTTCCCACATACTCGTTGTAATCAATTGTACTGATGAGAATCTGTGGGTCTGCATCAGGGTCGCCCTCAGGTGCAGGGATATGCTTTAATATTGTCTCGAAGAGAGGAGTCATGTCTGTTGAATCATCGTCAAGGCTGTACTTTGCAAAGCCTGCCTTTGCAGATGCAAAGATGAACGGACAATCAAGCTGCTTGTCGCTGGCATTTAAGTCCATTAAAAGCTCTAACACTTCATCAACTACCTCGTTAGGTCTTGCCTCAGGACGGTCAATCTTATTGACACATACAATTACATCAAGGTCAAGCTCAAGAGCCTTTCTGAGAACGAACTTTGTCTGAGGCATTGCACCCTCGTAAGCGTCAACTACGAGAACCACACCGTTAACCATCTTTAAAACTCGCTCAACTTCGCCGCCGAAATCTGCATGACCCGGAGTATCAATAATGTTAATCTTTGTGTCCTTATAATATACGGCAGTATTCTTAGAGAGAATTGTGATTCCTCTTTCACGTTCTATATCGTTGGAATCCATCACTCGTTCTGCCACTTCCTGATTTTCACGGAATGTTCCGCTCTGCTTTAACATCACGTCTACTAATGTTGTCTTACCATGGTCTACATGGGCGATAATCGCAATATTTCTGACATCATTACGGGTTGTTTTCATAAATTTCCTCATTTCTGCGCACATTTGCGCTCCTAAAAACGTAAACCTAAATTTTCAACTTTACCAGTTTATCACATATTTTGATAAAAACAAGTCCTGATTTACATTTTATAAGAAGAAAATGCAAATATGTGACAGATTTTAATGCGATTTTTAAAATTTTTTATATTTTTTTTATGCTTTCGTGAATATTTGAACACATTTTGCATATATATTTAGGGATAAAGATATTATCAGGCGTACAGTATCGTGATTAAGGAATACGATGCCGCCAAAAATGAAGGGAGAAACAGAAGAATGCTTGACAAAGTAATTGAAAACAACAGGGTAACAATCATTGGTGAGGTTGTTTCGGATTTCACCTACAGCCATGAGGTCTTTGGGGAGGGATTCTACATGGTTGACATTGCAGTGAATCGATTGAGTAACAGTGTCGACATCATACCGCTTATGGTGTCGGAGAGACTTGTCGATGTGACGGAGGATTACCGTGGAATGATTATCGAGGCTACAGGACAGTTCCGTTCGTATAACCGCCATGAGGAGAATCACAACCGTCTCGTACTTTCCATTTTTGCGAGGGAATTCGCTCTTGCCGAGGAGACAGAGGAGGCAACTAATACCAACCAGATATTCCTTGACGGATATATCTGTAAGCCGCCTGTTTACAGAAAGACTCCTCTCGGAAGAGAGATAGCGGATATTCTTATTGCCGTCAATCGTCCTTACGGCAAGTCTGACTACATACCTTGCATAGCGTGGGGACGTAACGCAAGATATGCTGCAGGCTTCAAGATTGGCGAACATATCCGTATATGGGGACGTGTTCAGAGCAGGGAATATACTAAGAAGCTTGATGAGGATACCCAGATTAAGAGAACTGCTTACGAAGTGTCTGTGAGCAAAATTGAGTGTGTAGATGAGGATGATGAGCAGGAATAGGCTTCCTGCGGTGATGAAGGTGGTCAATACCCCGCAGGCGTTAACGAGAGTCTGCGGGGTTGTTTTTGTGCTCCGCGGGGATGCACACTGCGGCGTACAATGCAGATGCCCGTCCGCCGCAGAGAAAGACCGCAAGCGGCAAAACGGATTGCAAATATCAATGACATCAAAAAATCCGCTATCTTGCACATTTGTCTGTAACGTGCTAATATCTTAATATATTGCCATGATTTGTGCGGATGTATAATTTGTCGTGAGGAGGGCTTATTTTGAGTGATTATGTATTTTTGTTCGATCTTGATGCTACAATAACGAAAGCCGAGATACTGCCTGAGATAGCAGTGAAGATAAATAAGGAAAAGCAGATGAGAGAGCTTACGGAGAAAACCATGGCGGGAGAGATTCCGTTTGACCACAGTTTTCTTGAGAGGGTAAAGCTTTTGTCCGGGATTCCCGTGAGTACGGTAAGAAGTATTATTGCAGGAGTTCCGCTGAACGAGAAATTAGTTCAGTTTATAAGAGAGAATAAGGAACGCTGTTATGTGGTGACGGGCAACCTTGATATATGGATTAAGGATCTTATGACCGGGCTTGGGATGGACGGACATTATTTCTGTTCTAAGGCTTCCGTTGAGAACGATAAGATTGTGAGTGTCGACTATGTGGTTGACAAGGGTGAGGTCGTGAGTGAGTTTAAGGACAGACCTTTTGCAGCTATAGGTGATGGCAACAATGATGCGCAGATGATTGCGGCAGCAGAGGTCGGAATCGGCTTCGGAGGAGTCAGGGATATTGCACCGGCGGTTTTAAAGTGTGCAACACATGCAACATATTCGGAGGAAAAATTATGTCAGTTTCTAAGACAATTGTTATAAGCTGTGCGGGAATGGGGACAAGACTTGGAATAGGTTCCACAAAGGCACTTATAGACATAGATGGCAAGCCGCTCATTATAAGACAGCTTGAGCTTTTGAAGGATTTTGATGATATTCGTATTGTAGTCGGATATCAGATGGAGAAGGTTATTGAGGTGGTTAATTCCTATCGCAAGGATATTTTGTTTGTGTTTAACCACAATTACAGAAACACAGGTACAGGTGGAAGCTTTTCACTAGCCATCAAGCATGCGGCAGATATGGTTGTGTCACTTGACGGCGACCTTCTGGTTCATCCTGATGATCTTAGAAGAGTGCTTGATTCGGATAAGGAGTGTGTGTGCGGAGCGATACCGTGCACTGAGGACCCGATGCTTATGAAGACGCTCACGCAGAACGGACAGATATATGGCGTGGGCTTCTCAAGAGAAGAGGGTGAATATGAGTGGACAGGTCTTGCTCAGGTAAGGACGGCAAGACTGACACCGGGAGACCGCCATGTATGTGATATGATGGTGCCGCTTCTTCCGCTGCCGATGGAGCTTATAAGAACAAAAGAGATAGATACTATGGCCGATTATGAGCATGCGGTTGCATGGGTTAAGAGCGGATACGCTGACTGATAATCGATAAATTTATGGAGGACTTGCAATGCAGGCTGTTATACTTGCTGCCGGAATGGGCAAAAGACTTAAGGAACATACAAGTGACAAGACAAAATGTATGGTTAAGATAGGTGGAAAGACCATAATAGAGAGGGGCTTAAGGATTCTTGATGATAAGAATTTTTCGAGAATTGTTATAGTGACGGGCTATAAGCATGAAGGACTTACGGCACATGTCGACTCACTTGGACTTAAGACACCGGTGGTATATATTAATAATGATGAATATGAGACGACAAGCAACCTTTATTCATTAAGTCTTGCAGGAGAGTACCTGGAAGCCGACGATACACTGATAATTGAATCGGATATCCTATATGAAAGTGCGGTTGTCGACAGAATATTAGAGTCGGATGAGGAATGTCTTACTTTTGTATCAAGACCGAAGCCATGGATGGACGGTTCGATTGTGACGCTGGATAAGGACGGATATATCAACGATTTCATAGGTGCCGATAATTTTGCTTTTCAGGACATGGACAGTTATTATAAGACTGTCAGCATGTACAAGCTCTCTAAAAATTATCTGAATAAGGTATATCTTCCGCTTCTCGCGGCGTATGTACAGGCGTGGGGCAATAAGACCCATTATGAGTCAGCTCTTAAGGTCGTTGCATTTAAGGAGCAGCGTGTCTTAAAGGCACTTGTTCTTGAAAATGAGAAGTGGTATGAGATTAATGATATACAGGATATAGACATTGCCGAGAGCATATTTGCCGAGGGAGACGAGAA
The DNA here is from genome assembly GCA_000435595.1 of Firmicutes bacterium CAG:882. Classification (GTDB taxonomy): domain Bacteria; phylum Bacillota; class Clostridia; order Lachnospirales; family Lachnospiraceae; genus CAG-882. The sequence continues at coordinate 20,138 of FR895432.1, forward strand.
GCTTACAAGGTATATGAGACGGTTTGGAGGTTACTGGAGATATGAGGGAATGTATGACTTCTGTTACCTTGTAAATCCGTTTTTTCCTAATCAGCGCTTTATGGATGAGATGAAGGCTAACTTTGAGACACTTATAAGAGAGTATCCGTCGGGAATGGCTGTCAACAGCCTGCTTGCCGCAAAGTATTTTGAGTTAAGACCGGAGCAGGTGTGCGTAGGTAACGGAACTGCGGAGCTTATCAAGTCCCTCATGGAGAATTTTTCCGGAAATATAGGACTTATATATCCGACATTTGAGGAGTACCCTCACAGAAAAAAGAAGGAGCAGCTTGTTCCGTTTTGGGTAATAAATGAGGATTTCACCTACACGGTCGATGATATAATGGAATTTTACAAAGACAAGGACGTTCAGGCGATTGTACTTGTAAATCCGGACAACCCTTCGGGTCATTTTATTATGCGGGATGACATCTTAAGACTTGAGGAGTGGGCTGCAAGGAGAAATATTAATATAATTGTTGACGAGTCCTTTGTGGATTTTGCGGATATTCCGGAGCAGACGCTTCTCACACAGGAGATAATTGACAATCACAGAAAGCTTATTGTGTTAAAGAGCATATCTAAGTCATTCGGTGTTCCGGGGCTCAGACTTGGAATAATTGCATCAGCGGATGACAGGATGATAGCTGCAATGAAGAAGGATGTCGCGATATGGAATATCAATTCGTTTGCAGAGTATTACATGCAGATAATTGAGAAGTATAAGGCTGATTATGAGGAGGCCATGAGACGCTTTATGGATGTCAGGACGAGGTATCTTGATAAGCTTGCAGCAATTCCGGCACTCAGGGTATTTCCATCGCAGGCTAACTATGTTATGTGCCATCTTGAAAACGGCATGTCATCGAGAAAGCTTGCCGACATAATGCTCAACAAATACAATATTTTAATTAAGGATCTCTCAACCAAGGAAGGACTTAACGGCGGAAATTATATACGTCTTTCTGTCAAGACTGATGAGGAGAACGATGTGGTTGCAGGTGTGCTTTCCGGATTGCTTAAGTAATTCACGAAATTATTAACTTACAGAAATTGATTGACACCTGAGGCTTGATAAAAAGGAGGATTCTTGTGAACCGATTGTTGTTTATATTTAATCCGTGGTCGGGCAAGGCTCATGTTAAGGACCATCTTTTTGAAATTACCAATGAATTTTCAAAGGCAGGATATCTTGTTACGGTGTATCCGACAAAGCGTGAGAAGGATTGCTACGAATACATAAGAGATAATGCGGCGGACTATGATGTCATAGTATGCAGTGGTGGCGACGGAACCCTCAATGAGGCAGTTTCGGGAATGCTTGACAGTGGGCTTGACAAGCCTATGGGATATATTCCGAGCGGAAGTACGAATGATTTTGCGTCAAGTCTGCTAATACCTAAGACGGTCACTCATGCGGTGGGCAATATACTTGAGGGTACGGAATATCTTTGTGATGTCGGTTCATTTAACGGAAGATGGTTCAATTATGTTGCAGCCTTCGGATTATTTACAGAGGTGTCGTATGCAACACCTCAGCAGCTTAAAAACACTTTGGGGCATCAGGCGTATATAATTGAGAGTATGAAGAGCTTTGCGAGTCTTAAATCTTACGAACTCAAGATAGAGGTAAACGGAGAAACCTTAGAGGACAAGTTCATATACGGCATGGTATCTAACTCTAAATCTGTCGGCGGCATGAAGGGGATTGCCGGAAAAGAAATTAAGCTTGACGACGGATTATTTGAGGTTATACTAATAAGGGGACCGAAGAATCCTGTTGAATTCCAGACCATGTTCAATGGCTTTATATTTCAGAATGACAACAGTATGGTTAAGCATCTTAAATGTAAGGAGATTACTTTTACAAGCAAGGAGCCGATACCATGGGTATTAGACGGGGAATTCGGAGGCGACCAGACGAATGTCGACATTCGTGTGGAAGGCAAAAAGGTCAGATATCTGCTTGCAAAACATCCGTAGAAGTGACGGCATCGGCAGATGGAAAAAGAAAGCATGAACGCAGAATGAGCAATCCCCCGCTTCAAGTGTGCAGAGCACTAAGCAGTTGGTAAGGGGGATGCTTATGTCAGTGGGAGTTAAAAGCTCCCACTGACAGTTCGCAAAGCGACTGCGTTCATGAGCAAGCAGCGAAAGCGGATTGCGAATGTCCGCTTTACAAGGAAGAGAAAGAAGGAGGAAATCAAGATGGCAAATGCAAGAGCAGCTAAGAAGGCAGCAAAGGCAGCGGAGGCAAAGGCAGTACAGGTTAAGCCTGAGGTAAAGGCAGCAGAAGTTAAGGCAGCAGAAGTTAAGGCAGAGGTTAAGCCTGAGGTAAAGGCAGCGGAAGTTAAGGCAGAGGTTAAGCCTGAGGTAAAGGCAGCAGAAATTAAGACAGAGGAAGCCAAGGCAGAGATAAAGACAGCAGAAGTTAAGGCTGAGCCGGCTAAGAAGGTCGGCAGACCGCGTAAGAGTCAGGATGCGGCAGCTAAGACAGAGAAGAAGCCGGCAGCTAAGAGCAATAAGGCAGCGGCTAAGACAGCGAAGACTGCAAAGGCAGATAAGGAAGAAGCGTCGGGCGTTAATGTTGTTGTTGAGTTCAACGGAACACAGCGCAAGGTTGATGATATAGTTGCAAAGATTAAGGACGAGTGGGTTGCAGCAGGTCACAGATTATCCACTATCAAGACTCTTGATGTATATGTAAAGCCGCAGGATTACACGGCATACTATGTAATCAATGGCAAGATTGAGGGTAAGGTGTGGATGTAGAATATCCAATGTGTACTAAAAGAATATAATGTATTGCAAGTATGCACTACAACTAAATGTTCAAGGTTAAGACATTCTAAGAACTCCGGCAGGATTTTTACATATTTACGCCAACGCTGCAAAACAGCCATCCATGGCTTATTGCAGCTAAACTGACATCCATGTCAGTTTTGGCTGGATTACGAGCGGAGTTCTAAGAATATCTAAACCTCTTCCATAAATCGTTGTCGTACATACATGCAATACATTATATTCAATTTGCTTATTGAATATTGGAGATTTTACATTTTATATAGAATTGGAATTATATACCGCGGTGAATGGATACATTCACTGCGGTATTTTATTTCTTTATGGGAAAGACCGCCTACGGCCTCTCTTGAATTGAAAAAGGCCCGCACGGAGGCGGGTACAACAAACAGACGATAGATGGCTTAGAAGATATAGAAACCTTCTTCACCGAAATCGTCATCAAGTTCGTCATCATTTAATAGGATTATAACATAAGAATCGAGAAGATCATGCAGAAGAACGCTTTCCACAAGATTTGAACATTATTTTCTCGTACATTTCTTCGAGGGAAACATCCGCCTTGTTGTTTCATGTTCCATGCCGAAAACGGCGTTAAAAGCACTACAAATACAAATTCCGACCTTTTCAGAAAACTGCCGCTGTTGTCTAAACCGTCATCGGAAAATCCGGTGACGGTAAAACCGGCAACGGACGAACCGATAACGGAAAATCCAACGCAAATAAATACTAAAGAAGTAAACATGAAAAATACTAACTGATAAAATATCAATCTATCAATCAAACTTGATATGATGGGAAAATGTCCAAGCTCCTGCATTTTTGAAAATACGCAAGAGATTTTCATTAGAACAGTTGTGTTATTTGGGCGGCAGTGGTATAATCATGTTATCTAAGGCATAATACATTAAATTTGAGACATTGTATCTTAGTGTTTATTCTCGTTTATGAAAGTGAACCTGAGTAAACAAACGGAAACAAAGAATTATATTTAATGCTGTATGTCCGGTGGTATCTTTCCCTTTTTCGCAGGGAAAGTGTTTCTGTCGGGCTCTTATTATGCCTTTTGGTGATATATTACCGAAAGGATTTTTTGTCATGAAAAAAGAATTAGTATGGAAAATGGTACAGGAGCAAATCGGGTATGATTTTAAAAACCTTGATTTGTTGCAGCAAGCTTTCACTCGTCGCTCATATACCGAAGAGAACGGCGGTGAAAACAATGAGGTGCTCGAGTTTATTGGAGACAAGGCACTTGATTTTGTGATTGTTAAACTGCTTATTCGGAAGTATGGGCATTTAGCAAATGGGGATCCGGTTGACGGAACAAAGCTTTCTGCTAGGGAACAAGAATTCAAATGGAATCAAGCGGATTATGAAGTGCCGGTAGTAAATAGCTTCGGCTGTGACTATGACGAAGATAACTTATCTAAAATCAAAAGTCGAATGGTGAATAAAAAAGCGTTGGCTCGCCGAATGGATGAACTTGGTTTTTCTGAACATCTTATTATGGGTAAGGGCGATATACAGAATAATATCAACCAAGAAGATTCCGTGAAAGAGGATTTGTTTGAAGCTATTATCGGAGCTGTTGCAATCGATTCAGGATGGAATCTGAAAGACTTGCAAAAAACGATTGAAGCAATGCTTGTTCCCAAAGACTTCCTAATTGATGATACCGACACTAATTATGTGCGACTGATTCAGGAATGGGAAATGAACAAAAATGGGTGCATTCCCTGGTACAAATATAAAGAAGCATCTTACACATCGACTTGGTATTTAAAAGAGAGTAACACTATATATCAAAACTTTCCGTTAGGCTACAACTATTCTAAACTAAAATATCATTGTTATCTTAAATTGCTTGATTCTTTACCTGTCTTTTGCGGCTTTGGTATTTCAGTCAAAGACGCAAGAATGGCGGTATGTAAACTGGCTTATGAGTATTTGGAACAAAAAGATTTGCTGTGGTCGATTCGCGACGAAATCGAAGACCCGAATCGTGATGATTCGATCAACCAACTGGAAATCTTAGCCCGTCGCGGATATTTTTCGATTCCAACTTACGCTTTCGAGGAGACCTATGATCATAACGGTAATCCGATTTGGAAATGTGAATGTCACATAGTGGAAGAAGATTGTTGTTTTGTCGGGACATCTTCATCAAAAAAAGAGGCAAAGAAAGATTCTGCTTTTAGAATGCTTTTTTATGTGCTCGGAATGGAGGGTGAATAAAATGGTAAAGTGGTGTTTTAATTATGAGTCCGGAGACTATGAATACATCGAAAAGGATGGCTTCTGTATTGACCGAGGCGAGTATGTTTACAATTGGGATGATAGCGAATATCGTCGTGAAGAAGATGATGAACGACGCAATTCTTTGTTTAATGATGGGGATGAATGATTTCGATTGCTAAAGCAAATACCTGCGTACACTTTAATAAGAATAAGGGCTTGGGATTTGCTTGCTATTCTGCAAGAAAATCCCGGATGTCCCACGCCGTTTTTCGCAAGTGTAGCTACACTTGCTGTGCTTGCTCTTCCTCAATAATCACATTGACTCGAACATTTGTGCTTGCTGATTATTGTCTGGATAACGGACGAAATGCAGTTCCACCTGTACGAATGTTTAAATATCTGATTTTAAAATCAATTTATGATTTATCAGATGTTGATGTGGTTGAACGTTCTAAATACGATATGTCTTTTAAATATTTTTTGGACATGGCTCCANNAAATATTTTTTGGACATGGCTCCAGAAGATGAAGTTATAAATCCAAGTTCATTGACAAAATTTCGGAAGCTGCGTTTAAAGGATATGAATCATAAAAACTCTGATGGATTTTTTCTTTTTTATTAAAGTCAAAAAAATGGTATGTTTTTCAGTGCCCACGATTGAGGGGCATGGGAGTTGAAGTGTCGAAGACACTTTGTTCAAAATATGAGTTGAGAAGTTGACAGTGTATGAAGTGTTATATTTATGCATATCACGACTTTTGGGAGAAGCTTAGGTGTTCTTATGGCTCTGTTTAATGTACAGCCACAGACGGCACGGATGCCGGATGAGTTGCAAACAGCCATGGATGGCAGATTTTGCAACGGTGGCGAAAGCAGAAGAAAACTTTTCAGAGCCATTAGAACAGCTTGCTTCGTACAACGGAGCTGATATGCATAAACATAACAGGCCATACACGTAATTCCTCATGAAACTCGCCCATTAGTCCGATTTACAAAAGCTTCATTCTGTTATATGATATATTTGATTTAGCGTATTAAAGTAAAAAATAATATGATATCTCAAAAATGAGTACATCATAATATGCGATAAATGCCGGAGGAACGCAGGATGAAGAATAGAAAGTGGTATGTGATTGCCTTGTTTGTGGCGGGGTGTGTTGCGGTTAACTATGTGGGTAAGCTTTTTGCACTCAATTTGAGGCTGCCGATGTGGCTTGATGCGTTTGGAACGATGCTTGCCGCGTATGTGTCAGGCCCGGTGTGCGGTGCGATGGTTGGTGTGACCGTGAATCTCATCTATGCCGCCACGCATTCGTGGGATTATGTGATATATGCCTGTGTCAGCGCGATGGTCGGAATCGAGGTCGGTCTGTGCGCTAAGAAAGGATATTTAAAAAGTCTTTTTGGGGTTCTGTCGGTAAGCTTTCTTGTGACTGTTCTGTCAGTTCTTATATCTGTGCCGCTCAATTTCAGGTTCTTTGGCGGATATACGCAAAACATATGGGGGGATGGGGTTATCAACGCCATGAAAAAGATTGGCTTTAACAATCTTATAAGCTGCTGTATGGGGGAGTTTTATCTTGATTTTCTTGACAAGGTCATCACGGTTTTCACACTGTATCTTTTAATCAAGCTGTATTACGGTAAAAAGGATAGGACAAAAAAGAAATCAAATATCAAAAAGATTATGGCGCATGTGCTTACGCTTGTTCTAATGTGCGGTATGCTTGTTCAGGGTGTGCAGGCAAAGGAGTATACCGAGACGGCAGGCGGTGAGGATGAAGGAAAGCTTGCGGAGGATTACAATAAATATCTCCAGACCATATATGGAAGAAAAAACGGCATTCCGGGAGGACTTGCTAATGATATTGCGCAGACAAATGACGGAGTATTGTGGTTTGGAACCTACGGCGGATTGTACAGATACAATGGCTCTGATTTTGAGTGGATTGACGAGTATGAGTCTGTAAAGACTGTTAACTGCCTCTACAGGGATGAGGAGGGCAGATTGTGGATAGGAACGAACGACAGCGGTGTATCTATAATCATAAAAGATACATTGAGTAATGTCATTTCACATGAGGACGGACTTGCGGCTGACTCGGTGCGTTGTATTACCCAGAGTGCGGATGGTGATTACTATGTCGGTACGACGGGTGAGCTTTCGGTGCTCACATTGGCAGGAGGTCTATCGGTGAAGCAGACGATTCATGAAGTAACCTATGCCAGAAGCATATCGGCAGATTCAGTGGGAAATGTCGCTGTTGTGACGGATGAGGGCTCTCTTTATCTGGTTAATTCAGGCACTATAACAGAAAAGATTGTGAACGATGATGGTGTTGGCTATACGAGTTGTCTTTTTATTGAAGATACATTGTATGCGGGTACATCGGACAACGAAATTGAGATATATTCACTTGCGGGTAATGCCGTAGTGTATCAGAGGACATTGGTGTGTGAAGGTATTCAGAACATAAAATCGCTGTATTTTTATGATGACGGGACGCTGTTTGTGTGTGCTGATAATGGAGCAGCATATTTTGACTGTAATGGCAATTATCAGTTGATTAACACAGGAGCATTTAACAGCTCGATAGACCACATGCTTGTCGATTATCAGGGAAATCTGTGGTTTACGTCGTCAAGGCTTGGTGTAATGAGAATGTGTAAGTCAATATTTTCATGGGCTGATTATAGTTCTGAGGATGAGGAGCAGGTTGTCAATTCTACGGCTGTCAAGGATGGCGTGCTTTATATCGGAACGGACAGAGGGCTTGTGATATATGACGAAGAGGCGGATACAGTATGTGAAAATGAACTGACGGAAGCTTTGGACGGGGTAAGAATTAGGTGTATTTATACGGATACGCATGAAAATATGTGGATATGCACGTCAGGTAAAGGTGTGTATGAGCTTACAGCAGATGAAGAACTTTTGGTGTATGACAGCAATAACGGTGCCGGTGGCAGCAAGTTCAGGACAATGGTTGAGCTAGAGGGCGGTGAGATGCTTGTGGCAGGCGATTTGGGACTTACATTTATAAAAAACGGTGAGGTTAAGAATATTGTCGGTTATCAGGACGGGATGAATAACCCAAAGGTGCTCTGTGCGATTGAACAATCGGACGGAACGATACTTGCCGGCACCGACGGAAACGGAATAGATGTCATAAAAGACGGAAAAGTGGTTGGCAACTTGGGGAAAGACGACGGCTTAAGTTCTGAGGTAGTGCTTAGAATGGTGAAGGATGAGGAGAATGGAGGCATCTTTGTTGTAACAAGCAACAATATCTGCTATATGGATAATGAAGGAATAAGAATACTCGACAATTTCCCGTACTATAATAATTATGATGTGGTGGTCGGAAGTGATAATACGCTGTTTGTGTTGAGTTCTGCCGGAATATATGTCGTAGATAAGAATGAAATGCTGGCGGGAAAAGATATTGAGTATAAGCTGTTAGACAGTAGAGCAGGTTTGGATGCCGCGCTTACGCCTAATGCATGGAATGGCATTGATGAGGATGGAGATGTGTATCTGTCCACGGATGTCGGTGTCATGTGCATGAATCTAAATAACTATGAGGTATCAATACGTTCTTACAGAATGCAGATGAAGTCAATTGAGCTGGACAATGTGAAGTATATTGTTGACAGCGGAGAGGACATAAGAATAGCAAGCGGAGTACAGAAGATTGAAATATTCCCTGAAATAATCAATTATTCGGTCAATGTGCCTTATGTCAGCGTGTACCTTGAGGGCTATGACGATAAGCCGAGAGTTATGCCACAGAGTGAACTTTCGGGAATTATCTACACGGGGCTGCCTATAGGCACATATACCTTTCACCTTTCTGTGTTGGATAGCAAGGGACAGAATCCGATTGTGGAGAATACATATACCATTATTAAGGAAGCCGAGATATACGATCACTGGTGGTTCATACTTTATATGGTGGCTGTTTTTGCCATAGCGGTTGCATACCTTACATGGCTTATCTTCAGAACACAGGTACAACGTGTGCTGAGCCTCCAAAAGAAGGAGCTTGAACTTGCAAAGACGCAGCTTGAGCTTGGAAATGAGACGGTACTCACGATTGCAAGAACAGTGGACGCTAAGGATGCGAATACGAGTCAGCATTCAGCGAGAGTTGCAGAGTATTCCGTTCTTATCGGAAAGGAGCTGGGATTTGACGATACACAGTGTGAACAGCTTAAAAAGGCGGCACTGCTTCACGATATCGGTAAAATCGGAATCCCTGACAGAATACTGAATAAGCCGGACAGGCTTACGGATGATGAGTACGCAGTCATGAAATCGCATGTTGTTAAGGGCGGAGAGATATTAAAGAGCTTCACTCTCATAGAGCATGTGGAGGATGGGGCTTTGTATCATCATGAGAGATATGACGGAAAAGGTTATGTTCATGGACTTAAGGGGGAAGAAATTCCGCTTAATGCCAGAATAATAGGAATAGCTGATGCATTCGATGCTATGACTGCCAACCGAGTGTACAGGAAACAGCTTGACATGAAGCATGTGATTGAGGAGATAAGGAAGGGGAGAGGAACACAGTTTGACCCGAAGCTGGTTGATATTCTGCTGGAGCTTATTGATGTCGGAAGAATTGATGTTGAGAGCATGTATCACAGCATGAACAGTGATGTGGAGGGAAGAAACGTATGAAAAGGACATATATAATAACATTTTTGACGTGTATCTGTGTGTTTGCATTTTCCATGTTGTGGACATTTGTTTTTAAGCGTGATGATGATGTGGTAATAAAAGTAGGATTTATGTATGTTGGTGATGCAAGCACAGGATACACGAACAATTTTATTGATGCACAGAATGAGCTTGAAAAGCTGTATCCTGACAGAGTCGAGGTGATTGCGATGTATAATGTGGCTGAGGGAACAGAGGAAAATTATCTGCAGCAGCTTGTGGATGCAGGATGCAGCATCATATTTTCAACAAGCTACAATTACGGGGTGACGACAAAGGAATTCGCCGGGAGATACCCGGATATTGAGTTCTGCATGGCAACCTGTGACAATGCCAATGAGGAGCCGTATCTGAAAAATTATCATACCTTTATGGGCGCGATATACGAGGGCAGATATGCGTCCGGCGTTGCGGCGGGAATGAAGCTCAAGGAGCTTATTGAAAATGGCAGAATCACGGTGGATGATGCGAAAATAGGATATGTGGCAGCGTATCCTTATGCTGAGGTTATTTCGGGCTACACGGCATTTCTTCTGGGTGTGCGTTCCGTTGTGCCGGATGCCGTAATGACTGTGAAATATACATACAAATGGAATGACTATCTTCTTGAGAAAAAATATGCGGCGGAGCTTATTAACGAGGGCTGTGTTATTATATCACAGCATTCCGACACGGCCGGTCCGGCTATAGCTTGTGAAGAGACGGCTGCCGGTACACCGGTATACCTTATAAGCTACAATCAGAGTATGGCGGATATTGCACCGACGACATACATAACAGGATGCAAAATTAATTGGAAGCCTTATGTCACAGGTGCTGTCGGAGCGGTTCTGGAAGGACGCAATATAGAGAAGACAGTCAGAGGAAAAGTTAACGGCAATGATATAGGGGCAGGCTTTGACGAGGATTGGGTTGAGATGCTCAAGCTTAATGAAGTTATTGCGGCAGATGGAACAAAAGAGAAGCTTGATGAGGTAATCGAAAAGCTTAAAAGAGGTGAGCTTTATGTGTTTAAGGGAGATTATCTGGGAGTGAATGTGGACGACCCGGAGGATATTTATGATTTATCCCAAGGCTATGAGGAAAACAGTGACCGTTCGGCACCTTCATTTAATTATATTCTGAAAGATGTCATAACAATAGAAGAATAGAAAGTGATTTTTGCCAAGTTTTGATTTCATAAAATTGACAAGTATGATATACTTAATGCAAATTTGTTTGATTGGAGTAATATATGTCAGGTTCAACATTTGGAAATATATTCAGGATAAGTACATGGGGCGAATCACACGGAAAGGCACTTGGAGTTGTGATTGACGGCTGCCCGGCGGGACTTGAACTTTGCGAGGAGGACATACAGGTGTTTCTCGACAGGAGAAAGCCGGGACAGTCTAAGTATGTCACACAACGAAAAGAGAGCGATACGGTGGAGATTCTTTCAGGCGTGTTCGAGGGGAGGACGACCGGAACACCAATCTCGCTTATCGTGAGAAACGAGTCGCAGCGCTCCGGGGATTACTCGGAGATTGCCGGGTATTACAGACCGGGACATGCCGACTATACCTTTGATGAGAAATATGGCTTCAGGGACTACCGCGGAGGCGGACGTTCATCAGGGCGTGAGACTATTGGAAGAGTTGCAGCAGGGGCGGTTGCCATGAAGATTCTTAGCAGAATGGGCATTGAGGTGTATGCATATTCGAGTGCCATCGGCGGAATCAGCATGGACAGAGATAATTTCTCGCTTGAGGAGAGGGACAACAATCCTTTTGCAATGCCGGATGCTGAGGCAGCAAAACTCATCAGGGAGTATGCTGACGAGAAGCTTCGAGAGTGCAATTCAATGGGAGGAATTATTGAGTGCGTTGTTAAAAATATGCCTGCCGGAACAGGCGAGCCCGTATTCGACAAGCTGGATGCCTGTCTTGCCAAGGCAGTGATGTCAATCGGTGCCGTGAAGGGCGTTGAAATCGGTGACGGTTTTAAGGTGGCAGAGAGCACAGGACTTGACAATAATGACTCGTTCAGAATGCACGAGGGCAGGGTTGTGAAAGCTTCAAACCATGCCGGAGGAATTCTTGGAGGGATGAGTGATGGCTCAGATATTATTCTCAGGGCAGCGATAAAGCCGACACCATCGATAGCTTCCATGCAGCAGACAGTGAACAGGCAGGGTGAGGAGATTGATATATCAATACATGGCAGACATGATCCTATGATTGTTCCGAGAGCGGTTGTGGTTGTGGAGGCCATGACGGCAGTAACACTTGTTGACTTGCTTTTTATGGGAATGACATCAAGAATTGACAGAATCGTGGATTTTTATAAGGGATAATTATTATAAGAGACAATTATTATAAGAGATTTAGTAAGTTTTGGAGGAATGTAATAACATTATGTACGAATTATTGACAACGGACGGAATGGCAAAGAGAGGAACGTTTCATACTGTTCACGGAACGGTGCAGACACCGCTTTTTATGAATGTCGGTACGGCTGCAGCCATCAAGGGAGCAGTTGCGACAACGGATCTCAGGGAGATAGGAACTCAGGTGGAGCTGTCGAATACGTATCATCTTCATGTAAGACCGGGAGATAAGATAGTCAGGCAGATGGGAGGACTTCATAAGTTCATGAACTGGGACAGACCGATTTTGACCGATTCGGGCGGATTTCAGGTATTCTCACTTGCGAGCTTGAGAAAGATTAAGGAGGAGGGCGTATACTTTAACTCACACATTGACGGAAGAAAGATTTTCATGGGACCTGAGGAGAGTATGCAGATACAGTCTAATCTTGCATCGACTATCGCGATGGCATTTGACGAGTGCCCTCCGCATCCTGCAACCAGAGAGTATATGCAGAATTCCGTTGACAGAACGACGAGATGGCTTCACAGATGTAAGGCTGAGATGAATCGCCTGAACGGACTTGATGATACAATCAACAAGCACCAGATGCTCTTTGGAATCAATCAGGGTGGTACCTTCGAGGATATAAGAATAGAACATGCAAAGGTTATTTCTGAGCTTGACCTTGATGGATATGCGCTTGGCGGACTTGCCGTTGGCGAGAGCCATGCCGAGATGTACAATATTATCGAAAAGACAACACCATATCTGCCTAAGAACAAGCCGACATATCTTATGGGTGTCGGAACACCCGCTAACATTCTTGAGGCGGTTGACAGGGGAGTTGATTTCTTCGACTGTGTATATCCGTCAAGAAACGGAAGACATGGTCATGTCTATACCCACAGAGGAAAGATTAATCTTTTCAATGCACAGTACGAGCTTGACAATGAGCCTATAGAGGAGGGCTGTGGCTGTCCTGCATGTAAGAATTACAGCAAGGCATATATAAGACATCTCTTAAAGGCAAAGGAGATGCTTGGAATGCGTCTGTGTGTGCTCCATAATCTGTATTTTTATAATCACCTTATGGAGGATATCAGGACGGCTATTGAGGAGCACAGATACAGTGAGTTCAAGCGTCAGACTCTCTATGGACTTCAGGAGTTAGACGGAGATATTTATCTTTAGGAAGGTGTATTATGTTAGGTTCAACGAAACAGCGTGTCGTCGATTCACTGCTCAAGCTTTTAGACGAGAAGCCTATGGAGGATATAACCATATCTGAGCTTACACAGATGGCAGGAATTTCAAGAATGACGTTTTACAGGAATTACCGTGGCAAGGAGGACATTTTGTCCGAATATTTTAAAGATGTGCTTATTCAATACAAAAAGGATACAGGTGAGGCACATGGTCAGGGTAATTACTATGATAAAAAGAATATAATACACTGCTTTGAGTACTTTTATGAGCAGAGGGAATTCCTTGAATCGGTAATGCGCAGAGGATTTGATTATATATTTTTGTCGGTGGTGGATAAATATGTCATGACGACATGGTGGAAGCGCGGTGACGGACGGGAGAAAGAGTACTGTCTTCATGCTTTTGCCGGGGCGTTGTACAACCTGTATATAAGCTGGGCACTTAAAGGTTACAAGGAGACTCCGGAGGAGATGGCAGATATTCTTGTATCAATGAGACTGGCAAGATAATAGAATGCAGAATAAAAGAGAGAACACATTACCGCTGAGTGATGGGTTCTCTCTTTTATTTTATACAGGCAGCGAAGCAGATTGCGGATATCATTGACTTTAAGCGTTGAAAATCAGTTAATTATATCTCGCGGAATAATCCTGCTTTCTTGAGTGCCGGGCGGAGTGCAAGGTAGACAATTGATGCAACCACAACCGCGATGATCGCGTTCACAAGTGTTGTTATTGAATTAATCTTTGCGAGTGCCTTAGCAAGATCCTGAGGTACACCGAGAAGATATGTCTTATAGAAGTAGCCGACAACCGGGTCTGCAACGACATTAAATGCCATACCTGCTACACATGAAAGAACGACTGCAAGAGGGAGTTTCTTTGCGGAGAAGCCTTCCTTGGTAATCTTGAATATCTTGTGAGCCACAAGACCTACGATAAGTCCGATGCAGAGCTTAAGGAGAAATGTCTTAGGAGCACTTGTCACATAACCTGTCATGAGGTCTGAGAGTGTCATTCCGACTGCTCCCGCAAGACCGCCCCACATACCGCCAAGAAGTAATGCGGCGAGTACACAGAATACATTTCCGAGGTGGAACATGGTCTTTTCAGTTCCGACAGGGATATCAATTTTTAAGTAACCGGCACCTACATAACACAGAGCGGCAAGAAGTGCTGCCTGGGCGAGAACTACAATAGGAACTTTCTTAGCTTCCGCAGGAGCAGTTAGCGCGGTGATGAGTATTACTATACCGATGATGGCAAGCACGAGTCCGATTGCGTAGAGCATATCCACGGAACCGTTGGTTCCTGCCTCCTTGAGTGCGGCATAGCTGTCCGACATTCTTTTGGTGTAGCCGTTGATGCCGAGAACAAGTCCTGCGATGAATACAACAGCGGCGATAACGATTCTGATTAATTTCATGTTCTTTTTCATAATGTAATCTCCATTTCTTAATGGTTATTTTTTGCGCCTGGTTGGCATCTGTGTGCCGTCAGCATACAGAGCATATCCTCGAATGCAACCCCGTCGGTAAGCGGTATTTCGTAAGCATCACTCACCGTAATGCATTGTCCGATAAAGCGTGCAGCAAGCACTACTGCATCCTTGAGACTGTCCCCGTTTACGAGACAAGCACTTATTATTGAAGAGAATATATCACCGGTTCCGCATCTTGAAGGTCCTGTTTTTTTCATTCTTATGAGTTCATGAAAATCATGGTCATAGATGTAATTTCCTATGTAATGCTGCGACTCAATTCCGGAGATGACAACACGTCCGCTGCCTTTGCTCATGCTCTCTGACAGCTTTGCCGATATATCACGGAGCCTGTCGGTCAGAGCCTTTCCTCTGAGCTGTTTTACGGCATCATAAGAGGTGCCGGTCAGAAAACAGCTTTCCGTGAGGTTCGGGGTAAGTACATCGCTGATCTTGGTGAGTTCCTTCATTCTTTCAAGCATGGTGCCCGCGTAGGCCTGATAAAGCTTTCCGTTGTCTCCCATAACAGGGTCTAATATAAAGACACCGCCGGATTTCTGAAATTCGTGCACAAATGCGGTTGTGATGTCAATCTGTTCGGGGGATGCAAGGTAGCCTGCAAGTACTGCATCAAAGCTGAGTGAAAGCTTGCGCCATTCTGCAATATAACTGTCCAAAGCATCTGTCATGTCATGCTTGTAGAAGCTTCTGTAAGCAGTATGGTTTGAAAATACCGCGGTCGGGACGGGGCATGCCTGAATGCCGAGTGTTGATACGATAGGGAGCGATACAGTCAGTGAACATCTGCCAAAGCCACAGAAATCGTTGATTAGTGCGATTTTTTTCTGCCTTGTATTCTGGTTATCGCTGTGTCTGTTCATAAATAAGATACTCCTTATCTCAGTGCTTTCATATACAATATCATTCAATGTGGTTATATAAAACTGCCAGTTTTATATAATTTGACCATACCAGTTGCGATAAAGTTACATGAAATATGGTAAATTAGTTTCACACAATTACTTTTTACCACATTAAAGTATTGACTTATTAATGCCAATGAGTTAGAATTCAGTTTAACATCTTGTGAATATTTTGACATTATTCGCATATAAGTAGGAAGATGTTATACAAATACAACGCGCCGCATGAGGTGACAATAGGAGGCAATGATATGGGAAGAGTTTATAATTTTTCTGCCGGACCTGCTGTATTACCGGAGGAGGTCTTAAGAGAAGCTGCTGACGAGATGCTTGACTACAAAGGAACGGGAATGTCCGTTATGGAGATGAGTCACCGATCTAAGGCTTACGAGACAATTATTAAGGAAGCTGAGGCTGACATCAGGGAACTCATGAATATACCTGACAATTACAAGGTATTGTTCTTACAGGGCGGTGCCTCACAGCAGTTCGCCATGATACCTATGAATCTTATGAAAAATAAGAAGGCAGCCTACATTGTGACAGGACAGTGGGCTAAGAAAGCTTACCAGGAGGCAAAGCTTTACGGTGATGCCGTTGAGGTAGCTTCATCAGCAGATAAGACCTTCTCATACATACCTGACTGCTCCGACCTTGACATTCCTGAGGACGCGGATTATGTATACATCTGTGAGAACAACACAATCTACGGAACAAAGTTCAAGGAGTTACCTGATACGAAGGGACATACGCTTGTAGCTGACGTGTCATCCTGCTTTTTATCTGAGCCTGTCGATGTCACAAAATACGGTGTAATCTATGGCGGTGTCCAGAAGAATATCGGACCTGCCGGAGTCGTAATTGTTATAATAAGAGAAGATTTGATAACAGAGGATGTGCTTCCGGGTACGCCTACAATGTTAAGATACAAGATTCATGCGGACAACGGCTCTCTCTACAACACACCTCCTGCATACGGCATATACATCTGCGGCAAGGTGTTCAAGTGGTTAAAGAAGCAGGGCGGTCTTGCGGCAATGAAGGAGCGCAATGAGAAAAAGGCAAAGATTCTCTATGATTTCCTTGATCAGAGCAAGCTGTTTAAGGGAACGGTGGTTCCTAAGGATCGTTCGCTCATGAATGTTCCTTTTGTAACCGGAAATGAGGAGCTTGATGCAAAGTTCGTAAAGGAGGCTGCGGCAGCAGGCTTCGTGAACTTAAAGGGACACAGAACAGTCGGCGGAATGAGAGCGAGCATCTACAATGCGATGCCGATTGAGGGCGTTGAGAAGCTTGTCGAGTTCATGAAGAAGTTCGAGGAGGAGAATGCATAATGGTCAAGGTTAATTGTCTTAACAAGATTTCCAAGGCGGGAATGAAGCTTTTTACGGATAATTATGAGATAGTGGAAGATTTTTCACAGGCGGATGCAGCACTTGTAAGAAGTGCCGCAATGCACGATATGGAACTTCCCGACGGTCTGCTTGCGGTCGCAAGAGCAGGTGCTGGAACGAACAATATTCCGCTTGATAAATGCGCCGAGAAGGGTATTGTGGTATTCAATACACCGGGGGCAAATGCCAACGGTGTGAAGGAACTCGTAGTTGCGGGACTTCTCATGGGCTCAAGAGATCTTGTAGGCGGCATGAAGTGGGTTGAGGACAACAAGACGGATGAGAATATCGGAAAGACCATGGAGAAGGCTAAGTCTGCATTTGCAGGTAATGAGATAAAGGGAAAGAAGCTCGGTGTAATCGGTCTTGGTGCCATCGGTGTCCTTGTGGCGGATGCTGCCATTTCGCTCGGCATGGAAGTATACGGATGCGACCCGTTCCTTTCCGTGGAGCATGCACTTAATCTTTCAAGGGAGGTTAAGCTCGTAAAGACAAGGGATGAGATATTCGAGCAGTGCGACTATATAACTGTTCATGTGCCGCTTCTTGATGACACTAAGGGTATGATTAACAGCCTTACAGTCGAGAAGATGAAGGACGGCGTGGTTATTCTCAACTTCGCGCGTGACCTTCTTGTGAACGATGATGCAATACTCGCCGGTATCGCATCGGGGAAGATTGCACGCTATGTTACAGACTTCCCTACAGCCAAGCTTGCAGGACAGCCGAAGGTTGTTGCATTCCCTCATCTCGGAGCTTCGACGGAGGAGTCAGAGGATAACTGTGCAGCGATGGCAGTGCGCGAACTTATGGATTATGTTGAGAACGGAAATATCAAGAATTCCGTCAACTATCCTGCATGTGACATGGGTGTATGCAGGAGCACGGCGCGAATCCTTATCAACCACAAGAATATTCCTGCAATGATAAGCAGCTTCACCACAATCGTAGGTGAGGCGGGAATCAACATCGACAACATGATAAGCAAGAGTAAGGGTGATTACGCTTACACAATGTTCGATGTTGCGAGTGTACCTTCAGCCGACGTAATCGATAAGATGAAGGGCATGGAGGGCGTTGTCAAGGTAAGAGTGCTGGCATAACAGTTTTAGTACATCAGGTTCAGATTCGAGTCTTTGGTGTTGTAAAGTAGGATATTTATAATGCGGCAGGCTTCTTCATAATTAATATAACCGTATTTATTTCGGATTATTTCAATTATGAAGGGGCTGCTGCTTTTTTTTCTTCATTTGTCATGGTGTATTGAAAGGGTTGGAATATAATTAAATCAGCTGAAATGTAAATAAAATATGGAGTTACTCAATGAAGCACTGGTTATACCTGAGGAGACAATAAAAGAATTTCACCGGATTGTCTGGGGGGATGTATTAAAAATTATGCAGTGACTAAAAAAGAAGCTGTGGTTCGTGTAAAAGTTTGTCATCAGCATATGATTTAATGTTGCAGTCTTTTTAACCGGTAAGTTTGGAATTATTGTGACACATAGATTAGGTGGAGTAATGTTGGCAGATAAAATAGTAGTTCTTTCTAATGGACGATTGGTAGAGGAGGGAACTCATGACGAATTAGTGAAAAATGGTGGTTTATATGCCAAAATAAGGAAAGAACAAGCAGGTGCGTATATGATGTAGATAGGAGTTGGAAAAAATGATCTGAATATAGTATAATAAACACATAATATGGTCGCAAAGGAGCAACGGATAATATTGTGTGATACATACGAAAATTATATAGGCAGGACTATAAGAAATGGACGTATCCGTCTTGGACTTAACGTAAATGATGTGTGTTATGGGATATGCAGTGTGGCAGTGTATTCTAAGATTGAATGTGGGGAATATGCCGGGGGAATTCATGTGCTCAGGGCACTGTGTGAGAGAATTGGAATTAATAAGGACAGATGTGGCACATATCTTGCACAGGCGGAATATGATGAGATGATGGACAGGCTTTACATTCTTGAAGATATCAGGGACGGCATGACAGACCGTGCTCGGGAACGTCTGGCATGCTACGAAAAAATGTATAAGGATATTCCTCTCAACAGGCAGTATGTCTCATTTATGAGAGGTCGGCTTGCGGAGCTTAGAGGAAGTGACACAGAGGCACTTGAATATTATGAGAATGCCATTCATCAGACCATGCCGGGATATGAAAAAAGAGAACGTATTTCCTGCATGACAATCTATGAGGCGTACATGATGTTCGGCGTGGCGAGGATAAAGAGAAAGCTTGGAGATGAAGCAGAGGCTTATAAGCTGTATAAGTTGCTTCTTATGTATTGCATGGGTTCAAAAGTCGAGAAATGGAATCTTGTCTGCATATATCCTAAGACAATATGTGAGATGACAGATATTATCGGAATTGACAAGGTGGGTATCAGGGGAGTAAATGACATGTTGGAGCACTGCGAAAAAGCACTTAACATGCTCGTAGATACATCAAGACTTTATTATATCCGGCCTATACTTAGAAACATCATCAGTTTTAAGTGCAGACTTGGTAATAATGATGACGATATCAAGGATTACAAGGAGCTGTTGGCTGCTATAGAAAAGCTGTTTCATAAGTATGGACATGAACGTGAATTGTTTGAGTGGTATCCTTATTATGTTGACTGTGGATTCTACTGCGTGAATGAACTTATCGCTGAGCGAAGAAACATGAGAGGCATGTCTATAGAGGAACTCGCAGGTAATATTCAAAGTTCAAGAAATGTCCAGAGAATTGTAATGGGGCAGGTCTCACCAAGCTATAACACTTCAAAGGAGCTTTTGGACAGATTGGGCTTGAAAGGAGTCCTGAGAAGTGATTTGATTGTGGGACGCGGGATTGCGGCGTATGACACATTGGATAAAATTTTTGATTATATTGCCATGAGAAAATTTGAAGATGCGGAAAGGCTGATTTCACAATTACGGACGATGCTTTATTCAAATGTAGAAATCAATAACATTGTGTTGGAGTATCTTGAAATATGGCTTCAAATGTTGAAAGGTGAAACAAAAGCCTCAGAGGCGGTGCAGAAATTGGAAAGACTGCTTCCATTTAAATATAGTGAAATAGGGAAGTACAAATATTTTATTAAACATGAGAGAATGATTCTTATGGTATATATTGATTGCCTTTGTAAGATGGAAAAATACGAAGCTATACCTGATTACGATAAAATGACCTTATGGATAACGGATGAGCTTTCAAAAAAACAATTTGCAAGTGCTGTTGAGAGCTTAGATATGAGATATGCAAATTGGTATGGGAATGCCGGACGTTATGAGGAGTCGGATAAAATTGCCGAAGAGGGCATCGGAATCGAGGTAGAATGCGAAAGAATGCACTGCCTTAATACATTGCTGTACTGCCGTGCATGGAATGATGGAGAGAGAGGTAATGTTTCGGAGAGTGATAAAGAACTTTGTCGGTGTGCATACGAAATTGCAAAATTAAAAAAACAAAATGCAAGAATGGAGTTATATTGTAAATGGCTGGAAAAACAATAACTACTTTTTAACGGTCTCTTCATATGTAGCATCATCCGAACATACGCTGATTGAATAGTTATTCGATTCACCATCGGTGTTGCTGCTGTTACCTGTAATACCCGTTAAATTAAGGATGTTAAGCAGTAATGTAATTCCTGTTGCAAAGGCTAAAAGAGTTTTTTTGAACTTCATAATGTGTCCTCCTTGGTTTTCTAATAGTTATATTGTAAGTGACAAAAAAACATTTTACCATGACAAATGAGGAAAATGTTTATTTTCCTCATTTGTCATGGTGCGATATAAAAAACGACTTATAATGAAGTCATACTATTAATAGTGAACTGTGTGAGAACACAGGATGGGGAGAAGGAACAAAAACTATTCAACTTACGAAAGCGAGGACTACATTATGATTAAAAAAGTTAAAAAGATTTCAGCAGTTTTGCTTACGATGTTACTTGCAGTGGCAGCTCCAAGCAATGTATTTGCTATGACAGGCACGGAAAATGCTATAGCTGTTTATAATTATGGACAGAGTGGCAGTTGTACTCGTTCATGTACAAGGTTTGTTCAAATGGATGGTGTGGCACAGGCAATAGTAGGTGTCAATGTTAATGTGTCACTTTATTATGAATGGGATGAAGGCTATGCGTCTAGATTCACAAGTGGTAGAGGAAGTGCAAGTGTGACACAGATACCGGATATATATGACAAAGAAGGTTGGTCTGCGGATGTTAATGTTGCAAGAATTACAGGTAATAATATTGTTTTTAATGTAACTGTGAAGAAGAATGGTTCAACAGTAGGTTCATTCGAGATTGGATACAGTGTAGATGAATATGGGCAGGTATCATAATCGGCTTCATAGGGTATGAAAAAGAGTAGGGCATGGGTTCATTGACATGATTTTAATAAAGATTATCATGCTGGGAACTCATGCCTTATGTTATATTGAGGAGGCAGATAATGAATAAAAAAGGAATATTAAAGTTAGTAGTGGTTATTGTTTTTACGGCAATGTTTTTATCGGGCTGTAAATCGGATGGAAGCACTGACAATGGAAAAATATCAGAAATAACCGATAATAAGGATGAAGATTATTGGGATAACAGCGATTCATATAAATGGGTGAGCACCGATAAAAGTGAAAAATGGGAATTGCCTGAGAACTATGATATGGATTTTGGATTTAGAGATTCCAAGGATGAAAATAATTTTTATTATTTCTGCAATTTCAGCGAATATTTAAACACAGACAGTACAGCATATATAAGCGGATATTCTTATGAAAAGCATGAGGAGTTTTTCAGGCTAAATTTATCGGATATGGCGAATGCCGTTAAGGAGGAGACAGGAGAGTTTTCGCAGCTTTATCTTGATGCGTATGGTATTGATAAGGCTGGAAGCATATATTTTCTCACGGAAAAACAGGATATGATGGGAAAATTATCGACATACTTTGTCACATACAATGTCGGGCAGGTATGCTTTGAGATGGTGCGCGTGAGCGAGGATTTTCCTGAACGAAAAGGACAGACATACAAGACGGTGGAAAGGGTTATCGCTGCGGAGGATGGATATTATTATGCACTTGTACAGGGGGAGATATATGTGTTTGATAATAACGGAAATGTATGCGGAAGCGTGACAAGCGCAAACAGAATAGGAGAGATGTTTGAGTTTGGCGGCGGTGTCTGGTACACGGTGCCGTATTATCAGGATGATAATTATATTTTTAGAATTGATGAGAAGGGTAATGTTACGGACAGAAAGGCAGGTTTTACAGCATCTTCGAGCGTTCTTGGAGTGGTCTGCGGAAGAATACTTATTAGGGACACCTATGGTGTTACGGTATATAATCCTTTGTCAGAGGAAAATGAGATGCTTTTTACATGGTCAGATATGGATATTGTGACATCAGATGTAGCGGATGTGTTTATTATGTCTGAGGATTGTATCGCAGTTAAATGTTGGGACAACGAAAAGCAAGAGTATTATATTACATATATAGAGAGAAAAAACAGTGATGAATGCGAAGTGGATGACAGAGAAGAAGTGGTCATAGGAAGTATGTTTATAGACAGTACGACTGAGCGCAATGTGGCTGATTTTAACAAAAGTCAGGATAAATACCATGTGTCATTAAGAGTATATAATGATTATTCAGAGTCAGGCTATGATGATGGCTTACAATTTAGTCTTGAACTGGCGGCGGGAAATGCACCCGATATGATACAGATAAGCGGTTTTGACCAATACACGTTGGCTGATAAGAAAGCATTGGAGGACATGGGGGCGTGGCTTGATAACGATGAAGAGCTGTCGAGAGACGATTATATCGAAAGTGTACTCAATGCTTGTACGGTGGACGATACACTTGTTGCTGTTCCGTTGGAATTTATAATTTATTCAGTTATGGGAAAGAAATCGGAGCTTGGTTCACAGGCAGGGTGGACGATAGACGATATTTATTCGTATATGCAGGAAAACAGTGACGCACTTTTGGGGACATATTATGTCAGACAGTATATTATAAGAAGAGTATTCATGTATGATATGGATGAGTTTATAGATTGGGAGGCGGGAACCTGTGATTTTTCGCAGGAAAATTTTAAAAAGCTGTTGGAAATAATGATGCGTCACATTGATGATACGGAGGATTATTTAAGTTATAATGACGGCAACAATATGATTTCCGACATGGTGGTGTTCACTTTTGAAAATATGCAGGAAAGAACGGTAGAATACGGCGATGACTGGGTTGTAAAGGGATACCCGACCAAGAGCGGCGAAGCGTGCCATCAGATGGACATAATTTCCGCGTATTCCATATTGACGACATCAAAGCACAAAGAGGGAGCTTGGGAGTTCATAAAGTTCAGTCTTAAAAATTATACGCCGTCGATGTTTCCTTCGGATAAGGCAAGGCTTCAGAAATTGATAGACGATGAGCTTGCGCATGAGGGGCAGGAGAAAAATAAGCAGTTTTTTCATGACGGACAGGGCTATTACTATCATTACTCCACACAGGAGGAGATAGATTATGTTCTCGAATTGATTGACAATGCTTATGCCTACAAGTCATATTATGATGATATTGTAAAAATAATAAATGAGGAAACTCCGGCTTATTTTGCGGAAATCCGGAGTGCCGATGAAACTGCTGAAATCATACAGGGTAGAGTGCAGTTATATCTTGACGAGCAGGATTAGCGGGAACGAAAAAGATATACTTAGGAGGGCTGGAAGATATGAGACGTGGGATTTGTAAAATGGCTAGGATGGGCACAGTGCTTTTTATTGCGGCACTCATGCTCACATCCTGCGCAAAGAAGCCGCAGGATATTTCACGGGAAGAAAACGAAGATAATCTGGTGTATTCCGCGCAATACTATCCGGTTTTTGATTATGTGACCAATGTTATTTCTGCATTTGATTATGAAAAGAATGAGGTTATCTTCAACTGCAGAACGGATGAGGACTATAAAAGCAATAGAAGTCTTATGGGAGTCAACCTTGATGATATGCAGCTTGGTGAAATTGTGGATAAAACGGATGTGAGAGAGTACAGTTCCTTTGTATGTTGGGGAGATTATTATTATGCCGTGAAGGATGACGGTGTGTCAGGCGCGGAGATAGTTAAGCTTGATGCCGATTTTAAAGAGCTTGCAAGTGTCGGAACCAATATTGAACTTCCAAGAAGATATGATGCGGCATATTTTGACGGAATTAAGGCAGACAGTGAGGGCAGGCTCTATATTATGACCTGTTCGCTTTTACAGGTGTATGACAGTGAATTGAATGAGCTGTGCAGGATTGAAGTGGATGGAAATTTCTGTGGAATTGTGACATGCGGTGATAAGGCATATACGATTGAAAAAGATGGCATTAACAGCATATTGTCGGAGATAAATATAACGGCACAGGCGCTTGAAAGAGTAAATGGTTCGCTTCCGGGAAATTTTGTCGCATTTTGCGGTGCAGACGGAAAGATATACATGATATGCGCGGGTACAATGTATGAATACGATATTGACTCAGACAGCCTTTGCAATATGCTGAGTCTTATAGAATATGGTATATACGGTCCATCGGTAAGAAATATGTATGTTGGCAATGAAGGTTCTTTTGTATTTACGGTTGAAGGACAATATGTCGGCTATGATGATTTTTCCATGGGTGTTGAGATTTTAGAGAAAGTGCCTGAGGTTTCAGTGTCTGAAAAAAAGCAGATTATTATTGCTGCATACGCATCGGATGCTTTTTACTATTCCATGTATGAATATCTTATAAAGTTTATGAGAGATAACCCGGAGTATACAATCCGCTTTGACAATTATTATGATGATTATGCGGATTCGGTACCGCTTGATGAGTTTGACAAGATGCTCATTTCGGGTATAGATGCGGATATACTGCTTATAGGCGGATTTGAAACGGACAAGGTTAAAAATCTGGCACAAAAAGGTATACTCTATGATATAAATAATTTTTTGAGTGCCGATGAAGGATTTAAAGACGCGATTATTCCTAATATATATGAGCATTTAAAGCTTGATGGAGGAGTGTATGCCATAACACCGTATTTTTATATGAGCACTCTCACGGGAAGAGAAACGGTTACAGGGGAGCGGGAGTATTGGACTGTACATGGTATTCTTGAAAAGTTAAAAGACGATGAGAGTATCAACCTGTTTGCGGACGGAGATGCGAGTGCGGCTTTGATAAGACTGCTCGAGGGTGGCGTGTGTCTGGATGAAGAGTTTATAAGAAATGAGGGATTTACCTCGGAAAAATTTGCTGAACTTCTCGAATTATGTAAGCTGTGCGGGGAAAGAAATATGAACACCGAAAAAATCGTGCTGAATGAAAAGGCTGTTTTGGAAGGACGAGCCATGGTTGTTAAAGACAGCAACATTTTTGATGATGTCAGAAAATATTACGCATTGTTTGGTGAGGACGGTTTTGCGCGGGTTGGGTATCCTGATGAAGCCGGAGGCAGGTCGGTGATAGGCTGGGATGAATTTTTCTGTATCAGCAATTCTTCTCAAAATAAGGAGGATGCCTGGAAGCTGATAAAATCATTTCTCTCGGAGGATTACTACAAAAATATTCATAACTCACAGGCTATCATGTATCCTGTGGTTGAAAAGATGTGCGTGGAATATCTGAATAACGAAATTGAAAATCAGGAAACAAAATCAATACCGATATATTCGGTGGATGAGAATCTTGTCACGACTACGGAGATGGTTGTTGATGTCCCGGTCATAACGAAAGAGCAGGCACAGGTAATCATGGATGAGATAAACACTGCTTCAATCTCAGGCTATGATATTGATGGAACAATAAAAGATATCATACGCGAGGAGGCGCAGTACTTTTTTGAAGGTCAAAAGACAGCCGGGGAAGTGGGGAAGATTATACAGGACAGGGTGCAGTTGTATCTTGACGAGCAGGATTGATATAATAATGTAAGAGATGTAAGCAGATACAAAGGAGGGGGATTATGGTTTATAAGATTAGTAAGGGGTTTAGAATATGGGCTGGTATTTTTTTAGTATTGATTCTTGTGGGCTGTAATGCCAAGGATAAAACGGATGATGCCGTTAAAAGAAGTGAAGTTGCCGCATCGGATAAAGGCGTTACGGCTTTAATGCCATACTCATATTATCAGGATGACGAAAACTATAAATGGAGTGCCATAGATACCGAGACGGAGGAAGTTCCCGTTCTGTCGGATATGACACGATATGCAGTGTGGGGAGATAATTTATATTATGCGGATGGAAGCCTGTGGCTTGATAGTGCCAATGCAAGCGGAAAAATTGTAGGATATTCTCTGTTGGAAAAGAATTTTATTTTGGAGCTTTCGTTATCGGATATAGCGGAGGCAGTCTGCAATTATGCGGGCGATTTTGCACATTTGTATATCAATGCGTTTTGTGCTGACAGTGAAGGGAATTTGTCTTTTATAGCGGATATGGAGGATAAAAATTCCGAGATTAATTCTTATCTTATAAGATATGCGGCTGGAAGCGAAAAAATAGAATGTGTAAGGGTTGATGAGAAGATTCCGGGATGCAGACAGAAAACGGGTTATAACACAATCAATAAATTAATTTCATTTGGCGATAAGTATTATGTGCTCATGAATAATGAGGATATTTATGTGTTAAATAGCGACGGAAGTCTGTCGGAAAAGCTCGATGTGGAGAATCCGTCACAGACGATAGATATGTTTGTTTTTGACTCGGGGGTGTGGTATTCAGGTACACTTGTCGGTGAGAACAGTATATTTCGTGTCAGTCCGTTGGGGGAGTCGGAGGAAAGAAAGCGTGGGTTTGCTGTCAGTGAGAATGTTATGGGACAGGCTGATAATTACCTCATTGTAAAGGCATATGTTGGTGTGAAGCTGTATAATACGGATACGGGAGAGAGCACCGATATTTTTAATTGGACGAATGTTGGCGTGACGGATTGGTATGTTGATAACGCCTTTGCACTGTCGGACGGAAGCATTGCGGTTATATGTTTTGATGATGAAAAGGGTAATGTGCTGAAGTTTATCAGGAAAATTGAGAAAAGTGAGGACACAAGAAAAGAACTGACCATTGCAACCATGGGACAATCGAATCTTCTCGACAGGCTTGTCATTAAATTTAACAATAGCCAGACGGAATATCATGCCTCGGTCAGATATTACGGAAGCAAGACGGAATTTATTTCAAATTCGGATGCACAGAATAAATTGTATCTTGATTTGGTATCAGGAAAAGCACCTGATATTATAGACATCTACAGATTTGACGTTGAAAATCTCGTAAAAAAGGGGCTTATTTTGGATTTGGGAAGCTGCCTTGACAGCGATTCTGAAATTTCAAGGGATGATTATATGGAGTCAATTTTGAAAGCATGTACGATTCAGAATACGCTTATTGCGGTACCACTTGAATTTACGATTGAGAGCTATGCCGTGGATAAAAAAATCGGAATGGAGATAACGGATAAAAACGGCTGGTCATTCGATGATTTAACAGCTTATTTACGGAAGAATGACGGTGCTTTGTTTGACGGATATTCAAGATTCGGGATTATGAACTTTATGACAGACTCGATAATTGAGCGCTTTGTCGATATGGACGAAGGAAAGTGTGACTTTCAGTCTGACGATTTTACGATGTTTTTGGAGCTTTTGAAGGATTATCCTGAGAATATAAATGACGATAATTTTGAAGAAAATATGGTTTTAGACCCAGTGTTAGCTTCAAATTTTGAGGAATTTCAGTGGACGACACATAATTTCCCTGAAGGATATATCATTAAAGGTTATCCTACAGCGGACGGGGAGGAGAGGCATATTATTCAGACAAGTGATGCCTATGCGGTTATGACATCATCAAAGAATAAGGATGGAGCTTGGGCGTTCATTAAGTTCTGCCTGAAAAGTGATATAAGAAACGGCTTCTTTTCACCTGAAAAGAACGTCTTGAATGATATGATTGAGTATGAACTTAAAAATGAGGGCAAGGAACAGGAGGGCGTGAATTACAGTTCAACCATGAAGCCGTTTGTAATACACTATTCAACGCAGGAGGAAATTGATGAGATACTTCATGTCATGGAGCATGTTAAACTGAGCAGTTACAGCTACGGGGAAATCATGCAGATTATTTATGAGGAGACGGAAAGCTTTTTTGCCGGAGACAGGTCGGCGCAGGAGGTTGAATACATTATACAGGACAGAGTGCAGTTATATCTTGACGAGCAGGATTAGCGGGAACGAAAAAGATATACTTAGGAGGGCTGGAAGATATGAGACGTGGGATTTGTAAAATGGCTAGGATGGGCACAATGCTTTTTATTGTGGCATTCATGCTTACATCCTGCGCAAAGAAGCAGCAGGATATTTCACAGGAAGAAAACGAAGATAATCTGGTGTATTCCGCACAATATACAAGGGTTATGGATTATATAGATAGCGAGATGTTTGCTTTTGACGCGGATAAGGACACATTAATTATAAATTGCAGAACGGATGAAGATTACACATCCTCAAGAAAGCTGATGAGCCTCACTCTTGACGATATGCAGCTTCATGAGGTTGTGGACGGGACGAATGCGGAAGAGTACAGTTCGTTTGTTAAATCAGGGGATTACTATTATGCAGCGAGGGATGGGGCATCTGGAGTTGAGATTGTAAAACTTGACGACAATTTTGCAGAGGTTGACAGTGTAACCACAGAAATATCAAGCACATACAGTATGCCTTGGACGAATCCTTTAGCGGCAGACAGCGAGGGAAGATTGTATATCATGAGCAGCTCCGAGGTACAGGTGTATGACAGTGAATTTAACGAGTTGTGCAGCATTGAAATATCAGGTAATATTTACGGCGGTATTGCCGTGTGTGGAGATAAGGCATACACGATTGTCGTGGATGGCCTGACGAGCATATTGTCGGAGATTGATGTAAAGACTCAGAGCTTGGTCAGGATAAACGGCTCACTTCCGGGAAATTATAGGGCATTTTGCGGAACGGACGGCAAGATATACATAGTAGGTATGGGGACAATATATGAATATGATATAGCTGCAGACAGTCTCAGCACCATGCTCAGTCTTATAGAGTATGGGGTGGATGGTTATTCGGTAACGGATATGTATGTTGGTAAGAATGATTCCATTGTGCTGATAATTGATGAGAGCTATGTGACTCCGGGAGATTATGCGCTGGGAATTGAGGTGTTGAGCAAGGTGCCTGCGGATTCGCTGCCTCCAAGACAGAAGATTACCGTAGCGGCATACGCGTCAGACAGTTATTATATGGAAGAATATATTCAGTTCATAAGGTTTATGAGAGCCAATCCCGAATACACCATCGTATTTGAAAATTATAATGATGATTACACGGATTCCATATCATTTGATGAGTTTAACAAGATGCTTATATCAGGTATTGATGCGGACATTTTTTTGTTTTCAGACTATGACACGGACATGATAAAGAATATGGCTGATAAGGGTATATTGTATGATTTGGACAATTTCATCAGCACGGATGCGGAGCTTAAAAATGCCTTGATACCTAATGTGCACGAAAAGCTGAAATACAATGACGGATTATACGGAATATCGGCTTACTGTTCGGTAAGTACGCTTACGGGGAGGAAGAGCGTTG
>FR895433.1 GCA_000435595.1 Firmicutes bacterium CAG:882
GTTAAGAAAAGAACGAAAAATTGATAATATTTTATAAAGATTTCTGACAAGTATTGCTTCATTGTAAAATGAAATGCGACAAGAGTTATTAAACTCTATCGCATTTCTTTTTTTATACCATAAAACGAGAAAATGCGTTGAGGTTTAACAACCTTGACGCATTTTTTAAGTTGTTCTGAAAGGAGGGTAAGGCAATGCGTAAAGGAGATAAGCGATTAAAGTACGAAGATAGAAAAGAAATTGAAAAAATGAAGAATGACGGCGTAAGGGTCGTGGTCATTGCCGAAAAAATCGGAGTACACCGAGCCACAATTTACAACGAGTTAAAACGTGGCGGGACACCTTACAGAGCGGAAGTAGCACAAAAAACAATATAGGGAGAATATGAAGAATCAAGAAATAGAAGAAAAAGCTAGAGAGTTGGCGGATATGGTCGGTTCTGTGGCGGTAGATGAAAACCTACCATTAGAAGTTATAGAAATGACCGCAGATATTTTAAAAGAGGATTGTGAGCAGATAAGACAGGCAGCAGTTGATATAGCGGAGGAAGAAAGGGCAATACGCCTTGAATATAGCACGGACACAACGAAAGGAGGGGCAGCATGGCGGGCAGCAGAACAGAGAAGCACACAGCGGTATACCGAAACGTGAAGCGGTGCGAGTTTCATAATATCGGGGATTATATCGTAGTGACAAGCATTATAGGCGGTACAACCTTTTGTGCGTTTTTCGATTCGGGATTACACACAGAAGAAAGTATAAAAAGGCGTGGAAGTATTAAGCTACATTCCATTTATGCAAAACATTAAAAACAGGAGGACAAGGAACAATGAACGCAGTAAACCACAACAATGTAGTAATTTTTGATGATAGAGGGATTCCGTCTATCATGTGCAGATTCGTAAGACCAAAGGATGCCGAAGAGGTCCCGGCAGTATTCAAAATCGGGGATAAGGTGGCGGATGCCATTTACATATCCAAGTACCCGAATACCGTAATTGACGGCAGAGCCTACAGTATGCCAATGGCAGACCCAACCGCAAATATCACATTTGACGAAGCGGTACAGGCTTGCAGATGCAAGGGGTTAGGTTGGCATCTTATGACCGCCGTAGAGTATGAATATCTGTTAAATCAGAGTAGGGAAAAAGGCACAATGCCACACGGTAACACCGATTGGGGCAAGGACTATTACCACAAGGACGAACAAGGCAAAGTAAGCAACTTTGGACGGACATATACAGGTACAGGACCGGTTACATGGAATCACGACCATACACCTTATGGAGTATCAGACCTTAACGGTAATGTATGGGAATGGTTGGCAGGATTAAGAATTAAGGACGGAGTAATAGAGTTTATCCCGGACAATAAAGCAGCATCCCCATATTGTGACCTGTCAAAGGATAGCACCGAATGGCAGCAGGCGGAAACATCCAAGGGACCGGTAAGGGCAAATGTGGAATGTGGAGAAATCACAATTACGGATACCGTGGCAGCGGATGATTATACGCCGGATTATGACGGAGTAAGAATTGATGAATTAGAGGTTGAGTTATCAGAGATTCCACAGGTACTTAAAGACTTGGGAATTATCCCGGATAAAAGAGCAGAGGAAGAGAATAAGACCTATGTATACTTTGATGCCACAGAGGGCGAATATTTGCCTCTCCGTGGGTCGGCGTTCTACTGTACTTCCGGTTCGGGTCCGTCCGCTCTCTTCTTGGGTAACCCTCGTTCCGGCTCGCTCGCTATCATTGGTTTCCGCTCCGCTTTTTATGAGGTAAACGGAAAACTGATTACTGAATAACTGTTAAGGGGTGCGGTAGCACCCCTGTACTTGAAAGGTGGAAACCATGAAACGAAGCGAATTAGAAAAGCACATAGGTAAGAGCGTGGAAGTAAAGCTATTTGACGGCGATACAATGCAGGGGATTTT
>FR895434.1:0-17719 GCA_000435595.1 Firmicutes bacterium CAG:882
ACTGTAGGGCTTGGAATAACAGGTCATTATAATCATGGCAGGTGACAAGTATGAAATGTGCATTGGCGGCAATGGGTTTTATAGATGGGGACATACAGCATAATAAGAGAGTTATAATTGATACAATGAAAAAGTACTCAGATACAGCGGATATAGTCATATTCGGAGAAGCCTTTCTGCAGGGCTTTTACTGTGCGGATTTTAATGTGGAGCATGATGAAAAGATTGCAGTCAGCCGGAACGATTCGCTAATAACCGAAATATGCTCCGCCGCAGAGGAATATAAGCTTGCTGTTTCCTTCGGCTTTATAGAGAAAGAGGGCGAGTGCTTTTACAGCTCACAGCTTACGGTAGACCGGACCGGTAATGTGATTGATTTGTATAGAAGGGTATCGCCGGGCTGGAAGGAGAGCTTTGCGGATGAGCATTACCGTGAGGGAGAAGAATTTCATTCGTTCTTATTTCTTGACAGGAAGGTTGTTGTCGGTCTGTGTGGGGATTTATGGTTCGATAGCAATATAGACAGGATAAACAAGCTGCACACGGATGTCGTTTTCTGGCCTGTATATACCGATTTCAATGAACATGAGTGGAATACCTCCGAAAAGCTTGAGTATGCCGCGCAGGCCGGCAGAATCAACAGCAAGGTGTTATATGTCAATTCGCTATGTAAGGACAGGGAAGCGGATGACATTGCAAAGGGCGGAGCAGCATTGTTTGCCGGCGGAAGGATTGAAGCTGAGATTCCATCAGGACAGGAAGGGATTCTTGTGGTTGAGGCGTAGGAGCGGTGTGTTTGAGAGAAAATCTGATTTCACCTGTTTAATTCATATTTTTCCTATATTCCGTCGGCGTGCATCCTGCAAGCTTTTTAAATACCTTTGAAAAATAGTAGGCATCGTGAAAGCCGCACTTCGTGGCAACCTCGTTGCAGGTATACAGACCTGTGGCGAGGTATTTTTTTGCGTTGCGGATGCGTATGTGGCTGAGGGTCGAGAAGATGGTGTCGCCCGTTTCCTTTTTAAATACGCGGTTGAGGTAGTCAAAATTACAGTGAAACATCTCCTCAAGCTTTGCGCTGTCAATCTCCTCGTTATAGTTGGCAGAGAGATAGTGACGGAGGGTTATGACATATCCACCCGCACGGGAGTCAGCTGCGATGGAGTGGGCGAGGCTGCGACGGTAATTGAGTGAGAGCATGGCAAAGAGCTCACACAGCAGGCTGCTCATAAGGTATGAATTTAACGTCATGTCGTGGATAGATTCAAGGAGCTTTGACAGCGTGAGGTTAAATTCAGCGGCAAGTCTGTTGACGTCAATATGCCCGGTTTTCGGGAAAAGCGGGAGCATAAATGGAGTATTATTGCAATTATTTTTTTCAGGACTGTTTTGGTTGTCATGGCTTTTTGTGGTATTTGCCATATTGGCAGTTATGGCATTTTTGATATCACGGTCCGGAAGCATTTCAACTCCGTCAAGTGTAAAATGAATATATGTAAAGCTGCATCTGGTCGCGCTGAGTCCCTCATGCTCAAATTCAGGGTCAAGCAGAATGTAGTCCCCTTCGGTCAGAAGATACTCACGCCTGTCCTCGCGGATGTGCAGTTCACCGGAATGAATGTAGTAGAAAATATATTCCTGTGCCTGTCTCTTAAAATGAATGTACGGAGGCTTTATATTGGCAGTATCACAGAGAAATATCTGTGGAAGTGAGCAGGCGGTGATTTTATAAAAAATATTGTTATTCATATATGATTACCTCAAAGTGCAATGCCGCGCATGTACGGCATCATCCGGAATCTTATTCAGATAAAAGCGTTAAATTACAATATAATAGTATAATATCATAGAATTTAATGCAACAAAAAGTCGCTCAAGTACAAAAATAAGTCATTTTTATATATTTTATTTTGACGCAGCCGGATGTATTATAATCGAGGTCTGAAGATAAATACATCAGAGAGTGAGGAATATGACATGAAGGATATGACGCAGGGAAAGCCGCTTAAGCTTATAATAGGTTTTGCGATACCGATGCTTATCGGAAATATATTTCAACAGGTATACAATGTCGCTGACACGATGATTGTAGGACGTTATCTCGGAGAAAATGCGCTCGCAGGAGTCGGAAGCACGGGAACGCTGACATATTTTCTGCTTGCACTTGTCAGCGGAATGTGCAACGGAGCCGGGCTTGTCATAGCTCAGTGCTTTGGCAGCGGCAACAAGGAGAGACTGTCGAGGGTTGTGACGGCGCTCATATGGGTTGCGGGCGCACTGACCTGCGTTGTGGCAGTGATAGGAATGTTTTTCTCTGAATTTTTCCTGCGCCTTCTCAATGTGCCGGACGATGTGATTGGGTATTCGGTCGAGTATCTTCATATAATATATACTTTTGTTTTCGGAAGCGTCATATATAACGGCTGTGGTGCGATATTAAACAGTGTAGGTGACTCTAAGACACCGCTTCGCGCGGTTATAGCTTCGTCGTTTGTCAATATAGCGCTCGATATATTTTTTATCGTAAAATGTAACCTTGGCGTGGCGGGTGCGGCATACGCGACGATTGTTGCACAGTGCGTCTCAGCGGCAATATGTTTTGCAAAAATAATAAAAGTAAGGGCTGAAATCGGTCTTGTGCATATGAAAAGAAAACCTGAGAAGGAGTACGTTAAGCTCATAGTCAGGACGGGATTTCCTGCGGCGTTCCAGTCGTGTATGATATCGCTCGGCGGCATGAGTGTGCAGAGGCTTATCAACTCTTTCGGCTCGTCTGTCATGGCGGCTTATGTCGCAGCCAACCGTGTGGACAGTGTAGCCATTCAGGTCATCGTATCCATCGGAAATGCGCTTTCGGTATTTACAGGGCAGAATATAGGACAGAACAGGTACGACAGAATTAAGGAGGCACTGTATAAGACGCTCGCGGTCATGGTTGCGGCAAGTGCTTTTATCGCGGCTATGGTTCTTATATTCAGGGTACAGCTTATGAAGCTCTTCCTCGATGCAAATGAGTCGGGCAGGGCTATCGAGATTGGCTGTACATATCTGACAATCATCGGCGTAGCTTATGTGATAGCCGGAATTATGCAGAGCTATCAGAATGTGATAAGAGGTGCCGGAGATGTCAACACCTGTATGGTGGCAGGACTCACCGAGCTGTCCGGAAGAATCGTGTTTGCGTATCTTTTGTCAGGGATACTCGGCGTCACCGGAATATGGATTGCGACGCCGTTATCGTGGAGCTGCGGCTGTGTAATACCTGTCATAAGGTATTATTCGGGAAAATGGAAAAATAAAAAACTGGCATAATTTGTGTGGAATACATATGAAGTTAAAAACACCACACCCATTGACACAAGGCGGCTTTCGTATTAAAATTATGAATAATTGACCATTAACATGCACCATATAAGGAAGGAATACCATGAAGAAGATAATAGAGCTTTTAAACGATGAGCTTAAGGCTGCATTTTCGGCATGTGGCTATGATGAGAAGTATGCAAAGGTTGTTGTGTCGAATCGACCTGATTTGTGCCAGTATCAGTGCAACGGATGTATGGCGGCAGCAAAGGAATATAAGAAGGCACCCGCAGTTATAGCGGGAGAAGTTGTGGAGAAGCTTGCAGACAGCAAGGCTTTTTCTAAGGCAGAAGCAGTTAATCCGGGATTCATTAATATGAATCTTTCGGGTGAATTTATTGCAGATTACATTAAAGAGATGGGAAGCCACGAGAAGTTCGGCTGCGATGAGACGAAGAAGAACAAGACAATCATGCTCGACTACGGCGGAGCAAATGTAGCTAAGCCGCTTCATGTAGGACATCTCCGCCCGGCTATCATCGGTGAGAGCCTCAAGAGAATCTGCGCATACAACGGTTATGACACTGTCGGCGATGTGCATCTCGGAGACTGGGGACTTCAGATGGGACTTATCATAATGGAACTCAAGAACAGAAAGCCGGAGCTTCCTTACTTTGATGAGAGCTTCACGGGTGAGTACCCGGCGGAGGCACCCTTCACGCTCGCAGAGCTTGAGGATATCTACCCATGTGCGAGTAAGAAGTCCAAGGAGGACGCAGAGTTTGCGGAGGCTGCACATCAGGCGACTGTTATGCTGCAGAACGGACACAGAGGTTACAATGCAATCTGGAAGCATATAATGAACATTTCGATAGCAGACCTCAAGAGAAATTATGACAATCTCAATGTGAGTTTCGATGTGTGGAAGGGTGAGTCCGATGCGAAGCCGTATATTGAGGATATGTTAAAGAATTTTGTGGATAAGGGCTATGCGCATGAGAGTCAGGGGGCACTTGTAATTGACGTGGCACTCGACAGCGATAAGAAGGAGATTCCTCCTTGTATCGTAAGAAAGTCAGACGGTGCGGCGCTCTATGCTACAACAGACCTTGCGACAATGATAGAAAGAGAGAAGCTTTATCATCCGTTTAAGTATATTTATACTACTGATAAGCGTCAGGAGATGCACTTCACACAGATATTCAGGGCGGCGAAAAAGACGGGAATTGTTCCTGAAGACACCGAGATGGATTTCTTAGGCTTCGGTACGATGAACGGCAAGGACGGAAAGCCTTTCAAGACCAGAAACGGTGATTTGCTGAGACTTGAGTATCTCATAAAGGATGTTGAGGATGCGGTTTACAATAAGATTAAGGAAAACCGTGATGTCAATGATGCTGAGGCGCGTGCGACAGCAAAGGTGGTAGGACTTGCCGCAATCAAGTACGGTGACCTCTCGAATCAGGCATCCAAGGATTATATATTTGATATAGACAGATTTACTTCATTTGAGGGAGATACAGGTCCTTATGTTCTCTATACAATCGTTCGTATCAAGTCGATTTTGAATAAGTATGAACAGAACTTCGGGGCTGAGAATCTCACCATCGCAGAGAGAATGAAGGATTTTATAGCACCTGAGGGAGCAAGTGAGACAGACCTGTGCCTGCTTCTTACCAAGTTCTCAGATGTAATTGAGAGTGCTTACGCTGAGCTTGCACCTCACAAGATATGTAAGTTCATCTATGATGTTGCAAATGTATTTAACAGCTTTTATCATGATACCAAGATTCTCTCCGAGGAGGATGAGAAGAAGCGCAGAAGCTACATAGCTCTCATTTCGCTCACAAAGGGTATACTTGAGACATGTACAGACCTTCTTGCGATAAAGGTTCCTGACAGAATGTAAGAGGGAAAAAGTATGAGTGATAACCGTTCAAAGGATATGACAGTCGGAAATCCTTTTAAGATTATACTGTATTTTGCAATTCCTGTACTTATAGGAAATGTCTTTCAGCAGTTGTACAGTATGGTTGATACGATAATTGTCGGACAGAGCCTCGGAACGGAGGCTCTTGCGGCAGTAGGTTCGACAGGCTCGCTCAACTTCCTCGTAAATGGATTTTCTACGGGAATTGCGGGAGGTTTTGCGGTTCTTCCGGCACAATATTTTGGTGCAAAGGATGACAGGAGACTTAAAAAGAGTGTGGGGCAGGCAATAACGCTATGTCTGTTTTTCACGGTACTTCTCACGGCTTTGTCAGTTATATTTACAAGACCGATACTTGTGCTTATGAAAACACCTTCCAACATTATCGACATGGCGGATGTGTATATCAAGACGATTTTTTGGGGAATATGTGCAACAATTCTATATAATATGTGCTCGTGCGTGATAAGAGCGTTAGGGGACAGCAAGACACCGCTGTATTTTTTGATTCTCGCTTCGTTTTTGAATATCGGACTTGATCTTTTATTCATTATCGTATTTAAGTGGGGCGTGTTCGGAGCAGCATTTGCGACCGTACTCTCACAGGGAGTTGCCGGAATCCTCTGCGTTGTGTATGCGCTCAAAAAGTACAGCATACTCCACCTTTCAAAGGAGGATTTTGCGCTTGATTTCCACATGATGGGGAAGCATCTCGGAATAGGACTTCCGATGGCTTTCCAGTTTTCCATCACGGCGATAGGAACGATAGTGCTGCAGAGTGCACTTAATACCTTCGGCTCAGACAAGATTGCGGCATACACGGCAGGATGCAAGGTTGAGCAGCTTGTAACGCAGATTGGACCGGCGATAGGTGTGACTATGGCTAACTATGCAGGACAGAATCTTGGTGCAGGACGACTTGACAGAATTAAGAAAGGCGTCACAAGCTGCACGATTATGACGCTTGCACTGGCGGTTATTTCTGCCGTTGCATTGTTCTTCGGCGGAGAATGGCTGTCAGGTCTCTTCGTATCGGGAGACCAGCCGGAGGTTGTCGCATCGGCGGTAACCTACGTCAATACGATATGTGTATTCTTCCCGTTCCTTTACATGATATTCGTGTACAGGAATGTTCTTCAGGGAGTCGGAAGAAGCTTCATGCCTCTTATGGCGGGAGTGTTTGAGCTCATTGCAAGATGCATTGTCTCATTTACGCTTCCCGACAGAATGGGATATGTGGGAGTATGTCTTGCCGGACCTGTGGCATGGATAGCGGCGGTTGTTCCGCTCTGCATAGCCTACTATGTGATAATAGGAAGAATGTCAAAGAAGAGCAAGCTCACACAGGCTTGAGAAATCAATGATTACAGGTGAAGTTAAATAAGAGTCAGAGTGGTCGGAATGAAAGGCAGTCGCAAGATAGGCGGCTGTCTTTTTTTGTGCATTGTCTTTTATGGAAAAGCTTTGGATAAAGGTGTGTGTGCGTCTCAAAAAATTATCGGACAGATACTCACAGTCGGTGAGGCTTCTTGTTATACCTTCACCGGTAAGTTTGGTAAATGCTTCATAGCGGCTCCAGTTAACGGAGAAGTCATCCGCTGAAACAGATTGTTCAGATGATGGGAAAAAGCGTTTTAGGACAGCAGAGGAAGGAGTTCTGATATCCTGAATGTCAACACCGATATTAAAAGGTGCAACAGCACAGGCTATTGCAGTGCGGCAATGGCTTATATTAAAGTGTATGTCGGCGTAAGGGGGATTTAATGATGGCTTTCCCAAAGCTGAGTAAGAAAAAAATATCGTTTTTCCAATATCGCATAAGCTCATGCCTGAAAAAAGAGATGGATATTCCGATGAGAGGGCATGACACAGCAAAAAGAAGGAGAGGGCATTTTCAGTCCTTTCCTTCGATGGGATAAGCTTTTCGGCTTTCTCTTTTCTGAACGATGGAAGCTTTACGGATATTTCGGAATAAAGCCTTGCGTAATCGTCGGAAGAGTAGTTGTCAGGAAGCAATGTATAGTAGAGCATAAAACCTCCTATCAGTAGGTCAGTTTCTCCTCCCATGGAAGAGTTCCCTGAGGATATCCGCTAAGTGAAGGACAGCAAAGCCGGATGGCGTCTGCAAGCTTCTTCATCTTAAGCGTTATAGGCGTATCGGGATATTTCATACATTCTTTGACGGTATAACCCATATAATACGAAAAAAGTTCAGCGCGATCCTCAAGCCGATTGGTTTTTCCGTAAATGGATGTGAAGTACTGTGAATAGATATCGGCGTCGGTGTCGTATATTGTTCCCGAATAGTTGTCGGTTCCGTACAGACTTACATCAGTAAATTCATCGGTATTGATTAACTCAGCAGCATTATCAAAATTGTTCATTATGCAGTACTCTATAAAATGAAACAGCTCGTGATGAAACGCGAGGGTGAAATAGAGCTCGGAGTTGCTGCAGCTTAGGGCAAGCTGGATTGATTTGGGATCATTAGCATCTGTATAACCGTCGGCACCGCCAAGGCTGTCAATAAGGTTGATAGTGATTGGTGAGTACTCTCTCAAATCAGAAAAAAGTACGACAGGGTACTGTGAAAGACAGTCTTCAAGAAGAGAAAGTCTTGAGGCGATGAGCTCATCGGAGGTGATTCCCGTTCCTGATGTGCCATAGCTCCATGTCACATCAGAACCGTAGAGAATGTTGACACCGTAGATATCATGCAGTCGTTCGCGGGTGACGGCATTTAACTCGGCGCGTGTCGGTACATATTCTGTCTCTGAAACAGCTTCGTCACTCTCCGTGGCAGTGGTATAATCTGTAGAGATGTCCCGGGATTGGGCAGGCAAAGGGGAGGAGAAGGTATCTCCGGCTATGTCGGCTTTGCTGCACGCGGACAACGAAAATAGTACTGTCGATACTGACAGTACGCACATGGTTCTATGAAAAGTCCGAAAAAGCCCGGACTTATTATTATATATATACATAAAAGGAAGCTCCTCATAATTCAATAAAAATCTATATAAAGGCTGTTTGTCAGCTCTATATAATAGAATAATGGGAAGCTTCCTTTTTTTCAATACATAATATTTAATTAATTTTTTTTAGTTTGTTCCGTTAATTTGTGCATATATGACAGTTACTGCTCAGTGGCAATGCGTTTAGCGTATGCAAAGGCTTTTTTGACGGGAGGGAGCATGATGACGATGATTGTCACAACACCCTCAAGAAGGATATATGCATAGTTGTAGAGAATAGGATATACGATAGCCAGACTTGAAGGGAAGTTATCAGGCATGTAATCCATCCAGTAGATGTATCCGCCGATAGTGTGGAAAAGACCACGGGCAAGAATTGCGACTATATATCCTATTACAAGACCGTTCTTTTTCTTGTAGAAGAAACCTGATACACCGAGTGCGGCGAATGCGAAAAAGTAGTCAAGGCATGCCTGCATAGGGGATAATATGTATGTTCCGCCACCCTGTAAGAACTGCATGATTCCATAGGCAAATGCACATGATATGCCAATCTTAGGTCCGTACCAGTAGCCGATCATTGTAATAAAGAGCATTGAGAAAAGTGTTACGGAACCGCCCCAAGGCATCTTGATAAT
Source organism: Firmicutes bacterium CAG:882 (assembly GCA_000435595.1). Classification (GTDB taxonomy): domain Bacteria; phylum Bacillota; class Clostridia; order Lachnospirales; family Lachnospiraceae; genus CAG-882. The sequence continues at coordinate 8,844 of FR895434.1, forward strand.
CTGAACATAAGATGCCGCAAAGCCGAGTGCAAGCATCACAGCCGAGAATACAAGCTGCTTGGTTGAGAAAAGCTTCTTCTTTTCCTTGGATGCACTGCCTGTGATGAAGGCGGCAAGTACCAGAAACAGTACTGCAATTACCGCAAAAGCAATGATACCGGCAGTTGTGAGAGAATAAAATCCATCCTCTGCATTGAAAAATAGTGACATAAAAAAACCTCCTAATAAAATATTATTCAGGAGGGGTCTACTTTGTGAGAATCAGTTCACGACAAAATGCTGTCAATAGAATGCTTCCTTACGCCGGTATTAACCGGATCAAGTAGTGAGGGTCAGACAATCAGTCACTCTCAACCCACAAAGGGGTCCCCCTAGCGACAGGTAAATTACCTGTAAAAGTAAATATACATAATTGTCTGATTTTTGTCAATATAAAACATTGTGCAAACAGATAATTGGCGTTTAGCAAAGTTTTATATTTTTTTTAATGAAAAAAGGTCATAATTGTGTTAATATAATTTAGTATGGATTTTTATAAGTCAATCCGTACATCAGTTAATAATTGAACGTGGAGGATTGTGATGAACGCGGAAGTTAAGAAAAGTTTTCTGGTGAAGGGAAATGATTTTTCTGACATAAAAAAGATAATCGGTGTTGTGAGCGGCAAGGGCGGTGTCGGTAAATCGACGGTCACATGCGCACTGGCACGTCAGCTTAAGAAAATGGGATACAAAACGGGAATACTTGATGCAGACATAACCGGTCCTTCGATACCAAGGATGATGGGTGTTGAGGAGCGATGTGAGGAGAGTGGGATGGGAATTATGCCTCCTGAATCAGCTGACGGTATCAAGATTATGTCGATGAATCTCCTTTTGCAGAACGAGGATGATGCGGTTATATGGAGAGGACCTGTGATTGCCAATTTTGTAAAGCAGTTTTACTCGGATGTGTGCTGGGGCGAGCTTGATTTTCTTCTTGTGGATATGCCTCCGGGAACAGGTGATGTACCGCTTACCGTATTTCAGTCGCTTCCTGTTGATGGGATTGTGCTTGTCACTTCACCGCAGAGCCTGGTTTCAATGATTGTCAAAAAGGCATATAATATGGCACAGAAGATGGATATACCGGTTCTTGGAATTATAGAGAACTACAGCTATTACAAATGTCCTGACTGTGGACGTATAGAAAAGATATACGGTGAGAGCCATATCGATGAGGAGGCACTTGCAATAGATGTACCTGTACTTGCTAAGCTCCCGATTAATCCGGCACTTGCGGCAGCGGCTGATGAAGGAAAATACTTTGAATTCTCTGAGCCGATAGATGTCAGTCCTATTGTAAAGAATCTCTTTGATGTGGTGTTGTTTGACCTTGATGGAACGCTTACTGATCCGAAGCAGGGAATAACCTCATGTGTGCAGTATGCGTTGGCTTCAATAGGAATTGATGAGCCGGATCTTGATGAACTTGAGGATTTTATAGGACCACCTCTCAAGGAACATTTCATGGAGAGATATTCTCTGGATGAAAAGACCGCACTTGAGTGTGTCAGAAAGTACAGGGAGAGATATAATCCGATAGGGGTGTATGAGAATAAGAAATATGATGGTATTGATGAGGTTTTAAGGACATTAAAGGAGAGGGGAATGAAGCTTGCGGTTGCAAGCTCTAAGCCGGCCGTGCTTGTGAATACCGTATTGGAGCATTTTGATCTGATGAAGTACTTTGATGTCATAGCGGGAAGTGAGCTTGACGGAACGAGGACACGCAAATCGGATGTTATAAGATATGCCTTTGAATTGCTTGACGGTAAGGGACTTTCGCATGACAGACCTATAATGGTAGGCGACCGGAAGCATGACGTGATAGGCGCAAGGGAAGCCGGAATACCGTGTATGGCAGTGGCTTACGGCTATGGCTCAATGGAAGAGCTGAGTGCCGAGCAGCCTGACTTCATAGCAAAGAACATATCAGAGATCACCGACATAATTAAATAGGAGGAGGCTGCTTGAATATTAAGAGAACGCTAAAGGATTTGTGGAGATTGATCTATCCGGTCATAATATATTTTGCCGTGGCGTTTATTGTACAGTTTGCGGCAGTGAGGGTTATAGCCTCAGCGGCGGTTGCAAATGGCACGATTACCGCAGCAGGTAAAAGCACCGCAGAGCTTCAGGAGGAGCTTAACAGTCTGATTAACAGATACAGTCTGCATCTGACTGCATTGACAAATGTGGTACTTATCCCGATATATATTCTCCTTCTTATGGGAGATGAGAAAAAGAGAAGAAATTCCCTCGGAATACGATATACTACACCGGGAATAAAGAGACTCGGGGTAGTGTTTGTGCTTGGAATGTCGGCAGCGGTAAGTGTGAATGTGATTGTGTCGCTAAGTCAGATTGCAAGGTTTTCGCCTAAGTATCAGCAGGTTTCGGAGGTGATTTACTCAGGTGGTTTGTTCATGGAGATCGTGTCTGCTGTTATCGCGGCACCGATTCTTGAAGAACTTTTCTTCAGAGGAATGATATATAAGAGACTGCGGGATATGATAAATGTCAAGGCAGCGGTGGTTATATCGGCACTGTTTTTTGGAGCATTCCATGGAAATCTTGTACAGTTTGTCTATGCATTCATAATTGGACTTATGCTTGCGTATGTATATGAGAAATTTAAGACGATATGGGCTCCTGTCATATTTCATATAGGAGCGAATCTTATATCGGTGCTGATAACGGAGTTTATGCCTCAGAGCATGAATAATGCTGCAGTTATTTTAGGTGCCATGCTTATAAGCATGGTGTTGACCTTTGTTTTGTTGAAATATGTGTATGGATATAATGCCGGAAGTGTTTCGGTGCAGAAGAGTGAGGAGATATAGATATGAGTGAAAAACTGTTATCTGTTGCAGTTCCATGTTACAACTCACAGGAATACATGGAAAAATGTGTTGATTCGCTGTTAGCAGGCGGAGAGGAAGTTGAGATAATTATTGTCGATGATGGCTCTAAGGATAAAACTGCTGCCATTGCGGACAGATATTCCAAGCAGTATCCGACTATTGTAAAGGCTGTTCATCAGGAAAATGGCGGACACGGTGAGGCTGTCAATACGGGACTTGCCAATTCTACAGGTCATTTCTTTAAGGTTGTGGACAGTGATGACTGGGTTGACAGGAACGCCTACAAGAAGCTTCTCAATATAATGAGGGATTCATTAAATAATGACGATAAGCTTGACATGCTTATCTCCAATTTTGTCTATGATAAGCAGGGGGCACATCACAAGAAGGTTATGAGCTACCATAATGTTCTTCCTAAGGACAGGTATTTTACATGGCATGATGTAGGACATTTCAGGGTGGCACAGTATATACTTATGCATTCTGTAATATATCGGACCGGACTTTTAAGGGAATGTGGATTGAAGCTTCCGAAGCATACCTTCTATGTGGATAACATTTTTATTTTCAATCCGCTTCCTTATGTGAAGAAGATGTACTACACGGATGTGGTATTCTATCATTATTTTATAGGAAGAGATGACCAGTCGGTCAACGAGTCGGTCATGATAAAGCGAATCGATCAGCAGCTTCGTGTCAACAGGCTTATGATTGATTACTTTGACTATGATGCCATAACCGAGCGTCCGTGCATGAAGTACATGCAGAATTATGTCAATATTATGATGACAATATCATCAGCTTTTTGCGTACTTTCAAAGGATGAGGAAAATTATAAGAAAAAACATGAGCTGTGGATGTATCTTAAGGAGAAAAATCCGAGACTTTATAAGAACATAATGCATACATTTCTTGGTGCTGCGCTGAGATGGGAGGGAAAGACATCGAGGGCTGTTCAGAGAGCCGGATACAGACTTTTTCAGAAAATAATAGGATTTAACTAAAAAACAGCATTTAGAATTATCGCAACATGATGATTCTAAATGCTGTTTTTTATGTAATATGAAACGTCGTTCACATTACACAAAAACGCTCCGCACGGATGCGTTAGTTCCAGGTTTTTTTATCGATAAATGCCGATAATTTTGTCTCGTACATAAGCACATATACGATGCGTCCCATCACACAGCCGCCTATAACGTCGATAAGTGCATGCTGTTTGAGAAAAATGGTGGATAAACATATTAAAATACATAATATAAGAGATGCTTTTTTGATAAAACGGCTCTTAATCTTGTCCGATTTATTGATTGCAACATGCACACCTATGGAATTATATACATGTATGCTTGGAAACACATTTGTTGATGTGTCCGTACTGTATAACCATCTTACAAGCCTGTTGAACGGATTGTCCATATCGAGACTGCCAGGGCGAAAATTATAAAGGCCGTTAGGAAATACAGCACATATAATGAGATATGCAGTCATACCTATTATGAGAAAACTCATAAGCTTGACAAAATCACGCTGTGAAGCAAATATAAAATATACTGCACTTCCGGCAACATATACGAACCATAAAATGTACGGTATTATAAATACCGGTATAAAAGGTATTGCATTGTCAACCGGTGAATTAAGTGCGATAAAATCGGTTGTTATAGTGTGTTCAAGTACATAAAAAACAGCCAGATATACAGGTGTGTACAGTGCAAGCAGAGCATGCTTGTATTTTTTAAAAAATTCTTTCATGTCTAACCCCATCCCTTATGTGTAAATAACAAAATATGTCTGTTGCCTTCAAGCAGCCGACATTGTATTATAATAGCATAGCGTTAACGGTTTAACAAGCTGTTTTTGCTATTTGCAAACAATGCCGGTTGTGGTATGATATAATGAGCGCAAGAGAGTCAACATGCTTGCATGATTAGATAAGGTTACAGCATTTTGATAAATATGACAAAGAAGAGGTTTACATATGAGACTTGTTATAAGAGACCTTGTCGTTACGGATAAGGATGATATATTGCTTAATAATGCCGCTTATTCCTTTTTACAAGGTAAGGCATACAGAATAAATGCACCTGAGAGAATCAAAAAAGCTTTTTTTGACTGCATATCTTATGAGGGCAGATATGAGTCGGGAAGAATTGAGCTGATGTGCAGCGGCAGAAACTGCATGTCTCCGGTTATGGTGGCACATTTTGATGAGGATCCGGTGTTTCCGGAGTTTTTAACCATAAGAGAGTTTTTGAAGTATTATATGGATTTGAATTCTAAGAATATAATGCAGCCTAAGACGGTTGATGAGTATCTTAACATGGTTGAACTTTCCAATATAAGGGCTGACAGGCTGCTTCGTGACTTTACATGGGAGGAGAGGGTAAGGCTTCAGTTTTTGTGTTTTCTCATAAGTATGCCTCCGATTCTTATAGTAGATAATATTAAAAGCATAAACAATCTGGATTTTCTTAAGGACATCAAGGGCTATATAGACAGAATAAAGGAGAACGGAATTGTGCTTCTTGGATGTAGTGACAATACGGTTGCGGTGTTCTTAAGTGACGAGGAAGTTACGGTTGTCGATGGCTCTATACAGGGAGGAAGATAAATGCGTCAGAGGTTATTTTATCAGTTCCTTCTTGAAGCGGACAATGAAGCCGGAAGAGTCAGGAATTTATTGCATATAAAGCAGCCACACAGGAGTGTGGGCACCGATAAGGTGAGTCCGCAGTCCATGATATGTGCGATAGGTAAGGTTGTTCTCGGAATATTGTATAAGCTCATATATGTATTGCTGTTTATGTATATTCCGTATAGGATTTTGTCAAAAATCAGTGTAGCTGAAGGCTTTCAGCTCAGACAATCGGTTGTGTACTTCACAAGTTTTTTGAGCTGCATATGCGGGTCACTGATTAACTCGGGAATGTTTGATGTGGACGAGGATGCACATGCACTTTTAGACACCATGCAGGTTGAACCGTCGCTGTTTTTTAAGGAGAGAATGGTATATAAGCTGATTATAGATGCAGTGGGATTTACTCTTGCTTTCTTTGTGATTGGTATTGATTTCGGACATGCGTTTTACTTGATGATCTGGATACTTATTTCAAGACTTCTCGGAGAATTTATTAACCTGTATGTATTCAGATATACCGGAAGGATAATTAATGAGATTCCTATTGTAACCATAGTTATAATGGGAACCTGTGTGTTCATGGCGTATGCATTTCCGTTTCTGAGAAACAGAGTTGTCGATTTAACCGTGTATCTGTATAACTATATATGGCTTCTTGCAGGGCTGGTTGTAGCGGCAGTAGTGCTTTATGAGCTTTTTAACTACGACGGATATGCATACATTGCCAAGAGCTGTATCGCACGGATGAAGGAGAAAAACAGAAAAGAGCAGGACGAGGACAAAGAGTACGGCGAGCTTGCCATGGGCGAGTATTCGGCAGACGGAAGCTTTAAGGAGTTTGGCAAGGATAAGAGCAGGGGACTGGAGTATCTTCATAAAATATTCTTTTCAAGGAATCTTGATTATGTGAGAAACATAATTCTGGTAAGGTGTATTCTTATTATTGTTGCTGCTGTAGTTGGCATTGTATTGTGCAGAATGTCACCTGAGAGCACAAGGGATATTGTATGGTCGGTTCTTTGCGCGGCACTTCCGATTATGGTGTTCATTATGTATTGGCTTTCGGTTACTCCGAAGCTGTGCAAGCTTATGTTCTGTTATATGGATCTTGATATGCTTAATTCAAGTGCATATAGAAGCAGAAGATATAATTTCAGAAATTATATGGTGAGACTCAGAATTTTGGTATTGTGTGAGCTGATTCAGGCTGTTGTCATGTGCATCTGCTTTATTGCGGTTGCTGTCTCAACAGGAAATATAGCACATATGCAAATGCTTATACCTGTATGTACGGGAATAATTCTGCTGTCGGTATTCTATGCCGTGTTTAATCTGCTGGTATATTATATGTGTCAGCCGTACACTGTACAGCTAAAGACTAAAGGCTACACATTCTATGCCGCACATGCGGGAATGCTTGCCATATGTTATGGCTGTGTGTATATTAATTGTTCTGCTGCAATGTTTGATATTGTACTGGCACTGGTGCTTGCAGTTATGTTGAGCGGGGCATCTGCGCTTGTGTATTATTTTTCAAATAAAACATTTAATGTAAGATGATGCAAAAATATATATTTTTGAAAAAAATAAAAAAATTTAAAAAAGTTGTTGACATTTGATTACCGGGGTGTTATATTATCTAAGCAAGCTAATCAACGGCAGGCAAACAAAACAACTTATGGGGTCTTAGCTCAGCTGGGAGAGCATCTGCCTTACAAGCAGAGGGTCATAGGTTCGAGCCCTATAGGCCCCATACATTATCAATTTAATATGGCGAGGTAGCTCAGTTGGCTAGAGCACATGGTTCATACCCATGGTGTCGGGAGTTCGAATCTCTTCCTCGCTACTACATGACCGGAGATGATGAGTCTCCGGTTTATTTTATATAAAATCGTTGACATATAACGCACATAGATGTATAATATATACATAAAGGAGGAGCAGAAATGCCAACGGTTGACAAAATTTTAATTGATGTGATGAGCGGAACTAAAGACAATAACATTCGATTTGCGGATTTGCAAAAGCTACTTGAAACATTAGGCTTTAAATGTAGGATAAGAGGTGACCATTTTATATACACTAAAGATGGAATTACAGAAATTATCAATATTCAACCTGATAAAAATAAAACAAAACCATATCAGGTAAAACAGGTTAGAAGTATAATTTTAAAATATAGATTGGAGGTATAAAATTTTATGTACAAATATGAAAGAATAATCTTCTGGTCAGAAGAAGATCAAAGCTTTATTGTAGATGTTCCTGAGCTTCCTGGCTGTATGGCTGATGGCAAAACCATACAGCAGGCATTAGATAATGCAGAAATTATTATAAATGAATGGATTGAAACAGCTAAAGAACTAGGGAGAGAAATACCACAGCCCAAAGGTCGCTTACAATACGCTTAGAGGTACATCATGGAAGAGTTAAAAACAAGTGAGGCACAGCGAAAAGCAATAAGGAAATACGAAAAAGAAAATTATCGTCTAAATATTGTTTTTCCTAAAGGAACGAAAGAAAGAATTGAAGCTTTAAATTTAAAAATAACCAACAGTGCATTTATAAGAGATACAATAATAGAAAAGTTGAATGAATTAGAAAATAGACAATAGCCGGAGGCAAGAGCTTCCGGCTTTTGTTTTGCCACAAATTAAGTCGTATATACTTAAGTATATTCCGACCTTCACCGAACCTACCATGTGACGCTCTATCTCTCTAACTGCGTACCGTGTGTGTGCGGTCAGCCCACATCGCCTACCTGCTTAACAGATGCCAAGGTAAATTTACATATCACAGCCACTACTTAAAGTTTCCGAGTGCAGGCTGTAAGTTGACACGTCTATGACCATTGTGCATAACCTACGTGCGGCAAAGATACACGGGCGAGCAGCTCATGGACAAAACCATGGACAGCTCATTGATAAGTGCGCCGAGGTTATGACACAATGAGGGACAAAGAGCGCTTATCAACAACCTGACCACAGTTTTGACCACAAGCTTAGCTCTTGTGTATCTAGGACGCGCGCAGGTTACACACAAAGCTCACAGATAACATATTCTCAGGCTTGAGTGCTAGAGCCGACTACGGCTAATCACCTACGTTTGACACAAGCACAGACAGCATCACAAACATGATTTATTGTCGCGAAGGTCATGCAACCGCGACACGACAACAACATGGACAACATGCGGTAAAACAAGGCTTTCGAGGCATTTTTGATATGTATTCTCAGACCACCTATTAGAAGGGGGTGGCCATTTTTGCGATTTTTGAGGGTAAAAACACGGAGGGGATAGCCTTTCGCCCAGGTTTGCCGCCGGGGGAAC
>FR895434.1:17753-35547 GCA_000435595.1 Firmicutes bacterium CAG:882
CCCCGGCGGGCAAACCCTAAAATGAACAGCCTTAGATGCCTCGGAAGGCTGTAGCCCCTCGGCATCTGTTAAGCAGGTAGGCGATGGGGGCTGACCGCACACGCACGGTACGTAGACGATAGAACAGCTTACACATCCACGGTTGGAACATACACACAGCAGCACAGGCAGCATACTCACCCCGGCAGTTATAATAAAACCCATACACTGATTAAAATTCCGGACAAAAAAAGCCTGAAAGCTGCATACACAGTTTTCAGGCACAAAAAGGCTGCACTCCTTGTCCTAGAATGTATCATCGTTACATACAAAATTGCGACGTCGCAACTTTGTACACGATTATGATACATTTTACTACACAGATGCAGCCTTTTATTCAGTCATTTGATTCACGAATAACCATAACATTATTTACGGAATCGAAACCAAGGAAATCAAATGAAACACCATCAATCAATTTCTGAGAAAAAACAACCGGGTTGAGTATGCTGCCTGTGCTGCTGTAAAAGACAAAACCCACAGTCGGATGCTCAGCCTCCGTCTTAACAAGATAATTAATCTTAGCTATACCCTTAAGATTCGAAAACTTAAAACAGTTAAAACGGTTAGCAGACACAGAAGGAACAGGCTCCGGAGAATCATCCGGATCATAGTCATAAACCTCATCCGGCTCATCCGGTTCTTGAGCTTCAGGACAGACATTTGCTGAAGGCGCAAAAGAGTCAGGGACAGCCGGAGCCGGCCCACTGACTGAATATGAATCAGGAAGCACTCCATCAAGTACCTGATTCACATTCTTTTTAAGGGATTTCTTCAAATCCCGGATTTTGGAAACAGACATATCTGCAGATACAAGCTTTCGATCTGCAGGAGCCATCGACACAAGCTCCGATAGCTGAGAATAATTGTAATCCTCAAACGCTGCATCAATTACAGGCTGATGAGTTGAACCCTTACGGGCTGAAAACTCATAAAATACATTAAGACACCGGGAAAGCGCGGTTTTCTCAATATGAAAATTAGCTTCCACAAAGTCCTCAAAGCTGTCAAAGCCGAATGTCTTATAATAGCCATTCGTCTTAAACTGATCAAGCTTATAGCCTAAAGCAATATACTGACTCCGAATGTCATTAAAATCATTCCGGATTTCATCAAAAGCCCTGACTGATTTCTCAATGATATTCCGCAGCATGAATTTTTGAAAGCCAAGCTCACCACAAACAACGTAACCAGGACAAAGCTCATCACTCATTTGTAAAACCTCCTATAAAACATTCATCGATTTTATATATCGGATAATGAATCAGGCGCAGCTTACTCGCCTCATGCACATAATTCTGAGTTATTTCTACGTCATAATGACCAAGTATTTCTCGCAGATTAATCACATCACCGCCATAAAAAATATAGCTCGTCGCAAATGTATGTCTGCAAAAATGAGGATGCAGCCGTTTGATATGCGTCCGGCGCTGAAGCCTTGCATATACATCTTTAAGCGCGTTATCGGTAAACTCACGTCCATCAACAAGTTTAAAACAATGCTCCGGAGACGATAAAGGTTCACCGAGCATTGTAAGATATATCTTAAATCTGTCTTTAATAAAAAGAGGAAGTGCAACAAAGCGTTCTTTTCGTCCTTTGCCCTGGACAAAAATGTATCCTTCACGGAAATGCACATCACGAAAGCACAGATTAAATACTTCCTGACGGCGCAAGCCGCAATCTAAAAAAAGATGAAACATAAGATAATTGCGGAGACCGTTTAAAGTATTAAGTTCAAAGCAACGGTCAACAGCGGAAACTTCATCAACAGTTAAAGGTGCAAGCTGCCGCTGGGTATCTTTAATTATCTTCACTTTTTTTACCGGATTTTTCTCAATAAGTTCAAAATCATAAAGATAATTAAAAAAAGTACGCACGTCAGTCATATATGTACGAATCGACCGGACAGCAAGCTTTTTACCGTTATAAGGATTAACATAATCGCGCAGATATGTCTGATATGCAACAATCTGAGCAGCCGACACGGAATCAATCTGCAGATCCGGATCATTAATATACCTGATAAAAATATTCAGGTTCGACATATAATCATTAATTGTCGCCTGACTGCAGTACGATTCCCGGTATTTAATAAAAGATTTTAAAGCTTCATGAAGCGTCATGATACTACCTCCCCGGTCTCACGATTTACCAGGTCAAAAGCGGATTCAAAATTCTCATCATCAAAGCATTCACTGTAATCAATCCGGTTTTTAACCATACGCTGCTTATTCTTATATGAGGTCATATTCTTAATATCATTATCATTGAGACGAAGAAGGGCATCCATGCAGTCCTTCTCAACAGTGTCCTCATTAACACCTTTTTTATAAAAACCAAATGACACAACGTTATTAAGCATCTTTCTCTTGACAAGATCAGCATTAAGCTTTCGAGAATACTCCCGGACAAGCTTCTGACCATCTGCAGAATAAGGAATGTACTCGCAGGATGTAGCTCGCAACCGGTCCCAAAACGGAGCATTCCGCCTTTTTGATTTAGGAAGCGGATTGCCATTATCATCATTTTCCGGAATTGTAAGCCGGAGAGTTGAAAAAGTAAGATATTCAATTATGGGTTCCCAGTTGTCAAAATACATATCAACACGCTCAGTAAGCGGATCAGGATATTTATCGCGGAACGGATGCAGCACATAACTCTTAGTCCCACGGCGCATCGTCTGAAACTCAACATTCATAATCGATGTTACCCGGGGAGTAAGCTTGTTAGCGAGCACGGCAATCTCGTCATAATTGTAGGACACATCATTATTCAGATACTTATTACACATCTTGACAAAATAAGCATCTGAACCATACTCTGAATAGAATTTAAGCCGGGCAAGGTCAAGCTTTTTCCAACTGTGCTCAACATAAGCATACTCAAAACAGTAAAAATCATACTTCGAAATAAGCTTGCTATCATACCACAGTTTCAAAAACCAAGGCTTGTAGCCCATCTCAACAACTTCCTTACTCTTCAGGTATATACGCACAAAGACCTTATCCGAACGCTTGCCGAGAGCAACATAATCATTCTCATATTCACCGCCGGACTTGAAGGAATAATGATAAGATACACCGCGGAAGCTGCTCACCTGCATTTCATGGAAATGATCAATCTGGAAAAACTTTTCGGGAGCAGACAGATAATTACTGTGCCAGGCATAGTCAATACGATTCTCCTTAACTTCACCGATTCCAAGCTTAAAATAATCACAGAGCATTTTTATAAAAATGAAAGAAGTGTGAAAAGCTTCCTGCGGTCCCATAAGCCAAAGCATATAAGAACGAAGCTGCACAATAATCTCACTTGTTACGGATTCAGCACCGTCAGCTCCGGGCGGAACCACAGGAGCTATAAAAATATCAAACATATCGGGATAGGAAAGTTGCACCTTATAATATTTCGAATAACCGAAATTATAAGCAACAAGCTCCTCACATCCGGGGATATTAAGAGCCTTACAGTTTCCAAACTCGAGCTTTGAAAATAACTTGAGATAATTACGAAAACGTACAACATTCTTTGAATGACCGTTTTGCGTGAAGTCATCAAGCAGCTTCACGGAATAGTAAAAAGTATCAATATTATGTAAGAACTTTTTCGAGGATTTAGAAAACCATTCCTCAGACTGCTCAGGAGCAAATTCCTCCTGAATCTTGTTTTTAAATCTTTCATCAACCATTATGTTACCTCGTAAGTTAATTATAAAACATCCGGATAGTATCTCCGGTAGTACTCCTGCAGCTTCTCGTTCCAAGTGTCCATTCGCCAGTCGAACACAACGGGAATAAAATTCGTGTCATAATGAACATTAACAAACAGCTCCGGAGTGAGCTTGAGCTGCAGATCATGATATGTACATGTATCAGGATAAAAAAAGCGGTAGAATATCACATCATTCACCTTTTTGACCAGGACAAATGTATTTGTCTGATTGCGGAAACGGTTATAAACCATTCCTGCCTCAATCGTAGTATACAGAAAAAGACAATTTTGCTTGCCAATGGTATTTAGAAAAATCGAAATATCCTTAAGCTTTTTGTAATCCTGAGAATCACAGCCGTTATAAATCTCATCAATCAGCACAATCTTAGGTTCAAGATCGAGAGGAATCTCGCTAATTGATGATATATAAGTCATGAAATCATCCTCCGGTGAGTACAAATTAGAATAGCAGCGGAGGAGATAACCGCTATCTTTAGCGGACTGATAAAGGGCTTTAGCAAGTAGATAGCTCATAAGAGTTTTTCCGGAACGCTGCTTGCCGACCAGCCCGATAATACTCCCCGGCATTATTCAGATACCTCACCGGATGATGTGTTATTAATTGCCTGAACCTTGATTCCTCTGACAAGTTCGGTTTGCGTATAAGCTGCCAAAAGAGCCTGCATATTCTTGCTCTGCAGCATAGTGAGATTTTTATTCTGTCCCATGATTTTATCAATTTCGCGGAATACCTCACGGGCATCTTCAAGGTCATACTTGTTAATGTAGTATTCCGCCTGGAAGCGGAGCTGCATCTGCACATTATCATACGTCGGCAAAATATTGTGAATTGCCTGTATAGGGTTACTGTCACCTGATGCAGCCATGCCCGAAAACAACGCCTGAAAGTCAATATCCTTAGCCATGCGCACCTCCTACATAGCGCCGAAGCTCTCTATAAAGCCTTTGAAAATGTTATAGATGTTAATGCTCATAATCAAATTGATAGCTATTATTGACATCTGCAGAAGAAAGAAGATAGTAGGGCGCGGATCCTTCCTGAAAAAATTATGAAACATAATAGAGGAGAGCTGCTTTCGATCCTGAATGAAATCAACGTCACGGGCAGTCAGGTTAATAACCTGATCCGGACCGAAAAACTTAAAATCCTCTTTCTTAAGGTCTAAGCCGACCTTTTTCTTTAAATGTTCGAGGGTGTCCGCTTCATAGACACCCATTTCTGTAATGCAATAAACCATTATTTTACCTCCAATTATTTACTGCGATTTTCTTCATCTTCCTGCTCATGTGCAGACGTAAAAAGTAAAAATAAGAACAATAAAAAATTAACAAAAAATAATAAAGCTAGCAAAATCCTTACAGCAAAAAAATAAACTGAATAAAAATTAGTCAGACTAAGAAAAACCATTTCAAAACTCAGCACCAAGCTCAATCACTCCTTACTTTATTTTACTCACTATCGTCATTATCATCATTTTCAGAAGGGACTTCCACCACATCTTTTACAATAAAAACAACAAAAGCTAAAATGATGACATTGCATAAAATCTTAAAAAAAAACATTACCGACCTAAAACCAAACATTAAAATCCCTCCTCAACCTCAACGGGAATTTTACAGACAGCTTCCAGCCTGCTCTGCATCGCAATCTGTGCCTGACCTGCAGAAGCAAAAATATCACCGTCAATAAACTCATCAGCAGGTATATAGCCGATTCTCCCGACCTTTTTGTGATCAGGAGCACTCTTGTACATAACTGCAGCATAGTCTTTTTTGTCATAGGTGATATATCCGACAACGGTAAATTCTTCAAGCCGGTAATCACTCTGCATCAATGGCAGCACACTGTTATCTGACACAATCCGGTAGTAGACCGTATTACCGGAATAAATGCTGAGCTGCCGTCTGAAGCGTTCAAACAGATTCGGAATATCAACACGATAATTCATGTTATGCCTCCTTAGTGCCTCCGCCGTCGAACCGGACAAAAAGAGCCTTTGAAACAAATTTCATAAGCTTCATGATAAGATAAAGCCCAAATACAATACCGAAAATCATATTGTAATTAAGATACTCCGGCTCATAAGCCTCAACAGTCTCAAGAGTAACATCCGACGTAGAGCCGACATATATTACCGATACAGATGTATCCGCTTCGGATGATTCTGCTTCAGATACGTCCTCATCTGATAAAGACTCAGAACTTGTCACCTCAACCGGGACATCATCATTAAAAATCATGTCTGTCTCCCTTCTTCGGTCTGCGGGCAGGAACCTTAAAGAAGAAGGCTGCAAGCGCGCCTAATGCTGCAGCACACAAGACAAACACCCATCCGGGAACCGTAAAGTTAAGATTAATGTAAATTGCAACAGCTATTACCGCGATAACACATAATAAAATCAGGATAACTCTCTTCATGAAAACCTCCAGTTTACTTATTTTTTAATGGCTTCTTGTCAAGCTTAATTCGAAACTTTACAGCATCGGAAAGCTTATCAAGAAAGATAAACGGTATCTCACAAAACGATATGAGAATTGAAAACGTCACAAAAGCATTTAAAACATCCATGAAACCACCTACTTCCGAGAAAAGAAAATACAGATTGTCACAGCCATAATCACGATAGAGCAGAAAGAAATGGCATCAAGACGGTTAAGAACCTGCTTCTGGAAGCCGTTTAAGGTATCACGTCCCTTGATAAGTTCATTAATAAGGGTACGCACCGCGGAATCATCCTGCTCCTGAACTATAACAGTGCTGCCACCGGATGAGGAAGATGCTGACTCGGATTCTGATTCTGATTCATTGAGAGCTTCAGAACGGGCTTCAGCTTTCTCTTTATCAGCTTTCTTCTTATCAGTGAGAGATTCAAGCTCCTCAGCACTGTATGATGTAGATTCACTCTCAATAGGTTCATCATCGGATGATTCGGATTCAAACGCTGCATCGGAAGAAGGAAAAAGACTGTTAATCTTATCCTCATAATATTTGAATAAACTCCAATCTTCCGTCGAAACTTCCTCAGAACTTTCTTCGGCAGCACAAACATTTACAAAATTAAAACCAATAAACATACTGACGGCAAACAAACCGGACAGTACCATAAGCCAACGCTTAGACATATAAAACCTCCATCACATATTTTTTATGCCTGCGGAGGGGATAATAAACATCCCCACCACAGATTAAAACGCTTATCCGTCTGTCTAAAAACGGGAGCTGAATGCACTTTTGAGTGCATAGATAACAGTGAAGCCAAGTGACAAACCCGCGGTTATGTACACAACAGGCATCATACAGTCAATGATTACATTGCTGTATGTAAACATCTGCGTCGGATCGAAGTTAATGTGAATTGTGCTTGATGCTGAAGTTTCACCTTCACGCATAATCGGCACACCGGAAACAACAGAACCAACAGCAGTCTTTGCTGCACTAAGGGCAGTCACAGCTGCATTAACAAATGACATGGCACTACCTCCTTGTAAAAATATTATTTATTTAAATCTGCGCAAGATTTAACAAAGTAACTACCACCGGAATTTATTTGCAAATCCGGACAAAATAGAAGAAGCACTGAAACCTCCGGAATTAGGTACTATCTTATTAAATAAGACAGTAAGCATATATGCCACAATCTTATATATAGATAAGCAAATACCTATTAAAATAAATAAGTAAAGAAAATAAAACAAATCGGTCGGCATAAGATACTTTATAGCAGCTACAGCCTGAACAACCGGAAGAGAAGCACCACCTTGAACGGCTTCAATGTCAAGATTTTTCATATTAATAATTGTTGTATCTACATACTCAAGACCATTAACGAGTCCGCTAAGTGCTGAGAAAACTGCGGTAGTAACATCGCTCACACATTGAACTATTCCGGAGATTGCATCTCCTATCGCTGTAAAAGGATTCATATTAAAATACCTCCTATCATAATCTATCTGTATAATGCCTGATCAGCCTGATTACCGAAAAAACAAGTATGATTCTGACCAAAGCAAAAAGAAAATCATAAAGTGATATATTTAAAAGTCCTCCGGTAATATTAACGGATTTAATCAAGTTAAGACCTCGGATCATATCATTGTTAATAAAATAAGGATAAGCCGTCACACTATGAATAGTGAAAAGCAGTTCAAGGCAATGACAAAAAATCATAATGATTTTGAAAAGGATAAGAAAAAGCAGATATAGTATATTAAAAAAACCAAGATTAAAATTATCTTGATCTTCAGGTATTTGTTCTGCTGGTGCAATAGATACAGAAATAGATTTATCACCTGCAATAGCTGAGGAAATTGCTCCGGCAATAGCAGCACTGTCCTCAGCAATATCATCCACTCGCTCATTGACACCGCCGATAACACCATTCTTTTCAAGTGCACCATTAAGAGCATCTACAAGCTCATTGACCTTTTCAACAGTCAAAGCACCATTATTCGCCACGTCTTGAATAATAGGTAGGTTATTATCAACAGCCATATTCATATTAGATAATTTTTCCTTTATAAAAGACAAATCTCCGGTAAGATTAGATAAAATAGAGCCAGGCAAGGAAAGAATAGCGTTCAAAATTTTTTGCAAAATTGAAAGAATTGAATCAGTTAGTTCGGAATCTCCTGAAGCAGTAGAATCATTTGCGTTTTCTAATGCTTTAGTGTATTCTTTCTGAGCTGCATCAATAGCAGAATCAAGTTCATCAGATGATGCATTTTCAATATTCTTAACAATATTGTCATAAGTAGTAACATCCGGAATGTAAATATCTGAATCAGCAGATGAAGCAAAATCTGAAGATCCATAAATTAAATTATCTTCTATTTCATCCTCATAAGAGATACTGTCATCATAATTTGCAACAGAAGAGAAATATTTAGTCATATCAAAATCAACAACGTAATAAAAGACAGCCTTACTGTTTAAGTCAATATAATCCTCAAAAGGAACACCAATAAAGCTAAAAGCATTACTTTGTTTCGCGTTATTAAATACAACATTTCCGGTGCTTGAACTATAAGAAGCAATAGCAAAATAGTCAATGGTTGTATAATTTCCGGAAGTATCTGTTTTTTTAATAATACCGTTGTCATTAACAAGACAATAGCCGCTCAAATCTTCAGTGAATGCAATATTCAATGAGCTAGGTACTGCATTCTTAAAAAAAACATTGATAATCATCAAATAAGAAGTAGGGAGCGTATATCCCCCACGATTCAAAACAAAATCAATGTATCCATCAGACAGAGAAGACATTTTTTTAGCAGCAGTAGAGGCCATATCACCTAAATTATAAACGTCAAAAAAATTATGTGATAAAAGTAATAGTTGTGTTGATAATTTATCCTTAATTGCTGACTGCTCTAAAAAAGTAGAATCTACAGGAGAAGCTAGTGCAATTCGAGCATTAGCAACAAAGACTTTATTTTTTGCGATTTCCTTAGTCTTAACATTCATCCAATTCACAACCATCTTCTTCAAAAACTCAACAAGATTCAGAGTATAAGTCTGAATAGCTGCATCTGAAGCTTCTTTATCAATTAACTGAATAGTCCCATCACCAAGCGAAAAAGTAAGTTTATGCTCATTAATAATTTCTTCAAGATTACACTCAAAAACAATACCATATTTGACTCCGACATAAGTTTCAACCATTCTCAAATGGCCATCAACAACCTCGGAATTAACAGAACCAACAACTTCACCATTTAATTTATAAGAATATTGACTATTAAAATCACTACCATTAAAAAGTAAATCACGATCAAAAAGATTAACAAGCGCATTTATTAAACAATTACACATCTGATTAGCGGTTGACTGCTCAACACCATTAGAAACAAGATCAGAGGGCAAATTAGAAAACATAGAATAAACCTGAGTGCTAAAATCAGAAGTACCACTTACATAACTTAAAAATTGCTCATAATATGATTGTCCGGCTGACGAGCTGGAAGAGAAGAAGCCGAGGCTTGAAAGTATTCCGACAAATACTTCCCATCCTTCAATAACACCTGCCGAAGCCTGCACCTCAACCGGGCGCACAATAGCAACACTGACAGATGTGAATGTCAATGAAAAAACGAGAACATATATAATTACACGTCGTAATGCTGCCTTTTTCATGCTTAAGCTCCTTCCAGAATAAAAAACAGATACCGGGAATCAGACATCAAATCTATTCTCGATATCTGTTCGTCATCCTTCAAACAATATCTTAAAATTCTCCGGTGTACTTTTCTGACACCGCTTTCACCTTCGCCGACTTGCGATACTTACGCTCACGGATTACACTCCGGACGCAAACGACAAAAGAGAAAATAATCATTATTAATAAAACAAGAGACATTTAATCCTCCTTGTTATAGGGAAGTGCAGCACGATGACTGCACTCCCAATGATGAAAGATTTATATATGCGCCATAAGCGTATATACCTTATTTACCTGCAGATGCAGGTGTAACAGTGAGCTTAAGAACAGCAGCCTGAGGAACAAACTCAGTAGCTGTAAGCTGAAGCTTACCCTTGCTGTCAGGTCTCATAACATAAGTGACCTCTGCAATACAAGGAACCTTAATATCCGGATTTAATCTGAGAAACTTCTCTTCAAGAGCCATCTTAGCCGGCTTGATTCCCTTGCTGTTAGCTCCGCCGTCGATAACGTCAAGCGCAGCGTTCGGATAGTACCAGCAGGTTACACCGGAATTTGTCTGTCCGGTTGTCTCGTCCTTGACCTCGTAATGGTCGATCGATAAAACTAAAACGTCCTCAGTGATTTTCTTCATAGTATTTTTCCTTTCTGGCTATTAATAAGGCAGCCGCGCCACCGGCTGTCAAGCAAGAGCACTATGCTCATACTTTCATTCTTTATGATAAGTAACATAATGACCATGATCATCATAATAACCTTCACCATTCTGAACATCTACAGAATGTGAATCAAAATCAGCATCAGTACCTGTTTCCCAATCAACAACAGGCTCACCTTTGAAATTATAATGTCCACCGTAAGAGCCAAAATCAAAACAAGTATTAGGTTCACCTAATAAATTCATACACAATACCTCCGAAATAATCATCAATCAGAATAAGCACCTCACCGTGTCCATACATGAACATCATACTGATTAGTAATCCTCACATAACCGGATAACGACATCACATAAGAAATCAAAAACTCATCGACCATATCAAGAAGGGCAGCACAGTTATCTGCTATGAACACTCTGTCATCATACGGCACAAAATCGTAATTCCAAAATTCGCTCAAATACAAATTTGATACAAAGCTGTAAAGTGTAACAAGGCTTGCAACATCATTATCATATCTGCAGAAAAATTCATGATGAAGTATTTTCTTCGTTTGCTCATACGGAAAGCAGGTCCGGCTAAGCACTTCAGAAAGAATGTATTCTCTTATAACATCATCCGGAATCAGGCTGTCAATTTTGTCTTTGTAAGGTACATAGAGGAGTAAAAATTCTTTAATATCCATGTCTATGCCTCCTTAACAAGAAAAACCGAACCGCCTTCTTCATCCTCACGAGTTACATAACCGAGTGAACGGCAAAAGTGATTTGCTAAGCGACAAGCGAAAAAGTTTTCGAATTCACTTAAATAACGCTTGAAATCATCATCACAGGTAATAACCTGAGAGAGATTCGAGAAAGAAACATATAAAGCAGCATTCCGTTCGGATGGCTCCATTTTTTTATAATAAACAGTATCAGTCAGCTTCTCCGCTATAAAATAAGACCGACTCGACCTAAAGTATGGGATATATGAGCTGATTAAAATTTCCCTTGCATCAGCATCAGGAAAAAACTCCGCCAACTGTTCCTCAATTTCCTTTTTTTCTAAATCTTCCATCACAAAGACCTCCTAAAAAATAATCGTTGATACCACACCCGGAACCAACGACACAAGCAAAAGGAGAAAACTTAATGTGATTAAATCAGGCTTGTTATCGCCGTCCGAGGTGTGATATACTGAAAAGTAAAATAAAAATAAATAAATAATTAACTTACAATGAAAGTATAGCGTAATAAATTACGACTGTCAATACTTTTATCGTAAATATTTACGAAAGGAGTATAATGAGCGAGAGATTTATTGAAAATCTGAACAAACTTTTAAAACAAAATGGAATAACTAAAACAGAATTATCGCGAAAAATAGGAATTACAGAAGGATCAATTCGTTCATGGGAGAGAGGGACTGAACCAACTGTCGACAAGGTAATTAAAATATCGGAATATTTTACGATTCCAATAGCTGAATTGCTCGGATTACAACAACACTATCAGAATGACGATGAATTATTAGAGTACTTCCACAGGCTCCCGGAGCGTGAACAGATCAAATGGATCGGCAAGCTCGAGGAAGCTGCTAAAGAATACTCTGAGCCACAACAAACAAAACAGGACAAAATATCATAAATCTAAACGAATGGAGAAAATCGCATGGATTACATAGATGAGATTATAGAAGATATAGGTTATCAAGGAATAGCAGAAGGTATAATAATTCTCCTGCTGGCAATAAATGTCGTAATCCTTATAGTACATCTCATAAAAAAAGCTAAATTAAACAGCCTATCTGAAGAAAAATATCTTAAAAAGTATCTTGCAGGTAAACAGAAAGCACGAGACATAGCACAAAGCTATGCTCAAAAGAACATACTGTCATTTTCTGAACAAGATTTTTATAAGAAAATGTGTCAGGAACTTGAAGCTTACAATGTGAACATTGTATTTAAAGTAAGCTTAGCAGATATTTTTTATGTGAAATACAAAGATAAGCATTTTGAAACGAACCTTAAGCAGCTTCTTTCACAAAATGTAGATTTCCTAATAGCAGACTATGATGGCAAGGCATTGACAGCAATAGAGCTTGATGATATGCAGCTTGATATTAAGCACAAAAATGATATGGAGTTTAAGGACGCGATTTTCATGAACAAAGATATAAAACTCATACATATAACAAAATCAGAGGCCTATGATTTTAAAGAAATCAAGCAATCAATCCGCGACTACATGGATTTAAGTAAATTCATGGCAAAAGAAGGAAATACAAATGGATAAAACAAGCACAAGACAAATTATAATTATAAGTATTTTGCTCATAGCATTATATGCAGTTATACACACTGATGATTTTGATGGGAAAATAAGTAAACTGTTTGATAAAAAAGACCAAGCAAAAGAAACACAGCAAAATATAAATACATCATATACTTTTGAAGTAACAACTCCGTTTCAAAAAGAAAAAGCAAGCTCATCCGACAATGAAACGAAGATAAAACATAACAAAGGATTTATAAGTGAAAAAATAAACGGTGTGACCTTCAGTAAGCAAATGGATGAAATAGACAGCTATGTAAAAGTTTTACAAGACAGTAAAGATGAAAAGGAACTTATTTCAGCGGCTGAAAAAGTTAAAACAATAGATGTACACAAATACTATGTGCCATATAGGGACAGCGTTGCAGAAGCCCTAGAAGAAAAAGCAAATAAGATTTCAAATGATGAGCTTGAGTATGATATAATTATTTGGTGTAACAATACACTTGTAGATTTATACGATACATTGGAAGCTTGCTTTATAAATTCAGGAATCGAATACACACGCAGCGAAGACACACATATTACATACAGATACTACTACACAAGACCGAATTAAATTTAGCAATAAGCTAAAGCTTTAATTCATACCCATGGTGTCGGGAGTTCGAATCTCTTCCTCGCTACTAACTAAGGACTGAAGAATTTCAGTCCTTTTGTTTTATAAAAATGCCATTGACATACTTATAACGCTACGATATTATAAAGCAAAAGAAGGAGGTAAAACAATGTCAGTAACAGAAGCGCAGAAAAAAGCAACAGCAAAATATGAAAAGGAAAATTATGATAAAGTTCTTGTAAGATTTCCGAAGGGGACAAAAGAACTGATACAGAAATCAGGAGCAACCAGTGTTAATGGATATATTATAAAATGTGTATTGGATAGCCTTGCAACAACAGAAAATAAATAAATGTTTTGTTTAATCTCTTGACATTATAACGCTATCGTTATATAATGGTATTATCAAAAAGAAATATGAAATATAAACAACAGGAGGAAATAATGCAGATAGAGTATAAAAGAAAAGCAGTAAAATACATCAATTCTTGTGATACTATTACAAAAAAGAGATTAAAAGAAGCAATCGAAAAGATACCTTCAGGAGATATAAAGAAATTACAGGGGTATGACAATGACTATCGTTTAAGAGTAGGAGATTTAAGAGTACTTTTTGAAATTGCAGATGATACTATTACAATAAAAGACATAGCTCCAAGAGGTCAAGTATATAAAAAAATATAGGAGGGATGAAAGAATGAGCAGAGAAACAATAAAAAATATGATTAACTTTATACCTGAAGAAGATATAGATACAATTTACAAAGTCTTAATCAGATTTATACCAGAAGATAAGCCGTCACAAGATGAAATTGAAGCAATTGAAGAAGCAAACGCTGATAAAAGTCCTACAATATCACATAATGAAATAAATTGGGATTAAAAGCTAGCCGGAGGCATTATGATAAGCTTCCGGCTTTTGTTTTGCCACAAATTAAGACATATATATTTAAGTACATTCCGACCTTCACCGAACCTACCATGTGACGCTTTATCTTTCTAGCTGCATACTGTGCGTGTGCGGTCAGCCCCCATCGCCTACTTGCTTAACACAGGACATGGCTGGGGAGGTATAAGAAGGGCGCAGGATAAGATATGCAGGACAATAAAGAATACATCACTTACGGTTATAACGGATTGCGGAAATAAGAAAAATATTCATCCGACTGATAAAAAGACAGTGGGTGAGAGGCTTGCAGATAATACACTTAAGGATATATACGGAGTAAGCGGGTATAATGGCAACGGCGCAAGGCTAAGGGATTATGAAATTATATGCAGGAATGGCCAGCCGGGAATCCTGCTTCATTTTGATGGAGCGGAAGAAGGATTTTATGGAAAATGGCAGGACTGTGAAGGTGCGGCACATCAGGATGAACTTGTAAGTCGGGACGGTTGTGAGATATTGAGCGGAACAGGCTTTGAAATAGGAAATGGAACGGGAAAGCAGGCACTTGAAGCTGATATCGAAAAGGCAATGTATTACCCGGCGCGGGCGCAGATACTCGGAGGAGATATTTTTATATATAACCCTCAGGCAACGGAGCCGGTGTGTGCAAGATACGGAAATGATAATTATTTCAGACCGATTTTTCTTGACAAAAAGGGCAGACCGATTGTACCATTTTGGATATGATGAATATGTTCTGGCAGATAAAATGTACAGGCATGGAAATGAGGTAATTATGAGAGTTGGAATGGGATATGATGTTCATAGATTGGTTCCTGACCGCGATTTGATAATAGGTGGAGTTAAGATTCCTTATGAGAAAGGACTTCTGGGACATTCTGATGCGGATGTGCTTCTGCATGCGATAATGGATGCTCTTCTTGGAGCAGCAGCACTTGGTGATATTGGAAAGCATTTTCCTGATAATGACCCTGAGTATGAGGGAGCTGACAGTCTTGCTTTATTAAAGAGAGTGGGCGAGCTTTTGTCCGAGGAAGGGTATGTGATAGAGAATATAGACAGCACAATCATTGCGCAGAAGCCGAAGATGGCGCCGCATATTGAACAGATGCGAAAGAACATTGCCGATACGCTTGGACTTGACATTACGAGAGTTAACGTCAAGGCAACCACAGAGGAGGGGCTTGGCTTTACCGGAACGGGTGAAGGAATTTCCTCGCAGGCGGTGGTGCTTATAATGTCGGTCGAGAACTATATCTATGACAACATTGCGAGGGGGCAGTTCATATCGAGCGATGCACCTGCTGGTGGCTGTGCGGGATGTCAGGGCTGTCGTAAGAACGGTTAAAAAAAGATTGACAAAATCGGTCGTCGTGCATATTCTATTAGTGGAAATGACTTTAATATTCAGATGCTTAGAAGGAAAAGAGTAGCGAGGTGTTCATTGTTTCAGAGAGAAGAGCTCATCTTTTACAGATGATGGTGGAAGTTCTTTACATGGATTTTGCGAAGTGCGTTCCGGAGCATATCGGGGGAAACAGAGTATCCCGGTACGGCGGACACCGTTAACAGTCGTCGAGATAGGAGGCGTGAGCCTCTTAAGTAGAGTGGAACCGCGATAACCTTGCCTCTATAGTTTTTATGGAGGCAGGGTTTTTGTTTTACATAAACATATAAAAAGGAGAGACTCATGTTTGAAATCATTAAACAGGAGATTGCGATAATACGCGACAGGGATCCTGCAATAAAGTCGGATATGGAGGTCTTTTTGTACCCGTCGTTCAAGGCGATTTTAAAATACAGGAAGGCGCATAAACTCTATGAGAAAAAGCATTATTTCCGCGCACGTCTTATATCTCAGAGGGCCGCGAGAAAGACGGGGATAGAAATTCACCCTGGTGCTGCGATAGGAAAAGGACTTTTTATAGATCACGGACATGGAGTTGTCATAGGTGAAACCGCTATAATAGGCGACAATGTAACACTCTATCAGGGTGTGACACTTGGAGGTACCGGAAAGCAGAAGGGCAAGAGACACCCGACGCTCGAGGACAATGTGATGGTCGGCTGTGGTGCGAAGGTACTCGGTGACATAACCATAGGTGCCAATTCAATGATAGGCGCGGGATCGGTTGTGCTTAACGATGTGCCGCCTAATTCAACAGTGGTAGGCGTTCCGGGGCGCGTCGTAAAGCGGGACAATGTGAAGATACCGAGTGCGGATCTTGACCAGGTGCATCTGCCTGACCCTGTAATGAACGATATACAGCAGTTGAAAGAGACGGTCGCAAGACTGGTAAAACAAATGGAGGAATAGATTACAATGGAAAACAGAATTCGTTTTTTTAACACACTGACAAGAAATGTTGAGCTGTTTGTTCCGAACGAGGACGGAAAGGTTAAGATGTACACCTGCGGACCTACGGTGTATCACTATGCACACATCGGAAATTTGAGAAGCTACATTATGGAAGATATTCTTGAAAAGACACTCCGCTATGTAGGATATGATGTAAAGAGAGTGATGAACATCACGGATGTCGGGCATCTTTCAAGCGATGCGGATACCGGTGAGGATAAGATGCTTAAAGGCGCTAAGAGAGAGCACAAGACGGTCATGGAGATTGCTAAGTTCTATACGGACGCATTTTTATCTGACTGCAGCAAGTTAAATATCCGCATACCCGATGTCGTTGAACCTGCAACCAACTGTATACCTGAGTTCATCAACATGGTGAGCGTGCTTCTTGAAAAAGGATATGCTTATATTGCGGGTGAAAATGTATATTTTGATACCTCGAAACTTAAGGACTACTATGTGTTCTCAAGCCAGAGCGAGAAGGAACTTATGGTCGGGGTGCGCGACGACGTCAGCGAGGATACCAACAAGAGAAATAAGGCGGATTTCGTTCTCTGGTTCACGAAGTCGAAGTTCGATAATCAGGAGCTTAAATGGGATAGCCCTTGGGGAGTGGGCTATCCGGGATGGCATATTGAGTGCTCATGCATAAGCATGAAGCATCTTGGTGAGTATATGGATATTCATTGCGGTGGCGTCGATAACATCTTCCCTCACCACACGAATGAAATTGCACAGAGTGAATCATATCTCGGGCACAAGTGGTGCAACTATTGGTTCCACGTTCATCACCTCAACGACAAGACGGGAAAGATGAGCAAGTCGACGGGAAATATCCTCACAGTTTCAGTGCTTGAGGAGAAGGGCTACGACCCGCTTGTATACAGAATGTTCTGCCTTCAGTCACATTACCGCAAGCCTCTTGAGTTCTCCTACGAGATTATGGACAATGTGGCAGCAGCTTACAACAAGCTTGTGAAGAAAATCGGAACTCTTAAGGACGAGGGAGAGATTGACAAGGAGGCATTTGATAAGTATAGAGAATGTTTTATCGACGCT
>FR895434.1:35566-51095 GCA_000435595.1 Firmicutes bacterium CAG:882
AGGCTCTTGCAAACGATATCAATACCTCAAGTGCCCTCACGGTTGTATACGATGTACTTAGAGCCGGCTGCAGCGATAAGACGAAGCTTGAACTCATAAAGAGCTTTGACGAGGTGCTCTCACTCAACCTCACAAGGGAGTGCGGGAAGGCAGATGCCGCAGGTGATGTGGATGACGAGCTCACACAGTTCGTTCTCGCGAAGATTGATGAGCGAAGGGCTGCCAAGAAAGAGAAGGATTTTGCTAAGGCTGACGCAATCCGCGAGGAGCTGCTCTCAAAGGGCATAGTGATAAAGGACACCAGAGAAGGAACAGTTTGGGAGAGGGCATAATGGACAAAGTAATCCGTGAAGTATTTGAGCTAAAGGACGTGGCTGCTGACAGCTATTCGCCACTCACACTCGCGTATATAGGGGACTGCGTGTACGAGCTGACCATAAGGACACTACTCGTAAATAAGGGAAATGCTCCTGTCAACAAGCTCAACAAAAAAGCGAGTGACCTTGCCAAGGCACCGACACAGTCAAAAATGATAAATATGCTTGTGGAAGCGGAGTTTCTCACCGAGGAGGAGCTCGCCGTATACAAGAGAGGGCGCAATGCGAAATCTTTTTCCACAGCCAAGAACGCAACGGTAAGCGACTACCGCCGCGCCACAGGCTTTGAAGCCCTCATGGGCTGGCTCTACCTCAAAGGCGAAAGCCGGCGCGCCCTCGAGATAATCAAGCTCGCATTTGATAAACTGGAATTAATCAAATAACAACTTGAAATAATCAAATATTTACTTAAATTAAGTAACTAATTGACCACTATATACTGAACAGTTGTGTAATTTTACTATATTGCAAGTCAGGTGCTTTTTGCTCGCCGGCGTTTGGTGGCTGTATTTTAGCCGCCTATGCGCCGTTGCGTAGCAAAACGCAGCGAAAGCGTGCCTGACGGCAATATAGCAAAATTACACAACGTCCGGTATATGCATATGAAAGGAGCACAACTTGAGATACGAAGAATACACGATAGAGGGACGCAATGCGGTTATAGAAGCATTTCGTTCAGGAAAGACGATAGACAAGCTTTTCGTTCTTGACGGATGTCAGGACGGACCGGTTAAGACTATCGTCCGCGAGGCAAAAAAAGGAGATACAATCATTAACTTTGTGACCAAGGAAAGACTTGATGAGATGAGCAGGACAGGGCATCACCAAGGCGTTATTGCCAAGGCGGCTGCTTATGAGTATGCTGAGGTTTCGGACATTCTTGCTGCGGCTAAGGAGAAGGGTGAGGCGCCGTTTATACTTCTGCTTGACGGCATCGAGGACCCTCATAATCTTGGCGCAATAATACGTACAGCCAATCTTGCCGGAGCACACGGAGTTATTATTCCGAAGAGACGTGCTGTTGGTCTTACTGCTGTTGTGGCCAAGACAAGTGCGGGTGCAATCAATTATACTCCCGTTGCTAAAGTGACTAACCTTGCAGGCACGATTGATGAGCTTAAGAAAGAAGGCTTGTGGTTTGTATGTGCAGATATGGATGGCGAGCTTATGTATAAGCAGAATCTTACGGGACCTATAGGTCTCGTGATAGGAAACGAGGGCGAGGGAGTCAGCAGGCTTATCAAGGAAAAATGTGATTTTATAACATCGGTTCCGATGAAGGGCGACATAGATTCACTCAACGCCTCCGTGGCAGCAGGTGTGCTTTCCTACGAGATTGTACGACAGAGAATGATGAGCAGATAATATGGGTGATGAGAAGAAAAACTATAAGGAATATTCGGATGAGCTGTTAGTTGATATGGCAAGACACGGAGATGAAAAGGCGGAGGATTTTCTTCTGAAAAAATATAAGGATTTTGTGAGGTCGAAGGCGAGAGCCTACTTTCTTGTCGGAGGCGACAGCGATGACCTGATACAGGAGGGAATGATAGGACTTTACAATGCCATAAGCCATTACGACGAGAGCAAGGCATCGTCATTTATGACGTATGCCGCAATATGCATCAATAATAAGCTGCTCTCGGCTGTTTCGGCGGACAACAGAAAGAAGAATGAACCGCTTAACGGTTATGTGTCGCTCTACAGTGTGATAACGGATGATGCGGGGGAGGAGGCTTCACTTTCGGATGTGCTTCCTGACACTGATAATGTGAATCCTGAGAATATAATTCTGAATGAAGAGCAGGAAAAGCTCGCGAGAAAACGACTGCTGGGAAAGCTCAGCAGACTGGAAAAAGAAATATTGTCATACTATCTTGAAGGCATGAGCTATTCGGAGATTGCCGCGATTATCGGAAAAACGGAAAAATCGGTCGATAATGCCATACAGAGAATACGCTCAAAGATGAAATAATTTCTTGACAAAGCAGATAAAGTTTGATATTATTTGAATTCGGGTGATGCAGAGCATCTGCCCGTTCATGTTGCTACTATGGCTCAGTCGGTAGAGCGTCGCCTTGGTAAGGCGGAGGTCACGGGTTCGATTCCCGTTAGTAGCTTACGCAGAAGAGGGTATAGCCAAGTGCTATACCCTTTTTCTGTGCGTGAGTATTGGATTGGAATGCTCAATTAATTAAATATGAGGAGAAAAAGATTATGTATCTCACACCAAAGCTGATAACATGTATGAAGAACTACAGCTTTTCACAGTTTACCAAGGATGTGGTATCCGGAATTATTGTGGCAATAATAGCATTGCCGCTGTCAATTGCTCTTGCGCTTGCATCGGGGGTGGGACCTGAGCAGGGACTTTACACTGCAATCGTTGCGGGTTTTGTGATTTCACTTCTTGGCGGAAGCCGCGTTCAGATTGCCGGACCTACGGCTGCGTTCGCATCAATTGTTGCGGGCATAGTTGCAAGAAACGGAATGGATGGACTTGTAATGGCGACGATACTTGCGGGTATCATCCTTATACTTATGGGGGTATTCAAGCTCGGAGCGCTCATAAAATTCATCCCTTTTACAATTACAACAGGATTTACGCTTGGTATCGCAGTTACGATTGCGATTGGACAGCTTAAGGACTTCCTTGGGCTTACATTTACCAATTCACCGATTGAGACGGTGGACAAGCTTGCAGAGGTTGTAAGATGTATAGGTACATTCAACTGGCAGGCACTCGTGGTAGGAATGGTATGTCTGATAATACTTATATTCTGGCCTAAAAAGCTTGAAAAGATTCCTGCATCGCTTATTGCGGTCATTGTGGGTTCTGCGATGGTTGCACTTCTTAAGATGGATGTAAAGACAATAGGGGATCTTTATGATATATCATCGGCACCGCCTAAGTTTTCTCTTCCTGCATTTTCATTTGAGAAGATGTCAGCGGTTGCATCAGATGCGTTTACAATAGCTATTCTTGCGGCTATTGAGTCACTTCTTTCATGTGTGGTTGCGGACGGAATGATAGGAAGCAAGCATAACTCTAATATGGAGCTTGTGGCTCAGGGTGCCGGAAATATTGCATCAGCTCTTTTTGGAGGTATACCTGCTACGGGAGCTATTGCGAGAACGGCGGCTAACATAAAGAACGGTGGACGTACTCCTGTAGCGGGTATGGTTCATGCCGTGGTACTTTTACTTATTCTTGTATCACTTATGCCTCTCGCAAAGCTCATACCTATGCCTGCCATTGCAGCAATTCTTTTTATGGTAGCATATAACATGAGCGGCTGGAGAACTTTTGCACATCTTGTGAAGACATCTCCTAAAAGTGATATTATCGTCCTTGTTGTGACTTTTGCGTTTACGGTTGTGTTTGACCTTGTGGTTGCAATCGGTGTAGGACTTGCACTTGCCTGTGTTCTTTTTATGAAGAGAATGTCGGAGGTTACGGATGTTCACGGCTGGGTATATCTTGATGAGGAGAAGAGAACGGCAGATAATACGGATAATCTTCATTTCAAGAACGTTCCGAAGGGGGTTCGTGTATTTGAAATAACAGGACCTATGTTCTTTGCCGCTACGGAGAAGTTCGGCAATGTGCTTTTTGACAAGTCAACGAAGGTGCTTATCATAAGAATGAGAAGTGTTCCGGCTATTGATGCCAACGGCATTCAGACAATAGAGAAGATTATTGCAAAATGCAAAAAGAATGGGACACAGGTTATCTTCTCACATGTAAATGAGCAGCCGATGAAGATATTCAAAAAGTCCGGAATATACGATGAGCTTGGAGAGAAGGCATTCTGTGCAAACATTGATGGTGCGCTTGAGGAGAGCGAAGAATTAATTAAAGCGTTGTAATATATAAATATGCTTGACATACGCTTCTGATACGATATATAATTTGTATGAAGCGTACCATTATGCGTAGTACGCGACTGCGATTATTCACAGCCGCGTATTTTATTTTTGGACTTAAATGACAAAGCGGGCAATGAGAGGTGTTATGTATGTTCCAGATTGATATAATGTCGCGTATTCCTGTGTATGAACAGATTATACGTCAGACGGAAAAGTTCATATTGATTGGAGTGCTGAATGCGGGAGACAAGCTTCCGAGTGTCAGACAGCTTTCTGCTGAATTGTCAATTAATCCTAATACTATTCAGAAGGCGTTTACGGAGCTTGACAGAAGAGGCGTTATATTTTCTGTCAACGGCAGGGGTAATTTTGTGTCGGACAAGGCACTTAAGGCGCTTGAGGTGTCACGACGTTCGGCATTCGGCGATATAAAAGAGCAGATTAAGGATTTTGCGCTTGCCGGAATATCAAGAGAAGAGTTACATGAGTATATAGATGAGATTTATGACGGAATGGGGGAACAGTCATGATTGAGGCTAAGAATATCAGCAAGAGGTTTGATGGGTTTACCGCACTCGATAATATAAGCTGTGTCATCCCTGATGGAAGTATATATGGGATGGTTGGCACCAACGGAGCCGGCAAATCAACGCTTCTTCGAATGCTCACCGGAGTGTATAAGCCGGATGGAGGAAATGTAAGCTATGACGGAAGACCGGTTTACGAAAATCCTGAGGTAAAGAAGGACATAGCGTATGTGCCTGACGAGCTGTATTTTCTGCCGGGTGCCAGCATGAATCGTATGGCGAAGCTGTATGCGGCGACTTATCCTAACTTTAACATGGAGAGTTTTGTGCAGCTGACAGATGATTTTAAGCTGGACAGAAGGAAGAATATTTCAACATTTTCAAAGGGGATGAAGAGACAGGCAGCGATTATACTTGCACTGTCGGGGCGGCCTAAGTATATGTTTTTTGACGAGACATTTGACGGACTTGATCCGGTTATGAGAAATCTTGTCAAAGCACTCATCTGTCAGGAGGTTGAGGAGAGAAAAGCGATTGCGGTTATAACCTCACATTCGCTAAGAGAGTTAGAGGATACATGCGACCAGCTTGCACTTCTGCATCGTGGCGGACTTGTCTTAGAGAGTGATATATCGGAGCTTAAGACGAATCTTTATAAGGTTCAGGTTGCCTTTAGAGGTGATTATGACAGGGGACTTTTTGTGGGAATTGATATACTTCATTTCAGCAAGAGAGGTTCAGTGTCTAACATCATTGTAAAGGGAGACAGAGAGAAGGTTGTGTCACAGTTTAACAAGTTAAATCCTATAATCCTTGACATTTTGCCCCTGACACTTGAGGAAGTATTCACATATGAGGTTGAGGCA
Source organism: Firmicutes bacterium CAG:882 (assembly GCA_000435595.1). Taxonomy (GTDB): domain Bacteria; phylum Bacillota; class Clostridia; order Lachnospirales; family Lachnospiraceae; genus CAG-882. The sequence continues at coordinate 41,207 of FR895434.1, forward strand.
CTCGGCTATGACTTCTCGGCAATATTTGAGAAGGAGGGTGAATGACATGAACAAGAAAATATTCAGTGGAAAGCTTATGCTTGAAGGAATCAGACAGGTAAAGCTTCCGGGAATAATAGGTCTGATTCTGATTGCAGGTGCTTCGTTTTTTACATCATTTATTGAAGTTGTCAATATGTCACGCGGTATGTATGTGCTTGAAAGCAGCTTCTCCGAGCTTAATCTTTATATACAGCTTGTGATGTTTACGGCAGCACCGCTCATGACACTCATGCTGTTCGGCTTCATGAACAGGAGGTGCGCAAGCGACTTTTATCATTCGCTTGCGTACACACGGCTGTGCATATATACAAGCTTTGTTGCTGCAGTGCTTTTATGGTGTATTATGATGATTATGGCGGGAAGTGCGATAACACTCGCCGTGTGTGGAATATCCGGAAAGATAAAGATTGATGTGCTAAGCATTCCGTATCCTATACTTTCCGCAGTAGCGGGGGTATTGATTGTGACGGGTGGTACAGTGCTTGCGATGACGCTCACGGGAACATACCTTACGAACGTGTTTACGGCGGTGCTGTTTTTGTTTGCGCCGAGGGCACTTATATTTTACTGTAACAGGCTCTTGGTAAGCTCAATGCCGTATGTTGTGTTTTCACAGAACACATTTATTTCAAAGCTTATAAATATACCGTTTGATCTTGTGACGGGAATTTTCGGGATTTCCCGGAATTCCGAAGCCATTATAACGTCGTGGGTTCCGGCAGTCTACACGGCACTGATAGGAATTATCCTTATGTGCGTGGGAGCGGTGTGCTTTACCCGCAGGAAGAGTGAGAATGCAACGATGGCATCAGTTAACAGGGGACTTCAAGGAATATTAAGAGTCATAACGACTGTGCTTATATCGCTTATAGCCGTTGCACTGTTGTTTGATGCGCATAAGTATGACACAATAAGTGACTCGGATAAGTTTGTCATTATAATGACTTATGTGGGTGCGGCTGTTGCATATTTTCTCTATGAGGCAGTTACCACAAGGCATCTGCGCAATTTCGTAAGGATTATTCCGGGACTTGCAATTGTGGCCGTAATTAATGTGGTTTTGTACTTTTCACTCATAACATCTTACGATTACAATATGAAGCTTGCTCCGGATAAGGATGAGATTGCGTATGTTATGGTTTACGGACCGACTGACAGCGTACTCTGGAAGGACTCGGAGAATATGAAGCTCTATTCCGATGCAGCGAGGGAGGTTGCGAGCGACTGTCTCAAGGATACGATAAGAATGTGGGATGAGGACAAGTCGGATTTCTATTCAGAAAATCGAATGGTAATTGAGTATCGTCTTCTCGACGGCAGCAGCATAAGTCGAATGGTGACTGTAACGGACGCACGCTATGCCCAGCTTAAAAATGTCCTGTTCAACGATAAAGACTTCGCCGGCAATTTCGGAAAGAGCATCTACAGTCTTGAGAATATTGAATACGGAATAGGGAATCTTGGCACGGAAAGAGAGAAGGTATACAATGTATTTCGGGATGAGCTTAAGGAGTCGGGAGCCGGAAAGCTCTTTGATCTGATAAGCGATGGACGTACGTTGGACTCGGCATTTACAACCATCGATTTGTGGAAGAAGAACAGTGATAGAATCAGGTTTTCAAGCATCAGCATAGGTGCCGATATGCCGAAGACTGCAGCGGCATATATGAACGCCGTCAATGAGGAATATCCGGAGAATGAGCTTGATAAGGCGCTTGATATGATTGAGACGGTGAAAAGTACGGCAGACAAGGGCAATGGGGCGGATAACACATACCTCTATGGCGGCTTGAATTTAACGGTCTATACCATCAAAAAGGACGGCACGATGAGTTCGTTTAACGCATATCCGTCAATGTATTATTCTGAAGGGTACGGCTTTGTTCCGTCTGACGAGTGTGTTGAGAATATCAAAAAGCTCAATGCAATGATTAATGCGAGAAAAATAGGCTCCTACGATATTACGCCCGGTATGACGCTTTTGTATGTCGAATACTACGAAAATCGGCAGATTGATACAACCGGGGAGGAGAAGAACGGAGCGGAGACATCGACAACTTCCACAGCGGTTATGATGGATTTGACCGACTACGGCTGGTATGTCATTGATGAGAATATGTATGATCTAATAAAGCTCATATCAATCGACAATTCGGTGGAGGTTGAAGTTTGGAAATAAAATTTTCAAACTACTTATTGGTGGCAGTACTGCAAGCAAGGCTTGCAGTATGCAGGGGGGTAAAATTAAAAAAATCTTTCATATATTGTAAATATATGTTAATATAAGGTTATCTATGGAGTTGTGATTCATGGATAACCTTTTTTAATACGGGAATGTGTGTGTGCACATACTTGGGTCAAAGGAGAAGATGCTATGATAGATAAAAGAAAGGATTTCCGAAAGGATTTCCAATTCGACGATACACCGAGAATATGCCCGAAATGTGGCGGAAGGTATATTTTTCAAGGTGCCGGAAGATATGTCTGCGAGAAATGCAGTAACGAGACATATGATGATTTTGGCAAGATTAAGGCATATATTGATGAGCATGGCGCCAGTCCCGGAATAGTAATATCGGAGGCGACGGGTGTTCCTATTGCGAAGATTAACAGATATTTAAGGCAGGGAAGAATAGAAATTCCGGATGGCTCAGGTGAGTATATTCCGTGTGAGAAGTGCGGTCAGCCGATAAGATACGGACGATTCTGTCCGGCATGTGCGGCACAGCTTGCAAAGAGCATTTCTGTTGTTCTTACAAGCGGTGAAGTGGGTGAGAAACCGAAGCATATTATGCAGGGTAAGATGCATACGGAATCTTTTTTGAAAAGGGGTGACAGATAATGAAAAAGTTTGGAATTAAAATTAAAGGTATTGTCAAGAACGGTGATAAGTTTCTGATACTTCAGAAGTGGTATGATGACAGGATAACGGAGCCTTACCAGTGGGAGTTTGTGGACGGAGATTTGGAGTATGGGATTTCACCGGATGCTTATGTAAGACAGATGGTGAATGACGCAACGGGACTTGATGCGGTTATTGACAGTATACCGTATACCTGGTCGTATGAACTGGGAGATATGCAGATTATCGGTATTGCGTATCTGTGCCATGTCGATTCGGATATGGTTATCCTTTCCGAGGCTGTGAGTGATTTTAAGTGGGTTAAGGCAGAGGAGCTGCCTGAGTATATTGAGAACAGAGGAGTCGTGGCTGACCTTGCCAAGACCGGAATTATATAGGAGGAATTATGATTAACAAGCTTATTTCTAACATTAAAAAGACCAATGCACCTATAGTTGTGGGACTTGATCCTATGCTTAACTACATTCCTGAGCATGTGCAGAAGAAGGCATTTGCAGAGTACGGTGAGACTTTAGAGGGTGCAGCGGAGGCAATATGGCAGTTTAATAAGGAGATAATAGATAAGACCTATGATATTATCCCGGCGGTTAAGCCACAGATTGCGATGTATGAGCAGTTTGGAATACCGGGTATTATTGCGTTTGAACGTACGGTTAAGTATGCCAAGGAGAAGAATCTTGTCGTTATCGGAGACGTGAAGAGAGGAGATATCGGCTCGACATCGGCAGCTTATGCTGTAGCACATCTTGGTAAGGTTAATGTTGGAAGTAAGACATTTGCGGCATTTGATGAAGATTTCGCAACGGTTAATCCATATCTTGGTTCGGATGGAATTAAGCCTTTTATAGATGTGTGCAAAGAGGAGAAAAAGGGCATATTTATTCTTGTAAAGACTTCCAACCCATCGAGTGGAGAATTTCAGGACAGAGTTATAGATGGCAGACCTCTTTATGAGTGGGTTGGAGAAAAGGTAAATGAGTGGGGAGCAGACTGCATGGGTGATGGCTACAGCTATGTCGGAGCAGTTGTGGGAGCAACTTATCCTGAGATGGGAAGAACACTCAGAAAGATTATGCCAAAGAGTTTTATACTTGTTCCGGGCTATGGAGCACAGGGCGGCAAGGGGGCAGACCTTGTGGATTTCTTTAATGAGGACGGGCTTGGAGCCATTGTCAACAGCTCAAGAGGAATCATAGCGGCTTATAAGAATGCAAAGTACGAGAACTTTGGTGCTGAGAATTTTGGAGATGCTTCAAGAGCTGCGGTTGTTGATATGGTTAATGATATTAATGGTGCACTTGCACACAGATAAGGTGGGAATTATATGTCAAAATATACTGAACAGGCAAAGGTTGTAAGTCAGCAGAAGCTTCAGGATGGAATATACAGTCTTGTGCTTTCCACAGATAAGATTGCGAATGAGGCACGCTGCGGACAGTTCATTTCTCTTTACACACATGATGGTGCAAAACTGCTTCCGAGACCTATAAGTATTTGTGAGGTTGACGGAAGTAATTTAAGACTGGTATATCGTGTTGTGGGATTCGGAACGGAGGAGTTCTCAAGATTTACACAGGGAGATATGGTTAAGGTAATAGGACCTCTTGGCAATGGCTTTACAATAAGGGATAGGAAGCCTGTTCTTGTTGCCGGAGGAATAGGGATACCGCCTATGCTTGAGCTTGCGAAGACCATAAAAAGACAATATCCTGATATGAAGGTTACCGCCGTACTTGGATACAGGGACAGCAATACGTTCCTTCTTGACGATATGAAAAAATACGCTGATGTGATAATAGCGACGGATGACGGAAGTCTCGGAGTTCACGGCAATGTAATTGATGCGATAAAGAAAGAGAATATTGAAGCAGGGGTCTTTTATGCCTGCGGTCCTATGCCGATGCTTAAAGGGCTTAAGAGTTATGCCGAGGAAAGAGGTATTGAAGCCCAGATATCGCTTGAGGAGAAGATGGCGTGCGGCATAGGTGCGTGCCTTGCCTGCGTATGTAAGACTAAGAACATTGATGAGCATTCACATGTCAACAATGCGAGAATCTGCAAGGACGGGCCTGTCTTTGATTCGAGGGAGGTAGAATTGTGATGGATTTGAATACTTCGGTAAATATTGCAGGGGTTGAATTTAAAAATCCCGTCATGACGGCATCGGGAACATTTGGTTCAGGAGCAGAATATGGCGAGTTCGTAGATTTAGGCAGACTCGGAGCGGTTGTAACAAAGGGCGTAGCTAATGTACCGTGGCCCGGCAATCCGACCCCGAGAATTGCTGAGACATACGGAGGAATGATAAATGCTATAGGACTTCAGAACCCGGGAATAGACGTATTTTGTAAAAGGGACATACCGTTTCTTAGGCAGTATGACACAAAAATAGTCGTAAATGTCTGCGGAAAGACTGAGGAGGATTATGTGGAAGTTGTTGACAGGCTTGCAGATGAGCCTGTCGATATGCTCGAAATTAATATTTCATGCCCTAATGTCAAGGAGGGTGGAATCGCTTTTGGACAGAATCCGGGCAGCGTAGAGCATATAACATCCGTGCTTAAGAAGCACGCAAAACAGCCACTGGTTATGAAACTCAGTCCGAATGTAACAGACATAACGGCTACGGCAAAGGCGGCTGAGGCCGGTGGTGCAGATGCAATTTCCCTTATCAATACAATCACCGGAATGAAGATTGACGTTAACCGAAGAACTTTTGCGGTTGCCAACAAGACAGGAGGACTTTCAGGACCTGCAATCAAGCCTGTGGCTGTGCGCATGGTATATCAGGCTGCAAATGCGGTTAAGATTCCCGTGATAGGAATGGGAGGAATAATGACGGCAGAAGATGCACTTGAGTTCATCATGGCGGGAGCTTCAGCGGTGTCTATAGGTACCGCTAATTTCCACAATCCGTACACTACGCTTGAGGTGATTGACGGAATTGAGAAATATATGTTAAAGAACAATGTTAAGGATATAAAAGAACTTATCGGATGTGTAAAATAATACATACCGGTAAAATATATGGTCACCGAGAGGTGACCATTTGATTATGAAGGGAGTTTAATGTGAACTGGTTATTAATAGTAGTGCTTGTCATTCTTGCGGCTTTCACGTTAATAGGCATGCACAGAGGAATTATCAAGATGATTTTTTCGGTGGTCTCACTTGTGGGAACCCTTATTGCCGTATTCATTCTGCTGCCGATAATGACGGATGCTTTAAAGGATAACACGAAGATATATGACGGGATACAGGCGGTTGTTGAGGAAAAAGTACTTCCTGAGGAAATGTTTGAACACAAGAGTGAGAGTGAGGTAATAGACGGACTGAACTTCCCGGCAGCTATCAAAGATATGCTGAAGGACAATAATACTGCACAGAAATACGTTGAACTTGGCGTCACAAGTCTCAGAGATTACATGGTAAAATATGTGTCTGATTTGATTTTTAATGTGGTTACATTTGTCGTAAGCTTTCTCGTCGTATTCATTTTGCTTCGCATTATATTCGGATTTGTATCCGTGCTTGCGAAGCTTCCCGTTCTTAAGCAGATTAACGGGGCGGCAGGGGCTGCGGCCGGATTTATAATGGGGCTTGCGTTTATATGGCTTGCATTTGCGATACTTACGATATTCGGCAGTTCGACATTGTCTAAGAGTGTATTTGAGGCAGTTAATGACAATGCAATCCTTTCTTTCATATATGATAAGAATTTTATTATGAAATATGTAAGGATTATCATGCGCTAAGTGATTGAAAATGCGGAATGTGTGTGATACAATCAAATGGATAATGTTTATTTAAAATAAAAACATAAAGGAGAACTCGCATGGAACAGTATAAGGAAGAGTTTATCGGGTTTATGGTGGACAGCGGTGTGCTTCGTTTTGGCGATTTTACACTCAAAAGCGGAAGAAAGTCCCCGTTTTTTATGAATGCCGGAGGGTATGTGACCGGTACGCAGCTCATGAAGCTGGGTGAATACTATGCTAAGGCAATACATGATAATTATGGAACGGATTTTGATGTCCTCTTTGGACCGGCGTATAAGGGAATACCGTTAAGTGTTGCAACGACAATAGCATTTGCCAAGTTATACGGCAAGGATATCAGATACTGCTCTAACCGCAAGGAGATAAAAGATCACGGTGATACGGGAATCCTTCTCGGAAGTCCGATTAAGGATGGCGATAAGGTAGTAATTATAGAGGATGTAACTACATCGGGCAAGTCGATTGAGGAGACATTCCCTATTATTATGGAACAGGGAAAGGTTGAAATACTCGGACTTATGGTTTCACTTAACCGTATGGAAAAAGGCAAGGGAGACAAGAGTGCTCTTGTTGAGATTAAGGAGAAATACGGGTTTAATGCCAATGCCATTGTATCAATGGCTGAGGTTGTGGAATACTTATACAACAGACCGTACAAGGGAAAAGTTGTAATTGATGATGAGATAAAGTCAAGAATAGATGCATACTATGAGACTTACGGTGTAAAATAGCGTGGAGGTGTTAGTGTGAACGAGAAGCTTTATAAAAGAGTAAAGGGCTCAGGAGCGGCAGCTGTTACGACAGGTATAGTTACTGTTGTTGCAGGTGTTGTATGCGGTATCCTTATGATAGTTTCCGGAGCAAGACTGCTTGCAGCGAAGCCGGAGACGCTTTTCTAAAATCGGTGAATTATGTTTAAAAAGACAAGACTACGTTTTTCTGACAAGGAATATACGATTGGCGGAGTGCTGTCATCGGCACTTGCCGTAATATCATTTATTGTGTTCGGGTACAGTGTATCATTGTCATTCAGGGCTCGCGGAGAAGGCTCACAGCAGGTTGGGGCGTATGGATTACTCGCTTTGATTCTCGCTGTTTTCGGATTGATTTTCGGTCTGTTCAGTTATAAGGAACAGGATAAGCGCTATGGAGCATCGTTCTTTGGTACATTTATCAATGGCATAATAGTGGTTATACTGGTACTGTTTATTTTGGTTGGTTTGTAAAAAAAATATACAAAATAAAGGAGAGCTACAATGGCTAAAGTTGGTATTGTAATGGGCAGTGACTCAGATCTTCCGGTTATGAGCAAGGCGGCAGAGATGCTTGAAAAGTTCGGAATTGATTATGAGATTACGATTATTTCGGCACACAGAATGCCGGATGTATTTTTTGACTATGCTTCCAAAGCGGAGGAGAAGGGTATTAAGTGTATTATTGCGGGTGCAGGCGGTGCGGCACATCTTCCGGGAATGTGTGCGGCTATATTCCCGCTTCCGGTAATTGGTGTACCTATTCATACAAAGTCACTTGGAGGAGTTGATTCACTTTATTCAATAGTTCAGATGCCAAGTGGTATCCCTGTGGCTACAGTTGCCATTGACGGCGGTGCCAATGCAGGTATTTTGGCAGCGAAGATACTTGCAACGTCCGATGCGGAGCTTCTTGACAAGCTGAAGGCTTATAAAGATGATTTAAAGGCGGGCGTTATGGCAAAGAAAGAAAAGATCGAAAAAACAGGCTATAAGGGATATAATGCTTAAATAACATCACATATTTTGGAGGAAAGAAAAATGGATTACAAGAAGGCCGGAGTCGATATTGAAGCAGGATACAAGTCAGTAGAGCTTATGAAGGAGTATGTAAAGGGAACAATGAGACCGGAGGTGCTTGGAGGTCTTGGCGGTTTCTCAGGAGCGTTCTCGTTAAAGGCAATTAAGGATATGGAAGATCCTGTTTTATTATCGGGAACAGACGGATGCGGTACGAAGGTTAAGCTTGCTATCATCATGGATAAGCATGACACGATAGGTATCGATGCAGTTGCTATGTGTGTAAATGATGTTGCATGTGCAGGTGGTGAGCCATTGTTCTTTTTAGACTATATTGCCTGTGGAAAGAATTATCCGGAGAAAATCGCCATGATTGTAAAGGGCGTTGCAGAGGGCTGCAAGATGTCCGAGTGCGCACTTATCGGCGGTGAGACGGCTGAGCATCCGGGACTTATGCCTGAAGAAGATTATGATTTGGCAGGCTTTTCAGTGGGAGTAATCGACCGCAAGGATATGATTACAGGTGAGAGCATTAAGGATGGAGACACGCTTGTTGCCATTGCTTCTTCCGGTGTTCATTCAAATGGTTTTTCACTTGTTCGTAAAGTATTCGAGAGTAAGCTTACAAAGGAAGGTCTTGATACATATTATGATGAACTCGGAAAGACTCTCGGAGAGGCACTTCTTGAGCCTACAAGAATCTATGTGAAGGCGCTCAAGTCCGTTAAGAATGCGGGCGTTAAGATTAAGGGCTGCAGCCATATTACCGGAGGAGGCTTCTATGAGAATATTCCGAGAATGCTTCCTGAGGGCATCAGAGCAGAGGTTAAGAAGGACAGCTACGAGGTTCCTGCAATCTTTAAGATGCTTCAGAGAGAAGGAAATATTGATGAACATATGATGTACAACACATTCAACATGGGCGTGGGCATGGTACTTGCAGTTGACCCTGCAGATGCCGATAATACAATAGCAGCCATCAACGCTTCAGGTGAAAAGGCATTTGTTATCGGCAAGGCAGTGTCCGGAGAGAAGGGAGTTACCTTATGTTAAGGATTGCCGTACTTGTATCAGGCGGAGGAACCAATCTTCAGGCGATTATTGACAAAATTGCATCAGGTGAAATTCATAATACGGAAATTGCAGTTGTCATAAGCAACAACCGCAAGGCTTATGCTCTTGAGAGAGCTAAAAATAACAATATCCCTGCGGAATGTATTTCGCCTAAGAGCTTTGAAGACAGAGAGGAATTTCACAGGGCTCTCCTTGCTGCCGTGGATTCATATAATGTTGACCTTATAGTACTCGCCGGTTTTCTTGTTGCCATACCGGATATTATGGTTAAGGCATATACAAACAGAATTATAAATATACATCCATCACTAATACCTTCGTTCTGCGGAAAGGGTCACTACGGGCTTCATGTCCATGAG
>FR895435.1 GCA_000435595.1 Firmicutes bacterium CAG:882
ATCGTCAAAATTGCGTTTCGCAATTGCCTAATAAAAATATCCCGATATTGTATTCTATATATATCTTTTTGCCAATATCCTCTCAAGAATATTTATAAGCTGATAGAGCACGGTCGCCATTATACAGAGGATTATGATGCTCAGCATCACCCAGTCAAGCTTGAACACCTGACTTCCATATATGATAAGATAGCCAAGTCCTTCATTGGCGGCAAGAAATTCTCCGATAATAACACCTACAAGCGAAAGCCCCATATTTACCTTCATTGTGTTTAGTATGACAGCAAGATTTCCCGGAATCAGCACCTTAGCGAGCACATGAAAGCGTGTTCCGCCGAGCGTCTTTATAAGCTTAATCTTATCCGCATCCATCTCCATAAAGCCCGTATACAATGTAAGAATCGTGCCGAACACTGCAACAGATATTGCCGAAATAATTATCGTCCTGATGTTATTTCCCAGCCACACTATAAGAATGGGAGCCAGTGCCGATTTCGGCAGGCTGTTGAGCACAACTATATACGGTTCTATAATTTTCGAGAAGCTTCTTGACAGCCACATAAGCACCGCTGCCGTAAGTCCTATTCCAATCACAAGAAAAAAGCTTATGAATGTCTCGTACAGCGTCACCCACACATGCCTGAACAACGAGCCGTCCGCACACATGCCAACAAAGCATTTCATGATTCTTGACGGGCTGCTGAAAATGAAATCATTGATTATCCCGCTCTGTGCACACACCTCCCATACAGCAATAAATATCACAAGAATAAGCACCCTCGCGCAATTCACCCTTATCTTTTCTCTTCGTATTCCGTCAAGGTATACCTGCTGTGCCCCGCTTACGCTTATTGTTTTATTCTGAACGGATTTTCTGTTACTCATCTATGAAAAACACCTCCACAATTCATGAAAATATTCCTGAAATTCAGGTGCATTTCTTCTGTCGAGCGGGGATAAGTCTCCAAAATCGAGTTCTATAATCCTTCTTATTCTTCCCGGTCTCTCCGACAGCACCACAATCCTGTCTCCCATCGCAATCGCCTCAGACAAATCATGGGTAACCAGAAGTGCCGTCTTTTTTTCCTCCTTGATAATCTTCCCTATATCATCGCTCACCTTCAGCCGCGTCTGATAATCAAGAGCAGAGAATGGTTCATCCAGAAGCAGAATATCAGGATTAAGCGCAAGTGTCCTGATTAATGCCGCCCTCTGTCTCATTCCTCCCGACAGCTCCGAAGGTCTTTTGTCCTTAAATGCGTACAGTCCGTACATCTCGAGCAGGCGATTCACTCTCATTAAATTCTCCTGTGTCATAAGTTTCTTTATTTCAAGACCAAGAATTACATTGTCATATATTGTCCTCCACTCAAAGAGATGGTCTCGCTGCAGCATGTATCCGATTGTTGCATTGTTGATGCAGAGTCCATCCGCAACAGGTGTAAGCCCTGCAATAATAGAAAGGAGAGTCGATTTTCCGCAGCCGGACGGTCCGACTATGGAAATGAACTCTCCTTCATTAACGGTCAGGTTGATATCGGTCAGTGCCTTTGTCTCGCCATGGGGACTATGATAGGAAAAGTCCAGGTCCTTAATTGTCAGGATTGTCATTTCTTCTGACTCCCGTCTCTTTAGGATATACCTTATTATATGGAAAAAGACGCACAGTGTGCGTCCCTCCCGTAACTTATCAGTCTATCGTAGTCTCCGTCTTAAGCTCAATCCATCCCCTCTCGGCAAGCATATCCATAACATCCGAATCAATATCGCTCACATCACCGTGCTCTATGAACCTCACGTCAAGAACATCTGCCAGACACGGCGACAGCTCCTGTATGCTCTCAACCCTTATCTCGATTACATCACCATCAACATACTGTGACAAATCAACTCCCTCCATAGGAGTGAGCACTATCGGAGTCGCGTTTGAATATGTGTCAACATACTCAGGCATCGTCACGAGCATAGGCTGACTTAATCCTGTTAAAAAATGTCCTCTTAACCACCATTCATGCTCCGTCGCACCGCCATTATCCTTTTTCCTGCACGCGCATATTCCCGCTGCACATACGATAAGCATAACCACCAAAATAAGTACCGCTCTTTTTTTCATCAAAATCACCCTCCTTAATATTTAGATAAAATAATACACACTGCCTGTACACGAAAAACATATTAATGCTTTCTTCATACAAACAGTGTGTAAACATGCTCATTTTGTTTCATACGTTATTATTTTTTTGTGAAATCAATTAACGTAAACCCTGTTCCCGTCAAGAACAGAATGTGCCTTAGCACATTCCCGCGCCTGCGGCGGTCGCTTGCGACACACACATTATACGCCGCCGTGTGCATCCCCGCAGAGCGTTTTTATTTAATAGGGACGAAGTTTCCTATTAAGATTCAGGTGTCAAAAC
>FR895436.1 GCA_000435595.1 Firmicutes bacterium CAG:882
TTATCGTCAAAATTGCGTTTCGCAATTGCCAAGATAATGTAAAAAAGGAAAGGAGATTTCATCATGATTAATATAAAGAAAGTTTTATCAGCCACTCTCATAACGGCGTTACTTTTTACGGGCTGCGCAAACAACCAAAGTAGCTCGACGGATGCGACGGGAGGCTCCACCGAGAGCACGACTACTGCAGCCACCTCATCCGGTGCATCACAGACGGGCTCCACATCCGCATATTCGCCAACGGTTATCGACTCATCGGATATGTTCACGAACCGCGACAAGGAGGTGGGCTACGACGAAAGCAAAAGTGTTAAGCTCACTCTCAGCGGTGACAGCATAACAAGCAGCTCCGATTCAGTCACGATAAGCGGTTCCACCGCCACAATCACCGTGGAAGGAACATACATCCTCTCCGGAGCTTTGGACGACGGTATGATAATCGTGAATGCAGACGATACCGCAAAGATACAGCTCGTGCTTGACAATGTTACCGTCAGCAGCAGCACTTCAGCCGCAATATATGTATGCAGTGCGGATAAGGTATTCATCACACTCGCTTCCGGCTCGGAAAACACTCTCTCCAACGGAGGGGAGTATGTCGCAATAGACGACAACAACATCGACTCTGTTATCTTTTCAAAGTCGAACCTCACACTCAACGGAAACGGCACGCTGGACATTAATGCAGAAGCAGGACATGGCATTGTGTCCAAGGATGACCTTGTGATAGCAAGCGGTACCTACAACATAAATGCCGCAAGCCACGGTCTTTCCGGCAAGGACAGCATACGAATTGCCGACGGAACATTCAAGATTGTCACAGGAAAGGATGCTCTTCACGCTGACAATGAGGATGACGAGGAGAAAGGCTTTATATATATCGCCGGCGGAAGCTTTAACCTGAACGCACAGGGCGACGGCATGGATGCCGGTGGTTATCTGCTTATCGAAAACGGAACCTTTGACATTACGACCGACAGCGACGACAGCGACACGAGCAAGAAGGGGCTCAAAGCCTCAGGCGCTCTCACCGTAAACGGAGGCACATTCGTTATTGACACGCTTGATGATGCCGTCCACAGCAACTCTGACATGACAGTCAACGACGGTACATTTACAATAACAACAGGTGATGACGGTATTCATGCTGGCAACAACCTCGTCATCAACAGCGGCTATATTACAATCAACGACTGCTATGAAGGTCTTGAAGGCATTACAGTCACTGTGAACAATGGCGAGATTAACATCAATGCCTCCGACGACGGTATCAACGCTGCAGGAGGAAATGATTCAAGCGGTTTTGGAGGCTTCTTTGGAGGGGATAATTTCTCAGCCGATTCAGATGCCAACATATACATCAACGGCGGTATTATCAACATAGATGCCGACGGTGACGGAATAGATTCCAACGGAAATCTGTATATAACAGGCGGTGAAGTGTATGTATCAGGTCCCGAATCAAATGCGAACGGTGCACTTGATTACGATGGAGAAAGCTCAATTACAGGCGGAATTTTAATCGCTGCCGGAGCTTCAGGCATGGCTCAGAATATGGGCACTGATTCAACCCAGGGAACAATCCTCGTAAGCTTCACAACACAGGCTGCCGGAACAACAATAAGTCTCTCCGACGAATCAGGCAACGAGCTCATCGCATGGACCTCCGACAAGACTTGCAGCAGCGTGGTAATAAGCACGCCTGATATTGCTGAGGGAAATACCTACACCCTAAGGGCAGGCGATTATGAGACAACAATTACCATGGACAGTCTTGTATACGGAAGCGGAATGGGCGGATTCCCCGGCGGTGGCGGCGGAATGGGTGGAAATCGCCCTGACGGCAATGGAGGTATGGGCGGAAACCGTCCTGACAATAACGAAAACAACAGTGATATGACTCCTCCCGGCATGAACGGTGACAACAGCGGCATGACCCCTCCCGACATGAACAATAACAACAATAATAACGGCGTATAAAAATATCTCTTCGCTGCTTACTCATATAAAGTCATGACACCTCTGCGATTTAACGATAGTTTAAGCAGGGTGTCATGACTTTATTTTGTTTAATCATCCTTATCTCTTGACACGCTTCAGCTTGTATTGTTATAAATAACATGGTAACATAACATATGTTTGTAACTTTTATAAAATTTAAATATACACGACTTGAATTAGGCAGTTTCCATAATATGAAAAGAGGCTTTCCATGAAATCACGCACAACCCGCACCGTATTTTTTATAATACTCGCATTCTTTATAATATCCCTCATCCCGCTCTACATAATCGGCTTTTACGCCCACCCGAGCGTCGATGATTACTACTACGGCACGGAGACCGTCAAGGTATGGAACGACACTCATTCCGTCGCCTCGGTTGTCTCAAGCTCATTTGATGAGATGATTAATACCTATAATATATGGCAGGGAAATTTTTCAGCCATATTCCTTATGAGATTACAGCCGGGAATCTTCGGAGAGCAGTACTACTTTATTGCACCGCTCATTCTCATAAGCTCTTTCGCCGCGTGCTCAATGTTTTTCTTTTACACTGTGTTTAAGAGGGTGTTTCACACCGACGGTTACCGTGCAGGAATAATTGCTCTAGCAATTACCTTCGTATCAATGCAGCTGTGCAATACGCCGAGCGATTCCTTCTACTGGTATAATGGTGCCATATATTACACATTTTTTTACAGTCTTATGCTGTTATTGTATGCGCTCCTCATAAGGATGCGAACCGCCTCTCCTGCGGCGACAGCCGTGCTCACGATAATTTCGGGAATGCTTGCCTTTCTTATCGGAGGAAGCAACTATGCGACTGCTCTGTTCATGTGCATCGTTCTCGCGCTGACAGCCGGAGCAGCAATATACTGCGTTATTCTTAAGAAGAACACCGTCATCCAAGGATACCATGTACCGGCTTATATTATAATCGCCGTGGCAGCCATTGCAGGGCTTTTCATAAGCATGGCAGCTCCCGGCAATGCCATAAGGCAGTCATCTGTCGGCGGAAGCACCGGCATTGTAAAGACATTTGTCTACACCTTTTCGTTTGGCGGCTACAGCATCGCAAGAGTATTAAACGCACCGTGCCTTGTATTTTTTATCTGCATGATACCGGTATTCTATGCGATTGCAAAAAGAACACGCTTCAGCTACCGATACCCACTCCTTGTGCTCGTGTTCACCTTCGGTCTTTACTGTTCCATGGGAACGCCTGTGTTCTACGCACAGGGGCTCCGCATGCCTTACAGAATGATGAATATCATATTCTTTGCAGCTTACTCCTTCATCTGCTTTAACCTGATATATTTTCTCGGATGGGTTGCAAAAAAATACGGTGAATCCGATATTGTAAAAACCGTTACGAACCTTTTCGGCGGAATAAAAAAAGACGGCAGGCGTATTTACATAGCACTTGCCATCTGCATTTGTTCGTTTGTTACAGCCTGTGTCGGCAGTATTGAAGTCGGCGAGACTGAATATAAGAGCGGTGATGCCGGCTTTAGCAATCTTCCTCTGTCAGCCGCCGCAATGCTGTCGCTGATAGACGGTGATGCACGAATCTATGATGCAGAGCTCACCGAGCGCGATGAATACCTAAGAAGCACCGATGACAACGAACAGTTCGTGACCGTGCCCGCTCTGTCAAAACGCCCTGACCCGATATTCCACTCCGACATAACCGATGACCCCGGCGACTGGCACAATGCACACCTCGCCATGTACTACCGCAAAGAATGTATCTGGACAGAATAATACACGGACAGCACGAGCTGTTACCGTCTTACGGCAACAGCCCACACGCCTCTCCGACACCATAAAAATCAAGCGAATGCAGTGCCCTCGTGGCACCGATATATAAAAGCTGCTTGTGGTAATCCGAATAATAATGTGTTTTGTCAGCGTTCACTATGTGGACGCTGTCGAACTCTAAGCCCTTCGCAAGATAATAAGGTGCAACAACAACCCCCGTCTTGAAACGGTCTGTATTCTTGTTGAGTACCGTTACCTTGAAGCTCTCCTCATCATCCTCCGTCTCCTTGATATTCTCAAGAATTTTATCCCCGACATACTCCGCTTCAGCCTGAGTTTTGCACAAAACAGCGATTGTTTCATACTTGCCGGCTGATAACTCCTCATCTATCCTGTCCGCAACAGCCGCATACATCTTGTTCTCATTGTCAAAAATATTCTTCTCAGGAGCTTTCCCATGCCTGTCAATTCCGTCAATTCCGTTAATTCCCGCTATAGCTGCCGCATAATCCGTAATCTCAACCGTTGAGCGATAGCTCTTATTGAGCACAATTCGCTTAGAATCTTTTCCGAGAATCTCAGGAAGGAAATTAAGCACATCCGACTTCTCAGAATCAACCGACTGCTCCTTGTCACCGAGAATCGTCATAGGACATTTGAACACCCATCCGATAATGCAGTACTGCATATATGAATAATCCTGCATCTCGTCAATTACCAGATGCTTTATCTGCCTCCCCTGTCCTACCCCGCACAGAAGATACTTAAGATAAAGCATTGCATATACATCCTCATATCCGACTCTTCTTCTCTCATTCTCAGCGATGGCAACAGCTTCCTCGCCAATACTCTCAAGGAATTCGTTATACAACACTAAAATATCCTTTGTTCGGTACATAGCCTCGAACTTATCCTTCACTATCGCCGACTCAATATCGTCAAATTCATGTCCCGTGAGTGTCGTATACTCGTCGACAATATACTCTCGCACCGCATCCATTCTCTTAAACAACGGAATGTCGGGAAGCTTGTTATAAAAAAGGTCGGCAATGCTGTCCGCATCCTTCTCAAGCTTCTTGTACTTTATGTTCTTAAAATCCATAAGCTCATACTCAAGCGAGAACACAAAAGCATTTATCGCCTCGGCAAACTCCTTGCACGAACGCGCCGATAACTTCTCCTGACGCGCCTTTGCATACTCAGGCCTGCTCTCCTCATGTACAAGAACATCCTCAAGAAAATCATAATGACGCTCACATGCCGCAACATCCGAGAGCTCCTTAGCGGCAAAATCATCGAATGTCATTTCGCTTATATTTTCCTCTCCCAGTTCAGGCATGATATGTGATATATAGTCTGAAAACACGTCGTTCGGCGAGAGTATGAGTACCTGTGATGCCATGAGGTCATTGCGATGTCTGTACAGAAGATACGCTATTCTGTGAAGTGCAACCGATGTCTTTCCGGAACCGGCTCCTCCCTGAACTATGAGAATTTTATCCTTCTCATTTCTTATTATGGAATTCTGCTCCTTCTGAATCGTACTTACAATACTCTTAAGTCTTGCATCGGCATTCATTGACAAAGCCTGCTTAAGAATATCATCATCTATCTTTATATCACTCTCAACAGCGTAAATTAATTTACCCTTTTTTATCTTATATTGATATTTTTTTACTATCTCACCCTCGACAATTCCTGCCGGAGCCACATATGATGCTCTTCCCGCATCATAATCATAAAAAAGACCGGATATAGGCGCACGCCAATCATATATGAGTGGCATGCTTCCCTTTCCTTCAGCGAAATTACCGATTCCGATATAGCAGCGCTCCGGCTCATCCTCACCGTCGAACACGAAATCAACCCTGGCAAAATACGGTGAATCCTGCATTCTCTTGTACATATGCAGTGTCTTCATATTCCTGCTTCTGAAATTGGCATGATTGAACATCTGCTGACGATTCTCATACTCCTCATAGCCGTACTCGTCAAAGTCGCTGTAATTCTCCCAATAGAGCTCCTGAAGCTGCGCTATATCCTTGTCATTGAGCTTCATCTCTTCCTTAATGCCCTCTATTGCTTTTTCAAGCTTTCCCTCTATTAATTGTAAATGTTCTTCCTCCGTCATCCGTAACACCCTTTCCTAGTAAGTCTGATTATCCGTGTTTTCAGCCTTCACAATCTTAACTATTCTGCTCGTTCCAAGCCTTGATGCGCCAAGCTCAATGAATTTTTCGGCGTCCGCGATTGAGCTGATTCCTCCTGCCGCCTTTACTAATATGCCGTCAACATTCTTTACCATAAGCTCGACATCCTCAAAGGTTGCTCCCGCCTTTGAAAAACCTGTAGATGTCTTAATATATTCAGCTCCCGACCCGGATACAACCTTGCAGAGCTTTATCTTCTCATCATCCGTGAGAAGACAGGTCTCAATAATGACCTTCAAAAGCCTTCCGTGGCATGCAGCCTTAATCTGCTTAATCTCATCTGACACCTTATCATAAAGACCGTCCTTAACCCATCCGATATTGATTACCATATCAATCTCATCTGCGCCCTCTTTTACTGCCGTCTCAGTCTCAAAACACTTTACGGCAGTTGTATTATAGCCATTAGGAAAACCGATGACGGTACATACCTTAAGATGTCCGCCGGCGCTCTTTATATACTCAGCCGCCTGCTTAACATAGCTTGGCGGAATACATACGGATGCTGTCTCATACTTCATTCCGTCGTCACAAAGTCCCTTTATCTCGCCCCAGGTTGCTGTCTGTCCTAATACAGTATGGTCTACCTTTGAAAGAATCTCCTTAATTTCCATTTTTTATCTCCTTTTTGCTCTTAATTTTCTTCATGTAACAGGAATAACACATTGCCTCATAGCTGTCGTTTCCGCCAATAAGCACCTGTTCTCCGTCAGTTATAACATTTCCCTGCTCATCGATTCTCGCATTCACGGTCGCCTTAGAACCGCATCTGCATATCGTCTTAATCTCACTTATGGAATCGGCAATCTCAAGAAGTCTCAGACTTCCCGGAAATACATGTGTAAGGAAGTCAGTTCTAAGCCCGAAGCACAATACCGGAACATTCATGTTATCGACAATATATCTGAGCTCATCAATCTGCTTCGGTGTGAGAAACTGCGCCTCGTCGACTATCACCGCATCGTACCCTGAAAGCTTCTCATACTCATTCACAATATTCGTCTCAGGTGTCACGACAAAGCATCTGCATGCAAGCCCTATACGGCTTTTAATTATATCCTTTCCATCACGGTCATCCATCGCCGGCTTAAGAAGCCATACCTTCATGCCTCTCTCCTCGTAATTGAACTTGGTTATAAGTGCATTGGCAGTCTTAGAGCTTCCCATCGCCCCATATTTAAAATATAATTTCGCCATGTCGTTAATACTCCATTATCTTGTTGGTGTATTCTCTTATTACCCTTGCAGAGTCCTTGAATCTTGCCAGCTCGCTCGGTGACATATGAATCTCAAGCACATCATAAGCTCCGTGTCTGTTTAATACAGTCGGCACACCCGCATACACATCCGTCTCTCCGTACTCTCCTTCAAGGTATGTCGATACCGGAATAATCTTATTCTCATCATTCATGATTGCCTTGATTATGGCAACTGCTGCCGTGGCGATTCCGTAATATGTCGTACCCTTGCGCTCAAGAATCTCCCATCCCTCTCTGGTAGTCTTGTGTACGAGCTCGTCAAGGTCTACATCCCCTACCAGATTCTTATTATCTGCTATTACATCATAAAACGGCTTACCCGCAACGGTTACAACGGACCATGGCACCATCTGTGAATCTCCGTGTTCGCCCATCGAGTAAGCATGCACGCTTCTTGGGTCAACCTTCACAAGCTCACCGATGAATGTCTTAAGTCTCGCCGAGTCAATAGCCGTTCCGGTGCCTATTACCTGATTCTTCGGAAGCCCGGAAAGCTTCTTGACATAATGTGTGATAATATCTACCGGATTGGACACTATAAGAAAAATTCCGTCAAAGCCGCTCTCCATAACAGGGCCGACTATTGACTTACATATATTCGCCGTGAGTTCAAGTGTATCAAGCCTGCTCTGTCCCGGCTTAGGCGGTGCTCCGGCTGTGATTACAACTATATCTGCGTCTGAACAGTCAGAATAATCGCCGTTTGTCACTTTAACATTTCTGTTAAGGTATTCTATGCTATCATGAAGGTCAAGCTTCTCTCCGTAAGCTCTCTCCTTGTTAATATCAATCATGAGCACCTCATCGACAACTCCCTGCGTTACAAGGCTGAAGGCTGTCGTGGAGCCTACAAGCCCACATCCTACTATTGCTACTTTTGATTTATTCATTTTCATAATACATTCTTCCTTTCCTGTTTTATTTTTTATTTATCCGGATATGCCACATAATATGACATCCCGTTTCTTTCCATAAGCAGTTCACTTCTCACAAATCTTCCGGTACAGCCTATATAATAGTACAACGCCACATCTCCACCTGAATTTTCATCATTGGTGCGTGCCGCCACAAGAAAACAGTCCGCATTCTCAAGAAGCGGCTCCTCGCGGTACTCACTCGCATCCGTGATTCTCATGATTTTTTCGGGAATCGCGTAGTCGAAAAAATTCGCTGTCAGCTGCCAGTTTTCATCCCCACAGAGTACCCAAGGAATGTTGGCATACTCCTCTAACACCTCGGTCTGCTTATCATACTCGGAGACATCGGTGTAGTAGTCTATTCCGTATCCGAACACGAGAATAATTATATCCACCGCAACACATACCACCGCAGCCACGCTCTTTGCCACTTTTCCCATTGTCTTATCAGGTGCATACGCCCTTACCAGCACGCTCACGCACACGGCGAGCAGCATGAGCTCGAGGCACACTGCCGCATAAAAATACCGTCCCGACATAAGATATGAAGGCGTGAGCTGATACACCACCACCGCGTAGAGGAACACGGCAATCGCGAGCGTCCCGACATACAGCCTTATCTCAGGGAATATCTGCGCCGCCTTTTTTGAAATCAGTGTAAAAGCCACGATGCAGAGCGCAATCACCGCTCCCGCAATGTACCATCTCTGAAAAAGTACAAGCTGCACCGTCATGATTCCCCTGAACAGGCTGTTGGCAAGATTTGCAAAGTTGAGCGCATTTTCCCTTATCGCTTCCGAATTGTTGTTAGACAGAAGCGTCCCTATCCAGTAATGCCATACGATAGTATCCGCAGCAACTGCGCATACCATACTCACAAGATACTTAACAATGCGCTTATAGCTCTTCTTCACAAGGTTGTACACCAGCCACACGCAGAAGAAAAAAATTGCAATGAAACAGAAATAATACTGCGTGAGGAAACCGCCCGCCGCAATAATGCCAAGCAGCACATAGTACAGCATTCTGTCCTTATCCTTATAAAGCAGCAAGGTCACATAGGCAAATGCTATCGTAAAAAATGAGAGCTGCATATACATTCTGAGCAGCATCGCGTCCGATATGACGCCCGCATTGAGTGCATACACAAGTGCCGAGACGCTCGCCGCAATCGATGAGCCCGCCGCCTTATAAACTGCAAGCCACAACATCACAATCGTTCCGATATACATGAGTCCGTTCACCGAAAGAGCCGTCCACCTCGTCAGGTTCGCGCCGCCTATGAGCGATGCAATATACACAAGACCATAGTATAGTGGCGGATGCGGATCTCCCTTTACATTTCTCAACATCTGCACCACGCTGTCCGTCCCCGTGTGTGCGAGCATATCGGTTACCTGTTCCCTCGTGTACCACTCGCCCTCCGCGAACTGGTATGCCGCGTTGGAGGAATTGACAATCATATATGTGTACACCTCATCACAGAATGTAATCCTCTTATTGATACCCGCCACGGCAAAAATCACAATGCCGATTACAGCCGATACAACACATAATATATAATCCTTCTTCCGCTCCATACACACCCCCCGTTTAAACGGTTCAAAGACCATTTCGCTTAGTTTCAATTTTAATATTTTATCACATTATGACCATGTTGAAAAGACAAAAAAGCCGTTGCGGCATATATCACCGCAACGACCTTTGCATAAATTACATATTCGCTTATTTTCTGAAATGCTCCACAATTCTGAGCACAAGAAGCTTAAGTCTGTGAATCGGATGAAAACGGATTATTGAAACAATCACAATGACTATCGGCGGAACTATGAATATAATTCTGAACAGAGTAAATACATCATATATGTTCTCAACCGCGATAGCACTGTTCTCCCAGTACGGATACTTTATTGCCTTAAACGACATTCCCTTCTCCGTCCATTTCAGAAGTCTTTTCGCCGAGTTAACAAATCCATAGCGCTCTGAGTTGTTGACTATCTTTATATCATCCTCACTGTATCCGCAGGATGAAAATGCTTCTTTAATCTGCTTTACCGCAAATCCTGAAACAGGATTCGGAAATATTATTTCATAGCTGTCTGCAACATTTTCAAGCTCACCTATCGGAAAAAATACGGTACCCGCCTCAGCTCCTCCTGCCTTGGTCTTATATCCGTCCTGCGGTCTGACAACGCCTGCAACAATATATTCCTTACCATTGTACTTAAACGTCATTCCGTCGACTTCTATGGCACCGAATACCTTCCACGCCGCCTCCTCGTCGAGTACCGCATAATCACTCATCAGGCTGTCTTCAAGAAGATAGCTTCCACTTATAAGCTCATAATTATGGAATCTGAAAAAATCTCCCCCTACACCATATGCCGTACATTTCTGTGAACCTGAACGTCCTGATGATAACGACACCTGTGTCTTGGCACTGTATGAAGATACATATAATCTTGCATTGTCAGCCGGAGCCTCAATTGCTTCCTTAATCAAAGCCTGATCCAACGTATATTCAAGCTGCTGCACATTACTCTGTGTAATCGGGTTATCCTCCGGCAGAAATACGCTTACCATTGAATAACGCCCGTCAGAATCCCAATATTTTGCAGAGTACTGCGTCGTCTGTGTCCGTGCAATGGCACTTGATATTGCCGTCAAAATCCCAAATACCGCCAGACCGGCCGCAATGATGACCAGAAGCACAAGCTGTTTTTTTGTCATTTTTACATTAGGCCTTGTCATCATATCCTCCCATTATTTAGGCAGACGTACCAAATCTCCTGCCGATACCGGCTTAGTCGCCGTTGTGATTACACTCTCATAACCCTGGAGTCCACATGAAATAGCCGTGTTCGTGTCATCCGATGCAAGCTTCGTTACATCAACACGAGTAGCTGTATATCTGTTTCCAAGAGGCGTGCTCTTAGAGGTTATGACAAGAATATATGTACCGTTCTTATCCTCACGGATAGCCGTGTTAGGTACAATCATATCATAGTTAGCCGACTTATCACCAACGCTCACCGTAACCGACTGACCAACATTGATGTCAGAACCTGTTACCGTAAATACGACAATCCTGTTACCGGACGAAGGATTGGATGTGTCATTTTTTATTGCGGATACAGTGAGTGTCATATCACTGAAATACCATGAGTTGGATGCCTGACCTACATCACCAACCTTGATTCTTGCCGCCTGTTCCTTTGTAACCGACATCTCAAGTGTGTAATCCTTACCGGCAATCTGTATGGTAGCCATTGTGGCATCCTTCTCAACCTTCTCACCTGCTACATAGTTGACTGCAGTTATGATTCCGCTTACAGGAGCTGTCACTTCTGTTCCTATTGTCTTAGCCTCAAGAGTCTCATACTTATTCTTGGCATCCTCTATCTGGTCTAAGAGGCTCTGAAGAGTTCTCTGATTCTCAATCTCGGACGAGAGCTTATCGTAATCTTCCTGTGCCTCAGTGTACTCATTGTTGGCAAGCGTGAGCTTGTAGTTGAGCTGCTTTGCTTCCTCGGTAGGAGCTGCCTGCTTATCCTCTATTGTCTTGTTGATTGTCTCAACCTGCTTCTCATAGGACTTAATATTAGCCTCTATCTCTGCCTGAGTACCAAGAGCATCCCTGTCATTGGTAGCTGTTACAGCCTGATTGATGTAATTCCACTTCTTGCCCTCATCTTTCTCGGCAGATGCACTTGCAAGAAGACTGTCTATCTTAGTCTGAAGCTCAGTGAACTTGGTAAGCTTATCCTTTTCTGCTGAAAGTGCCGTATTAACCGCCTCAAGCTGTGCCTTCTCGTTCGATACGTCGACGATGGCGCTTCCGGCATTCACTACCTCAATCTGTGCTTTTATGTCATCGACAACAGCCTTCTTCTGTCTCAGAGTCTCACCAAGCTGCTCTAAGCGTGACATCTTCTGTGAAATAACATCATTGTCCCTGTTCTGAGCTGCCGTGATAATATCGCTGCTTATATTGCCCTTGATTATTGCGTCATCATAGCTTGCAAGCAGATCCTGGTATGCCTTCTTGGCATCCGCAAGCTCGGTGCTCTCTCCCTTCTCAAGTACAAAGAGGACATCACCCTTAGCTACTGTATCACCCTTCTTTACATTGACACTCTCAACCTTACGTCCCTCTGAGATTGTCACATTATACGGATCTACGGACTGAATCGTTCCGGTTCCGCGAATTGCTGTTGAAATGCTTCCGCTTGTAATATAGGTACTTGATACCTCGGCAAGCGAATAATTCATAATTGTGTTAGAAAAAAATGTGAGCAGCAACAGCACCACAAGAAATATAATCAGGATATTTTTTATCCAGTCTTTTCTGTTTCCTTCCAGCTTCTTCATCGCTTTAACCCTTTCTGAATAGTCACTTTTAATTATTAGTTAACCTTTAATTCCACCCTGATATGTGATTCCCTCAACAAGATACTCCTCGCTGTAAAGGAAAATCAAAAGACCCGGAATCATATATATCGTCGCAACCGCAAACGCAAGACCGATTTCACCTTCATTTATCTTAGACAGGAATACCGATAATGGGTATTTCTCCGTATCCGTAAAAAGGATAAGCGGCTGCTCTACCATGTTCCAATAATCAATAAACACGAGAATCGCACATGAATAGATTGCCCCCTTACATATCGGCATCGCAATCTTGCGAAACATCTGCCACTCACCTGCACCGTCAATCTGTGCCGCCTCAAACAGTGCTTTCGGTATTCGCTTCATATATTTAGTGAGCAGATATACTGAAAAAGGTGAAAATATACCCGGAAGCCATATAGCCCAGTTCGTGTTGAGAATTTTGAACCATTCGGCAACCAGATAGTTAGGAACAAGCGTTACCTGATAAGGCATAAGCATAAGAATAATATAACCAAAGAATACTATTCCCTTAAGCTTTCCTTCCGTTCTCGCAAACCCGTAGGATGCAAGACATGCTATTATAATCTGAAATACCGTAATAGGTACAACCAGTATAACCGAATTCCAGAACTTGAGAAGATAAGAAGGGCTCTTAAGCAGTACCGTAAAATACTGGCTGAAGCTTACCATATCAGGGATAAGTTTTATGTTAACCTTCTTAGATATGTATGCCTTCGCACCGGAATCCGTGGTAGAAAATACCATTCCATAGTTAGAACTTATTTCCGACTGTGACATGAAGGAATTGGCTATTGTCACAACCGTCGGAAAAAGAAATATTATTGCAAAGCTCGCGGCAAACAAAAAGCAGATTGTGCGTATCACAAGCCTTCTGCGTCTCTTATGGTGAATACCATGCAGCACCGCTTCATGCTGTTTCTTCTCTTTTCCCACTATTCCTCCACATCCTTTCCAAAATGATTTTCAATAAGGAATAATGCTCCTATAAGTACAATCATGACAAGCGACATGAGTATCGCCGCCGCCGACAGCTTCTGGTAATCCAGCGACTTAAACATGTTGTTCATGTAATGCTGCAGCATGTAAAGGCTTGTCACCGGATGATCTCCCGTGAGAAGATATACCTCACGGAATACCTTGAAGGAACTTATGATTGACATAATTGTAACGAACAATATCGTCGGTGACAGGTATCTTATCTTAATGTGCCAGAATATCTGCCAGGAGTTGGCACTCTCAAGCTCCGCAACCTCAATTATATCCCTCGGTATGTTTCCAAGCGCCGCCATGAACAGGATCATGTTATATCCCAGATTCTTCCACAGATACAGCGGTACAATCGCAACCATCGCGTAGTCTGACTTGAGCCAGTCAACCGGTTTTACACCGAACGTCGACAAAAAATCGTTGACCGCACCATTGTAATGGAAAAGCACCTGCCATATGAGCACAACCGATGCTATCGGAACCATCATCGGACTCAGAAAGAAAGTTCTGAACTGACTCTTTCCCGGAATCTTCTGGTCCAGTATTATCGCAAGAAGCAGTGACAGAATTACCGCAAGCGGAACCGCGACTCCGGTAAATACAGCCGTGTTCTTAACAGCCCTCTTAAACGAGTTATTCTTTACAAGCTTCACAAAATTGTCAAACCACACCCATTCCCTCGTAACCGGATTATCCACGAATGAATAAAAAATAACCACAAAGAACGGGAGAAGAAAGAACAATGTAACTCCTATAATGCTTGGTGCCAGAAAAGGTGCCATCGTGTGCTGTCCCAGTTTTCTCCTGCGCTTTGAGTGCGCAGGAGTTGTTTTTTTCTCTTTGGGGAGCTTAAGCTCCTTTGCTTTTTTCTTCATAACCATAACCTACCCCAATCGGAATATCGTATGCTTAACGGTTCTCATCAATGTAGAGCTGTGCTCTGGACTGAATAATTCCCGCTACCTCGCTTGAACTCTTCTCACCACCGAAGTAGTAAGCCGCCTCCTCAGTAATAATATTGAGGAGCTGCTCATCATAAGCTGCCTCTGATGTAGCACTGTATACAATATCTCTTACTATCTGTGCCTGCTCACCGGTAAGTGCCTTAATCTGAATCTCGACATCATCGTACACCCATGAGCCGACTTCCTCATCAGTAGCATTCATTGCATCGGTAAGCTTCTGCTCAAAGGCGTCCTTATTGATAGGGAGTCTCCAATCAAGACTCTTCTGTGCTTCAGGAAGAAGGAACTGACGAATAAACGCCCATGCCGCATCCTTATTCTTTGACTTCGCCGCAATGCAGAAGCGTGCATCAAAGCTCACAACCGCTCCTGAACCGCTGTTGGTCGGATAACCGATAAAGTTGACCGGTTCACCGTAGAGTGCCTCATAGAGCTGAACGAAGTCAAAATCCGAAATATATATGTCTGTGAGAAGTACCTTGCCTGTTCTGAGCATTTTAGGCATGCTTACATCCGAATCGTAATCGTAATCCTCAGGGAATGTATTACAAAGCTCAAGCAGTGCTATAAAGTCATCGGAATTAAAGTTACACTCCCCCGTCCCGGCATTGTAGAAGCTGTCCATGCTGTACTGAACCATAGTCGTCAGACCACCCTGCTTAGTTGTATATGCCATAAGAGAAGCTCCCTGTCTTGCCTTCACAAGCTCCATGACATCCTTAAATGTCCAGCTCTTGCCCGTTCCGACATCTGATACCTTTCCCACAAGTGTCTGTACGGAAAACGAACTTGCAATGCTGTAAAGCCTACCGTTCACTGAGAGTATATCAAGAATGTTAGGTATGAAATCATCCCTGCTTAACTCGGCATCATTGTCAATTAAGTCTGAAAGGTCTGCAAGAGCTCCCTTGGCAATCAGGTTGTCAACATTAATGTTGCTGTCTGCCATAAAGAAATCTCCGGCAGTTCCCGCTGCAACATCTGCCTGAAACTGAGTCTTTGCATCTTCATAGTTGGAATAATCATCATTTACATACGTCTTAATGTTAACTCTGTAATCTTCATTGGTTCTGTTGAACTTGATAACCTTACCCTGAGTGTCATAGTCCATTGTCATCATCGCAAGTGTTACCGTCTTCTTCTGCTTAATTGAACCTGCAGGAACCTTGGAAATTGCAGCAAGCTCAATTGTTGTCTTGGACGTATCCGCAGAATAGTCATAGGTGGTTGATACCGCAACGAAGGAGCCGTCATCTAACACTGCAAAACCGGAAAGGCTGTTGGTACTGATATCACATGCTATCCAGTCAAGAACCTCCTCAGATGTCTGTGCAGCAATATCGTAAAGATATAACTTGCTTGAACCTACAACATAAATCTTGCCGTCACCTGCCGGAAATGCCTGTGGTGAACCGTTGTTGTTCGTAGGCAGGTTTTCAAGTACCGCTCCGACCGACTTAGCTGCAAGATCAACCGGTGCCATGACCGGATTATACTGCTCATCATAGTACATTACATATACCTGGCCATCACTTGTGGCTACCATTCCGTTGATCCAGTTCTCAAAATCAATCTTACACTTGAGTTCACCACTGCCGTCAAGCACATACAAAGAGCTGTCAAGAGTCATATATACATTGCCGTCAGCATCCGCAGCAACATTCTGAACATAGAAATTACCGCCCTCATCCTCTATGCTCTTCTGAATCTTATCAAGAGATATACTGGAAAGGTTATTGAACTCAGCATCGTATATCTCCATGGTGTAGCTTGATTCCACATCATATACGCCGCTGTCCATCTCCTCCTGAGTAGGCTGTACATAGCGGTAAACAACTCCCAGAAAACCATCCTTATATCTGCAGACTGACTGAAGCGACACTTCCTCATTGTCACTTTCCTTCTGCAATTCAAGCTCCTTCGCTGTCTGCTCCCCCGTAGCAGCGTCAATCGTCACAAACTTCTGAGTGTAAGTATAATTCACATTGTCATACTTCTGTCCGAGAATCATTATCTTGTTCCCGCTCGACAATACATTGCTGACATAGTCTATATCAGCATTCACTTCCGAGAACTTAGGTGAGTATACATCTCCCGTAGGAACCTCTTCACCCGTCTCTTTCTTACAGCCCGCCATGGCAAAGCACATTGCCGCTGTCATGATCAGGACCGCCACTTTCTTCATTCTCTTCATAAAAATAACCTCTCTTTCGCACTGCATTATTTCCATCATTATGCCGCAGCAGTCATAACAATGTTGTGACCGATGTATCTCCCTTACACCGGTCCATGGTAATGGGTTTTCTTTTATTTATAAAAAATACTCCCTTGTGTATTATCTGTCATAGTACACCGACATAGTCATAATATCATAGTACTCTTTGTTCGTCAAGACTTTGAAATATTACATTTTTGTAACAAATTGAAGTACAAATATGCTTCCCGCTATTCCTGCCGCCATG
Organism: Firmicutes bacterium CAG:882; assembly: GCA_000435595.1. Lineage (GTDB taxonomy): Bacteria > Bacillota > Clostridia > Lachnospirales > Lachnospiraceae > CAG-882. The sequence continues at coordinate 16,977 of FR895436.1, forward strand.
CTTATGAATGCCCCCGCCACCGTCCACCTCGTTTTTGTGACCTTTACCGACATATAATAAATGCTTATCGTGTACATTAAGGTCTCCGTGCTCGACAAAATAAGTGCCGCAAGAAGCCCCTCGTATGAGTCCGCACCATAATTCTTAAAAATATCCAGCATAAGTCCCGTTGCTGCAGACGAAGAAAATATCTTGACAAAAGCTACCGGAACAACCTGTGCCGGGAATCCCACCTTGTCGGTCAAGCCTCCCGCCAGTGAGCACAAGGCATCGATCACTCCCGACGCCCTGAGAACTCCGACTGCTGCCAGCAGCCCTATAAGTGTCGGCAGAAGCTCTGCCGTAATCTTAAGACCTTTGAGGGCTCCCCTTGTAAAATGTTCATAGACCTTATCTCCTGACACGGCCGACCACAATATCACAACAAAAATTATTATCGGGATGACTCCCTGAGCAAGTATCTCCGCCATATTCCCCTCGCTAAAAACAGTTCTCTACTACTATATTCCCGCCCGCAGAATATAAAACACCAAAATATTCCTCTTTACATTCCCGAACGTATGTGCTATTATAATGTCAAACAAATGTTCGATAAGCAACAGATTTTTATTTTTTTGCTTGGAAATGAGGTTCTATGTTAATTAAGGAAGATATGGATATTAAAGATAAGCTTAAGATTCTTGCCGACTCAGCCAAGTACGATGCCGCATGCACTTCAAGCGGTTCAGACAGAAGAGGCAGTGCCACAGGCATCGGCAGCACGGTAAGCAGCGGAATATGCCACAGCTTTGCAGCTGACGGCAGATGCATATCGCTTCTTAAGATATTGTTTACCAATGAATGTATTTATGACTGCCGATACTGCATCAACCGCCGCTCCAACGATGTGCTCAGAACCTCATTTACCCCGGAAGAGGTATGCACACTCACCATGGAGTTTTACAGGCGTAATTATATAGAGGGACTTTTCCTGAGTTCAGGAATTGTTGTCTCACCCACGCACACCATGCAGCTTCTTTTAAAGACCGTCAAGCTCTTAAGATGTGTATATCACTTTAACGGTTATATACACGTTAAGGGAATTCCCGGTGCTGACCCTTCCGTCATTGAGGAGACGGGCTGGTATGTCGACAGAATGAGCGTTAATCTTGAGCTTGCAACAGCTGATGCCCTCAGGCGCATCGCCCCTAATAAGTCACGCAGGAGCATACTCACACCAATGCGGCAGATTCAGCTCGGCATAAGGCGTAACGAGCTTCTGCTTGCGGATTATCATTCAATGACATCCGCACGTCCGGCTTACATTGATTCAGGCAATACCGAACATCTGTCATCATTTGACCACAATATTCAATCCGTTTCCGCAGACAATGCCGTATCGCCATTGAATATTTTCGACTCCCGAAGCGGTCCTAAGGCATACGTTCCTGCAGGACAGAGCACACAGATGATTATAGGTGCCGCGCCCGAATCCGATTATCAGCTTGTAACAATAGCCGAGGCACTATATAAGAACTACAATCTGAAGCGTGTTTTTTATTCAGCATTTGTCAATGTCAATAATGACAGTTCACTTCCGTCCACCGAAGACGGACCGCCACTTCTCCGTGAACACCGTCTTTATCAGGCTGACTGGCTGCTGCGTTTTTATGGGTTCAGTGCAGATGAGCTTCTGTCCGAGTCCCACCCCAACTTCAACAGCTATATAGACCCGAAGTGCGACTGGGCACTACAACATCTCGGAGAATTTCCTGTCGAGATTAACAAGGCAGCAAAAGCACAGCTCCTTCGCATACCCGGAGTAGGCCCGCGCTCCGTTGAGCGCATACTGAGAGCCCGTCGAAGTACTTTATTGGATTTTAAAGATATTGCCCGAATGGGAGTTGTCATGAAGAGAGCGAGATATTTTATCACCTGCAACGGAAGAACGGACGACCTGTTCAGGCAGGATGAGGACTATATCGTATCGCAGCTTATGGGAGCCGAGCGCCGTCACGCGCTTCAGATATCCCAGAGCGGACTTTACCGTCAGCTCTCACTGTTCGACGACAACAACGAGAATTATGCACCGCTTACCGCCTCTTCACGATAAGCAGGACAGAACTGTGGAATAGTATGAGACACGTCTTTTATTGCTATTAGTGCCGCTTACCGGCGGCGGAAAGGAGATTACGATGATTATTTGCTGCTGCGACGGAAGCGTGAACGGAATATTTACAGCCATTTACCGTGCATGGGAGATTGGCACCTCCAAGACAGCCATAAGCGTATCAGACGGCGAGACTATGGAACTGTTCTGTGAGTACCGCTATTTTGATGCCGATGATGAGCTTGCAGCTAAGGTTGCATCGACCATCAGGCATAAGCTCTCACACGACATCTATACACAGGTCTACCACGCCGCCCTATCATCCTGCCCTGAGCGCGGTGATATAATATACCATTTTCTTATTGACGCCTTCAAGGTAGGACCCGGCATTGTGAACCACCTTGTTAACCCTTATGTCATGCGTCTGTTTGAACTTGACCGCAATGTCAGCCGTGAATCACAGCATTTTCTGGGCTTTATTCGTTTTGGACAATACCGCGACGAACACGGAAGCTTTCTGCTTGCAAGATTTGCCCCGACGAACGATATTCTTGACCTGATGTCATACCATTTTGCCGATCGCCTCCGTAATGACAACTGGCTTATAGCCGATACCACCAGACATCGCTGTTCCATTCATCATGCCGGACGTCATCATTATGTCCTCTCAGACATAACCGATGACTACCTTGATAGTCTTGTCGATGCCACACGCGAACACACCGGGTGTGCAGCTACAGGAAGCAATGAAGCTATTGAGGAATTATTTGAGACCTTCCGCTCCTCCGTAGCGATAGAAGCCCGTCGCAATGAAAAGCTTCAGCAGCAGCTTATGCCGTTAAAATATCGAACCTATATGAATACCTATACCAATACAGATGGTGTTCCCATTACCGGAAGCCGCACTCACAGCAGCCGTCTGACACACTCCCGCTTGTGCGATTAGCCCGATGTGCCTATCAGTACTATCCGCCCTTCCTTAAGCACATCAGCTTACAGAACACAACTGCTGCCATCGTACTTATCCCGGTCGTAATAAGTGCAGGAATAATTATGGCAGCCGGTGCCACAGCTCCATAAGCGCTCCGATATGCGATGATGTTTACCGGGATGAGCTGCAGTGATGAGATATTAAGCACAAGGAATGTGCACATTTCATCTGATGCAGCCCGCTTATCGACCCTTATTTTATCAAGCTCCTCCATCGCCATAAGCCCCGGACCTGTTGCACTCCACCCGGTTCCAAGTATATTCATTATAAAATTCAGTGTTATGTATTCTGCCGCTTTCTCTCCGTCCTCACGCCTCAATCTCGGGAAAAGCCACAGTATCAGAGGTCTCATTCCCTTTGACAGCAGCTTAACCACACCCGCTTTATCTGCAATCTCCATCAGACCGCACCATAATGCAACTATTCCCGACATTGATATGGCAAGATTCACCGCCTGAGCCGCACTGTCAAGAACCGCATTGGAGACAGCGGAAAGATTTCCTGACCACACACCATATACAATTCCAATCAAAAGCATAAATGCCCAGATATAATTAAGCATTCACAGTCTCCTGTTTCCTTTGCTTAATTATATTCCGGGCATCCACCGCATATAACTCTTATACCTTTTAATGTCTGTGAATCGCGTAAAGCGGACATTCGCAATCCGCTTTCGCTACTTGCTCATGAACGCAGTTCACATCACATTAGTGTCTCCTTTTATAATATTCTTCACCAAGATTGATGATTGTGCCATCTGCCTGCTTGACATCAATCTTTTCCAACTGTTTACGGAAATTAGCTCTGAAGTTCGCGATATACTTTCCTCGAAGTTCCGTCTGCTCAAGAGCCTCCTCCTCAGTCAGTCCCTCAGCTTTTGATTTACGCGCAAGTTCATTGATGCGCGCAATCATTTTATCCAATTCCTGCTCTGTCATATTGTTCCCTGCCTTTATTTTTACTTCAAATCGAATAGCAATGCTTCTCAGACCTCAGCGGATATTATGAGTTCCATAATTCCGGACGGCTTGAACTCATCACATTCATTGGTAACTATAAAATGGTCGCCCTTCTTTACTGCCAAACCATTTATCATGCCATCTCCGGACACAACACTCACAAGAAGATACTTTGCATCAAAATCATTTTTCACTGACAATCCGTCTCCTGCGTTATCCGCGGTGACAAGCTTCCACACCCTGTAATACGCACTCTTCTCCATAAGTACCGGCGTATTTTTTGCCACATTTGCGAAATTGTGTATGCTGTTTTCCGCCGGAGCTGCAGGAGCATTGATAACATCTATTGATTTTTCAACATGAAGCTCCCTCTTCTTTCCGTTAGAGAGTCTGTCATAATCGTACACCCGGTATGTTATGTCACTGTTCTGCTGTGTCTCAAGAAGCATGACCCCTGCCTTTATTGCGTGAACCGTTCCCGGTACAATCGATACGAAATCCCCCTTGTGAACAGGCACCTCACGAATGAACTCACTCCATCTTCCCTCGTGAATCATCTTGGCACACTCTTCCTTGTCCGCCGCGTTGTGACCGACAACAAGCGTTGCTCCCTCAGGACAATCAAGAATATACCAGCACTCAGTCTTTCCGAGCGAGCCGTTCTCATGCACCTTGGCGTAGTCATCGGAAGGATGCACCTGAATACTCAAATCAGCCTTTGCATCAATAATCTTGGTAAGAAGAGGAAATACGCCTTCCGATTTCTCTCTTCCGAAGAGTTCAGGATGTTCACTCCACACCTGTGAGAGCTTCATCCCTGAGTATTCACCGCTTCTTACTGTACAATCACCGTTCGGATGTGCACTGATTCCCCAGCATTCTCCCGTATCGTCACCCGGAATATCATATCCGAACTCCGTTGCAAGGCGGTTGCCTCCCCATATCATTTCCTTAAATACCGGCTGTAAAAACATCAGGCCATCATTATTCATCTTAATTTACCCCCATACTTTGAAATTACATTTTAACCTTGGCATCATCGCCTTAATGTCTATAATAATTGATGAGACATCCATCAAGTATAATCTGTCTCTCGTCATCCGTAAGTTCACCTATCTTAAGTTTAAACTCGCAGAGCTTGTCCTTTACGACGTAAGCCTTAACCTCTGACGCCTTATCCCTGATTGCCTTAACGGCATCCGGAATAAATATAAAATCTCCGTTCTTAAACGGCAGCTCACCCTCATCAATTATAAAAGGAATGAGTCCCCAGTTGATAAGATTGGAACGGTATCTCTTAGTTGCATACTCATTGGCAATATTTGCAAGACCTCCAAGAACTCTCTGGCAGGAAGCCGCCTGCTCACGCGCTGAACCGTCACCCGGCTTAACCGCAAATATTGTACTTCCTATCTCTGTCTCAGCAGCATTAAGCTCAGGATATGCCTCCTTGATAACCTTAAATGCACGGGCAACCTCAGCGTTACTCTCAGTCACATCAGCACCGCTTCTTCTTACCTCCTCAGCCGCTCTCATCTCCTTTGCAAGACCGACATAAGCAGGGTCTTTTCTTGAGAGTGTGAACTCTGCAAGTCCAAGAGGGTTGGAACGATAAGATGAAGTCTCACCTGAAGGAATAAGCTCATCCGTTGTTGTCACCGGATCATGAATCTCTGATACAACCTTGACAAGAATATTATCCGTGAGTGCAACCTGCTCAGGCCAGTCCTTTATATTCGGACCGAACTTAATCTCAACCGACGGATCAGCCACACCCTTGCTGTCAAATACTCTATTCTCATATATTGTCTTATCAAAATGATATGTAGGATTGGTAAATTCCACATCAACATCTGTTGCTGCCGTGAGATATCCCTTGTTAGCCGCTGTTGCCGCAATTGAACGTGCATCCATAAGTGCAACCGAGGCAATCTGACCGTTCTGGAGCTTAGAGCCCTCACGGTTAGGGAAGTTACGGGTTGAGTGACGAATACTGAATGCATTGTTGGCAGGAGTATCACCTGCACCAAAGCAAGGGCCGCAGAAGGCTGTCTTTACAATGGCTCCCGTTGTCATAAGGTCTGCAAGTCTGCCGTTTCTGGCAAGTTCAGCATAGATAGGAGTACTTGCAGGATATACGCTGAGAGTGAACTCATCAGCACCGATGCTCCTGCCCTTAAGTATATCCGCCGCAGCACATATATTTTCAAATCCGCCTCCGGCGCATCCCGCAATAATTCCCTGCTCCACATAGAGTCTTCCGTCTCTTACCTTATCCTTAAGTGTATAAGGAACCTTATTATCAAGGCTTACTGCCGCACGCTTCTCCACATCATCGAGAATATCCATGAGGTTTGCATTAAGCTCCTCAATCGTGTATACATTGCTTGGATGGAAAGGCATCGCAATCATAGGCTTAATCTTTCCAAGGTCAACATACACAACGCCATCGTAATAAGCCACATCGCCCGGATTGAGTTCACTGTAACACTCACCGCGCCCATGTACCTCATAGAATTCCTTTATCTTGTCGTCAGTTCTCCATATGGAAGAGAGACATGTTGTCTCCGTTGTCATTACATCTATACCGATTCTGAAGTCGGCACTCAGATTGGAAACACCCGGACCTACGAACTCCATAACCTTGTTCTTTACATATCCGTTGCCGAACACTGCTCCGATAATCGCAAGTGCAACATCCTGAGGTCCCACTCCCTTCACCGGCTCTCCGGTGAGATATATCGCAACCACTCCCGGCATTGCAACATCGTAGGTCTTGTTGAGAAGCTGCTTTGCAAGCTCTCCGCCGCCCTCACCGATTGCCATTGTACCAAGCGCACCATAACGTGTATGCGAGTCGGAGCCAAGTATCATTGCACCGCACTCAGCCAGCATCTCTCTTGCAAACTGGTGAATTACCGCCTGATGAGGAGGTACATATACCCCGCCGTACTTTTTTGCACAACTGAGTCCAAACATATGGTCATCCTCATTGATAGTACCACCTACGGCACACAGGCTGTTGTGGCAGTTCGTGAGCACATACGGCATAGGAAATCTCTCAAGCCCCGATGCTCTCGCCGTCTGTATAATACCTACAAATGTGATATCATGCGATGTGAGCTTATCGAATCTTATCTTAAGCTTGTCCATGCTGTCAGACTTATTATGCTTTTTTAAAATAGAATACGCCATAGTCTCCTTCGACGCATCCTCCTTAGAAACATCACGTCCTGTCTTTGCCTTTATAATCTGTGCTGCCTCAGCGTTGTCCCCGACAACCTCATTTCCATTTATAAGCCATGCGCCTGCGGTACCTAACTTAATCATACACATCCTCCTATATTTCATCCTCTTCATCTGCACATTCTGCTATTTTTTCCTCGGTCCAGCGGAGGATATCATCATATACCTCCTCTTTCCCGAATTCATTAAGAATCTCATGACGCATCTGAGGATATATTTTTACCTGAAGATCCTCTATCCCTGCCTGCTTGTACTGCTCGTATGTCTTCATTACTCCTTCGCCATACTGTCCTACCGGGTCTTCGGCACCCGAAAGAATATATATAGGAAGCTCCTTCGGAACCTTCCGTGCCGTTCTGTCGTCACAGTCCTCACGCACCAATGTAAGAAGAGCCTTAAAACCATCGACTGTAAAAATAAAGTCACACAGAGGGTCATTCTTAAAGTCATCTATTACCTTGTCATCCCTGCACATCCAGTCGCTCTCCGTGCGGGGATTCTCTATCCGCGAACAATACTTGCCAAATCCAAGCTCTGTGAGGAAATCGCTTCTGTGACGCTGTCCCTTAAGCTTGCCGACAAGCCCCGCAACAGTAAGCCCGGCACCTGTCTCAGCCGGCGTCTGAAATCCTGTCCCGAGAATGAGACACGCATCCACGTCCTCACCATATATAGATATAAATCTTCTGGTTATATAGCTTCCCATGCTGTGTCCGAGAATAATATACGGAACAACCGGGTACAGTTCCTTCATATGTCTCTGAAGCTTATGCTCATCCCTCACAAGAAGATGAGCACCATCCTCGCCTATATATCCAAAATCCTCAGGCGAAGCTGCCGTTTTGCCATGTCCGAGATGGTCATCACCGACCACAAGATATCCGTTGTCAGCCATAAACCGTGCAAAATCATCGTATCTCTCAACTCTCTCCGCCATACCATGAACAATATGAAGCACCGCCTTTACAGCTCCATCCTCCGGCGACCACTCTACCGTATGAACCCGGTTCACACCATCACTTGACTTAAAGTAAAACTCACGCTTTTTAGCCATATTAAACCTCATTTCCGTATTATCTCTTAATCTCATACTCCTGTCTCATCAGATTATAGATTGACTTCTTATCATCAATAATGTTGAAATCGCCATGAATTGTATGCTTGATAACAGATGTAGCTACCGCAAAGTCAACAATATCCTTCGGCTCCATCTTTTCCATAAGTGCATATATAAGACCGCTTGCAAATGCATCACCGCCGCCGACACGGTCAAGGATGTTGAATCTGAAAGTCTTGCTCTCATAAGTCTCACCATCATACCACATATAAGCCTTGAGTGAATTCTCGCTTCCCGTATGAACATAGCGCACATGGCGTGCAATAGCCATGAAATCATACTTCTCGTGAAGTGCCTTGAATATCTTATCCTGCTCCTTAAATGAAGGCTGCATACTCATACCGTCCTTCATATCCTTTCCATCAGGACCGATAAGATTGAGCGGCTCAATTCCTATAAGAACATCCACATAAGGAAGATAGCTTGTTATACAGTCTCTTGCTTCCTGCCATCCCCAAAGAGCACTTCTGTAGTTGCCATCGAAGCTGACAATCATGTCAAGCTCCTTAGCAGCCTTGAGTGCCATCATTATCATGTCACGGCAGTTCTGTGAAAGTGCAGGCGTGATACCACTGAGATGAAGCCAGTCAAAACCACTTAATAATTCCTTAAAATCCATCTGAGAATAATCATATGTCGCAAATGACGAATTGGCTCTGTCGTAAATTACCTTTGACGAACGAACTGCATACCCCTCCTCAAGGTAATAGATACCAAGACGGTCGCCGGCATAGATTGCCTTCGACATATGTACATCGTTAGAGCGAAGAAAACGAATCGCCGACTTACCTACGGAGTTACCCGGAACAACCGTAAAGAGCGTGCTGTCAACCCCCATGTTGGCAAGACCTGCCGCTACATTCGCCTCAGCACCGCCATAGTTGATGGTATATGAGTTAGCCATTCTGATTTTTTCAAAATTGGGAGGCGACAGACGCAACAGCACCTCTCCAATCGTTATAAACTTAATATCCTTTATATCCTTTAAAATCTTCTTAGCCATGAGACTACCTCTTCTTTCTTTGTTCAAAATCTACTTCCAGTTGTCGTTGACATCACCAAGACGATGCTCGATATCATAATAAGGCTTGTGCCACCCTACATACTTGTAAGCCGGACGGATAATCTTTCCCTTATTGACCAGCTCCTCAAGACGATGAGCGCTCCAGCCCGAAATACGTGAAATTGCGAATATAGGAGTGAAAAGCTCCTCCGGTATTCCAAGCATAGTATAGACAAAACCACTGTAAAAATCCACGTTTGCACATATCGGCTTGAACAATCTTCTTCTCTCGGCAATTATTCTTCCCGCGATTCTCTCTATGCGGTCAAGAAGCTCGAACTCCTTAGTAAGCCCTTTTTCATCAGACAGACTCTTAGCATATCTCTTTAAAATAACCTCTCTCGGATCCGACAAGGTGTATACGGCATGTCCCATACCATAGATAAGACCTGCACCGTCAAATGCCTGCTTGTCAAGAATCTTGGTGAGATACTCCTCTATCTCTGCCTCATCCTCCCAGTTCTTTACATTTTCCTTGATATTCTCAATCATGTGAGTAACCTTAAGGTTCGCACCACCATGCTTAGGTCCCTTAAGGGACGCGATTGATGCAGCTATCGTTGAGTAGGTGTCCGTTCCCGAAGAGGTTACGACGTGCGTTGTGAATGTAGAGTTGTTACCACCGCCATGCTCTGCATGAAGTACAAGCGCAACGTCAAGAACTCTTGCTTCAAGCTCTGTATATTTGCCATCAGGTCTGAGCATTCTTAAAATATTCTCAGCCGTAGAGCAGTTCTTGTCAGGATTGCGGATTAAAAGAACGTCATCCATTTTGAAATGACGGTATGAGTGATATGCATATACGGAAATAATAGGCATCTTGCCGATAAGCTGCAAAGACTGACGCAGCACGTTCGCAGGAGAGATGTCCTCCGGATTGTCATCGTAAGAATATAAAGTAACAATACTCTTCAAAAGGGCATTCATGATGTTGGCACTCGGAGCCTTCATGATTACATCGCGCACGAAATGACCTGAAAGTTCCTGAAGCTCAGACAGAATACCGATAAATCTTTCAAGCTGCTCCTTGGTTGGCAGCTCACCGAATAAAAGCAGATAAGTCGTCTCCTCAAAGGCATATCTTCTGCCCCCAAGACCCTCGATTAAGTCTGCGACATTGTATCCCTGATAATACAGCTCACCGTCAATCGGTGTCTTAACACCATCTATCGACTTATAAGAAACGACATCGGAAATCTCAGTAAGCCCCGTAAGCACGCCCTTACCGTTGGCATCTCTGAGTCCTCTCTTTACATCATATTCCTCGTACAGATCAAGATTGATTGCACCGGAGGTCATACAATATTTTACCAGCTCCTCAAATTCAGCATTATGCTTCTCGTCAAGAGCCATCATTTCATGATTATTCATGGTATTGCCCCCTTTGAACTTAATACTTTAAAGATTACAACAATTTTCTTAAAAAAGCAATCCTTACTTGTTATTGCTTGAATCATTCGGTCTTATTTGATATAATAAGGCGTCTTATATAAAATAAGGATGTATACTAAGAATATCACATTTTTATTATTGTATAAAATACATTTTTTTGAAAGGATTTTGCATAATTATGAATATTATTTTATTGTCAGGCGGTTCAGGTCAGCGCCTCTGGCCGCTTTCAAACACTGTCCGCTCTAAGCAGTTTATCCCTCTTCTCTCCAACGAGGACGGTGAGCACGAGTCCATGGTACAGAGAGTATACCGCCAGATAACCACCGTTGACAGTTCCGCCAACGTCGTTATCGCCACGGGCAAGCGCCAGGTAGGAACCATTAAGCACCAGCTCGGAAACAAGGTATCAATCTGTATTGAACCCTGCAGAAGAGACACCTTCCCTGCAATAGCACTTGCCAGTGCATTTCTTGCGTGCGTTAAGAATGTCAGTCCCGACGAGCCGGTTGTGGTATGTCCGGTTGACCCTTATGTGAATCTTGATTACTTTGAGGCGGTTAAAAAGCTCTCCGAGCTTGCCGCAGACGGTCAGTCTAACCTGTCACTTCTCGGAATCGCCCCTACATTTCCAAGCTCCAGCTACGGCTATATAATGCCTGAGAGCAAGGACACCGTAAGCCGCGTTAGCTGCTTTATTGAGAAGCCGAATGAGACTGCAGCCGCTGAATATATCGGGCAGGGTGCTCTCTGGAACGGCGGTGTATTCGCATACAGGCTTTCATATCTTCTTGACATATCAAGAAAGATGCTCGGAAGTGCCGACTACCAGACACTCTATGACAACTACGAAAATCTCACCAAGATAAGCTTCGACTATGCCGTTGTCGAGAAAGAAAGCAATATAAGATGCTTGAGATTCTCCGGCGAATGGAGAGATGTAGGCTCATGGGATGCATTTACCGATGTCATGGACAGCGAAGCAATAGGAAATGTACAGATGGCAGACTGTAAGAATACCAATGTCATCAATCAGCTTGATATGCCTGTAATCTGTGTCGGGCTCAACGACATCGTTGTGTCGGTCGGCTGTGACGGAGTTCTCGTCTCCGACAAGGCAAAGAGCAGTACAATCAAGCCTTACGTTGACAAGCTTGACCCGATGGCAAGATTTGAGGAAAAAGCATGGGGAAGCTTCACAATACTTGATATCCAGCCTGAATCCCTCACAATCAAGATTATTCTCCGTCCGGGCAACCAGCTTAAATACCACAGCCACGAACATCGCGATGAGGTATGGACGGTTCTTTCAGGAACCGGTTACGCAATCGTAGATGACGTCAGACGGGAAATTAAGGCAGGAGACGTGATAGCACTTCCTGTCGGAAGCCGCCACACAATTCATGCCACAACAGAGCTTCAGGTAATAGAAGTTCAGACAGGTGCCATTCTTGACGCGGATGATAAGATAAGGTATTAATCGATCCGTTTCAGGCTTGTACAATCGAAAGGAATCTCACAAAATGCTGCCTATATTATATATTGTTATTCCCTGTTACAACGAGGAGAATGTTCTTCCAATCACGGCACCAATGTTCCTTGACAAGCTTAACAGCCTTATAACACGCAGCCTCATAGACGACAAGAGCCGTGTAATGTTCGTAAATGACGGCTCCTCTGACAGAACATGGGAAATAATGAATAATCTGTGCGATGCAGACGATCACTTCTGTTCGCTCTGCCTGTCACGCAACTTCGGTCATCAGTATGCTCTCCTGTCAGGACTCATGGAAGCAAAAAATTACGCCGATATAACAATAAGCATTGACTGTGACGGTCAGGACGACATAAATGCCATGGACGATATGATTACCGCCTACAATAACGGTGCCGACATAGTCTACGGCGTGCGCTCCGACCGGCACACGGACAGCTTCTTTAAGCGCAGCAGTGCCCTTTTCTTCTATAAGCTTATGAACAAAATGGGCTGCAGTACCGTATACAACCATGCTGACTACAGACTTCTCGACCGACGTTTTTTGAATGAGCTTGAAAAATACAAAGAAGCCAATCTGTTTCTCCGCGGAATAATCCCTATGGTAGGCTTTAACAGCACATGTGTCTATTACGAGCGTCATGCTCGTCTGGCAGGCAGAAGCCATTATCCACTCATAAAGATGGTTAATTTTGCAATTGACGGAATAACAAGTCTGAGTGTCCGGCCAATCCGCATCATAACAGTGTTCGGCTTTATCGTATCACTGTTCGGCTTTATCGGAGTTATCTGGGCAATAATCATGTTTCTGATGAAAAACACCGTGGCAGGCTGGTCAAGCATGATATGTATTATATGCTTTCTCGGCGGAATCCAGCTTCTGAGCCTGGGAGTCATCGGCGAATACATCGGCAAAATATATCTGGAGGCAAAAAAACGTCCTCGATATATTATCAAGGACAGAAAAGGGCTACCTTCCGCCAAGCAGCCATCTTCCGATGACGGGAATGCGGCGAATTAGCCATATTACGACAAGCGACATAATCATAACCGCCGCCGTCTGAATTAAAACCATAACATAGTCAATACCATAAAGCCCCCATGCGAGGGGCTTTATTATATATATGAAAATAAGCGTGGACACAAGATATATTCCCAAAGTATTTTTCCCCACATATCCGACAATTTCGACAAGTTTTCCACAAGCTGCACCGACAATATTCACATGTTTAAAAGTATATGCCAATATTGCCGCTGACAGAATTACCACGCTGCTCCCCACAATTCCAATCACAAACCTGTATATATCAATAGCCAGCTGAATCGACATATCCTTTCCAAGCAGGGAAAATCCCGTTGTGTAGATGTAACAGTCTCTTCCGTACAATCTGAACAACCCCGCATAAATCACGCACATCACCATAAATGCTGCCACAAGCCTGCCCGGATTAGCTGAGTTCACTCTGTGCCTGCCCTTCGCCCACATATATCCCACAATAAAATATCCGTACATAAATTTGTACAGCTGCAGCCTGCTCAAATCAGGTGTCAAAAGCATAATCACTGCCAATACAATGTATACCACAATGTTATCATGACAGAATCTGTTTACCGCCAGAACAATAAGTGATGAATAAAACACAGCCCACAGAAACCAAAAATTGCCAAGGCAAGTCGTAAAATATGCTCTCACAATAAGAAACACACCTCTCTCGTCACCGCTCACAATTCTTATGACATACGGAACTATACTCCAAAGCATTATAGGAACAATAAGCGATGTAAACCTGCTCACCAAATTTTCCCTGAAGCTGTGTCTCTGCACAGACATTCTGAAAAGATACCCACTAATAAGCATAAAAAGCGGCATGTGAAAGCTGTATATAACCTTAAACACAACATTGTCAAAGAAATCGCTGTATATATAACAATGCATTCCCGAACCGAACTGCATGGCATGTCCCACCAGCACAAGCGTGATTGCGACAGCCTTCAATACATCCAGAAATGCACTCCTGGTATGTGATGACTTCATCATGTAAAACCCCGTACATTAAATAATGATATTTTATCTAATGTAATAATACATGCTTTGCACCAAAAATCAAGCAAAATCAGGAAGTTGTATATCTTATCAATGTATTCCGTGTACCCCTGCGTCATGAATATTGATAACATTGCCATCTAATTATCTCGTTCTCTGATACAAAAGTAACCTGACAGAGTAGGCAAAAATAAAGTTTGCCTACTCTGTCAGGTCACAACCGAAACACATCATACTATAATTTAGATAGCTTCGGGAAAGGCTTCTGAATTCTCCACACATGAGATTCTTTTTTTACCGATAACCTTTCCCGCATTTTTAGGAGGTATATATCATGAAGAAAAATTTACTCAAGAAAATCTATGCTTCTACGGCAATGCTTGCTACATGTCTTACGCTTTTTGTAGTTGTGCTTCCTTTTGGAACATTTGTATTTGGGGATGAGAACGACAGCAGCTATGATTCATCAGTAAATACATGCGCTGACGATTATCCTGAATATGTTAAGGTCAATTAATTGTCCTGCTTTTTTTCATTTACCAGATGATTGCAGAAAAAATTATACCTTCCAACATTTCTTTTAAATGTTGTCAATATAATACACCTCTTATACTCAGTAATTCCGGCTATGCCTCTGTGCATAGCTATTTTTTTCTTTTTTCTCTGTTGGTCATTCCACAACATACAATACAGAATCATTGCAGTAATATTAATACGTCTGTTAATAAGCATACTATATAAAATAGTGAACTCCTTCTCATCGGACTCATCATATTTTCCGCAATCGCCCATATAGCTTGCAATTACCTGCATTGTAAATTCATACATACTGAGATAGTTGTTTATATTCTTCTCACGTTCATTGTTTATTCTCAAAAGAGCTTCAAAGCACTGATTTACTTCTACACAGTTTTCTGATTTGCATACCAGAATATTATTCATACATGACATTTCTTCGTTTGACAAATATTTCTCACCCTCTGATACAGCTATATCATACGGCAATGTACATTCAAGAGCATCCTTGATGTTTTGAATGTATAACGCATCATCCAATTTCCGTTGTATTCGTTTATTGCATGCAGCCAGCCTCATTATCACCTGCTTGTTCTGAGGTATGTCCATAGATATTTTATTTTTTATAATATCAATTAATTCATCCACCTTTTCACATTCTCCACAATTAAGGTGATTCTTTAATTTTAAAAACAACTCCTGCGCTTCAATATCCGAACTTATTATCTCCGTTCTGCTGAATTCACCCGACAATCCGAGTCTCTCAAACAAACGATGTACTATCGCTCTCTGTGGTTTGACTGCCTTTTTCTCGATACGGCTTATTGTTCTCTCTGAGCAGATTTTTTCACTCAGTTTTGCCATACTCATATTAAGCATATTGCGCCTTATTCTTATGACATCTTCTATACAATAAACCTCAACGTCCACATAGATATATCCATATTCAAACGTATCTTCCCGTATCATGCATCGTTCATAAATATCGTGCAGCACCGCCCTGATGTGCCTGCACCATATATACTGTGCCTCCGGCGAATACTCCATTGTATTTCCATAATTTTTCATGTAGCTTTCGTCAATAAGACTATCGTTCTCCAGGCTCTCCGTCATCAAGTCCCACCTATCCGTGTTCGTTCCCTCGAGCTTTTTGATAATCTGCATCTTAATATCAAGAAGTTCACACAGGTAGAAAAGCCGGAGCGAATCCCTGAGATACTCTATCGCATCCGTTACAAGCTGTAGCAGCTTTCTTGTCTTTTTATCGTTACTTATGCCCTTGCGCTCCTCAAGTAAGTAAAGATAGTACACTGCTTTCGGATAGACCTTCGCCATCGCAAGCTTCTTGAGGCTCAGATTTTCTATATACTCAACAATACATCTCATAAATGTAATGCCTCTTGCCTCCGGCATATACCGCCCGTACTCAATAAGCAGATTTATCTCCTCGACAGACAGTCTCTTATTGGCAAAGAAATCACGATAGCCCTGCTTAGCCTCAAGACCTGTCACCGTCTGGCGCAGAGCATCCTCATACAGCTTTCTGAGTTTCTTTTCGTCCTCATGCCTGTAACAGCTTATCTGTGCTTTCATGCTGAGGTAAAATTGAAGTTCAAGAATGGCATCTGAGTCCTCAGATGATTTGCTTCGCTCAAAAAGTCTTCCGCTCCGCTCTAATTGTTCCAAAAGCTGCTCAGCCTCATCCATCTCCTCGCGTTGAATAAGGCTGATGATGTTCTGCCTCAGCTCCCATCTTTCATACTCGTCGGAAAATATCATGTTCTCAAAGTTCTCAGGCGCAACTCCAAGTCTCCCAAGGAGCCTGTCCTGAACAATCTTGCTGACATCCTTTTCTCCATTCTCGATACGACTCATCGTACTTACATTACATATGCCATCACAAATTACACTCATGGGTATATTGTCCTTGCGTCGAAGCTGCATAAGATATTTACCAAATTCGTAACTGTCATATACCATACCCTCTTACCTCTTGTACTGTTAAAATCTGTATATGAATACATTCTATGATATCACAAATTGCTCTGCTGCAAAGCACCTTTCGCAATTCTAAAACATTTTATCATACATAACGAAAAAAGACTAC
This sequence comes from Firmicutes bacterium CAG:882, assembly GCA_000435595.1. GTDB lineage: Bacteria > Bacillota > Clostridia > Lachnospirales > Lachnospiraceae > CAG-882. Next base: position 33,996 of record FR895436.1, read on the forward strand.
ACACCCGCACGGTATGCAGTCTTTCCAAGCATGTCTGTCGGTTTAAAATTCATTAAACGGCAGTTCATTTTTCATTTTCTATTCGCACATATATCCTTTTTTGCGAATGACATCAAGCACGCTGTCAACATATTTTGTACAAATTTCATCGGATTCAGCCTCAACCATCACACGCACAAGAGGTTCTGTTCCCGATTCGCGAACAAGAATACGTCCTGCATTGCCAAGCTCATCTGCTACAGCCTTAACTGCTGCCCGAACATCTGCATCATCCTGTGCCGCACGCTTGTCAGTCACTCTCGCATTTTTAAGAACCTGCGGATAGATTGATAAACCATCGCACAGCTCACTCATCTTCTTTTTCTTTGCAATCATGACCTCCATCATCTTGAGGCTGGTGAGAATACCGTCACCTGTTGACGCATACTTGGAGAAAATAATATGTCCTGACTGCTCCCCTCCGATTCTGCATCCGTTATCGCACATATATTCATATACATACTTATCACCTACGGCAGTCTTCGCATAGCCGATTCCCGCCTCGTCAAACGCCTTGTACAGACCAAAATTGGACATAACCGTCGTGACCACCGTATTATTGATGAGCTTTCCGCGTTCCTTCATATATCTGCCGTAAATATACAGAATATGGTCGCCAGTTATAACATTTCCCTTTTCATCCACGCAGAGGCATCTGTCGGCATCTCCATCATAAGCAAAGCCGACATCAAGTCCGTTCTCCACAACGAACTTCTGAAGACCTTCAATATGTGTTGAACCCGCATTCATGTTAATGTTGGTTCCGTCCGGCTCCGCATTTATCACATAGGTCTTTGCCCCAAGTGCATCAAACACCGACTTGGCAATATTCCATGAACTTCCGTTGGCACAATCAAGACCTACCTTCATTCCCTTAAATGAATATACTCCCAGTGAAATCAGATAACCCATGTACCTGTTGCGTCCTGCCACATAATCAACCGTACATCCGATTCTGTCCTTGTGTGCATAAGGTACTTCATCGTAATGTTGTCCGAACGCCTCAAGCCTTCCGTCTATGTATGCCTCAACGAGTTCAATGGTCTTTTCGTCCATCTTCTCGCCCTGACCATTGATGAGCTTAATTCCGTTATCATAATATGGGTTGTGGCTTGCAGAAATCATTATACCGCAGTCAAAGCCGTCCGTGCGCGCAACATAGGCAACCGACGGTGTCGTCGTCACATGGAGCAGATATGCGTCCGCGCCGGAAGCGACAAGTCCGCCGACAAGTGAATATTCAAACATATAGCTTGAACGTCTTGTATCTTTGCCGATAACAATTTTTGCAGGAGTATCATCACCGTTTCTTCTTTTAAGCTCACCATAATACCATCCGAGAAATCTTCCGACCTTGAAAGCGTGGTCTGCCGTGAGATTCACATTTGCCTCACCTCGGAATCCATCCGTACCAAAATATTTACCCATAATAACCCTCATTTCTGTCTCATTTTATATGTCCGGTGACAACAGCCTGTACCGGCATAACAATATATGCACAACCCATGCTTTTATACTTAATTTATGTCAAAAATGTGCGCCTTGATTATATCAAAGCGCACTTTTTTTGTAAAGACAATATCACTTAAATCATAGGCGTTTTTCATCACCTTGATTCCGGTTATCCGATTATCTCTCAGCTCTCATAGGATTGTTGAGGAAATCTTCATAGGAAAGTCTTATTCCGTCCTCAAGCTCCGTCTTGTATGTCCAGCCAAGCTTGGTTGCCTTTGACACATCGAGAAGCTTACGCGGTGTACCGTTAGGCTTAGAGGCATCCCAGCGAATCTCACCCGTGTAACCGATTACCTTGGCTACAAGCTCCGTGAGCTCCTTTATTGTGAGTTCCTTGCCTGTCCCTGCATTTACAGTCTCATTTCCGCTGTAATTGTTCATGAGGAATACACAGAGGTTCGCAAGGTCATCAACATATAAGAACTCTCTGAGCGGACTTCCGTCACCCCAGCAGGTAACATAAGGAAGGTTCTGCTCCTTAGCCTCATGAAATCTTCTGATAAGAGCCGGAAGCACATGGCTGTGTGTCGGGTGGTAATTGTCGTTCGGACCATAAAGGTTCGTAGGCATCACCGAAATATAGTCGGTGCCATACTGTCTGTTAAGGAACTCGCAATATTTAAGACCCGAAATCTTAGCAAGTGCATATGCTTCATTTGTCTTTTCAAGCTCAGATGTCAGAAGGCAGCTCTCAGGCATAGGCTGTGGAGCCATTCTCGGATAAATACAGGATGATCCGAGGAATTCAAGCTTCTTACAGCCGTTCTGCCATGCCGAATGAATCACGTTCATCTCAAGCGTCATGTTGTAATACATGAAATCCGCAAGTGCCTCCTGATTAGCCACAATACCGCCAACCTTTGCAGCCGCGAGAAATACATACTCAGGCTTCTCCTCGGCGAAAAACTTCTCCACATCCTCCTGTCTGCACAGATCAAGCTCCTTATGTGTTCTCGTAATTATGTTATTGTATCCCTGTCTCTCCAACTCCCTCACAATCGCCGAACCAACCATGCCTCGATGACCGGCAACATATATCTTCGCATTCTTTTCCATCATAACCGTCTTTTCCTCACATTTTAACTGACTATCACGCGCTATTATTATCCGATGAGCTGCTTCTCGCGCTTTGCAAGCTCTCTGTCATGCTCAGCCATAATCTTTACAAGCTCCTCGTATGAGGTCTTCTGTGGGTTCCAGCCGAGTACCGTCTTAGCCTTTGCAGGATTTCCCCAGAGATTGTCAACGTCCGTAGGACGGAACCACTGTGGATTTACACATACGAGCATCTTGCCTGTTGCTGCATCGTAGCCCTTCTCGTCGATGCCTTTTCCTTCCCAGCGGATTGTGATGCCGTTAGAAGCAAAAGCCTTCTCAGTGAAGTCTCTTACAGTGTGCTGCTCGCCTGTTGCGATAACGAAATCCTCAGGCTTCTCCTGCTGCATGATAAGCCACATGCACTCAACATAATCCTTTGCGTAGCCCCAGTCTCTCAAGGAGTCAAGGTTGCCAAGCTCAAGGTGATCCTGAAGTCCCTCTGCAATTCTGCCCGCAGCAAGAGTAATCTTTCTTGTAACAAAGTTCTCTCCGCGGCGCTCTGACTCGTGGTTGAAAAGAATTCCGTTAACTGCAAACATTCCGTAAGCCTCGCGGTACTCCTTTATCATCCAGAAACCATACTGCTTAGCTATTGCATAAGGACTGTATGGATGGAAAGGTGTCGTCTCAGACTGAGGAACCTCCTCAACCTTTCCGTAAAGCTCAGATGTTGAAGCCTGATATACCTTAGTCTTCTTGGTAAGTCCGAGAACTCTCACTGCCTCAAGCACACGAAGAACGCCGACAGCATCAACGTCGCCTGTATACTCAGGCGCATCAAATGAAACCTGTACATGTGACTGTGCGGCGAGATTGTAAATCTCGTCCGGCTCCACCTCGCCGATAATCTTGATAAGTGAAATTGAATCAGACAAATCTCCGTCATGAAGCTTGATGCTTCCTGCTCTTAAAAGATGGTCAATTCTTGCAGTATTGGAGATTGATGCACGTCTTGTGATTCCGTGCACCTCATATCCCTTCTCGAGTAAAAACTCAGCAAGGAATGAGCCGTCCTGTCCTGTAATTCCGGTAATTAACGCCTTTTTCATCTAAAATATCCTCTTCTTTCATGATTGTTCATTTAGTATTCTTCACATTTTCTCAAATTCTATATCAAGTATTTGCGCAATGTAACCGCATATATAGAGAAAAATTAGCACAATATTGGTTTTTACAGATTGAGCCACGCCTTTCTGTACTCACTTGGACTGATTCCCTCAATCTTCTTGAATGCCCTGCTGAAATAGTTCGCATCGTTCATTCCTACCCTGCTGCCAATCTCATCAACACTCATATCCGTAAAGCGCAGAAGTCTCTTTGCCTGTGTTATTCTCTTAGATAAAATATACGAGTTGATTGTTGTCCCATAGGCATCCTTAAATATTTTGCTCAAATAAAACTTATCTATGTAAAAAGCCACCGACAGTGAGTCGAGCGTAATTTTATCGGTATAATGCTCATCCAGAAAAGCCTTCACGTCAATCAGCTCACGTCTCTTTTTGCCGACCGCCGCATTCTCCGGATGCCACGACTGCTCCATAATAACCGCAAGCAGCTCATTTAGCACCGCATTAAGCTTCATATCCCTGATATAATCCTCAGACCCGGCAATATCATACAGCTTGGAAAAAATCTGCAGATACGCATCGGCATTCTCCGGTGTGAGCACAGGCTGTCCGCCTCTCTCAATATATTTATCATACACCGCCGGCATATTTTCCCCGTAAAAATGCACCCACTCGAGAGACCACAGACCGCTTCCTCCGCCCGTGCTGTGGCTGTAGCTCTTCATGCAGTCAATAAAGGCACAATCGCCCTTCCTCATCTCGTACCTCTGCCCCTCATACTCTATGTGCCCCGAGCCGTCAACGACCATCAGACAAAGATATGACTGCAGATTCTCGCGCTTGGACACATGCGGCTTAATCGCCCTCAGCGAGCCCGTCTCCTGCAGAAATATCAGATTGCTCTTCGCCCACCCGCTCGCCGTGTAAAGTATACGCTTCGACGAAACCGACGGTGATGGTGACTGAAAGTATTCCTCCATGGTATTTGTCCCTTCCATAATGCTATTCGATAACAGCCAAATGATATGAAAACCTCCGCTTCGCAATTATCGTATCCCGTATATATTTTATACGCATATTATTTATGTCATTAAAAATCCACCATGTACGCGTAGCTTCTGCTCTCTCCGGCATCCAGTCTCTGCATCCCCGGCTTCTTCTCAATATCTCCGTCATGACCTGCCGTGTCCGCAATCCCATACCATGGCTCCAGACACACGAACTCATCAACCTTCTTAGACCATATTCCAAAATACGGAAATCCCTCGCAACTCATGCACACATACGTCCTGCCCTCATTATCGCAAAGCTCAATCTTCTCAACCTGCTTTCCAAGCACGATAAGCGCATCCTTGTCAAACATGTGCTCCTCAACCGCTGCTCTCCCGTCTTCAAGCTCAAGCTCATATTTTTTGCTCATATCAATGCAGCCGTCACCATCAAGAAGATGATACTCAAGTGACTTTCCAAGATTGCTTCCCTCTATCTTCAAAGAGCAGTCCGTCGCCTTCACACCCTTCGGATATGTGAACGCCGGGTGCCCTCCGATTCCGTACAGCATCGCGCTTCCGTTGTTTTCAATATTTTCCGTGTTCCCCTGATTCTCGATGCTATCCTGATTTTCGATACTCTCCTGATTTTCAATGCTCTCCTCGTTTACGACCTTCCACTCAATCTTTATCCGACATGGATTTTTCTCGTCGAAGCTGTGCTTCACATATAGCGCAAACTTAAACGGATAAATCTTTAAGCTCTCCTCATTCCACCTCAAAACATGAGTCACTGAGCTTTCGTCCGCATCCACAAGCTCGAACTCCCTGTCTCTCGCAAACCCATGCGAGGTCATCTTGTATTCCTGCCCGCGGTAGGTGTACCTTCCTCCTGCGACCTTTCCCACAAACGGAAAAAGCACAGGCGCATGCCTGCCCCACACCGCTGCGTCGCCGCGCCATATACGCTCGACCTCGCACTCCTTGTCCCACACGCTCACAAGCTCCGCACCCACGTCGCTCACTGTAACCTTCAGTTTCCCGTTCTCAAAAACTCTGTTCATGATGCACCTCCATAACCTTCCCTTAAAATTTATTTGTACAAATCATCAAGTGTAACCAGCGTAACTTCTCCGCTCATCCGCTCCTTTAATAAGCCGTCCGTAAAACCTCCCTTTGAAAAAATATAGTAGTAATATTTTTTTCCTTTTCCGAATGCCTCTGCGTATGACTTTAAAAGTTCAAGCTCGTCCACACCTATCTTTTCATTCTTATATTTGCATGAACCTATAATATATTCCTTCTGCCCGGCATCAGTCGCAACAATATCAATCTGCACCTGCTTTCTCGTTCTGCTGTCCGTTCCCCACCACTGTCCTATCTCGCAAAGCTCGACAGGCAGTTCCTTGGCATAGTACAGCAGATAATCCTGACACATTTTTTCAAAAATAAGTCCCATATAGTCATGCAAATGCTGCTTTACCGCGCGCCGGTACACACCATGTATACGCCCTGAATCAATCGCATTTATATTTGCCGGAACGAAACGGTACCAGAAGCGGAAAAAATTGTCCTCCAGCCGATAAATCGTCTTTTTTCCCGGCTTTTCCGTGACAGGCGTCTCTTTTTTTACTATTCCATGCTCCATCAGCGTCTTAACATACTTGGAGCACACGGATGTATCCTCACCCGTCTTAGTCGTGATGTCATTGAGACGTGATGCCCCATCCGCAATAGCCTTAATAATCGCGTTATATATTCCCGGTTCTCTGAGCTCCTGCTTCAAAAGATTTCCCGGCTCCTCATACAAATATGCCGAACTGTCAAATACATTCTCCATCAGTGCACTGTCAACATCACCTGCAACATCCAGCTTGTTAATGTAGTGCGGAACGCCTCCAGTTATCCCATAGATAAGCGCATTATCCTCGTTGGACAGACTCGGATTAAACACAGCCGTCTCCCTGTAATCAAGCGGCTCTATCTTAAACTGTCCCGTCCTTCTTCCATACAGCGGACTCTCCTGCCCCAAAACCTGATTCTCCATAAAGCTCATGGACGAGCCGCACAGTATCAGATACATTTTTGAATCCGACCATTTATGGTCAATTAAATGTTGAAGCATCGCCGATATTGCAGGCTTTGCCTTTGCCAAATACGGATATTCATCTATAACCACAACTACCCTTTTATCCTTTGTCAGCATCGTAAGCTCATTCATAGCCGAATCAAACGTCGGAAACGTCGGGTAGTCAGCTTCCTCCTGCCTCTCGTATGCCATAATTGCCTTGGAGAACACCTCCAGATTCTCTCTGTCCGTGGTATTTAATGCAGAGAAAAAAACAGTCGGCTTATCCCTACAAAATTCATTTATAAGCGCCGTCTTTCCAACCCTTCTCCTGCCATATATTACAAGACACTCAAACCTTCCGTTCTCGTATCTGCTGTTCATTTTTCTCAATTCTTCTTCTCTACAATAAAAACTGCTCACTCCACCCTCCAATTCAATGCCTGCTTCCGAACAATTTATTTTAAATCTTTGCATTCCTCAAATCCGCTTCTGCATAAATCCGCTTCTGCCAAATAGCAACTTACGAGTTAGTAACTTACGAGTATATTATTTACATTCAGCATACATCTAACAGTTTTCTCTGTCAAGCCGACACCAAATTTTTTAGTAATTTCTTCCGAATCATGTTATTTTAAACATAAAAAATTTAAGGAGCATACCTATGAATAACCTATCATCCATCATCACCGAATATTTAGACTATTGCCACTCCCAGAAATGCTTAGACGAAAAAACTCTCAAAGCCTACCGCATCGACCTGCGCCAGTTTGCGGAGTTTGTCGATTCTGTTTCTTATCTTGACATTTCCCGCATCACCCCATCCATAGTCGAGTCTTACATCGGCACTCTGCACTCTACATATAAGCCGAAAACAGCCAAGCGCAAAATTGCCTCCCTCAAAGCCCTCTTTCATTACTGCGAATACAAAGATATTATCGAGCGCAACCCTTTTTCCAAAATACGCACCCGCTTCCGCGAGCCAATCATTCTCCCAAAAACCATCCCTCTTACCACTGTCGAAACCTTTCTTTCGACCATCTACGCCCAGCGAACCTCCGCCAAAACCGCCTACCAGCGCCGCAATGCTCTCCGCGATGCCGCTGTCATTGAACTCCTTTTCTCAACCGGCATCCGCATCAGCGAGCTCTGCTCGCTCAAATGCTCCAACATAAACCTCACAGACGGAACAATTCTTATCTACGGCAAAGGCGATAAAGAGCGCTACCTTCAGCTTGCATCCGACGACGTTATCCACATTCTCACCGAATACCGCCGCAGCTTTTCCACCGAAACAGCCTCATCCTCCCACTTCTTTGTGAATCAATCCGGCACCCCGCTCTCCGACCAAGCCGTCCGCCGCATGATTAACAAATACTGCTCCCACGCCGCCATCGACCTCCACATCACTCCGCACATGTTCCGCCATACCTTCGCCACCAGCCTCCTCGAAGCCGACGTCGACATCCGCTACATCCAGGAAATGCTAGGTCACAGCTCCATCAACGTCACGCAGATTTACACCCACGTCGCCGTCGCAAAGCAGAGGGATATATTGAAGAATAAGCATCCGAGGAGGGGGTTTAGGGTGTGAGGGGGTGTAAAGAAGGGAGAGAAAAATTGGATGAGTGAGGGATAATTTTTAGTTATCCATCAGAAATTATAATGAAATTCTATGGATAATAAGTAATTATCCTTGGAGTAATGTTGAAAA
>FR895437.1:0-12449 GCA_000435595.1 Firmicutes bacterium CAG:882
TTGCTTCGCACAACGGAGCTGATATGTATAGATATAACATGCTATACACTTTTAAAATAAGTCAGGATGTTTTGACACCTGAATCCACATAAGCAAATCAGAAACGAGGAATTACTATGAAATTAGGTATTGTTGGTCTGCCGAATGTCGGCAAAAGCACATTGTTTAATTCACTTACAAAGGCAGGTGCAGAATCTGCTAACTATCCATTCTGCACAATCGACCCCAACGTAGGTATCGTTACGGTTCCGGATGAGCGTCTCAACAAGCTCGCCGCACTTTACAACTCAGCAAAGATTACACCTGCAGCAATCGAATTTGTCGACATAGCAGGTCTTGTCAAGGGTGCATCTAAGGGTGAAGGCCTCGGCAATCAGTTTCTATCACACATTCGTGAGGTAGATGCCATAGTACATGTTGTAAGATGCTTTGAGGACAGCAACATTGTCCATGTGGACGGAAGCGTAGATCCTATAAGAGATATCGACACTATCAATCTCGAGCTTATTTTCTCAGATATAGACATTCTCGAGAGAAGAATAGCAAAGGTCGGCCGTGCAGCCATGAACGATAAGGCTCTTGCAAAGGAGAATGATCTTTTAAAGAGACTTAAAGCCCACCTTGAGGAGGGCAAATCCGCAAGAAGCTTTGAGACGGACGATGACGATGAGAAGGCTCTTATAGCTTCATATACACTCCTCACAGCCAAGCCTGTAATCTATGCAGCCAATGTATCTGAGGATGACTTAGCAGACGATGCGGCATCTAACAAGTATGTTGCCGAAGTTCGTAAATTCGCCGAGTCCGAGGGCAGCGAAGTATTTGTTGTATGTGCTAAGATTGAGGAGGAAATCTCCGAACTTGATGATTCAGATAAAAAAGAATTTTTAGCCGATTTAGGTCTCTCCGAGTCAGGTCTTGATAAGCTCATCAGAGCAAGCTACTCTCTCCTCGGTCTTATCAGCTATCTCACTGCAGGTCCTACGGAGACAAGAGCCTGGACAATAACCAAGGGAACCAAGGCTCCTCAGGCAGCCGGCAAGATTCACAGCGACTTTGAGCGCGGCTTTATCCGCGCAGAGGTTGTCAATTATCAGGATCTTCTCGACTGCGGCTCCTATGCTGCAGCCAAGGAAAAGGGGCTTGTAGGTCTTGAGGGCAAGGACTATGTTGTCAAGGACGGCGATGTCGTTCTGTTCCGTTTCAACGTATAAAAGCAACTGCGAGGTTATCTATGAAAAGGATTCTGTTAATTACAACCGGCGGTACCATTGCATCAAAGCCGACAAGCGATGGGCTGACTCCGTCCGTCACCTCCGAGGAAATACTTGAATACATTCCTGAGGTGACAGAGATATGCTCAATCACAACCTACGGTCTGTTCAATCTTGACAGCACCAACATCTGCTATCAGCACTGGATTGCCATCGTAAAATGTCTCAAGGAACACTACACATCCTACGACGGCTTTGTGATAACGCACGGCACCGACACAATGGCATACACTGCCGCCGCACTGTCCTACATGGTACAAAACAGTAAAAAACCAATAGTGATAACCGGTTCGCAAAGACCTCTTGCAGCAGTAGACTCAGATGCACGGAGCAATCTTCTCAATGCCATTGTATTTGCCTGCGACAGCCGTGCTCACGGAGTACACCTTCTTTTTGACAATAAGGTCATACTCGGCACGAGAGCCCGCAAGACACATACTAAAAGCTTTAATGCATTTAAGAGTATTGATTTCCCTGAGATTGCGATTGTCCGCGACCGCAGGGTAAGATATTATATTGAGGAGAAGGTATCGGATGACGGTCCTGATTTTTATACCAGCCTTGATCCGAAGGTGTTTGTGCTAAGACTCGTTCCCGGTATGAATCCTGATATCTTCTCCTTTCTCAAGGAACACTACGACGGGCTTGTAATAGAAAGCTTCGGTGTCGGCGGTATTCCGTGCTATGACAATGAAGATTTCATTGATGCCGTAGCCGACTGGATAGCATGCGGAAAAGCTCTCGTGATGACCACTCAGGTTCCTCATGAAGGAAGTGATATGTCCGTGTACATGGTCGGACAGGTTATCAAGAAAAAATACCGTCTCATGGAAGCCTACGACATGACCACTGAGGCCATTGTCACGAAGCTTATGTGGATTCTTGCACAGACAAAGAATCCTGATGAAGTCAGGGAACTTTTTTACCGCCCTGTTCAGAATGACCTTAACATCTAAAAGGAGCACATCATGAATTACAAAAAAATATTATCACCCTCCATCCTGTCTGCCGACTTTGGCAATCTTGCACGCGATATCCGCACCATTGATGAAGCAGGAGCTGAATATATCCATGTTGATGTGATGGATGGACTGTTCGTCCCAAGCATCTCCTTCGGTATGCCTGTTATCAAATCAATCCGCCCTGTAACCGGAAAAATATTCGATGTTCATCTTATGATTGAGGAACCGATAAGGTATGTTGAAGAATTCGCTTCCCTGGGTGCAGACATCATCACTGTTCATGTGGAGGCATGCGAGAATGTCACGGCAACTCTCAACAAAATTAAAGAACTGGGTGTCAAGACCGGAATCACCCTCAACCCTGCCACTCCTCTGAGCGCTATAGAACCATACATGCCTCTCGCGGACATGGTGCTTATAATGAGCGTCAATCCCGGCTTCGGCGGTCAGAAATTCATTGAGAGCTCGCTTGACAAGCTCAAGGAGACAGCGCGTCTAAGAGCCGAAAAAGGTCTTCATTTTGACATTGAAGTTGACGGTGGCATCAATTTCGACAATATAAAATCAATATGTGAGGCAGGTGCCAACGTAATCGTAGCCGGCTCCACCGTATTCAAAGGTGATGTCTCTGCCAACGTAAAAAGACTCATGGAGCTTATGTAAGCTTCATGAGTCTTTTTTTATGTAATAGGAAACTTCGTTCCTATTACACAAAAATCTAAAATATTTACCGCCTCTTATTAAGTTCATTATACATTGCGACGTAGCTTTCATACCTCGCAGCATTTATTTTGCCTGAATTTACGGCAGCCTTCACTGCACAGTCGGGCTCATTTATATGGACACATCCCGAAAATCTGCATTTACCTTCATAGCTGTCGAACTCCGGTATATATAATCTCAGCCTGTCCCTATCATCAACCATAACCGATAGTGATGTAAAACCGGGTGTGTCGAGAATATAGCTCTCGTCATCAAGTACGAACACCTCCGAATGTCTCGTTGTATGTCTGCCCCGCCCTATCTTCTCACTTATGCTTCCCGTCTCCATATACGCCTGTTCGACAAGTGCATTGAGAATTGAGGACTTGCCCACACCCGACGGTCCGGCAAGAGCAGTTGTATGCCCATGCAGCATTTCCCGCAGTTCCTTCATTCCGTCACCTGTCACCGTGCTCGTGAACATTACACGGCACCCGCTGTCCGAATAGGTATCTGACAGTCTCCGCATCTCCTGCTCACCTGTCTCATCTGTCTTGTTAAAACATATTATCGTCGGCAGCTCATATCCCTCCATCATTACAAGGAAGCTGTCTAAAAGTCTCAGATTCGGTTCAGGATGTGATATGGCAAACACCAGCAATGCCTGGTCAACATTCGCTACCGCAGGTCTTATCATTTCGCTGCTTCTTGGAAGTATCTCCACAATATTTCCAAGAAGCTTATCAAAATCAACAATATCAATATCTACATCATCACCGACTAAGGGTTTAACATTCTTATTGCGGAATCCGCCCTTTGCCTTACATTCGTATGTCCCGCCATTCTCAGCATGAACATAGTAAAACCCTGCAATTCCCTTAATTATCTTACCACGCATACACTTTTCCACTTCGTCTGATTGTATTCTACTCCGTCAATGTCACAGCAAGTGAACACAGCTGTACCGTCTGCTCCGATGAAGGCGCAACATAATATGCAAACACCCTGAGTTCTGCTGAACCCTTGTTGAAATCGGAAAGTGTCTCTCTTACCTGAATGGACTTCTCTGCCATTCCCGCATAAGAAGTAAATTCCTGGGAAGCAATGTTCTTCTCATTGCCGTTCTGCACAAGCACAAAGTTAAGTCTTATGAATGTTGCATCCTGTGGCACAAGGTTCGCAGAAGTAAGATCCTCTGTAAGCACCGTCTTAGACAAATACACATACTTGACGGATGAATCACTTCCGGAGCTGACAACGAAATTAATTGCCGAACCCTCAGCCGCCTTCTCTCCCGCCGTCGGACCGCTCTGAGCTATTACGACTCCAGGTGCGACAGTCTGACTGCTCTCGCGCTTAATCGTTCCAACCTCAAAGCCGCTTGACACAATAGCATTCTTTGCCTCATCCTCCGTCATTCCGGCAAGCGGAGGAACCTCTGTATATACCTTTCCATCGCCCATGCTTACATACAGTGTAACCTCATCCCCCTGCTTAACCTTGGCAAGATGCTTAGGTGTTGAACTTATAACGTGGAACTGCTCAACCTCCGAGCTTGCAACATACTCTGTACTTACCTTAAGTCCAAGTGCAGCAAGCTCCTCTCTGGCATCATCCTCCGTCATATCCTCAACATTAATCATCGAGAATGATTCCGGTCCGTTGCTGACTGTGAGTATTATGGTGGTGTGTTCTGTTACTCTTGTTCCGGCAGCCACATTCTGCTCTATAACCGTTCCTGCATCATAGGATGAATTGGAATACATAAGCTTAGCCCCTAAGTTAACATTATTTAACATAGTCTGTGCTTCTTCATAGCTGTATCCCGTAACCCGAGGAACCTCCGTCTTGCCATCATCGGTCGATGTGGACTGTGTTGTCGTTGTATTGTTGGAATTATTTCCGCTTCCCGACAGAACAGATACCATCTTGAAAATTATAAACAATGTGATTATGACAATTATAACCGCAACAGTTATTCCAAGGGCAGTGATAACCTTATCGACTGTCGTGCCTCCGTCCGTCCTGTCATCGTCCTCTGTATCCTCATAATCATCATCCTCTTCTTCATCGTAACCGTAGTCGTCCCTCTTGTTTTGGCTTGTAATGTTGGTTGACTTGATTGATGACATCTGATGGATCATATCAAGCTCATCCTCCGTTATCATCTTGGTAGGCCCGTTGCTGGCAACAGGTCTCATAACAACGAAGTCCTCATCAGGCGCGACAAGCGACCTTTTAAGGTCAGCTATGAGGTCTGACATGTTCTGATAACGTCTCTCCGTCTTTTTCTGTGTACATTTAAGTACAATTTTCTCAACGCTTATAGGAATCCCCGGTACAAGCTTGGCAGGCGATACAATATCGTCCTGAATATGCTGAAGTGCAACGGATACCGTTGTATCTCCCTCGAACGGTACTCTTCCCGTAAGCATCTCATAGAGCATGATACCAAATGAATATATATCACTCTTCTCGTCACTGTACCCGCCTCTTGCCTGCTCAGGTGATATATAGTGAACCGAACCCATGGCATTTGAATTGATTGTATTCGACGTTGCCGCCCTTGCTATGCCAAAGTCCGTAACCTTAACCTTACCTTCCTTGGAAATAATAATATTCTGCGGCTTAATATCACGGTGAACTATGTGGTGGTTGTGCGCAGCCTCGATTCCCTGTGCAACCTGAATTGCAATGCTCACTGCCTCTCTTACACCAAGCCTGCCCTTCTTCTCAATATATTTTTTAAGTGTAATTCCCTCAACGAGTTCCATTACAATGTAGTATATTCCGTTTTCATCACCGACATCATATACATTTACAATGTTGGCATGAATAAGTCCTGCTGCCGATTGAGCCTCGACACGGAACTTCGTAACAAATGACCTGTCTTCACTGAATTCCGGCTTAAGCACCTTAATTGCAACATATCTGTTCAGCTTATGGCACTTTGCCTTATAGACATCTGACATTCCACCCGAACCAATCTTCTCAAGAATCTCATATCTGTCTGCTATAAACATTCCCGGCTTTAACATATTACCTCCTATTACAGCTCTATAATGACGACCGCTATATTGTCCTTGCCGCCATTCTCATTAGCTCTGCCTAACAGTTGCTTTGTCTTATCTTCAATCGGTATATCCGAAGCTAAGACACGCTCAATTTCTTCATCCTCAACCATGTTGCTCAGTCCGTCCGAACACATAATTATTCTGTTTCCCGCCGTAAGCTCAGCCTCAAAGAAATCTGCCATAATCTCTTTAGCTCCGCCTATTGCGCGGGTAATAACATTCTTTTTCTCATGTCTGCGTGCTTCATCGCGTCCGAGCTTTCCGAGTGCCACCATCTCAGCAACAAGTGAATGATCCCTTGTAATCTGCGACAGTCTGCCATCATACAGGTACAGCCTGCTGTCCCCTACATTTGCCGCATACATCGATTCCCCGATAATCGTGCACACAACCAAAGTAGTCCCCATACCCGTATACTGCTCCGACTCGGCAGCTTTTTCAAGCAGCTTTGTGTTAGCCTCCACAATCGCATCATTGATAATTGTAATCGGATTATCCGAGGCTGAATTTTTTATACTGTCTGTCAGAGTCTCAACAGTATAGCGCGAAGCTAAATCGCCTGCCTTATGTCCGCCCATTCCATCTGCCACCAGGAACAGATTCGGCAGCTTCCCGACCGGCTCCATACTGCAAAAGATGTAATCCTGATTGACTTCTCTTATTCTGCCTACATCCGTAGCTGCATATGCCCTCATTACATTCCTCCACGCAGAACTATTCTGCGTTATTTTCATCTAAACGGCTCTTGCGAAGTTGACCGCAAGCACCATCAATATCTCTTCCCATCTCTCTTCTTATTGTACATGCAATCCCATTTTTTTCAAGAAGATTTTTAAAATTGACAGCCTGAGGTCCCTCAGGCTGCTTAAAATCCCTCTCCTTTATCGGATTGACCGGTATCAGATTAACATGGCAGTTCATGCCCTTAACCAACCCTACAAGCTCCATTGCCTGTTCCCTGCCATCGTTAACTCCTTTTACAAGACTGTATTCATATGTAATTCTTCTCGATGTCCTGTCAACATAATATCTGCATGCATCAATAAGCTCCTCTATCGAGTACTTATTCGCTACAGGCATAAGTGTCTTTCTCAGCTCATCGTTCGGTGCATGCAGCGATATTGCCAGATTGACCTGAAGCTGTTCATCAGCAAACTGCCTTATTCTTGGTACAATTCCGCAGGTTGATATCGTAAGATTCCTTGCACCGATATTGATTCCATTCTCATCCGTGAGAAGTGTGATAAACCTTCTCACATTATCGTAATTGTCAAAAGGCTCACCCGTACCCATAACCACAACATGAGATACTCTCTCTCCCGTATCCGCCTGTATTCTGTATATCTGGTCAAGCATCTCGGACGGAAGCAGGCTTCTTGACAGTCCGTTTAATGTCGATGCACAGAAACGGCAGCCCATGCGGCAGCCCGCCTGTGAAGAGATACATACGGAATTTCCGAATTTATACCTCATCAGAACGCTCTCAATAAGATTGCCGTCATCAAGCTTAAAAAGATACTTCGCAGTTCCGTCTATCGCCGACACCTGCTTATCTATCTGCTTAACCACGGTAATCGGACTTATTTCCTCAAGCTTGCATTTAAGTGACTTCGGCACATTCTTCATGGAATCGTAATCCGTCACAAGCTTCTTATGAATCCAGTCATACACCTGCTCTGCCCTGAATTTTTTTTCACCAAGCGACTCAATAAGTTCTGCAAGTTCTGCCTTGGTAAGCGACTTTATATCCATATTCATCCTCTATTTCCTTTTAAGCTTTGCCACAAAAAAGCCGTCGCATTCATATACACCCGGAATTAATGTGAGCATTCCTCCTTTTGCATCATTAACAAGCTTATCATATATATCTTTTCCCGCTTTTTTTGCATCCTCAAAAAGAGCTTCCGGCAGTAAATCCGTTATATCCTCCGGAACGAATCCTTTATCGGCTATATACCTCACATTGGCTTCATTCTCATTGTAGTTGAGAGTACATGTAGAATAGACAATATATCCTCCCTGCTTCACATAGCTGCACACCGAATCAAGAATTTTTCTCTGCAGTGTCACGATTCCCGACACTTTTTCTTTTGATACGTTATATTTTATGTCCGGCTTTCTGCCTATTATGCCAATTCCTGAGCACGGGAGGTCTGCAAGCACAATATCAGCACTTTCTTCATCCTGCACAATATGCTCAGCCGCATCAACCGTCTGCACAATGACATTTTCAAGCCCGAGTCTGTCTGCATTCTCTCTTATCTGCTCCGTCTTTCTGTCAGAAACATCGCGTGATATGACACATCCCGTCCCACACATGCTGATTGCCGCAAATATGCTCTTGCCTCCCGGTGCCGCACATACATCTATAATCCTGCTGTCCTTACACGGTGCAGCAATAAGTCCCGCCGTCATGCTGCTTATATCCTGAATCTGGAACATTCCCTCGTTAAACTCAGGAATATCATCAAGATAATTAAAACCTGAGATAAGTATTGCATTTTCAACATAAGGAGCATCCTTAACTGCAATCCCCTGCTCAGTCAGTCTCTTTACAAGAGAATTTTTATCCGTCTTTACGGTGTTTACCACTGCCGATATACTTCTCTCCTTGAGAAAACTGTCAAGAATCTTAGCGGTTGTCACATCATCAAAGCTTTCCTTTAATATATCGACAACCTCCTGCGGCATTGAGTACCTGACATTGTAATCATCCGGCAGTTTCATATCCGCAAGCTGTCTGCTTATATTTCTTAAGACACCGTTGACAAATCCACTGAGATTGTTGAAATGTCTCTTCTTTGCAAGCTTTACCGCTTCATTGCACACTGCGCTCACCGGTACCTGCTCCATATACATCATCTGGTACACGCTCATGCGCATAAGATTTCTTATGAACGGCTTCATCTTATTAACACGCACAGAAGACACCTGATTAATCACATAATCAAGTGTCAGTCTGCGCTCTATTGTTCCCTTTACAAGTCTTGAAATGAACGCTCTTTCATTCTTCTCAAGATACTGGTATTTGCGAAGTGCCTCGTTCAAAAGTACATGAACATACTGTTCCTTCTCATTTACCTCCATAAGTATGTCGAGGGCGATTTCCCTCTCATTTATCGCATCAGTCACGACTTCTTCCTCTCAGCATCAGTAATCTTGCAAGCTGGATGATTGCTGTTGCAGCACTTGCAACATAAGTCATCGCCGCCGCGCTTAATACCTTCTTAGTCTGCTCCACCTCTCCGTCATAGAGAATTCCGTTATCGGCTAAAAGCCTTAATGCTCTTGACGAGGCATTGAACTCTACAGGAAGCGTTACAAGCTGAAATAACACTGCAGCCGAGAAGAGTATGATACCGATGTCAATAAGTACACTGAATGAGCCAAAGACAAGTCCAAGCAGAATCAGAACAAACGAAAACTGTGAACCGATATGTGCTATAGGAAACAGCATGGTTCTGAAATTGAGAAACGAGTATCCCTCATCATGTTGTATTGCATGCCCACACTCATGTGCAGCAACGCCTATCGCCGCAACCGAACGTGAATTGTAGGTTGCATCTGACAGATTAAGTGTCTTATCGGCAGGATTATAGTTATCCGTAAGACTTCCTGCTATATGCTGTATCCTCACATCATAAATACCCTTTGAGTGAAGAATCCTCTCCGCCGCCTCAGCACCCGTAAGTCCCGTTCTGCTCTCCACCTTACTGTACTTAGAAAAGCTTGACGATACGCGAATCTGTGCTATTATGGCAATGACTCCCGTAATAACAAGCAGCAACCATGTAGGATCATAGCCGTAACCATAACCGTATGAATAATACGCCAATACCATATAAATCATCCCTTCCATAAAAGTATATTATAACTAAAACAATAGCTGTTATGCGTTCCTTTCCCTCTTAAGGACAGTTCCCTCAGCAAGCTTATAGCCTCTGAGAAAAGAACCCGTGTCCATACGCTTTTTGCCCTCAAGCTGAACTTCACGGACGCGGAGTCTTCCCACTCCGGTCGTTATATCAAAAGAGTTTTTCGATATATCGGTTATTCTTCCGCATTCCCGCTCATCATATTCCTTATCCTCATCGACAACATCAGCCCCGAATAGCTTAAGCATCTTTCCGTCAATGAATGTGTATGCCGCAGGAGCCGGGTCAAGCCCTCTCATAAGCCTTTCAAGCTCTGTGGCAGGTCTTGTAAAATCAAGATTTCCGAGTGATTTATCTATCATCGAAGCATAGCAGGTATCCCCCTCCTGTCTTACGGGAGTAATCGTACCTGCCTCTAAGCCTTCAAGCGTCTTTATGAGAAGTCCTGCCCCGACAACCGAGAGCTTATCATGATATGTCTCGTAAGTCTCCTTAGGTTCAATGGCAACTTCCTCTTTAAGGAGCATATCGCCAGTGTCAAGTCCCTTATCCATCTGCATTGTAGTGACTCCGCTTACCTTCTCCCCGTTAATTATAACCCATTGAAGAGGTGCGGCACCGCGGTACATAGGCAGAAGCGACGCATGTACGTTCACACAGCCGTACTTCGGGAGCTCCAACACGCTGACCGGAAGAAGCTGCCCAAATGCCACGACAACGATGACATCCGGATTAATCTTTTTAAGCTCTGAAAGAAATTCCTCATTCTTTCTTATCTTTTCAGGCTGATATACAGGTATTCCTGCCTTCACCGCCTCCGCCTTCACAGGTGTCATAAGAAGCTCTTTTCCTCTGCCCTTCGGCTTATCTGGCTGTGTGACAACCGCTGCCACATCATGTCCTGCTTCAATAAGTGCCTTAAGAGTTCCCACCGCGAAATCCGGTGTTCCCATAAAAACTACTCTCATCAAAATCTCCTATTCTAATCCGTAAAACTATTTACGTTTTTTATTCTTATCCGCATCCTCGGTGTTCATAAGCTCTCCTTCGACAAGCTCTGTGTAGAGATGTCCGTCAAGATGTGCAAGTTCATGGCATATTGCCCTTGCAAGAAGCTCCTCACCCTCGATTATATACTCATTCATCTCCTCGTCATAAGCCTTCGCCTTTACATAATCAGGTCTTGTGACGGTTCCTGCCTTGCCCGGAACGCTTAAGCACCCCTCGCTGCCTGTCTGGCTTCCGCTTGTCTCAAGAATCTCGGGGTTAATCATTACAATAGGACCATCCCCCACATCGATGACAACAATTCTTTTTAATACACCGACCTGTGGTGCCGCAAGTCCTACTCCGTCAGCCTCATACATTGTGTCAAGCATATCGTCAATCAGTGTAAGTGTACGCTCGTTGACCTCCTCTACCTTCTTACATACCTTGTTAAGGCAAGGATCTCCGATTGTTCTAATCTGTCTAAGTGCCATTTTATATTCCTCTTTTCTTATTATTTACCTGTTGAAATCGAACTGTACACTAATTGTCTTAAAATCCTGCCCATTATCTTTTATATACTTCTCTAATATATCCTTAATCTGTGTCAGAACTGTGTACTGTTTATGTTTAAAATATAAAAGAACCGAAAAAATATCATTAAGTTTATACACCGATGCCCTTGTCGGACCGATAATCCGAGGCAGATTCTCCGGTATATTGTCTGTATCCTTTTCAAGCTGTCTTTTTATAAAATCAAGCAGCCATGCCGCCGCGTCATTGGCATTCTTTTCATACTTTGACGATACTTTCACCGCCATGAGATTCGAAACGGGAGGATAATCCATAAGCTCCCTGTACATTATCTCCTGCTCATAAAAGCCGTCATAGTCATGCTTTACCGCCATCTGCACGCTGTAGTGTGACGGGTCGTATGTCTGAATAACGACATCCCCGGGCTTATCTCCGCGTCCTGCTCTTCCTGCTGCCTGCGTCAGAAGCTGAAATGTTCTCTCCTGTGCCCTAAAATCCGAAGAATACAGCGATAAATCGGCGAGAAGTATTCCCATAAGCGTGACATTCGGAAAATCGTGTCCCTTCACAATCATCTGTGTTCCTACAAGAATATCCGCATTTCCTCCTGCGAACTCCTCGAGTATCTTCTCATGCCCCTCCTTGCCCTTGGTGGTATCAAGGTCCATTCGAAGCACTCTCGCTCCCGGAAAGCTCTCCTTCACCGCCTGCTCTATCTTCTCGGTTCCCACCTTAAAACCTCCGATATACTTAGAACCGCACGCGGGACATATCTTTTTGTCAGGCTCCGAATATCCGCAATAATGGCATACAAGCCGCCCGTTGTTGTGTGCCGTGAGTGCGACATCACAATGAGGACATTTTATCACATGTCCGCACTCTCTGCAATTAATAAATCCAACATATCCCCGCCTGTTGAGAAACAGCATTATCTGCTCACCCTTGGCAAGTCTGTCCTCTATAAGACTTTTAAGGCGTCTGCTGAATATCGACTTGTTACCGTTTTTGAGTTCTTCCCTTAAGTCTGCCGTCTCAACATTC
>FR895437.1:12488-85500 GCA_000435595.1 Firmicutes bacterium CAG:882
ACTCTCCCCCGCCCTGTTGTTTAACACAAAGAGCTTATACTCACCACTTCTTGCTTTATAATATGCGTCAACCGACGGCGTGGCCGAGCCGAGTATCACCGACGCATTGCTCATGGATGCAAGCTCTATCGCCGTCTCCCTTGCATGGTACTTCGGAACCGAGTCACTCTTATAAGCTCCCTCGTGTTCCTCATCTATAACTATAAGTCCAAGATTGTCAAACGGTGTAAAAAGTGCCGAACGAGGTCCTATCATAATCTTTATGTCACCGTTCTTTGCTCTCAGATACTGGTCATACCTCTCGCCCTTTGACATTCTCGAATTGAGTATCGACACCACATTTCCGAACCGCTTATAAAAGCGCATGACCGTCTGGTAAGTGAGTGCTATCTCGGGTATGAGCATTATAACCTGTCTGCCCTGTGCAAGCACATGCTCAATTATCTCAAGATACACCTCCGTCTTGCCGCTTCCTGTAACCCCCTTAATGAGATATGTTCCCCTTATTCCACTATCATAATCGGCTATGATTGAACCTGTCACAAAGCTCTGTTCCCTGTTAAGTATACAACCCTGAATTCTCCCGTATACATGATGTACGGGATTTCTGTACAAGGTACTGTCACTTTTCTCTATAATTCCCTGATTTATCAGTGCCGTGATTGTCGATGAGGAAATATTCAGCTTTGACTTAACTATGCTCTCATCAAGTGCCCCATCCTGCTTTAGTGCGGACACCAGCCTGCTTTTTGCGGCATAATGCTTTCTGTCACACTCAGCAATATAGTCCTCCACAGCCTTTTCGTTTTCAGCATAGCCCTCCGTGAGCGACAAAATGCTTTCCTTTTTTTCCCTGACCGCTTCCTTAACCGGAAGCACCGTCTTTAACGCCTGATTAATTGTCGAGCCGTAATTGTGCTTCATCCAATAGGCAAGCTTAATCATCCTGCTGTCAATTGATACTGCCCTGTCAACAACGGATTCAACAGGCTTCATCCTCGCCACATTGAACTCCGGCTCATCGGTTATATTGACCACATATCCGGTAATCATTCTGCTGCCAAACGGCACATTCACCTGTGAGCCGATTTCAACGGTTCCCAAAAGCTCATCAGGCAGAATGTACTCAAATGTCTTATCCAGTTTATCAATTGAAATATCAACTATGATATCTGCGAACCACATTTTAATTCCTCAAGCACTTCCTTAATCAGTACTCTCTCGTCCATTGGATACTTCACACCCTTGATTTCCTGATAATCTTCATGTCCCTTGCCTGCAAGAACGATTATGTCGCCCTCCCTGCCATGCTCGATTGCATAGCGGATTGCCTCCTTGCGGTCAGGAATCTCGATAAACTCTCCTCCGGTCTTTTCTATGCTGCTTCTTATATCCGCAATAATGTCAAGCGGTTCCTCAAATCTCGGATTATCCGATGTTATGATTGTAAAATCGGCAAGCTTTCCCGAAACCTCGCCCATCTCGTAACGTCTCAGCTTCGAACGGTTGCCCCCGCAGCCGAACACACTCACCAGACGCTTAGGATTATATTCTCTTAACGTCTCTAAGATACTCTTAAGGCTCATCGCATTGTGCGCGTAGTCAATCATGAGAATGAACTTGTCGGACACCTTCACAGGCTCGACTCTTCCCTTCACGGCAACGGCAGCAAGTGCAGCCTTTAACTTCTCCTCGTCAACCTCTGTCTTCTCAGCCTTCGCTGCCTCATAGGTGACTGCAACAGCGCAGAGTGAATTGTAGACACTGAACTTTCCCGGAAGTGCAAGCTTGATATGAAGATTTCTTCCCTCGACATCGTACTCGGTGCTTATGTGTCCCGGCTCATGAATATAACTTATGTTCACAGCTCTCATGTCAGCACCTTCATTTAATCCGTAGGATACAACCTCACAGGTATGCCCCTTTAACACCTCATTGGTGTGCTCGTCGTCGCTGTTTACGATTCCAACCTTACACTGTTTAAAGAGAAGTCCCTTACAATGCATATAGTCCTCAAAGCTTGCATGCTCATTCGGACCTATATGGTCAGGTTCAAGGTTCGTAAATACACCTATGTCAAACATAATACCGCCACATCTCTTCATCATAAGTGCCTGTGATGACACCTCCATGACGACACACCGACAGCCGTTGTCTGCCATCTCCTTAAAATACTTCTGAACATCATAGGATTCCGGTGTTGTGTTGGACGACTCGATATGACGTGAACCGGTTATAATCTCTATCGTCCCGATAAGACCTGTCTTATAGCCGCATCTTTCAAGTATCTCGCGAACCATGAATGCGGTCGTTGTCTTGCCCTTCGTCCCCGTAATTCCTATAGTGAAAAGTCTCTTTGCAGGATGTCCGAAATATGCCGCCGAGGTAAGAGCAAGAGTATTTCGACAGTCAGCCGCTGCTATAAACGTGGTATTTTTTCTGTGTTCGGTGATTTCAACCTGTTCTTCCGTGATTATGGCAGCCGCCCCCATATTGATTGCCTCATCTATAAATGTATGTCCGTCAAATACCGTTCCCTTAACACATACAAACACACAGCCCTCGACAATCTTTCTCGAATCACATACAAGCTGTGTAATCTCAATATCCTCACTGCCATTGTAAAGTATATAGTCAAGCTCCGAAATTATATATCTAAGTCTCATGTCAATCCTCCTACGCCTCAAGAATACCGTCTGCAGCCTCATTGAGCCTCATTCCCCTCGAGCCCTTAAAAAGCACGGCTGTCCCGGGCTTTAAGCTGTTCTTCAGATAGCTCTTAATCTCATCAAGTGTATCAAAATGTCTTATGTTCTTAATATACTGTTCGGCTCCATACCCTATGTTCTTTGCAAGCTCGCCGTAGAGCACAAGCTCATCTACCTTACTCTTTCCCGCATACTCTCCGACAAGTCTGTGATACTCCTTCGTGTTCTCGCCAAGTTCAAGCATATCCGCAAGAACTGCCACCCTGTAGGATGCAGGCATCTGGCAGAGCACGTTAAGTCCCGCCTTCATGGAATCAGGACTTGCATTGTAGGAATCGTCGATGTAGGTTATGCCGTCCTTCTTTGTGACGTGCTGCCTCATCGCAACTCCCGTGTATCCCTTTAGTTCATCCGCGGCACTCTGAATATCCACCCCGAAATGTTGTGCAACAGCAAGTGCCACGAGTGCATTGTTGACATTATGGTCGCCGAGCACAGAAAGCTTAACATGCAGCCTCTCACCTGCATGAACCGCATCAAAGCTTATTCCGTCCCCGTCGGTGACTATATTTTCAGCCCTGTAATCACAGTCCTTTGCGTGTCCGAACGTATACACCGTAAGCCTTCTCGTATCCTCTGCTCCGAACACCTCGTCGTGGCTCACCCTGCAGAGTCTTGCTCTCTCTCTTAAAAGCACATCGTCGCCGTTTAAGAATATGAAACCTCCGTCCTTTAATGCGTCCGTTATATGCCACTTCTCCGCAAGAATGTTCTCCTGTGAGCCGAGCTGTTCAATATGGCTCACACCGATGTTGGTCATAACCGCCGCATCAAGAGTCAGGAGAGCCGCAAGACGCTTCATCTCCCCCTCCTCACTCATTCCCATCTCAATCACCGCCGCCTCGTCATCCGGCTTGATATTCATAATTGTAACCGGAACTCCAACCTGGCTGTTGGCGTTTCCTGCCGTCTTATAGACTTTAAGTCCGCCCGAGAGTGCACAGGCAATCATCTCCTTTGTCGTCGTCTTGCCGACACTTCCCGTCACACCCACCTTATCAAGTGAGAGCCTGCTCTCATATTCCCTCGCCGTAAGCTGCATCGCCTTCACGGAATCATCGACGAGAATCACCGGCTTTACCGCTTCTCCCGTGCTCTTCCATCTGTCAATTATATCAGCCACAGCAGCCTCATTCTGTGTAAGTGTGCCCGAAGCTCCGCACTCAAACGCATTGGCAATATACTTATGGCCGTCAACACGCTCACCGACAATCGGTGCAAACATAAGCCCCGGCTCGGATTTTCCCGAATTTGTGGCAAAATTAATTATCGCCGTGTTCTCATCTCCGCACAACAGTCTGCCATTCGTGGCATTCACTATATCTCTGACACAGAAATTTTCCATAAAAATAAATCCTCACTTGATTTTAAATATAATCAGTTGATTGCGAAACTATGTATTTGAAAGCGGACGTTGTACAAATTTGACAATTCACCGCAGGCACGCTTTCGCTACATGAATCACGCAACGGTACATAACGCAGTAAAATACACTGCCTAAGTACCGGCGGCTTCATAGTACCTGCTTGCGAATTTGTTAAATTTGCACAACTGTTTATCGTCAAAATTGCGTTTCGCAATTGCCTGTTTAGAATAAACCTATTATCTTATCATCAACAACGTCAATATTCTCAGCGGCAGGAACCTTAGGAAGTCCCGGCATGGTCATAACCGTTCCCGTTATTGCGACAACAAAGCCTGCTCCTGCACTCACATATACTTCCCTGATATTTACATTGAAGCCTTCAGGGCGTCCAAGAGCATTCGGGTCGTCCGAGAGCGAATACTGGTTCTTAGCCATACATACAGGAAGATTTCCGAAGCCCATCTTCTCAAGCTTCTTTAACATTCTTGAAGCCTCAGCAGAATAACTCACCGAACCTGCGCCGTAAATCTTCGTAGCTATCGCCTCTATCTTATCCTTTAAAGGTGAGTCAAGCTCATAGGTGAATTTAAGCTCGCTCTTCTTAGTCTCAATTGTCTTGATAACCTTAGCTGCAAGTTCTTCTCCTCCCTTGCCGCCTTCTGCCCACACCTTTGCAAGTGCGAACTCACAGCCCATATCCTCACAGTGCTTTCTGATGAACTCGTACTCCTCCTCAGTGTCGGTGAGGAATGAGTTAAGTGTAACCACAACAGGTACACCGAAGGCATGAAGATTCTCGATGTGCTTGTCAAGGTTGACTATTCCCTTCTTCACCGCCTCAAGATTAGGAGCCGCAAGCTCATCCTTCTTAACTCCGCCATTGTATTTAAGTGCCTTTACCGTAGCGAGAATAACAACAGCGTCAGGGGCAATTCCTGCCTTACGGCACTTGATGTCAATGAATTTCTCGGCTCCTAGGTCTGCACCGAAGCCTGCCTCAGTGACAACATAATCTGCCATCTTAAGTGCAGCCTTAGTTGCCCTCACACTGTTACAGCCGTGAGCAATGTTGGCGAAAGGTCCTCCGTGGACAAGTGCGGGAGTTCCCTCAAGCGTCTGGATCATGTTAGGCTTTATTGCATCCTTTAAAAGTGCAGCCATCGCACCGACAGCCTTTAAGTCTGCCGCCGTAACAGGCTCACCAGCATAATTGTATGCGACAATTATCTTTCCGAGTCTATCCTTTAAATCATCCATATCATTTGCAAGACAAAGTATTGCCATTATCTCGGTCGCAACGGTGATTACAAAGTGATCCTCTCTCACAAAGCCGTCAGCCTTCGCTCCGAGCCCCACTACAACATTTCTTAAAACTCTGTCGTTCATATCAAGACATCTCTTCCACACAATCTGTCTTGTATCAATTCCGAGTGCATTTCCCTGCTGGATGTGATTGTCGAGCATCGCCGCAAGAAGGTTATTTGCAGAAGTTATTGCATGAAAATCTCCCGTAAAGTGAAGGTTAAGCTCCTCCATAGGCACAACCTGTGCATATCCGCCACCGGCAGCACCGCCCTTGACACCAAAGCAAGGGCCGAGTGAAGGCTCTCTGAGTGCAACCATGGTCTTTTTGCCGGCTCTGTTGAGCGCATCGGCAAGACCTATGCTTATTGTCGTCTTTCCCTCCCCGGCAGGTGTCGGGTTGATTGCCGTCACAAGAATAAGCTTTCCGTCCTTGTTTTTCTCAATGCTCTTCAGATACTCATCTGAAAGCTTCGTCTTATACTTTCCGTATAATTCAAGGTCATCCTCCTTGATTCCGAAGTTAGCTGCAATCTCCTTAATCGGACGCATATCCGCACTCTGTGCAATTTCAATATCACTCTTCATGTGTATTCTCCTTCTCACTGTATGATGTGTTTTATTTTTAGAGCTTTGCTAAAAGCTCCTCAAATTCTTCCATGCTCATAAGCACTTTTCTCGGCTTGGTTCCCTCCTCAGGTCCCATTACCCCTGCTTCCTCAAGCTGGTCCATAATCCTTGCGGCTCTGTTAAAGCCTATGCGGTACACTCTCTGAAGTATGCTCACCGAACCCTTGCCTTTTTCTATAAGGTATCGACCTGCCTCGGCAAAATAATCATCATAATCATTTCCGAATGCCTGACTCTCAGCAAACGCAGGGTTGTTAATCTTCTCGGTGACATCATTATGATAGCCGCCGGTCTCACCGCAGTTCGCTTTCAAAAATTCCACAACGGCACTCACTTCATCATCCGATACAAAAGCTCCCTGAATTCTCGCCGGCTTAGGATAACCTGCAGGTGAGAACAGCATGTCTCCCTTTCCGAGAAGCTTTTCGGCACCTACCATGTCAAGAATTGTTCTCGAGTCGACTCCCGATGACACCGCAAATGCAATTCTTGAAGGAACATTAGCCTTGATAAGACCCGTGATGACGTCTACGGACGGTCTCTGTGTAGCGATAACGAGATGTATTCCGGCCGCTCTTGCAAGCTGTGCAAGACGCACAATCGCATCCTCAACCTCATTCTTTGCTATCATCATGAGGTCGGCAAGCTCATCTATGATAATGACAAGCTGTGGCATCCTGGCAGGCTTATTTTCTGCCTCTATGTCCTTAAGCTGCTCAACCTTCGCATTGTAGCCCTTCAGATCACGCACGCCTGCCTGTGCGAACTTCTTGTATCTGTCATCCATCTCGGCAACAGCCCAGTTAAGAGCACCTGCCGCCTTCTTAGAATCCGTCACAACCGGAATCATAAGATGCGGAATACCATTATATACACTCAGCTCAACCACCTTCGGGTCAATCATTATAAGCTTGACCTCT
The DNA here is from genome assembly GCA_000435595.1 of Firmicutes bacterium CAG:882. Classification (GTDB taxonomy): domain Bacteria; phylum Bacillota; class Clostridia; order Lachnospirales; family Lachnospiraceae; genus CAG-882. The sequence continues at coordinate 19,475 of FR895437.1, forward strand.
GACGGCTTAGCCCTGAAAAGAATACTCATTATAATCGTGTTGATACATACCGACTTACCCGAACCCGTGGCACCGGCTATGAGCACATGAGGCATCTTTGCAATATCCGCAACAACAACCTGCCCTGCTATATCCTTACCAACACCAAACGCAATAGGCGACTTGCTCTCCTCAAAGGGCTTGCTCTCTATAAGCTCTCTGAGCGTAACGCCCGATGTCTCCTTGTTCGGAACCTCGATTCCGACTGCCGCCTTGCCCGGTATCGGAGCCTCTATTCTTATATCAGCAGCGGCAAGATTAAGCTTTATATCATCGGCAAGCGACACGATTCTGCTGACCTTAACGCCCTGCTCAGGCTGAATCTCATATCTTGTAACCGCCGGACCGCAGCTCACATCCGACACCGTAACCCTGACGCCGAAGTTCGATAAGGTCTGTTGAAGCTTCATAGCCGTGTCGTGAAGCTCCTTGTCCGAAGCTGAATTGGAGGAACGTCCTCTGTGAAGAAGCTCGACCGGAGGGAACTTATATTCCTCCTCAACAATCTCCTCATTGAGCTCCTCCGACTGGCGAAGTTCCTCGTCAATCTCAGCGTCAACCTGCTCCATCGTGCGCTCCGGTTCCTTATTTTTCGATGCCTGTGGCTCTACACTCTTTCTTACCTCTGCAGCAGTACTCTTCTCAGGCTGTGCCGGCTGCTGTCTTTTTATATTCTCCAGCACGGCTCTTCCTGCTGCGTCAACCTCCGCCTGCCTGCTCCACTGCTCCATGCCATCGTCCTCAGGCAGCTCCTGAAGATGCTCTCCGTATGATGAGTACGTCTGCTCATTCTTCTCCTCTGAAGCCTCATAGCCCGTATAATCGTCCTGCGGCTTATACTCCGTAATCTCAGAGACATCAGGCTTAAATCCCGCCTCTGATACCTCGTTCATATTCTCTTTGACATCAGGTGTTACAGGCTTTGCCGTGACTGCATTCTTTCTCTTCTTAAGCGAAATCACGCTCCCCGAAACCGCATTCTCAGGCGATATGTCAATAATATTCTCCGAATATCTGTCATTTTGGAATACCTCCTCGACCTCGGCACCCGCAATACCGCTGTTTCGTCTTCGCATATTCTCAGCCTGCGGAAGCCTGTCCGCCGTGTCAACATCCCTTCTCTCCCTTGGAATCTCTATAGAAAAATCCACACCGCTGACCTTCTGATTGAAGCGTCTGCGCCTTGTAACCTCCTGCTCTCTTGCTTCCTCTCTCTGAACTCTCTTCTTCTCGCTCTCCTCCTTGTACTCGCAGATATCATCCTTGGCAGTCTTAAACACCTTCCTGCTTCCGCTTGACAAGCCCTTCAGTATCGAGCGCTCCGAGATAATGAGAATCGCAATTATGATAAACACTACTATGATTATATAAGCTCCGACCTTGCCGACAGCAGGTGTCAGAAATCTGCATATCGAACCGCCTATGATTCCGCCGCCCTTCTTTACGGGAACGGCAAAATTATAATACCCCGACAGCTTCTCCATGCTCTTGTAAGCACCGTTAATCATCTCGATAAACGCGCACACGAAAAATGAGCCGATAAAAGCCGTTATGAACTTAACTCTGGCAACCCCGCTCTTCTTTCCCTTGCGCATCATAAGGTATGTGCCTAGCACCAGCTCCAGCGGAAATATGTATGCAAGCACACCGAACGTGCCGAACTGGAGTGCCTCAAAAAACGTGCCGAACTTTCCAGCCAGTCCGAAATTGCTTATGAAAAGAATGAGTGCCACTGCCAAAGCAATAAACAAGGCGGCCTCATTAAATGCCGCACTGCTAATCTTCTTTTTCTTCTTTCTTGATCTTGAACCTGACGAAGCTCTTGAACCCGATGAAGCCGTTCTTTTGCTTCCTGTCGCCGCAGACTTCGCAGTCGTCCTGTGCGACTGTGTCGTCCTTTTTTTCTCAGGTGATGTTTGCCTGCTTGCAGCCATTGTTATTACCTCACTTCTATAAAATCTGTATCAAAAATATTATATTTATAAATGTCAATTTCAATGATATTCGCCGCGTTTACATTACGATCATCGACGCAAGCATGAAGCCTCCAAGTGCGAGGCAGTAGATGGAAAGAATCCTGAATCTTCCTCTTCTCAATATCCTGTTTAAAAGAATAAGTCCGATATATCCCGTAACCATGGCAAAAACCATCGCAAGTATATACCAGCCCGTGTTCTCTGCATCCGACGCGCCAAACCTTACAAGATCAACTATATCGAGCACCACCGAGCCGATAAGCGCGGGAACCGCCGAAAGAAACGCAAATCTCCATGTCAGCTTTTTGTTGAAGCCTAACAGCAGACATACCGTTATTACCATTCCGCATCGCGAAAGGCCGGGAAGTGCGGCCAGCCCCTGAACCGCTCCCACAACAAACGCTTCAAAGAAGCCGACATCCCCTATCTTCAGCTCACCGTTCTTAATTCCATCAGTCAAAAATAGCATAACTCCTGTTGCGACAAGAAATATTCCCGGAAACAGAACCGTTCCGGCAGCATAGGCTGCAAAGCTCCTGCACGCAGCCCCGACTATTCCCGTCGATATCGTTGCCGCCAATATCAAAAGTGCAAGCTTTCTGTACGCTCCGTTCTCAAGCCTTACAAGCCTTATAATGTCCTTTCTGAAAGCGAACACAATCACCGCAATGGTTGCAAGCTTCAAAAACATATCAAAGAACACACTGTTTCCCACGCCAAAGCCGAACACGTTCTTAAGCATCAAAAGATGTCCGGAACTGCTGACCGGAAGGAACCCCGTGATGCCATCAATTATTCCGCTGATAATTATCTTAAGTGCTTCCAAATTATCCCCTCCACATATTTACACAATTAATTGAATTATAGCATTTTTTTACAATGAGGTCAAATCAAACCGTGTGCAAGCTTTTTTATTTTTGCTAGTGCCTCCTTAACCCCGCCGACCTCGTCGATGAGTCCCGCATGAACAGCCTGCTCACCCACAAGAACTGTCCCCAGATCCTTCGACAGCATGCTCGTGTTCATCATCATCTTTTCAATGCTTCCCTTTTCAATCCTGCTGTGCTCCTCAATAAATTTAACTATCCTGTCCTGTATCATCTTAAAATAATCGTAGGTCTGGGGTGCACCGATAACGGTTCCGCTCATCCTCACGGGGTGAATGAGCATTGTTCCCGTCGGCACGATGAACGAATAGTCCGACGCGACTGCAAGCGGCACACCGATTGAGTGGCTGTCACCGATTACAAGCGAGACCGTCGGCTTGCTTATCGATGCAATCATCTCAGCAAGTGCAAGCCCCGCCGACACGTCCCCTCCTATAGTGTTTATTATTATAATTACTCCTTTTATCTTTTTGCTGTCCTCAATCTGTGCAAATATCGGAATAAGATGCTCATACTTTGTCGTCTTGCAGTTGTTAGATAGCACCTCATGTCCCTCTATCTCTCCGATTATTGTGATAAGCTTTATGTTCTCGTCGTCCTTATCGGAGAGCGAGAGCTGCCCGAACGCCTCTATCTCCTCCCTGTCCTTCTCCTTCAGGTTCTTTTCATCATCCGCCATAGCTTCCTCTCTTTCCGCAGATTACAATTTTTCTGCATTTTTCATACGGACATATTATCTGCATTTTGAGTAAAAATATAAACTTGCAAAGTAATAAGATTCAGTCGGCCGCATGCAACATCTGCATTGTACGCCGCAATGCACATCCACACAAAAACGGCATCATATAACCCCACGCCCGGCGCTCGGATTATACAATGCCCTCTTAATGTAATTTTAAGATTTTTTATTATATGATGATATCAGGGTCAAAACATGTGCTATAAACTTAGCATGTTTTGACCCTGATATCATCATTATACTATTTTTTCTCCATCGCGCCTTTTAACAGCTGTAAGCCCAGAAGAATGACTCCACCGAATATGAAATATCCGACCTTAAACGTTGCAAAGGTCATGACAGGCTGTGGCGTCTCAAGTGTTGATGGTCCTGTCACGATGGCATACATCGAGCCTATGACAAGCCCGAGAATCAAATATACCATCTGCGAGCGGAACTTTTCAAGACCTGTCCTTAGAAGCTTCACGCTCGTGAATATTCCCGTGAGTATTCCGAGTCCGAATATTATAAGTATCGGAATATACTTAAATTCCAGATGTAAAAAACCTCTGAGTGCACTCATTATCGGCACATACAGCCCGAATATGAGAAGCATCGTCGAGCCCGAGATTCCGGGAAGCACCATCGCCGAGATTGCGATGGCGGCTACGACGAACACATAGATGCCCTTTACAAAGCTCAGCGCCGATATGTCCATGCTTCCCCTCGAAAGGCTCTGGTTTAAATATGTTATGACCGCTACAATCGCCACACCGAGAAGTGCAAACAGAATGTGTACATACCTTCCCTTGAGTGTCTCCCACTCATCACGCACTATAATCGGCACAGCAAAGAGCGAAAGCCCCAAAAAGAGTGAGCACAGCTCATATATATGGCTGTCAAAGATTCTGCCAAGTGCAAGCACGGTGCAGATAAATCCGACCACCCAGCCTGTGCCAAGCTTTAAAAGAAATATAAGTGCACTCTTTTTTTGTTCCCTGCTGCCCGAAATAATGTTATCAAGCGACTCGATAAATCTGTCATAAAAGCCCATGACAAATGCTATCGTACCTCCCGACACGCCGGGCACGGCATCCGCCATCGCCATGCAGAAGCCCTGTATGGCAGTCCATATAATCCCCATAAATACTCTCCCACTTTATACATTTTATATTATAGCCTTCGTTCCACAGAACTATTATATTTTGATGCCGTAATTTTTATGATAAAAATGAGACAGGCTTTATCACAGACCTAAACATTTCCCTCATCATCGACTTTTTTCTTCAAATTCGGAAATCCCGCCCTGCTCTCCGTCTTGCTGAGAATGTACAGCTTATCAAGTGTCTTCACGAACTCCTCGCACTCCTCCTCGGAAAGCTGCCCAAGAAGCCATTCATAATACATTCCCTCGAGATATGCCTTGGAATTTTTGAGACTCTCTGCCTTTTCCGTCGCATACAACTTCGAGCTTCTTTTGTCCTCGGGATTTACTTTTCGTATAAGATACCCCTTGTTTTCAAGACTTGCCGTCCTTCTTGCGGCTGCCCCCTTGTCAAGCTTTAGCTGCTCGCGCACCTGTGCCTGCGTTATCCCCGGGTTGTGTCTCACAAGATGTATGAAATCGAACTCAGCCGTCCCTATGCCGTCCTCCTTCATGGTCTGCACAGTGAACTTGCCAACCTCCCTTGCAATCTTTGTCATTTTACGCTCCGATTTATCCACGCTGATTCCCCTTTTAATTTAATTTCAATATATTATTTTCTAATTTCCCATTTTTTCCTGAGCGTTGAAATCGGCACATCCTTGACATTTCCGACAAGACATACGCTGCACTTATCCTTTCTCAGATAAGTTCTTATACATCTGTTGAACTGCTCTAGTGTAACCGCTTCATAGTGCTCCACTGCCTCATCAAGTGAAATCACGCTTCCCGTTGAGAGAAATGTCTTGGCGTTGTTTAGCACGGTATTGCTTGCCGCCTCGCTTCCCAGAACAAGCTCAATCTTCGTCTGCCTCTTCAGCCTTGCAAGCTCGTCCTCCGCTATTCCCTTCTCATTAAGCTCGTCTATTATCTCAAATATGAGCTCATACACCCTCTCGGTCTGAGCTGCACTCATCGATGCATAGATGTGAAAAAGTCCTGCAAGGTCACACATGCTGTTGTACGAGTATATGCTGTAGGTCAGACCGTTCTGCTCTCTTACCTTCTGGAAAAGTCTGGAATTCAGGTTGCCTCCCAGCATTGAGTTAATCATATACATCGCATATCTGTCCTCATCGGAGCTTCTCACATTGTCAAAGGCGATGTTTAAGTGCACCTGCTCCATGTCCTTATATCTTGTGATAAAACATCTGTTAAAATCAGGGCTTTGCGGTATAAGCTTGTCTCCCGTCTCAGGCAGCCCCGAAAACAGAGGCTCCAGCACCGACATGATACTCTTCTCATCACATTTTCCCGCCACGGATATGAGTATGTTGTCCGCCGTGTAATTGGCATTCTTAAAGTCAATGAGCTGCTGCCTGGTAAGCTTTCTTACGTTGCTCTTGCTGCCTGATATAATAAATCCCAGCGGATTATCATTCCACACCCGCTTCTGCAAAAGCTCATGGCACATATCCTCCGCCGAATCATCATAGGAATCTATCTCATCAATGATTACGCCCTTCTCTTTTGAGAATTCCTTTGAGTCAAACACGGAATTAAACAGCATATCCGCCATAACCGTGAGTGCTCTCTCAAAATCCTCCGGAAGCACCTTACCATAGAATACTGTGTTCTCCTTGGAGGTGTAAGCGTTTATTCCGCCTCCAAGCTCAGTCATTATATCTGCAAGCTGTCCTGCATTGTATTTGTCCGTACCCTTAAAAAGCATATGCTCTATCGCATGTGCAACTCCATTGCCGGCAGCTGTCTCATTCTGTGAACCGCTGCCCACATACACACCGAAGGTTACGCTTCTTGCACCCGGCAGATTCTCTATAATTACAGGAATGTTATTCGTCAGTCTGTGGATTACCGTCATTACCCTTTTCTTCCTCAACTTCATTTTTTGTTATTCTGACCTTGCGGATTACCCTGTTTTTTGCCTCCAATACCTTAAAATGGTAGCCCTCATAGTCAACCTCACCGCTCTCATCGTCCGTCGGAAGTCTGTGAAGCTGAGCTATCATAAAGCCGTTGATTGTCTCATAATCCTCTGTGTCAAATGTGATATCAAGCAAATCCTCAAGGTCATCCAGCAATGTAAGACCATCAACCTCGTATGAGTCCTCCGAGGTTCTTTCAATCTGCTTTTCCTCCTTGTCATACTCATCCATGATATTACCGACTATCTCCTCGATAATATCCTCCATGGTAATAATACCGGAGGTCTGTCCATACTCGTCAACCACTATGGCGAACTGAATCTTCTCTGCCTGCATTTCCTTAAAAAGTGCATCAACATTTCTTGTTTCAGGCACATAGTATGCAGCTCTCATTAGATGCTTTATATCTTTTATCGGTGTCTCATTGCTCTTGTCATTCTCGTATGCAACTATCGCATCGCGAAGATGTATCATTCCGACAATGTGATCAATGTCCTCGTCGTACACAGGGTATCTCGAAAAGCTGTTGCTTAACATTATGTTGAACGCATCCTCAAGGGACGTATTCTGGTCAATTCCAATAATATTGGAGCGGTGCACCATGACATCATGTGCTTCCTTGTCTCCGAACTCGAAGATATTGTTAATCATCTTCGCCTCGCCCTCCTCGAGGACGCCCTTTTCCTGTCCTTCATTGACCATCGTGATAATCTCTTCCTCAGTCACATTCTCAAGCTGCTCGTGAGGATTGATTCCTATAATTCTGAGCACAAGATTCGATAACTTTGACACTATAAATGCCACAGGTGTAAGAAGTCCCATGAGAAGTCCCGCAGGACTCAGAAGTCTGTATAAAGTCTTTTCCGGATACTTCATGCCTACGCGCTTAGGCACCAGTACACCAAGCACAAGCAGAACAATGATGACAACCACTGCAACGCCGAATATAATCCATACCGACTGTGTCTTTGTGGCTCTCTCTATCGCCCTTGATATTGCCCTTAAAATGTAACCGCCGACGGCTACGTTAGTTATAAACACCGTTATATCGAGTGTGTTGGATAGCACTGCAGGGTTATCGGCAAGCTTTTGAAGTTTCTTAGCCTTTCTGTCGTTCTCATCCTCACATTTTTTCTCTATAAATGAATCGTTAACATTCTGCAGTGCCGACGAGAATGCGTACAGCACAGCATCAATTATCATGAAGGCGAGTAAAAGTATCCCGCCCAAATAGGGGTGTATGTCTCCCATAAACTAACCATCTTTCCTTTCTCTAAGTGAATTTACAATTTCCTCAATTGCAATACAGTAGCCTTCAAGCCCTTTTCCCGCAATCTGCTTCGTACATTCCGGAAGTGTCACCGACACATGGCGGAAATCCTCCCTCGAATGTATATCCGATATATGTACCTCATACTTTGGGAAATCAAGCGGTGCAAGTGCATCACGTATTGCATAGCTGTAATGAGTATATGCTCCCGGATTGATTACAATACCATCGAGCTCTCCCTTTTCATGTTCAAAATATGCCTCCTGAAGCTTATCTATAATGGCACCTTCGTGATTGCTCTGCCATGTCTCAATATCTATGCCAAACTCCCTTGCCTTGTCATGAAGCATATTTACAAGGTAATCATAGTCCTGTGTGCCATAGATTTTCTTGTCTCTTATTCCGAGGAAATTAAGATTCGGACCATTAATTACAAGAATCTTCATACTCCTTTATCCTCCCATACATTTTCTCAAAGCTCATATCGTCAGTATCTATAATCAGGTCTGCCCGCTCCTCATATATCGATGCACGTCTGCCCATCAGGTCGTTTATCTTAGCTTCTACATCGCCTCCTGCAAGGAGCGGTCTTGACTTGTCATGTGATAACCTCTTTACCAGTGTCTCCACCTTCGCTCTCAGATACACAACGATTCCCAAGCTGTGAAGCTCCTGTCCGTTGACCTCCCTCAGCGGAAGTCCTCCTCCCACAGATACCACCGTGTTCACTGTATTCTGCTCATTCAGGCTCTTCACACACTCTGTCTCAAGATTTCTGAAATATTCCTCACCATGCTCGGCAAAAATCGCGTTTATGGATTTTTCCACCTGCAGTGAAATCAGTTTATCCGTGTCAATAAGCTTCATTCCATGATTCTTCTCTATCCATCTTCCGAACGTTGTCTTGCCCGAACCCATGAAACCTATAAGAATTATGTTATTTTTTCCGGCATTTTTATCAGCGCATCCGTTCATATCAATTCTGCCCCATCTCTTTCTTCATGAGTTCATAGAGCTCCCTGCACAGCTCATCCGGCACCCGGATGTCATTCCACAGCTCGAATGCGGCAACTCCCTGATATAAGAGCATCTCCAGACCATTGTATGCCTTTGCACCATGTGCTCTCACCAGATGCATAAATCGCGTCTCGGACGGGTTGAATATAATATCAACAGCAGCCTCAATCATATCATAGAAAGCTTCATCCTCAACCGGTGTCCCCGTGGCGTCAGGATACAAGCCCTTACTTGTCGTCTGTATCACTATATATTTGTAACCCGAATTGTCATTATAACCCTTAAGCTCCTTATAACCGTCAAGAGACAACGCATGTACACATTCTCCGGCGACATAGGTATTCACATCATCCGCAAGCTGCTCTGCCTTGTCAATACTTCTGTTCATAAGGTATACCTTAGCTGCACCTGTCACGGTGCACATGAATGTGACCGCTCTTGATGCTCCGCCGGCACCGAGAACAATCACTTCACGTCCCGATATGTCTATTCCGTCACATGCAAGCTGTCTCTTTATTCCAAGATAATCGGTGTTATATCCTTTGTAACCGCCATCCACACGAACAAGCGTGTTAACCGCACCTATCGACTCTGCAAGCTCATCGACACTCACAAGCGCCCTCATGACCTCCTGTTTGTATGGAACGGTAACATTCATTCCCTTTATCCCAAGCGCATACGCACCCTTTACCGCTGTCTCAACCTCCCCGCTCTCAACCTTGAATGCGGTATAGGCCAGATTAATTCCCAGCCTGTCGGCAAGTGTGTTGTGTATGAACGGCGAAATCGAATGTCCGACCGGATTTCCCATCAGTCCGCAAAGTGCTGTCTTAGCATCAATCTTTCCCATGTCTCTTCTTGTACCTCCTGTAAAAGAACAAAACAATCCATTCCAAACGTCTCTTTAATATAATCTGTATCTCCTCTTTCGGATGAATCGGCTTGACCAAAATGCTGTATACTCCTGCTCTGTTAGCTCCCCACACATCCGTAAAAAGCTGATCGCCGACAAAAAGCGTATTTTCCTTGGTTGTACCGCAGATTTTCATAGCCTTCCTGTAGCCTTCAGGTGACGGCTTCCCTGCCTTATACAGATACCTTGAATCAACCTGCCCTGCAAAGGATGCAACTCGCGGCTCTTTATTGTTGGAAATAAGGCAGGTCTCATACCCCATTGTGTGAAGTGTGTTAAAAAAATCAATCACCTTCTGAGTTGCCGGAGCACCATGTTCCACAAGCGTATTGTCTATATCAAAAAGTACAGCTCTGTAGCCTTTTTCGTGATAGTCCGCAAAATTTATGTCATATATGCTTTCTGCATCCTGTGTCGGATATAATCTTCGGAACATTCTGCCTCCTATTTTAACATCTTCTTAAGCTCGTCCATGAATGTATTTACATCCTTGAACTCTCTATATACGGAAGCAAATCGCACATAGGCAACCGCATCCACATCCTTTAACTTGTCCATGACAAGTTCACCTATGGCACTTGTCGGAATCTCTCTCAACTCCATATTAAAAATCGAATTCTCAATCTCATCCACAATATGTGTAATCTGTTCAACCGATACAGGGCGCTTATGGCAGGACTGAAGTATACCATTCTGAAGCTTTTCCCTCGAATATGGTTCCCTGTTATTGTCCTTCTTAACAACCACAAGAGGCATTGTCTCAACCTTCTCATAGGTCGTAAAGCGCTTATCACACACATCGCATTGTCTTCTTCTCCTTATGGAGAAGGCGTCATCAGCAGGTCTTGAATCTATTACTCTTGTATTCTCCGCATTGCAAAACGGACACTTCATAAGATGTACCTCCTATAATTTGACTATTATCTTCTCCGGACATACATTTACAAGAATAACATCCGGACCAATATTCACTATACACTCAAACGGAATTACATACTCACAGTCTGCCCCGAAAAAGCAGAACAGCTTAGGCGGTCCCGGGACAATAATTGCCTTGATACAGCCGGAACACAAATCAAATTCCACATCCTGAACATATCCTAATATCTTACAATCAACCGAATTGATTACCTGTTTTTCCCTGAGATTACATATCCTCATTACCGGTTCTCCGGACAGAATTATTTGCTTTATTATATGCTGTTCCGCCACGAATGTACCTGATGAGACCTATTATCAATATTCCCGTGAGCCCTCCTGCAGTGTCAATCAGCACATCCTTAAAGCTGCAGCATCTGTCAGGAACAAAATACTGGTGGAGCTCGTCAGTTCCGGCATATCCGAACACCACAACCACCGGGACAAAATACCGAAGCTTTATTATTCTAAGAAAGCCCCTATCAGCATCCATTGAAGCTAAAACACTGCCGAAATTCACGCTTATTGCCGCGTACAACAAAAGTCCCAATATAAAGTATTCACTGAAATGTGCCGTCTTTCTTACCAGGTATGACAGACTATGCGAAAAATCAAGTCTTTCCACATCTGACATATCCAGCCTGAACACAGAATCAACGGCTGATGCCACCATATATGACACTCTTCCGCTCTGCATCGAGGAAATACTTCCGTTATCAGATGAGAACATAAAGATAACTCCCATCCATATAAGCACAGGTATAAACAACAGCAGCCTTCTTTTTTCCGAATGCACCATATCCGTTCCCTGCTTTCCCGTTATTTTGTCTCAGGCACAGCGTCCGTATATATGTAATTGTACAATTTCTTCATGTAATAGCTGAAATCGATGGCTACAACATCATCACCGTCAATTGTCATATACTTGAAATCATCATCCGGAATATGCCATGAAACAATCTCATACTTTGATATTTCCGGAAGCATGTATATCAGCTTCATACAGTCATCATTTGAAAGGTCTGTCGTTATCTGAGGAATAACCTTATTCAAAAGCCGGGTCAGCGTCGTAATATCCATGGTCTTAATCTTATTAAAGATTTCCTGAACAACTCTTCTCTGCCTGTCGGTTCTTGTAAAGTCTCCGTTTCCTACATACCTGAACCTTGCGTATGCAAGCGCCTGCTTACCATTCAGATGCTGGTATGAACCGTCTGCATGGTCAACATAATCCGAGTCTTCCCTCTCAGGCGGCTCCACAAGAAGATTGCTTGCATGTATATACTGGTTGAACCAGTAAAGCTCATCCTCATATACCTGAACATCAAGTCCTCCAAGGACGTCAATCGCATCAATAAATGACAGGAAATCAACTGCCACATAATTATCTATCGTGATTCCGTAGTTATATTCCAACGTCTTATAAAGCAGTTCCATTCCGCCGTATGCATAAGCTGCGTTGAGCTTATGGAATTCATTTTTAATCGGTATCTTTACATACGTGTCTCTTAAAAATGAGGTTGCAACAATTCTTTTCGTACTCTGGTTTATGGACACAAGAATCATTGTATCGGAACGTCCCGTCTCCTCATCAGGACGGATATCGGAACCTACAAGCAGTATATTCATGACATCCGATACCACATTCTCGTCGTCAGGACTTATACTTCCCGCCTCATTTGCATTGCTCTCAACCTCATTCTTATATGACTCAACCTCATTCTTATCCGTATCAGTGCCCGGCTCCTTTGTCGAAGGGTTAAGCACATCCTCAAGAAACGATGGTGTCTCATCGAGAATAGTAAATTGTTCGTCCAATTCAACATAATTTCTCTTATTGATATAGTGCATAAGAATCAGATAACAACTGAGCGCGAACACAGCCAAGGCTGCCGCAATGCACCCTATAACAATGCCTATTATCTTTCCAACCGACTTCTTTTTAGCCATTTTCTTAATCTCCTGTTAATCAAATTATTCCCCCGCCGTATTTCTGATTTCCATGTATTGACAATCCCTTTACATGGCAAAAGAGTGATTACAGACAGATGCCGTAACCACTCCCATAATCAGCCTGTTATTCTGTTGCAAAAATTATGCTCTGTAGTTTCTCGCTGGTAGCCTCATAGTCAGGTAAAAGATTACCGCCGCTTACAGGCTCATACATTCCATCAAACGGAACTCTGAGCTGTTCGACATCATATCCTAAATATGTAACAGCATCTGCAACCATTCCGAGTATTGCGCCCTCGGTCATGTTAGTGTATACCTTAGGGAACAGCGTATTTACAAGATCATTAAGCTGTGACACGCTCATCTTCTTTGCCTTGATGATGATCTGCTCAATAACCGCTCTCTGTCTGCTTGTTCTGTTAAAATCCGAACCTGATGTCTGTCTCTCTCTTGCATATCCAACAGCCTGTACACCATTAAGGATAAGACTTCCGCCTCCACTTAACACATTAGCTGTCTCCCAATCCTCAACATGGCGATCAAAATCCATGTCTCTGATATAGTTATTAGCTGCTTCTGCCTCTGCATCCGTTATTGTCATAGGTATTCCGCCTAACACATCAATAATATCAATGAGGCTGTAAAAATCTACAAGTATATAATCGTCTACCTTAACCTTGAAATTACCTTCTACGATATCAAGAAGGAACTCAGGACCTCCTCTTGCATTGGCTACGTTAATCTTGTCATAACCGTCCGAGTAGGCCTTTCCCATCGCTTCTGCCTTCTGCTTAAGTGCATCACTATACTGTATATATGCCGCTGTATCTCTCATAATTGATGTGAGATATATCTTCTTAGTCTTTGAGTTGATTGACACAAGAATGATTGAATCCGAGTTGCCCGGATTGGAAAGAATATTTTCAAAATGTCTGTTATCGACACCGATGAGTAATATATTCTTTACATAGTCCTTCTCAACTCCTTCGCCATTGCCAAAGTTCTCTGCTCCCGAACTGTTAATCTCCTCAGACATTGTTGTCTCCACGACTATATTTCCGTCTTCATCCGTCTGAGTCTCATCCGTATTCACGGTAATATTCCAGTCGTCACCATCAACATGATTAATCTTGCCTATATAGCTCTTTAATATAAGATATGCACACAATACAACGATAAGTATAAATGCCAATACCGCACACATAACTATAACAGCTACATTCCTCTTATTGGTTTTTCTTTTTTTCTTGTTAGTTGCCATTTTTAAGCCCTTATCTTCCTCTCTTTTTATCTTGAACCGTCTTTCTTAAAAACTACCAGAACAGTCTTGAAAAGTATCTTAATATCAAGTGCAAGTGACCAATTGTCTATATACTCAAGGTCAAGCTTCACAACATCCTCAAAATCCTCAATGTTGCTTCTTCCGCTTACCTGCCACAGACCTGTTATACCCGGCTTGATGCTAAGTCTTCTCTTGTGATAGCCTGCATACTGCATGAACTCGTCGACCGTCGGCGGACGTGTTCCGACAAGGCTCATGTCACCCTTAAGCACATTGAAAAACTGCGGAAGCTCATCTATGCTTGTAGCTCTTATTAACCTGCCAACCTTGGTAATTCTGGGATCATCCGTCATCTTAAACATCAACCCCTTCATCTCATTCTGTTCCATCAGAGCCTTCTTGCGTTCTTCCGCATCACGGTACATGGAGCGGAACTTATACATATAGAAGTATCTTCCGTTCTTTCCCACTCTCTTCTGCTTAAAAAAGATCGGTCCCGGTGATTCAATAAGAATCGCCGGTGCAACAAATATCGTCACAACAGCCGTCACTAACAGTCCGATCAGCGCCCCGACAATATCAATTGCCCTCTTAATAATCATCTTGTTCTGTTCAAAGGTCTTAGCACAGAATGATATAACCGGATATGAGCCATACATCGTCACCTGCTTGTCAAAGCCTTCAAAATTTTCAAGAATATTTATATTCAAAAAGACGGTTATTCCCATCTTCTCAAATTCCATTATAAAATCTTTAAGAGAGTCGCCCGTCACATAAGACACATTGATATATACCTCATCAACTATATTAACCTTGGCATACTCAAGCGCATCCTCGTACGCCGCCACAACCGGTACTCCCGATATCTGCTGTCCGCGCTTATCATTGTCGATAATTGCAACACCCCTGATGCGTCTTGTGAACTGCTCATCGCTTTCCCTCAAATGAGCTATAATTCCCTCTGCCCTGTCAGTCGTGGTGACAAGATACACATGAGTGACGTTTCTCTTCTTTTTGAACCACCATCTCAGATAGTACTTATAAAAGCAGTGGCATCCATACATCAAAACCACATTGATTCCGAGTGCGCCAAAGAGTCCTCGTCTTGCCATCGTTGCAGTGCTTCTGCTCCCAAACAGGAGAAGAAGGAGCACCATTGCAAACATAAGATTCATCTTGAGCACATACAGCAGTTCTTCAAAGTAACCTCTTTTAAGAAAATTCTGATTCTGATTAAAAAATATAAAAACAATCGAATATGCTAAAAATATCGGTCCTAACAGTTCTAAGATAACCTCATAGCTCATATATATCTGCTTGTCAAAGAAATGCAGATTAAGGAAATCTATACTGAAAAAACAAATCAGCATACTTACTAAATCAATCAGCAGAAGCATAATATTGATTCCGCTATGCTTATTTCGATTCATATATTCTACGACCCGTCTATCTGTTAATAATACTCTGCCTTCTATTTTACAACATTTTTCTCAATACTTCAATGATTAATTTTTCAAAAAGCGAAAAAGCCCCGCAGGTTCTAAGCAATAACATCTGCAGCGCATTTGCATTATTATAGTTTTTCTGATAATAATATTTAGAACGCAGCACGGCTTTCCATATCTTTATGTTCTTCATGGATCGGCGTATAGAAACCGAGTGATTATGCAGATATGTCCTGTTCGTGATAAGTCCGGACTTATATCCTGCCCTCTTAAGCTTCTTTGCGAGAACCAGCTCCTCATAATACAGGAAAATATTTTCATCAAGCCCGCCCGTCTTTTCAAAGGCTTCCCTCGTTATCGCAAAAAACGATCCCTGCACAACCTCCACATCCATAACCGGAACCGTGTAGTCAACTTCATACCTTCTCTTCTCATACACAAGTCTTCTGACTGTGATAAAGCAATCCCCAAGATCATGTGCGTAGGAAAACATATTTCTGTAAGGTGCGGCATCCACCTTCCCGTCAGGTCTGACCATAACTCCCGTCAGCACCCCATATTCCTTGTCTTTTTCAAATGTTCCGACAATCGACGTAATGAGTGATTCCTCAAAAAGCACATCAGGGTTGGCAATAAAAATCACATCAGCTCCAAACTCCTTTATCAGAAAGCGTGCTCCGCAATTATTTCCGAACGAATATCCCCCGTTCTTTCCCGACGATAATACAGACACCTTTTCGCTGCCTTCGTACTTTTTCGTAAGTATCTCCATCGACGCATCCGTTGAACAATTATCAATCACGGCTATATGCGAAATTGAAGCATACCCGGATATACTGTCAACAAGCGTTGATGTTGACACCGCATCATTATAATTAAGAACAACTATTCCCGTATTCATACTGCCACTCCATACATAGTTCTACTCCGTGAGAAAGCCAAGTGTCTCACATGCACATTTATTCCAGGAAAACTTATCGCGCTGTTTTTTATCATTGCATGCAATAGTCATTCTTTCACTGTCAGACAGTTCCGAACATTTCTTCATGAGTTCACACATACTCTGTGCATCCTTCGGCTCCTTCATATACATAACGGCATCCTGTCCGACTTCCGGAAGCGATGACACATTCGTGGTAATAATCGGGAGACCGTAATTCATAGCCTCAAGAAGCGGTATCCCAAAGCCCTCATACAATGAAGGATATACAAAAGCATCTGCTCCCTCAAAAAGACACTGTTTTTCCTTCTGGCTTATAAATCCGGTCATTATAATATTATCCTTGTAACTGCTCTTTCCGATGAGGTCTAAAACACCCTCATACTTCCAGCCGAGCCCTCCTGCAAGAACCATGTAAAACGGTTCGGCATCACTGCTACGCTGAGACATGAACATGTCAAAACCGCTTATAATGGTCTCAACATTTTTTCTCGGCTCTATCGTACTTACATACAGAAAATACTTTCCCGATATATTGAATTTCTTTTTCACCTGTTCAAGCTCGCCTTCGGCAGACTGTTCAGGTCTGTCCGTTCCCGCAAGATATGTACACGCTATTCTTGACGATTCTATACCGAAAATGTCAATAATATCGTACTTTGTCGCCTCTGATATGGCAAGAATTCTGTCAGCCCTTCTGCATGAGTTCTTTACAAAAGCCTTCTGTATAATCGTGTTATACCGGCTTCCTATATTCCTTATTCTGAACTGTGCCAAATCACAGATTGTAAGGACATATCTTACTTTGCCGGGCTTACCCCACGGCAGGACATGCTGCGTTCCCCAAAATACGTCTATGTCATACTTTTTTATAAGAGAACTTCCCCTCATCGCAAGCCACAGTGTACCCACAGGGAAATCTTCCGTCACAACATGCCAATTATTGCCTAACTCAAAATCAACATACACCTCTTTGCTTGAAAAAAGAAAGTACTCGTTGTCTTTATCCGTCTCATTCAGATATTTCACAATATTATATACATAAGTACCGATTCCTGCCCTCTGCTTTCTGAGCGGTCTGGCATCTATTCCGATTCTCATTTAATTTTCCTCCATAAAAAGGCTCATTTTATAACCGAGAGCGAGAACCATCCACAGATTCACTGCGGTAGGCGGAAGCCATAATGCTCCTTCAACAAATGCAATGATAATATATACCACCAAGCCATGGCATACACCCTTCAATACTTTAGAATCCTTAATGTGTTTTCCTATATATTTTGCAAGGATATAAATTATCGGTCCTAAAAATGCCACAAGACCTGCAATGCCGCCAATCATAAGAATGCAGAAATATGCCATCTCATAGCTGCTTCCCCAGTAGCTTGTAAGTCCGTACGGACCTATAAGAATCCACTCCGTCTTGTTCACAAAATAATCTATAAGCTGTGACATGGATTCCGAGCGTCCCGATAAATCATTAATGTTTTTCAGTGTGAACGAATCCTTGAACCTCTCAAGTATCTGAGGGAACATATTTAGGAATATCGCCGCAATAACCGGAGTAACCGCAATGATAAGACAGGCAAACTGCACCTTGCGTCCATCAGCCCACTTCCTGTTGATTATGACAACAGATTTTATGAACAGGTAAAGAAATATTCCGACCCAGCATGTCTTAGAACCCGTGAGTATACAGAAAAGAACAAACACAAGCATGTACACTCTCTGCCATACCTTTTTCTTAATGCTCTCATATATCATAGGACAGAACAAAAGTATATTGACTCCTAAAAGATTACCGTTCTGGTATGTCGATACCGTCTTAGAATATGTCACTCCGTCCTGCACGCCATTGTACTTCTCCGCATACCAGTTGGTGCTTGAGATGTAATCAGTGTAATTAACTGTAAGCCCCGGAATCGAAAACCTTTCAATGCCGAATGCCGCCTGCAAAAATCCGAAAATAAATACAATTATCGTTCCCCACATAAGCATGCGAAGAATGAGGCCTATCTGTCTCTGCTCCGTTATGAAAAAGTTGAACACCAAAAACGTGAACGGATATACAACCAGCGGCACAAAAAATCCAACCCAGTCGGACAAGCCGGCTCTGCCGCCCACCATGGTGAGAAGAAATCTTATAAGCCAGTAGAGGCAGCCTATGACAACAAGTCGTTCCGCTTTTGAAAATATGAAGCAGCGTCTCCACAACACATAGAAAAACCACATCATAATCGTCAGCAGCAAAAAAACATTTCCCACCGTGAGAGGAATACCGCCAAGCTTTATTCCTGCCTTAGGGAAAGTCACATTGATAAACACCGTTATAAGCAGCAGCACATAGCTTACTCTGTAAAATTTAGATTTTTCACACATTGTCCGCACTGAATAAGGCTGACAATATTTTGTCTCATTTACCATCTTAAAATTAACCCTTTATTCTCTCAAATGCAGCCTTGGTTCTGTTAATTACAGATTCAGGCGTAAACATTTTCACTCTCTCATATCCCTTTTCAATCAGCGATGCTGCCAATGCTTCGTCAGACAGAACCTTTTCCATCGCTTCCCTTATCAATTCAGTATCATAAGGATTGAATGTGTATGCCGCATCACCAACCACCTCAGGCAGCGAAGAATTGTCCGAACACACGACAGGAGTTCCGCATGCCATAGCCTCAAGCGGCGGAATTCCGAAGCCCTCATAGAGCGATGGGAACACAAACAAATCTGCAAGATTATAAAAATCCACAAGTTCATCATCAACAACTATTCCCGTTCTTATAACATTGCCCTCTATGCCAAGCTCCTTTATCCTTGGTGTAAGATTCTCGCTGTCAAAAGCCTTTCCGACAAGCACAAGACATGTGTTATCTCTGTCCTTCATGTCCGCATAAGCTTCAAGAAGTCTCAACAGATTCTTGTGCGGCTTCAGATTACCGACATACATTATAACCTTCCTGCCATGTGGCAGACCATACCTGTCAACAAGATACTCAACCCTGTCTCTTTCCTTTTTTGTGAACTTAGAATCCACCGCATTGTACACAACATCTATCTTGTCCTCACGCACCTTGAAGAACTTCATTATGTCCCTCTTAGAGTTCTCAGACACCGTAAAAATTATATCGGCTTTTCTCACCGCATAGCCTATAATCAGCTTTGCATAGATATATGCAAACTTATTAGGCAGAAACTCAGGAAGCACAAGATGTGTCAAATCATGAATCGTAACCGCAAGCCTGCCGCGATAGAATACAGGTACATTGTAATGAGGTACATGAAGCATATCCGCTCCACTCTTTTTAAGCTCCTTTGAAGGGAAGTGAAGCTGTTCGGAAACGCCGTATATCTTGTCAGCATATGCTATGACATCCACACTGCAGTCAGCCTTATGGATATCCTCCTCGTTTCCGAGTGCAATATCGTATATTCCCTGTCCCATCAATGTCTTAATATATGTTCCAATACCTGACATCTGAATCATTCGTGCATCAATCGCAATTCTCATTGACTAATGTACTCCATTTCTCTCGTTATATTTCTCCTCGACAAAAGCTTTAATTCTCGCCTTAAACACCTCATCATCGAATGTCTCGGCATGTGCCCTCAAAACCTTTTTGTCGAATTTCATATTCTCAAATCTCTTTAGAGCATCCACAAGTGAGTCAGTTGTCTGCTCGTGGAAGAACGTACCCGTAACCCCCTCAATTACAGTCTCAAGTGCACCGCCCTTGCCGTAGGCTATTACAGGTCTTCCGCTCGCCATTGCCTCAAGTGGTGTGATTCCGAAGTCTTCCTCTCCCGGGAATAAAAATGCCCTGCATCCCGCATACAGCTCCTTAACCCGGTCATCCGGAACTCTTCCTAAAAGCTCAACAGTCGGTCCCGCCATTGCCTTCAACCGCTTGTAATCCGGTCCGTCGCCTACAACCTTGAGCTTAAGTCCAAGTCTGTTGCATGCGTCTATTGCGATATCGACTCTCTTATATTCCTGAAATCGTGATACAACAAGAAAATAATCTCCGTCAGTCTCAGAAATCTGAAACAGCTTGCAGCGCACAGGAGGCGGAATGACAACAGCCTCTCTCTTATAGTGCTTTCTTATTCTCTTAGCCACGTTCTCGGAATTGGCAATAAAGTAATCAACTCTTGCTGCACTTGCATAGTCCCACACGCGAATCCATGTGAGGAAATAGTTGAGAAGCTTCTTTACAAGCCTTCCCTTTCCCGACATCTTGCCCGCATACTCGTAGGAGAACTCCCATGCATATCTCATAGGTGAGTGGCAATAGCAGATATGAATTGCATCAGGATGTGTTATAACTCCCTTTGCCACACTTGAGCTGCTGCTTAACACCATGTCATAACCCGTGAGATCAAAAGACTCAATTGCAGTCGGCATGAACGGAAACAGCTTTCTATGATTTGTACATTCCTTCTTTTTCTGCAGATATGAAGTTATAATATTCGCGCTCTTTAACGGTTCCTCCATCTTGCTGTGATTACAAATCAAAGTATATATCGGCGCTTCCGGATACAGCTCAACAAAATCCGACAGTACCCTCTCAGCACCTCCCATAGTCGGGAGCCAGTCATGCACTAATGCAATCTTCATTATATTCCACCTCAGTATATTATTTGCAAAGTATATATCCTAATAAATTACCGTTAACTGTATTAATTCTTGCAAGAGCAGTCTTGATTGTATGAATCTCATCATAACCTCCGTTGATCATGACAATGGTTCCCTGCGCCTTTGAAATATCTCTGGAAGTCTCGGCACATACCTCAACTCCGTCAGCGCATGTGAATCTGACATCATCGGATGAAGCTGCATCCGCAAGTCTTGCAAGAACATCCGCATTCTTCTGCTTTCCCACCGTAGTAAGCACTACATCATGTATGCCTTCCTTAGCACACATTTCCCCGATTGAAACGGCTGTTATATTCTCTGCAACCTTGACATTCTTCTTGAATTCTCCAAGGAATACGCCCTCACCGTCAAAGAAGCACTCAAGCTCTTCTCTGGTTCTAACCTTTCTGTCACATATAGCTATTACAAAAACGATAAAGAGTCCAATGACAAATCCGACTACACCCTTAATTATTGTCGACATCTTAAAGAGATTGGCAAACTGAAAATCGAACTTATCAATCTGACCTAAAAGAATCTTATTGTACTCTTCATATTCAGCTCTTGTAGCATTAACAGAAGCCTCGTCCGGCTGAATATAACTATAGAAACCATTTACCTGAATTCTGAGTGATATTGCAGGTTCAGAGCTTACTTCGCATGATACATATGAGTAAAGTTCATTCAGCTTATCGGCAAGATATTCTGCTCCCGCTGCCGCACCTACACGGACTCTTTCCATTCCTCCGAGACCGGTGTATGAAAGTCTTATTGTTCTGTCGTTTACAAGTGCTGCCGAATACATATCATATTCACTGTCTCCCGGTGTTCTCTGCTTGGTTATAAGCTCTGAGAAACCTGCTGCCGTCACCTTCTCACTGACCGCATCGCAGAAGCTCTGTGAAGCGAGAATGCTTGTGGCATAATTTACGACATTGTTTTTGAGAGTCTCATACATGGAATAATCGGCTGTTCCGCTTATTCCGATGCTCTGATAGTACTCCTCAACATTCACGCTGAAGCTTATGTCAACGGTTCCAAGATGTACTCTGTCAGTTTCATTCTCCGGAATTATAACCGGAGCTTTCTCTACGGTACTGTCCTCACTGTCCTTCTGTGCCTCACTTATCTTAATTGATGCATTATATGTAGCTGCACCATACACAAGCATAATCACCATAAGAGCAGCCGCAATCCACCAGAACTTTTTAAAATTGTCCCATAAACGGTCAAAGCTTACAAATACCATATCTTCTTTTTTGTTGTTTTCCATTAAAAAATCTCTCCTTATTAGCTATTATTACTCTTTCAGCGCATTTCTTAAATGCCCACATTCAGTTTATTATATCATAATCAGGCTTACTTTCCAAGGAAAATCTTTAAATAAGGTGTCACCGAGCGCACACACGCCGTGACAAAGCCGAAATTATGATACAGATAGTGATACCAGTCCTTAAACGGAAGCCCCTTAAACGACTCCTTCTTTTGTAACCTTTCCCTGATTCCAAGTGAAGTATCCTGCCAGCTCCCCTCCTTCGGGTTGTCGTTGCAGATTCCGACATATTCGGAAAACATATATATTTTTCCGCCTTTTCTGCTTATTCTCAGCCCAAGGTCAAAATCCCCCATGCTGTGTTTATAGTACGGATCCACATTTCCGGCAAGTCTCATGACCTCAATCGGTATCAGCGTACAGTTGGCATTAAAAGTCGTACATAATACATCCGTCCTGTCAGGTCCTATCATCTCATAATGTATCCCCTTGGTATAAACAATTCCACCATAAGAGAATACGCCCTTATCGTCACAGGTCGGTCCCACAATAACGCTTCCTTTAAGCCTTTCATTTTCGGCATACTCAATCATCCTGTCAATTATTCCCGGTATGAAATCTACATCATCATTTACGAGCAGCATATAGTCATAGTCATCTGCCCGCTGCATTCCTCTTTCAATACCTCTGTGCATTCCGCCATTCCAGAAAAGTGTATCCTCAGCATGTATAAGTTCAACATCCTCATATCCGTTTTTTTCAAGCTCCTCACATGTTCCGTCGGTGCTTCCCGCATCAACCACAATATACCTGTACTGATTTTTGTCATTTCCAAGATGAAGCCCTCGTAAGCAGTTGACCGTCTTTTCTCTTCTGTTATGGCATGTCATGACTACAATTATTTTTGACATAGCAGCCTCCTTTTAATCAGTCCCGCTAAAGGAACCTCAACCAGATGATGCAATGCAAGCGTAAGTATCAGCGTACCCGCAAGAACCATTCCAAGGAAAGGGACATATCCGAGATAACGCACATGCTCACTGAAATACTCTGCAAGCTCAATCACCGGCATGTGAACCAGATACACGGTAAAGCTGTACTTTGAAAGGAATGCAAAGATTTTTTCAATCCACCTTGTACCGGTTCCGTAAGAAAAATCCTTCATTGCAAGCATAAAAAGTACTGTAAAAAGCGACCATATAATTCTGTTATATGTATCGTCCCGCATTGCAAGAAAGCATGCAAGTGCGGCAACCAGAAGCCTGATATAGTTCTTCTCCCTGCCATCCCTTACCGCATACCATGCAGTCATTCCGAATGCAAACGAAATCATATTGAACACTGCCGAGTCACCCGCAAGTTCAGCAGCACAAGGCACATTATTTCTGCTTAATAACACATAATATACAGTCTTATACCCATACGCAAAAACCACCACCGCCAAAAGCACAACAAGCGAGGTCCTGTAGTTCTTTACATGCTTTCTTATTAACGGTGCAAGCAGATAATAGAGCATAAAACAGCTCATGGTCCACAAGCCCCAAAGATCATTCCAATAGTAATACTCGCGTGACGGAACCACTCCGTTAAGAAACAGAAAGTATCTTAGCCATCCCAGCCCCAGCATTGAATCTTCCGGCATCTGTCCGAGAATCACATCCCACACTATTATTCCGAAGACGAGAATCGCAAAGTACGCCGGAACAATTCTTGACACCCTCTTTGCAAAATACTCTTTAATCGAACTGCTTGTGTCAACAGACTGCAATATAAGATATCCGCTCATCGCAAAGAACATACACACACCATAATTAAAATGTCTGAATAAAGTAAACACGAACTGTGGCTTAGGCAGATTTCTGAAGCCTGCAAAATGAATCATAAACACCATTGCTGCCGCAATAACCCTCAGCATATCAAAGACCGGTCTGTTTATTGTATTATTATTTGACTTCATCTTTTTTCTCTTCCTTCACTTCCCAATAGCACGCATTTTCAACCTTTTCCGCTCCTGCCGGTATCTCACTCTCATCAGGATATACCCAGTTCTCATTGTACAGCAGGTGCGTATCTGACTCATCCCACCTTCTGCCCTTTATGCCGAAAAGAATCTGCAGTGCTCCTCCAATGTGTATCGCCTGCTTTCCCATACGCTTAATATGAGCCGCAAGCGGAAATCCGTATGCACCGCAGCCGATAAGTGCCACATCAAAATCTATCTTTTCACACTCGGCGCACATATAATCAAGTGCATCAAACCATGTATCAAATCTCGAATCCACCGCACTTCCGCTTGTCTGCACCGCTTTTAAGGTCTTAAGCTCAAACTGAGGAAGCAGCTTCGGATTATCAAACAATCTGTCATGCTTTTCATACTGTGACAGAATCGTCTTCTCAAAAGGATGTATAACCAGCACCCTCTTTCCTTCCAGACTCTCACTCCAAGGCTTTTCCATCACATTCCACGGCTCAATAGCCATAAGCTTTCCGACACTCTTTATGTTCCTGCAATAATGTCTTATATAATAATCCTCATAATTTACAAGCCAGCATCCAAGTATATCAATCTGCGTACAAGCTTCCTTCATAATATCATTAAATCTGTACAGGAGGTTTTCATCCTTCGGGAAGAAGCCTGCACTCTTGTCGAGAAAATCTATTGCTCTTTTCATCTTCTCCATATCATCAAATTCAGCACTCTGCATTGCAAACACCTCAAAGCCTCCGAATCTTCCCGTCATGAACGGCTCACCGCTCATAATTCCATCCCTTATGGCCTCATTCATAAGCTCCGGGCTTTTTATAGGAACCCCGGCATATTTTTTTATAAAATCATACCTGAACGGGTCAAGGTGAAGCTTATTGTAAAGAACTCCCCTGGCACCGTAATATAATCTGTCCAACTGACCGGCCATCTTATCTACCCTCTGTTCGTAATAAATCTTTTTAATCTGAATACCCATCTGAAATAAATTGCCATCAGGTATTTATACTTGCTCGCAACATACTTATTCTTCATAATTCTTCCAAGGGAACTCTTAAGCTTTTTTCTGAAATCAGCCATCAGCACCTTGTAATTATCATACCTGTAATATTCGCACTGCAGATAACCGGAAAGAAGTGAGTCGTAATAGTTTGCCCATATTCTGTCCATTACCTCAGTCATACCGTTTTCGCCGTATATCTCCGCCATTTCCTTCCACATTGAAATAAGGCTTAACTTTTTTACCGAGCGTGCCTGTGCCATTGCACTGTCCGGATTATCCGTCCTGTAAAAATACAGCTTATCATCAATCACAACCACCGATTCAGCCTTTGCAAAGAAAAGCGCATTCACGAGAAGATCCTCACCATAATATATATCACTGTATACTCTATAGCACTCTTTCATAAGAGTAGTGTCAAACAGCTTTGCCCACAGAGCCCAGCCAAATGCCGCCTCTGTGTTGTCAAGAAGTGCCCTGAGAATCTCTTTCCCGCAATATTTCTGTACCGAGGGAATATTCTTACCACTCTCCGACTGGGAAATCACAGCATCTGAATGCTGCCCGGTCATCACAGCCACAAGTCTTTTTACGGCTCCCGGCTCTAAACGGTCATCGCTGTCAAGGAACATTACCCGGCTTCCCGACGCCCTGTCTAACCCGGTTTTTCTCGCCGATGATACTCCGGAATTAGGCGTTGTTATAAGTATGAGTCTCTCCCACCCGGCAGCATATCTTTCGCAGCATTTTTTTGTGTTCTCATCCGTGCTTCCGTCATCTACGACAATGAGTTCTATATCCCCATAATCCTGCATCCTGACAGACTCAATGCATTCACTCAAAAATCTTTCATCCGTGTTATAGACGGGAAGCACTATACTTACCCTTCCATCAATTAAATGATTCATTGCTCCTTGTTACCTTACCTTCTTTTACCTCATATACAACATCACAGTTTTTGATGGTCGAAAGTCTGTGCGCAATAATTATAAGTGTCATTCTTCCATGCAGGCTGTCAATAGCCTCCATTACCGCCTTCTCGGTTTCCGTGTCAAGAGCTGATGTAGCCTCGTCAAGTACAAGTATCTCAGGATCTCTGTATAACGCCCTCGCAATACCTATTCTCTGTCTCTGACCACCTGATAGACGCACCCCCATCTCGCCGATAACGGTATCGAGTTTCTCATCCATCTCTTTTACGACACTTTCAAGCTGAGCCTCCCTTAAGACCTTCCATACTTTCTCGTCGTCTATCTCATCCTCAGGTACACCAAAGGCAATATTTTTTCTCAACGACTCGTCCATCAGATAGATATTCTGAGGTATATATCCGACCTTTTTATGCCATGCATCCATGCAGTCGGCAATGTTGCTTCCGTCTACCTTCACCGCACCCTTCTGTGGCTTGAGCACTCCGAGCATAATGTCAACCATTGTCGTCTTACCTGCCCCCGACGGGCCTATAAATGCCACCGAGGTGTTCTTCCAGATCTCAAACGAGACATCATCAATCACTTTCTCCTCTCCCTCATCATAGGAGAATGAGAGCTCCTCGACAGATATATTCTTGTCAAAAGTGATTTCAGAAATTGTATTCTCCTCAGACTTGCGCTTTGCAATGGCAAGCATTCTCTGTCTCTCTGTAAACACTGACTCGACAAAAGCTCTGCTGTATAAAAGCGTACTGATATATGAGCTTATCTTGTTAACTGACGGAAGAAGTCTCATGGCACCCATGGCAAACACTCCAAGAGTCGTTGCAAAAGCCGTGCTGATATCCCCTGCCGCAGCCTTTATAATCACGATAATCATAAGTGAACCGATGCATGCTGCCTCCATAACAGGCTTAGGAATTGAATTAAGAAGCGCATTGTCCTTCTGGTTCTTTGCCAGATCATAATTGATTGAATCAAACTCATCACAGAAGAACTTCTCTCTGTTGGCAATTTTAATTTCCTTAATTCCGCCAAAAGACTGCTGCATGCATTTTACGATTCCTGCATAAAGTCTTCTGTACTCCTCGCCCATGTGCTTCAGACGATTTTTATAAAATCTCATAAAGAAGAAGGTAAATGAGCCCACAATAACGCCTATTCCCAGCGTGAGCATGCCATCCTTAACAAACAGGTACACACCGATGGCTGTTATTGTACACAGCTCCGACATAAGCTGGATTACATTCAGTACAGCGACATAGAACATGTTGGTATCATTGTATACATTTCTTATGAGGTCGGCACTGTTATTCTTGACATGAAAAAAATAATCCTGTTCAAGATAACTGTTCATAACCTTGCATGACAGTTCCTTATGCCCGAAATAGATAAACTTATATATTATGTTGTTCTGTATGATTATGTAGAACGTCTTTATAAGATATGCTGCTATAATAAATGCCGAGCACAGAATAACCGCATTCCTGTACCCTTCTATTCCCAGTATGTTACAGAACATCGCAATAAAAGCATTGTCCATATAGGAATCCGGCATCATAATCGCTTCAATGAAATTGTTGAATGCATATAATGCCACAAGCTCCATCGCTGCACCACCGAGAATTATAAGCGACATTCCAAACAGTTTAAATTTCTGTTTTGCATTAAACATTGAAAACATCTTTTTAATAGATTTCATCTTTTTTCCTCATTTCCGTCATACTCTTCCATAATCCACTCCGGCATATATATCTTATCCGCATCCGGCGAAAACGGAACAAATACCTCTTCACTTTTCTCGTCAAGAAGTGCTGCCCAGCGCGAAAAAGTACTGTCCGACAAAATGTGTCTCCTGCATGCTTTCATGAGAAAAAGTTCCTCTATGTCCGTAAATTCTCCCAAATCCCATATAAACTCTGCATCAACTCCCAGCTCTTTTATATATTCCTCAGCAAGGTTCCTTACATTTGAGAACACAATGAACCTCATGTCTTTTTTTGCTTCACCTATTTTATCCAAAGCATCTTTGTAATATTTAATTGAAAGAGGCTTTATGTCTCCTCCTCTTACATGCACGGAGCAGGTATTTTCTGTCGCAAATCTGTGTATAAGCTCATCTGCCTTGGCACTGAACGGCTCCTTTGGAGTAAACTGTCTCATAATGTCTTCTTTACATGTCTTAAAATAACAAAGATTCTGGAAATATCCATGGAGATATTTATCCCTTATAAACTTTCTTCTGTACACATCCAAAACACAGGGACAGTTCTCCGTCCTGCTTTCATATATAACATTGTATTTAAGGCTTCTTCTAAGCCTTTTATATACCTTATGAAAAAATCCCTTATTTGTGAAGCTCTCTCTGTCCGTGAAGTCTATATTAAACTTGTCAAGGTCGTAGGTGCGCAGTGTTGAATTGTCGACATCCGATGTATCAAGCAAAAGCGTGTCATTGTCATGCTTTGCAACAGAATATCCGCATACATAATTAAACATCTGATTTCCAAGACCATCGCCTATCTTAACTATTACCATATCACTTTTTCTCCTTGTTAAGTGCATCCTCTATTGCTTCCACATAGCCGACGGCAACATTTGCAAACCTGAATCTGTCCGTCGCCTTAAAGCCTGCCGTCCCAAAGCTCTCTCTTATCTTCCCGTCACTCGACAGCTTATCTATAGCCGCCGCAAAAGCATCCGCATCATACGGGTCAACGATATAACCGTTGACACCATTTTCAACCGTCTCAGATGCCGCATCGGAATATTGCGACACAATTATAGGAAGCTTAGCGCACATCGCCTCAACGAGCACAAGCCCGAAACAGTCCTCCCTCGTCGGCAGTACAAAAGCCCCCGCTCTCCTGTAGCACTCTCTCAGCTCATCCCCCTGTAGAAACCCTCTAAACTCTACTCTGTCAGCCACGCCCATGCGCTCTGCCTGTGACATAAGATTCTCTCTCTCCCTGCCGTCACCGACAACAACGAGCCTCACGGATTTATCGTTGCACCTTGCAAGTGCGGTTATGAGAAGGTCAATACCCTTTCTCTCGATAAGACTTCCCACACACAAAAGCCCTCCGGCCTTCCAGTCTCTCTCATGGATTACATACTTGTCAAGGTCAACGGTCAGCATGCTTATATGGCAGTGCTTTTCCGGTGCACCGTATCTTAACTGATTTTCCATGGCCGCATGACTGCTTCCGATAAAGGCATCCGCACGCTTTATTATATATTTTCTTGACAGCTTTTGAAGCCATCCTATATTCTTCTCGGAATTTATTGTTCCATCAGTCCAGCTCACATACGGCACTTTCTTTTTTCTGCACCAATGCATTGCCTGCAATATGGCAGGACTGTACTCCATCGCGACAACGACATCCGGAGTCAGTTTATCAAGTACCTTTCCGACACCCACCGGAAAAGAAATGAAATGGTCGTCAAACCGTTTCTTTATTCTGACGGTCTTAGACGGCACAAAATGTGAATTAAGTATTCTGTCCTCGTCCGCCTTCCACTGCCTTGCCATACTGTCATTGCAGTAATACATCACCGAGAATTCATAATCGCTGTAATGTGTCTGAAGATAATAGAAAAAGTCCACCCTGTACGGTGACGGAACATTGGTTATTATTGTTACCTTTTTACTCAAGCCTTATTACCTCTCCTGACTGTTTCCTGTTAAGCCCTGCCGCATCGTATATGGCAAATGCCACAAACAGCAGGAACGGATTCATAACCGAACTGATTAGAAAATCCTCCATAAGACCATACAGGCACAGTGTATTGATTATTATTGTAAGATTGTAATTCTTCTTTTTATAAAAATACCACGATGCGAACACAAGGCATGCGATGAAGAACATCTCCGTCACAAAACCGTATTTGTAGAATGAGCACCAGTAGTTGCTGTCGAGAAAGCCGTTGTTAATCTGAACTCCGTCCCATCTTGCAGCGGCCCGGCTTATATCCTTGCCCAGCAGTGAAAATCCGTAATTAATCCAATACTGGTGTTGAATCTTAAGCCTTCCCGTTATAAGCTGGTCCAACATGAACATAAAATTATTGTTCACGTCAAAAAACACTGACATCACAAATGTGCCTATAAAGCACAAAAGACTCGTAGGGATGACGGCAGCGCCTATAATCTTCTTCAAGACATAGCCCGGCTTTCCAAGTCTGTCAAACAGCTTAAGGCATAAGAACACAAACACAAGAAACACTCCAAGCATAAATCCCGTAGTGCTGTTCGTCACACGGTAAACTGCATAAAAAGCATATATTGACAAGAGAAAATGAAGAATATTAAGTTTCTTATAGTTCAGATACAGTATCAGCGCAACCGTGATAAAAATACTAACCATGAACTCATTCGGACTCTGAAAGCCGTACGAATATGTGAGTCCATCCTCAAACTGATCCTTGACCGCATTCCCCACAATCCCCGAAATACTCGCTGTTACAAGCACGGAAATACAGATTATTCTCACAAAGAGTGCTTTCTTCATGAGGTCAGGAATGTCAACATTCTTAAGTCCCAGCACCGTCAGAATCGTAATCGTGAAAGTCACATAGCCTGTCTTTACAAATATAAACATCGCATACAGACCGATAATCGCCATTATCATCACTTCTTTCAACGTATATTTCGTAAAAAGAAGCTTAAGTCCGAGAAAAAGCATGGAAAAAGCCATGATAAGCTTATATTCCAAGTCACCCGAATAAAATCCAAGTGACTTGGCAAACACAAGGCTCAAAAACGAAATGTAATAAAACACATAATTATTTGTATATGCACAATTAATTATTTTCTTGATACCAGTCATATTGTTCTCCACGTTGTAATAAAAAGTTCTATCTTCTTTTTTTTATTTTTCGCGACTGCTTCCATAATCTGTAGCATGCCACAAGGAACACCGTATTTGTCGAAAAATAACGCTTGTAAAGTCTCTTAGGCTCCTGAACAAGCCTGTACAGCCATTCAAGTGACAGCTTCTGCATTATCATCGGTGCTCTCTTTATATTTCCGGCAAAATAGTCAAAGCCTGCACCCACGCCGACCATGACGGCATCAATTCTTCCCTCATGCTTCGCCATCCAGTTCTCCTGCTTAGGTGCACCAAGACCAATCCAGACAATATCCGGCTTAGTCTCATTAATCATATTGACAATCTGCTCGTCCTCCTCGTGCGAGAGTGACCTGAAAGGAGGCGAATACATTCCGCATATCTGTATGTCGGGATGTTCTTCTTCCAATATGCCCTTAAGCTTGTCCAAAGTCTCCGGCGTGCTGCCGTAGAAAAACTGGCGCACTCCTTTCTCCTTAAACATCTCACCCATAAAATCCGGACCTGTCACCCTGCTCGCATTTTTATGTCCCATAAGCCGGCACACGATGCTGAGCGGTCCACCGTCAGGGAACACCATGGCAGCTCCGTTTTGTACTCTTCGATAACTGCGATTCTCATACGCCGTAACCGTCGTGTGTACATTCGCAACACATATATATTTTCCACGCAGTTCCTCAATATTGTCGAGCACACACTGCTTAATAGAATTCATATCCCCAACTGTTACGTGCACTCCCAACACACTGCAATATTCCGGCTTTTTAAAACTCATGTCATCCACCTATACTTTTATCATTACAATATCTTATATATTATATCATTTTAATTATTCAAGAGCAATACTTTATTCTCTAAAGGCATCTCTAAGCCTTTCAAGAGCCCTCTTTTCTATTCTGCTCACATAGCTTCTGCTTATTCCATACTCATCCGCAAGCTCCCTCTGTGTTCTTTCCCTTCTTCCGTACAGTCCGTATCTGTATATCAGGATTTCCTTCTCCATGTCCGACAGTACACTGTTGAATACTTTATTGAGTTTTGCTATATCCGCGTTGTTCTGCAGTCTTGCAACGACATCCTCATCCTCTGAAAATGTTATATCCTGAAAACATATTTTGTTTCCTTCTTTGTCCGTTCCCAACGGTTCGTTCAACGAAACCTCCTTTGAACGCTTCTTTTCACTGCGGAACATCATTAGAAGCTCATTGTCTATGCATTTTGCCGCATAGGTCACAAGTCTGTTTCCTTTTTTTTCATCAAAGCTGTCTATCGCCTTGATAAGTCCTATTGTCCCTATCGAAATCATATCCTCAAGCTCATACTCACTGCATGAATATTTTTTCACCATGTGGACAACCAGCCTGAGATTTTTCTCTATAAGAATCTCCTTCGCCTTTTTATCGCCCCCATGAAAAAGTTCAAGATATTGTCTCTCCTGTGCGGCAGTAAGAGGTCTGTCAAATGCCTTCATACATTTTCCCTGTCACTTACGGGTTATTACATTCTATGCCGAATAAACGCACGCGTGCATGACCACACAGAATTAAAATATGCGCCGGTTTTAACAGGAACGAAGTTTTCTATTGCACAAAAAAGGACTCATAATGATATCATCATTACAAGTCCCATTCTTTAATCCTCTTTGCGTCTTAAAATATCATACTTATCAAGCGGTGTTCCAAGGTCAATGAAGAGAAGCTCCTTAGGATGCGGTGCACTTTCTCGCTCATTTCCTTCCGCGTCCTTTATCGCCTTCACGGTAACAGCCAAATTGTCACCGGCAGGTTTCATAACCTCAATCTCCTCGCCGACCGAGAACTTATTTCTCTGCTCTATGGCATACATTCCCTCGTCGTTCCTGTCACCGACTATTCCAAGATATGTATACTCTCTCATATACACATTGGAATCATATATCTGGGTATTGTGGTCAGGCTTTCCAAAGAAAAAGCCTGTCGTGTACTGTCTGTATGTACACTTTGCGATCTCCTCTTTATATACAGGAATTCTGCTTCTGTACAGTTCCTCTGACTTTGCATAATCGTCAAGAGCCATTCTGTAAGTTCTTGCAACAGTCGCAACATACAGCGCAGTCTTCATTCTTCCCTCAACCTTAAGGCTGTCTATTCCCGCATCAATCATCTCAGGAATATGTTCAATCATACATAAATCTTTTGAATTGAATATATATGTTCCTCTCTCATTCTCGTACACAGGCATATATTCGCCCGGTCTTGTCTCCTCCACAACCGCATACTTCCAACGGCACGGATGTGTACACTCACCCTGATTTGCATCCCTTCCCGTTAAGAAGCTGCTTAAAAGGCACCTTCCTGAATATGATATGCACATTGCCCCATGCACGAATGTCTCTATCTCAAGGTCATCGGGAATATGCTCACGAATCTCCTTTATCTCGGCAAGTGATAATTCTCTCGCCGTCACAACTCTCTTAGCGCCGAGTCTGTGCCAGAAGTTATATGTTCCGTAATTGGTGTTATTAGCCTGCGTGCTTACATGAAGCTCCATCTCAGGAAGCACTTCCTGCGCAATGGTAAATATGGCAGGGTCAGATATGATAAGGGCATCCGGATGAACCCTCTCCCCCAGCTCCTTAAAATATTCCCTTGCACCGTCTAAATCCCTGTTATGTGCAAGTATGTTGGCAGTTACATACACCTTTACGCCATGTTCATGAGCAAAACGCACTCCCTCAGCCATCTCATCGATGGTAAAATTCTTTGCCTTCGCCCTAAGTCCGAACGCTTCTCCGCCTATATAGACTGCATCAGCACCATATATAACAGCAGTCTTAAGCACCTCAAGACTGCTTGCAGGTATCAATAATTCAGGTAATTTCATTTTAATCTCCCATTTCCAACTATCTCTTCACACTGAATGTTATTCCATCGCCAAGCGGTATCACGCTTGTCACAAGCTCATCACAATGCGTCACGGCATACAGGTACTCCCTCATGCGTGAATGTATCGTTCTGTCCCGTCTGCACACGGCAAAACGTGACTGAACCAGATCACCTTCCTGAAGAACATTGTCTGTTATAAGTGTGCCTCCGCTTGCAAGAAGCCTCATTATCTCAGGCAGAATAACAATATACTGTGCTTTAGCTGCATCCATGAATATAAAGTCATAGCTGCCCGAGAGCGTTCTAAGAACCTCACCTGCATCTCCTTCAAGAAGAGTTATAACCTTCTCCTTCCCAGCACGGCGTATATTCTCTTTCGCCTTGACAATCCTCTTGTCGTAATTCTCAATTGTTGTAATCTTTGCATCGCTGTCTATATTCTCACTCATAAGTATCGACGAATATCCGACAGCCGCTCCGACCTCCAAAATGTTCTTCGGATGTTTAGATGCAAGTATAGTCTTTAAAAAGCAGCCCATCTCTTTTCTTATTATCGGCACATTGTCCGCGAGGGCTTCTCTCTCTATCTGCATACATATCTCACTGTCATTTCCCGCAAGCGAGTGTATATAAGATGTAATTCTCTCGTCTGTAATCACTTAGACTCCTTCTCAGCGGCAGCTGCCCGGCTTTCCTCTGTTATTGCAGCCATTATCTGCGTCGGAGTCATCCCCGTATTAAGCTCAAATGTGCCTCCGACAAAATACTTACTGTAATCCGACAGCATCGCCTGCACCTTAAAAAGCAGCTTGCCGTCAACCAGCTCAGCCTTATCAAGTATTGCGGCAATCTCATCGATGCTCGGATTGTCAGGTATAGTGACGGTCTTGTCCCTCGCCATTGAAGGATCATCCATTGAAGACTCGTTAAAGACGGCAACTCCAAACCTGAATGCTGCTCCTCCGGCATAGTATACAAGCATGACAATAAATGCAAGTATTATCATTTTATATGAAATTGTAATTACCGTCTTTATGACATTTGCGGTTTCCATATACATACCACCTTACAGAAAATCAGTATCAAGCTCCACACTGTCTGCAATAACCCTCGTAATGCCCTGAAGCATACGGCATACTGACAATTCAGCCTTCAAAAATTCGTTTACAAGCTCATTCTTTCTTATACCCGCATTTTCCATCTGAAAACGCATAACCTCATCAAACATGTTGTCAGCTACATCCATATTCTGAAGTTCAAAATTGCGTCTCCTGTAGTCACACACCTTCTCATAAAGCTCCGGCTGCTTCTTTATCTCCTCAAGATAATGCAGATAGCTCTTGTACTCCTCGCTGTCAGCTACAGCCTGTGCAAGCTCCGCTGTCTTAACATCTACCATACTGTTCTTCAATGTCTTATTCCTGCTGTCACCCAATTATGACACCTCCATGATAATAGGCAGAATCATAGGATTTCTCTTCATCTTTCTCCAGAGATATTCACTCAGATCGTCCCTTATGATGTTCTTTATCTTTCCCCAGTCGCTTATATTTTTTTCAAGACACTTGTCAACCGATTCGCGCACAACACTCGTCGCATCCTCAAGGAGAGTCTCCGACTCTCTCACATACACAAAGCCTCTCGTCACAATATCCGGTCCGGCAAGAAGCTGATTGGTATACTTTTCAAGTGTGAGAACAACTATAATTATACCGTTCTCGGCGAGATTCTGTCTGTCTCTTAAGACAATATTCCCTACATCGCCCACACCAAGTCCATCTACAAGAAGGCTTCCCGCAGTTACCGTTCCAGTCTTTCCGGCTCCGTCATATCCAAGCTCAAGCACATCTCCCGACGACATGATGAACACATTCTCCTTCGGCACTCCCATTGACACTGCCAGGTCAGCATGTGTCTTTAAGTGTCTGTACTCGCCATGAACAGGAATTGCATACTTAGGCTTAACTATTGAATACATAAGCTTAATTTCTTCCTGGGATGCATGTCCCGATACATGGGTATCCTGGAAAATGACCTTTGCACCCTTCATCGAGAGTTCATTGATTACTCTTGCGACAGACTTTTCATTGCCCGGAATAGGTGTGGCACTTAATATCACAACATCCCCCGGCTTGATTGTAACCTTCTTATGAATGGATGCTGCCATTCTTGAAAGTGCCGCCATGGACTCGCCCTGGCTTCCTGTTGTTATGATGACTGTCTGGCTGTCCGTGTATTTCTTAAGCTCATCCGTCTCCACAAGCATGCCTTCCGGTATATCAAGATAACCAAGCTCACTCGCGACATTGATTATATTGACCATGCTTCTTCCCTCGACAGCAACCTTACGATTATATTTAGCCGCTGAATTGATAATCTGCTGCACTCTGTCAACATTAGACGCAAATGTAGCCACGATAATTCTGCTGTTCTGATTGTCGTTAAATATATTATCAAAAGTCTTTCCGACCGTCTTTTCGGACATTGTGTATCCCGGACGCATAACATTGGTACTGTCACAGAGCATCGCAAGAACACCCTTCTTACCAATCTCACCAAATCTCTGCAGATCTATCGGCTCCCCAAAAACCGGCGTATAGTCAACCTTAAAATCTCCCGTGTGTATAATTATTCCTGCCGGGGTATATATTGCAAGTGCGCAGGCATCCGCAATACTGTGATTGATTCTTATAAATTCAATTCTGAAATCTCCAAGCATTATATACTGTCCGTATTTTACGACCTTGCGCTTGGTTGTCCCCAAAAGATTATGCTCCTTAAGCTTCGTCTCTATAATTCCCATTGTGAGCTTGGTAGCATATATAGGCTTATTTACGTCCTTTAATACATAAGGGAATGCTCCGATGTGATCCTCATGTCCATGAGTAACCACAAAGCCCTTAACCTTATCAATATTATCCTTTAAAAAAGTAACATCAGGAATCACGAGATCAATTCCCAACATATCATCATCAGGAAAAGACAGACCGCAGTCCACAACAATAATACTGTCCCCATACATGAAGGCAGTCATGTTCATTCCAATCTGCTCTAATCCGCCGAGTGGAATTATCTTAACCTTTTCAGTTGTATCCGTTTTCAAAAAAACACCTCCAAAAAATCACGCTCTATTATTATTCTTCATCATCTAAAAGCTGCTCAAAAATCTTGAATACAGCATCAAGTTCTTCCTCATCGTCCACGAACTCATATAATGCTTCATCCGACTCCGGTGCAGATGTATCCTTAAGGATAAATACCGCCTCGCTGTCATCGTCATCATTCTCACTGTCATATACGGATGTGTCATCCGTTGTAACCAGGAGGTAATCCGCTCCGTTCACTCTTGTAGACTCAATTACCTCAAACTCTACCTCTTTTCCATCCTCTGTCTGAAATACAAGCTTTTCTGTATCTGCCATTCTAATTCTCCTGTTCCTGTTTTTTCTTAAATGCAAGGTTGTCAAGATACCCCTGTAAAATAAATGTGGCAGCAATCATATCCACATATTCTTTTCTGTTCTCTCTTCTTATTCCCGCTTCCATCATGGTGCGGTCCGCCGCA
Organism: Firmicutes bacterium CAG:882; assembly: GCA_000435595.1. Lineage (GTDB taxonomy): Bacteria > Bacillota > Clostridia > Lachnospirales > Lachnospiraceae > CAG-882. The sequence continues at coordinate 57,027 of FR895437.1, forward strand.
ACGGTAGTAAGTCGTTCATCCCACATAACTACCTCAAGTCCGGTTCTGCGCTCAAGCTTCTCCTTGAACTCCATTGTGCTCTCCACGCGGATTCCTTCTGAATTATTCATATGCTTCGGAAACCCGAGTACAATAAGAGAGATATCGTATTCATCAATAATCTCTTCAATACGTGCCAGTGTCTGACGCAGCTTATTTTCTTCCTTCCTGCGTATTATCTCCAATCCCTGGGCAGTAAACATAAGCGGGTCGCTGACTGCAGCGCCCACTGTCTTAGTTCCGTAATCCAATCCTAATATTCGCATACCTATAAACCTTTAACCGAAATATAATTTTTTAGAAGTTCTTCAACCAATTCATCACGTTCAACCTTCATAATAAGGCTTCTTGCATTATTATGGCTGGTTATGTACGTCGGATCACCTGACATAATGTATCCGACAATCTGGTTAATCGGGTTATATCCCTTCTCAGTCAAAGCCTTACACACGGTATTAAGAACATCGGATACCTCCATATGCTGTTCATCCGCAACCTTAAAATATTGTGTATTGGTTAAGTCTGACATAATCTTCACGTCCTTTGCACTATACATTTTATCATAATATAATTTCTAAAAATTTGCAATAGCTACCTGTGACATTACACTATCTTTTCCAAAAAGTCCATCAATTATTACATCAACCTCGGAATTAATTTCCGCATTGCCATCATTTATCCCCTGCACAGGTATATACACCTTGACATACCTTCTTGTATGTCCCACAGCGTATTTTTTACCGTCCTTTTCGACGTATTCTTCCACAAGCACTTTCTCTTTTTCCCCGACAAAACTCTCTCTGTAATTCTCGGACAGCCCATCATCAAGCTCTATAAGCTCATCGCTTCGGGCACTCTTAATGCTGTCTGCAACCTGATTTTCCATCCTGTCCGCAATGGTTCCTTTTCTTCTTGAGTACTTAAATACATGCATCTCAAAAAATTTGATTTTTTCAAGATATTTTTTAGTAACCGCAAACTCTTCATCCGTCTCTCCCGGAAATCCTACAATTACATCCGTTGTTATCGCCGGTCTGTCAAAATATTTTCTAATCTTATCCACCCCGTCCGAAAACTCTTCCGTATCATACCTTCTGTTCATGCGCCTAAGCGTCGCATCACAGCCGCTCTGCAATGAAAGATGGAAATGCGGACATATCTTTTTTACGGCAGAAAGCCGTGTGAGGAACGCATCCGTAATAATTCTCGGCTCAAGCGACCCCAGACGTATTCTCTCTATTCCGTCAACCTTATCTATCGCCTCTATAACCTGAAGGAGTCTCTCTGCATTCGGTACAGGCTGTGCATTATACTCTGTATTGTCAAAGTCCAGCCCGTATGAGCTTAAATGTATTCCCGTAATGACTATCTCGTGACATCCGCTCTCCGCAAGCTTATTGACCTCAGACATGATATCTTCAAGGCTTCTGCTTCTCACTCTTCCTCTTGCAAACGGAATGATGCAGTATGTGCAGAACTGATTACAGCCGTCCTGAATCTTAATGTACGCTCTTGTGTGGATCTCACTTCCGCTTATAGCCAGTCTTTCATATTCCTTCGTTTTATTTATGTCGATGAACGAGTCCGTATCCTTTCCCTTAAAATACTCATCAAGCACTTCCACTATCTGTCCCTTTTTGTTATTCCCGACAATAATGTCCACTGCACTATCCTCTAAGAGCTTTTCTCCCGCTTCCTGAACATAGCAGCCTGCAGCCACAACAACAGCATTGGGATTATCCTTCTTTGCCTTGTGAAGCATCTGTCTCGACTTGCGGTCTGCAATATTCGTTACGGTGCATGTATTTATAATATATACATCTGCTGATTCCTTACCAAATTCCACTATATCGTACCCTGCCGCCTCTAATAGCTGTCTCATGGCCTCTGTTTCGTATGAATTTACCTTACAGCCAAGATTATGTAATGTACATTTCATTAAAATTAGTACCTTCTTTCTGACATTTTGTATTGACTTTTTAAAGTTAAAAATGTATCATTGAATTAATAAAATTACTAGGAGGGTGTACCATGAAAACAGTTCAGATTTCACTTAATTCTATCGATAAGGTAAAGTCATTTGTTAACGATATCACCAAGTTCGATGTTGATTTCGACCTCGTATCCGGCAGATATGTTATCGACGCTAAGTCTATTATGGGTATCTTTTCCCTTGACTTAAGCAAGCCTATCGACTTGAATATTCATGCCGAGGAGAACGTAGATACAATTCTTTCCGTTCTTGCTCCATATCTTGTATAGCTCGTATTTACATACTACTACATAAGATTATGTAATATCTTATTAAAAGGGATTCCGCAATGTGGAATCCCTTTTTTTGTGTAATAGAAGACTTCATTCCTATTACACAAAAACGCTCCGCGGGGATGCGCAGCTTTTTATTCAACCCGGATTGTCTCCGTAGTATCAATTGCTGTCTTTACAAGTTCATCTATCTTCTCCGAGAGCTTAAGCTCAGACCTCTCAATCACCTTCCTGTTAGGCTTTGTCACAGGATGCTTTGCGACAAATATCGTACAGCAGTCCTCAAACGGAAGTATCGATGTCTCATAGGTTCCGATTTTCTCGGAAATATCTATGATTTCCTGCTTATCAAAGCCGATAAGCGGTCTGATTACGGGAAGCTCACACACTGCATTGGTGACGAGAAGACTGTGCATGGTCTGGCTCGCTACCTGACCGATACTCTCACCCGTCACAAGCCCAAGGCAGTCTGATTCATTGGCAAAATGCTCTGCTATCTTCATCATATATCGGCGCATGATTATTGTGAGTTCATCATGCGGACATTTCTCATAGATGTATAACTGAATATCCGTGAAATTAACCACATGAAGATTAATAGGTCCCGAGTACTGTGTGACGATTCTTGCAAGGTCGATTACCTTCTGCTTTGCTCTCTCACTTGTGTATGGCGGTGCATGGAAATATACCGCATCAATCTTTACGCCCCGCTTAGCAACCATGTAACCTGCCACCGGACTGTCAATCCCCCCCGAAAGCAGAAGCATTGCCTTACCGTTGGTTCCTACAGGCATTCCTCCCGGTCCCGGAATAAGTTCAGTGTAGATATTGATTCTGCTTCTAATCTCAACATTTACATATATATCCGGTTTGTGAACGTCAACCGTCATCTCAGGAATCGCATCAAGAATTTTCTCGCCCATAGCCATATTGATTCCCATTGAATCAAGAGGATAGTTCTTTCTTGCACGTCTTGCGTTTACCTTGAAGGTCATCTTCTTTCCCTTATACATCGTCTTAAGGTAATCCACAACCTCCTCTGCAAGCTTGTCAAAGCCCTCATCCTTCACCTGAAGCATAGGACATATCCAGAGAATTCCGAACACCTTTTTAAGTGCATTTATCGCATCCTCATCATCGAACTCGCTTGTTCCCTCAACGTATATTCTTCCGTTCTCCTTTGTCACATCGAATGTGCCGTCAACCTTTTTTAAGGCATGGCGTATCTGATGTACAAGCATATCCTCAAATATATATCTGTTTTTTCCCTTTGTACCGATTTCACCGTACTTAATCAAAAAAGCCTTGTACATTTTTCCTCCTTACACTTTAATGTCTTGTATATCTTCTGAGCATAGGCACCAGCTCATTAAGTGCAATTATAACTTCATCAAGTTCTTCCTTTGTATTCTCGGTACAAAGGCTGAATCTGATGGTCGAATCCAAGAGATTGTTCTTAACCCCGATTGCCTTCAGCGTTCCTGAGAGTGCAGGCTTGTTAGACGAGCATGCCGACCCCGATGACACATATATTCCCTTGTCCTCGAGTGCATGTAAAAGCACCTCACTTCTGACATTCTCGAAGCTTATACTGATAACATGAGGAGTTCCCTCATGTCCTCTCCTGCCATTGAACACTGTTCCCGGAATTTCAAGAACCCTATCCGTGAAATACTCCTTAAGCTCATAGAGTCTTTCAATCTTCTCGTCAAAATTCTCATAACACAGCTTAGCAGCAAGTGCCATTCCGGCTATTCCCGGCACGTTCTCAGTTCCCGAACGCATGCCTTTTTGCTGTCCTCCGCCGAAAATAATAGGATTAATCTTGGTTTTATCCTTGATATATAAAAATCCGACTCCCTTAGGTCCGTGAAGCTTGTGAGCACTCACTGACATAAGATCGATATTCTCCCTCTTGGGGATTATTCTGTACTTTCCGAACGCCTGCACAGCATCAGTATGGAAAATAATCTCAGGATTATACTCTTTTACCATTGCTGCCGCCTCAGCTATCGGTTCGACAATGCTCACCTCGTTGTTGGCATACATAATTGAGACTAAAATCGTCTCAGGTTTCAAGGCCTCCTTTAATGCTTCAAGACTGACACGGCCGGTCGCATCAACGGGGAGATATGTTATCTCAAATCCGTTCTTTTCAAGAAAAACCGTCGTCTCAAGGATTGCCGGATGTTCAATCATTGTGGTTATGATGTGATTTCCCCGCCTTTTATTAGCCAGTGCCGTTCCGATGAACGCCATATTGTCAGACTCTGTTCCACCCGACGTATACAAAAGCTCCTTCTTATCGCATTTTAATATGGACGCGAGTGTCTCTCCTGCCTCGTTGAGATATCGCTCCGCCTGAACTCCCTTGTTATGCTTAGATGACGGATTACCGTAGTCCTCAAGCATTATCTTACTCATAAGCTTTACAACGTCAGGATGCACTGCCGTTGTAGCTGAATTATCCAAATATATCTCCATATTATTCCTCTGTCTGATCCTCTAACGCATAGGCAAGCATGGAAAGAAATGCCATACCTGCCGTCTCGGTTCTAAGTATACGCTTTCCCAGTGTTACCGTATGCATTCCGAGCTCCTTTGCAGCGGCAATTTCATCGTTCTCAAAGCCGCCCTCAGGTCCTATAAACACAGCCACGCTGTCCTGTGGTCTTATTGCCGATACAAGCTTCCTTGTCTCAGCCATTCCGTTCTCGTTCTCATACGGAACGAAGCATATATCACATCCCGAGGCCTGCTTTAAGGCATCCTTGTAATTCATCACAGGTCCTACCTGTGGTATTACCGAACGCTTGCTCTGCTTTGCCGCGCTCTCGCTGATTGCATTCCAGCGCGAGAGCTTAGCTGCTGCCTTTTTATCATCAAGCTTTACAACCGAGCGCTTCATGGCTACAGGTATTATCCTGGCTGCTCCAAGCTCAACCGCCTTCTGTATTATAAGCTCAAGCTTATCACTCTTTGGAAGTCCCTGATATATGATAACCCTGCACGGAAGCTCTGTGTCTGCAACATTCTCCTGTGTTATGTCAAACACAGCTTCATCGTCAGTGTAATCTTCAAGCTCACACATATAATTGCCCGATGATAAATCCCCTGACAAATTATTTTTAACACTTATAAGCACGGAATCTCCGTGCTTAAGACGGATTACGTTCCTTACATGATTGTAATCCGCCCCGTTGACGTATATCCTGCTATCCTTTATCTGATTCTCTTCTACAAAAAAATGATACATTATCCTATCGTTCCCGCGTCTGCTTTCTTACTGCAGTTATTGAAACCCAGTCTCCCTGATGTGATACATCGACAATCTCAAGCTCAGGATTCTCCATTATTGTCTTTTTTACCGCGTCTTCCTTCATATCAATTATTCCGGAGGTTATGAATACGCCTCCATGCTTGATATGCTGTGCAATTTCTTTTGACAACGGCATTATAACATCCGCAAGAATGTTAGCAGTGACAACATCGTACTTCTCATACCCGACCTCATCCTGAACAGCTTTGTCATCTATTATATTGCCCTGAATAACCTTGAATATATCAGGAGCAAAACCATTGGCTTCCATATTCTCGGCACTTGCCGTTATGGCGTTCTCGTCCAGGTCGGTTCCTATAATGCTTTTTGCTCCAAGCATCTTTGCAATTACCGCAAGAATACCGCTTCCCGTTCCGACATCAAGGAGCTCAGTCTCAGGTGTCACATACTTCTCAAGCTGCTTTATCACAAGCTGTGTAGTCTCATGCATTCCCGTTCCGAATGCCGTACCCGGATCTATATTGACAACCATTCTGCCCTGCATATCATCCGGAACCGTCTCCCATGTAGGCTTGATTACAATATCCTTTACCATAAAAGGCTTAAAATATTCTTTCCAGTTGTTGACCCAGTCCTTGTCCTCAGTCTCTGATTCCTCTATTGTACAGGCTCCGACATCGACAAAATCCTTGAGGTCGTCAAGACCGTTTCTTACTTTATCCATAAGCTCATCTGTAGCATCAGCCTCGTCAATGTAGAAGCTGACATAGCCTATGCCCTCATCAGGAGGAAGTTCAGGAAGAATGTCAATGAACATTGCCTTGGTGTCCTTATCCGAGAGCTGCACGTTATCCTCAACCTGCACTCCGTCAATACCAAGTTCAATCAACATGCCGCTCACCAAGTCCTCGGCCGCAGTCGTAGTTGTTATTCTGAATTTTTTCCACTTCATAACTTAAATCCTCATTCCGTAAATACTTTACGTCACGGCAGACAGGCTTAGCCGATAAGGAATGCCTTATAGCCGAGCATTGTCTCATATACATCTGCCTTGCTTACGATTTCCCAAGGTGCATGCATTGAAAGCACAGGTATACCTGAATCGACAACCTCCATGCCGTACTGGGCAAGAATATAGGCGATGGTTCCGCCGCCGCCAACATCAACCTTTCCAAGCTCCGCTGACTGATAACATACCTTCTGCTTGTCGAGCATATTTCTTATCTCACCTAAGAATTCAGCATTGCAGTCATTGCTTCCCGACTTGCCTCTTGAACCTGTGAACTTATTAAATACCATACCCTTTCCAAGGAAAGCCGCATTCTTCTTCTCGAACGCTGAAGGATAGAGAGGATCAAATGCCGCGCTCACGTCTGATGAGAGCATCTTAGAGTTTATAAGTGCTCTTCTAAGCTTAATCTCAGAATAGTCGCCTAAGCAGTTAAGCACCTCTGCAACCATGTTCTCAAAGAACTTAGAATGCATGCCTGTTGCTCCTACACTTCCAATCTCTTCCTTATCAACCAGGAGACATACGCTTGTCTTATCCACATCCTTGACATCAAGCATGGCAATGAGTGATGTGTAAGCACATACTCTGTCATCATGTCCGTAACCCATAATCATGCTTCTGTCAATTCCATAGTCTCTTGCAGGACCTGCCGGAACAACCTCAAGCTCAGCGCTGAAGAAATCCTCCTCCTCAATGCCGTACTTCTCCTTGAGAATACGAAGCATGCCTGTCTTAACGCTCTCCTTGGCATCCTTCTCAGCCTTTGTCTCAGCCTTCTCAGGAATGCTTCCGATGAGAATATCAAGGTTCTCACCCTCAACTACCTTAGCACCCTTCTTCTCCATCTGCTCACCAGCCAGATGAATTAAAAGATCAGTAACTCCCACAACAGGATCATTCTTGTCCTCACCGATTACAACATCAACCGTCTTTCCGTTCTTTAAGGCCACAACTCCGTGAATTGCAAGAGGCATTGCCACCCACTGATATTTCTTGATACCACCGTAGTAATGTGTATCAAGCAGAGCCATATCCGAATCCTCATAAAGAGGATTCTGCTTTACATCGATTCTCGGAGAATCAATGTGTGCACCGAGAATCTTCATTCCGTTCTCAAGAGGCTGCTTTCCGATATTGAAAAGAGCAAGTGTCTTGCCCATATGGCATGCATACACCTTATCGCCTGCCTTTAACTTACCATTCTTGGCAATAATGGTCTTTAAATCCTTATAGCCCGCCTTCTTTGCAATCTTGATTGCCTCTGCGGCACATTCTCTCTCAGTCTTGCAGTCGGAAATATACTTCTTGTAATCCTCGCAGAACTTGAAAATCATTTCCTTCTTGGCTGCATCGGATGCAGTCCATACATTCTTTCTTTCCATGTTTGTAGCTCCTTTATGTTATAATTAAATTAATTACTTTAGATTTCAACAGTTTCTGTCTCGGCTTCCTTTCTGAAGTCCTCAACCTTATCCGGGCTGATTACCGGAAGGTCATCAACACTCTTTACGCCGAAGCTTCTTAAAAACTCCTCCGTGGTGCCGAACAGGATTGGTCTTCCCGGCGCGTCAAGTCGTCCCACTTCATCCACAAGTCCGTATTCCACAAGCTTATTGACCGCATGATCACAGCTTACGCCTCTTATTCCCTCTATCTCCTGCTTTGTTATCGGCTGCTTATATGCAATAATCGATAATGTCTCTAAAAGCACATCCGTCAAAACCTGCTTCTTAGGCTGCGTTGCCACCTTAATGATATACTCATAGGTTTCAGCCTTAGTACACATCTGAAAACTGTTATCAAGCTCAATAATCTTGATACCTCTGTCCTCAGCCTCATATCTGTCCATAAGATTGCGTATAAGCTTTACCGTGGTCGGCACATCCTGCTCTATCGCGGCAGCAATTCTTGAAACCTCCACCGACTCTCCCATCGTAAAGAGCACCGCCTCAATAACAGCATACATCTTATCTATATTCATGCTATTGTGTTCTCCTTCCCGGTCAAATCAGCATCCGGAAAATCCGTATTTTTGACAGTGATAACAATATCGTCCTCCCTGCTCTCCTGCTCCACCGTGATATTTCCCATCTTAATAAGTTCAAGCACTGCAAGGAAAGTCACTATGACCTGCACCTTGCTTGATGAAGCCAAAAGAAGCTCTCTGAAAGAAAAATGCTTATGCGTGGTTATAAAATCGCGCACATACGTCATTTTTTCCTCCAGGCTTACCTCCTCTTTTTCTATCTTGCCAAACTTACTTCTTATAGGATCAAGCTTATTCTCCTGACGCTTCATTATATCCTCAAATATAGCCTGAAGCTTTGCAAGGTTCATATCTCCCACAAGCTCTTCAAGATTGACCGGCTGCTTGTAATCAGCAACCTCCTTCGGTATCGTAGGTGCCTTGAACATTGACCTGTCGGCATCCATGTACATATCCTTAAGCTCATAGGACATATACTTATACATCTTGTACTCAAGAAGCTTCTCGACAAGCTCAGCTCTCGGATCTTCCTCCTCGCCATCCTCATTTACCTCGGCAGGAAGAAGCATCTTAGACTTAATATCAAGAAGTGTTGCCGCCATTACAAGGAACTCGCTCACAACGTTCAGATCCTTCTTCTCCATGTTATTGACATATTCCATGTACTGTTCTGTGATAAGCACAATCGGAATATCATATATATTAACTTTGTTCTTGTCAATAAGGTGCAAAAGAAGGTCAAGCGGACCCTCAAACACCTCAAGCTTAACCGGAATAGCCATTAATTCAACATCCTTTTTGCGATTGTGCAGGCATGATAAACCCACATTAGAATATCATACCGCAAAAAGCCCTCAATGACAAGTAGCAAATTCACCTGATGCCAATTCAGCCATTCATGTCATTTTCTGTGCAGCACCGCCGTCACAAGCTCCGGCGGATTATTGATTCTCACATTGATTGTGTGGGTTCCAAGCCCTCTTCCCAACAGCATCACACTGTCATCCTCATGAAATTCCCCTCCGTCATAATGCGGGAACAATCTGTAATCCGGATTTAATACCCCGCCCACAAGCGGAAGCCTTACAATTCCCCCGTGAACATGCCCTGAAAACACAAGGTCCGCCCCCCATGAGGCATACTGTTTAAAATACATCGGATTATGTGCTATAAGGATTCCAAAGCCCTCCGTTGCATCGCCTATAAGCCCGGATATATAATTATCCGGCATAGGCGGTCTGTTCCTTATGAGAAAGAAATCCCTGTCGATTTCAATTCCGTATATATGAATCTTCTCATTGTTCTTCTTATAATCAATATGTGAATTGTTAAGTACCGTCACTCCCGCATTTTTAAGAGCCGCTATGAGGTTGTCATACCGGTCGCCGTACTTTTCCGTATTAATCTTCACTCTTGTCTCATGATTTCCGTTGGCAAAAAATACGGGATATTTTTCCGCCATTCTCCCTAAAAGAGCCACAACCTCATTTGAGCCCTCCGAATGCTTTCTGGTGAGCAGGTCTCCCGCCACCATGACCATTTCCGGCTTCTGCTCATCCGTCATGTCATAGAGCCTGTCAAGAGATATTCCATACACATTATCATGTAAGTCGCTTAACATAACCACCTTAGAGCCGTCAAAGCACGCCGGAAGCTTATCCGAATATATGTCATACACTGCATTTACAATTTTTTTCATCACTGCCTCCTGACCCGGTGTGAAATTTCAGTTGTCAATTTTCCCCTGTTCGCATATACTATGTACAGAATGTTTTTTGGAAAAGGAACCACACCTATATGATGAAGCTGATTTTAATGATAGCAGAAATTGTTGCAAAAGTGAAGAAGGACAAGGTAAATATGTATTCCGCCCAGTCCTCCTTCTTTATTATTGTGAGCTTTTTCCCTTTTATAATGCTGCTTTTGTGTATTCTTAACTACACCAACATTACGGAAAGCTATCTGCTCACTCTTGTATATGAGCTGCTGCCCGCTAAGACACAGCCGCTCATCATTTCCATAATGGATGAAATTTATCAAAGTTCTTCCTTCACACTCCTGTCGGTAACGGCAGTATCCGCCATATGGGCCGCTGGAAAGGGCTTTGTGTCCATAATTCAGGGACTCAATGATGTGTACGATACCGGCGGTGAATCCCGAAACTACTTCATACTTCGTTTTCATGCTATGTTATATACCATCGCACTCATTGTGGTTATTATTTTTTCACTTGTGCTCATGGTATTCGGCAACCGTCTTCTTGACATCATAAGCCTGCACTGGCCTCTCGTCGGCTCGGCAATACATTTCGTGCTGCGCTTCAGATTTATTATATTTATCGGAGTGCTCACATTGTTCTCACTGGTTCTTTATATAGTGGTTCCCAACCGCAAATCGGGAATTAAGCATGAGATTCCCGGAGCAGTTTTCACTGCTCTCGGCTGGAGCATATTTTCGTATGTATTTTCTATATATGTGGATATGTCCACAGGCTTTGCAATTACATACGGAAGCCTTGCAACGCTCGTGTTCATCATGCTTTGGCTGTATGCCTGCATGAATGTGCTCTTCATAGGAGCAGAAATCAATGCACATTTTCAAGGCATCCGTTAGACCTCCTGAGACTAATAAATGTTTACAATGTCAACATTGTTATAGAAGAACTCCAATATATCATCATATCTCATCCCCTGCTTAACCATCGCGGATACCGCATTCTGGCTCATTCCTATGCCATGCCCGTATCCGCCTCCGGTTATGCGGTACCCAGTCACAGCCCCATCCTCATACAGCTCTTCAATATATATGTATGCACTCGGAAGAAATTCAAAAGTCGTGTCCGTCTGCGTATGTGTTGTAATCTTTTCATCTCCCGGACCTAACACATATCTTATGTTGAGTTCTCCACAGACCATCGCATCCCCGGCAGTTCCATGTATTATAAGCTTCCTGACAGCTCCCGAAGTCGTGCGCTCCGCCGTCTCAAAAGACAATACCCCGCCTATGTACGGCTTCTCCGCCGAAAGATACTCTCCTTGCTCATTCCTCATCAGGATATTTGCCGAATCACTGTTTCTTCGTATTTTCAGATATTCATTGATTCGTTCACTAAGCTTTTCCCTGTCAAGCTCCACATACCATCTGTAGAACGGAAACTCATAGTCATAGTCGCTCTCATCCGTATTTAATATAAAGCTTTTAAAAGCCTCGTCATCCGACAGATCAAGGCTGACACCACTATTGTTCACAGTCTTTTCCCTGTAGATTCCCCCCTTTTCTCCTCCCCACAGAGACAAATCCGACATATAACCGCAAGAGGTTGAGTAATAGTATGCCGAAACGACTTCGCCCTCACTCTTCATAACCTGACCATAGGTCTCCTTCACCGCCTGTGTGGAATCAGGCTGTGCTTTTATATTGTTGTAGACCTGATATCCCACACTGTCATCAACATGTGCTCCGTAATTGCGATAGGAATTATCCAGAATATGCCTGTAGGCATAACTCCTCGCACATACCGCCTGAACCTTAAGAGCCTCCACGCCAAAGCCCACCGGCATCTCGCTCGGCACCACATGATAGAGATATTCCTCAAGAGGCAGTTCATTTATCATGACAAGCTTATCATTCTCGCATGCAATCTCAAGACTGCCGTAATAGTAAGGATTGCCGTAAGAACGCTCTATGCTGAGCACCGTAATCGGATTGTTAAGCCCATCAGCCTCAAGAATTATCCTCCCCTCCGACATATACTCACTGTCAGGGTACACATCCAGAAGCTCTCCTGCTGCCACTTTTATAACTTCATTCCCCTTCTTTATGGTAAATCCCTCATCCGATGTGAGCGTGATTCTGTCATGCAGAACCGAAGTATATCCCGTAGTCATAAGCAGAACTCTTATATCATCCGCCTTCAATTCCCTCTTTATCACTGCCGCGCATATCCTGCCGTCAGCCACTACAAAGTCAGCAAGGTCATATCCGACAAGAATGTCCTTTATTGCTTTCTCCTCAAGCTCTCCATAGCACTTATACACGCGGAAATTGTCATCAAGCTCAACGTTGCCATAGCCGTACAGCTCTATCTCGTCATCGCTTAGTCTTAACACTTTCCCGCTTATCGTGTCCTTCTTTACGGTTAACTGCTTCACCCTGCCATCCGACAACCCGATATCAGCTATTGTATCCGTAAAATTCTCCAAGAGCCCTGACACCTCATATTCGCGGTACACACCGGATATATATACTTTCAGTACATTCTCATGTGCCTGCGTTATCCACACATTGTTATATACAACATCACTGTCCACAACGGCAAGAACTGCTATTATCTGACTGCCTCTCGCATATACACACACCTTTTTGTCTGCATACGAATCCATAGACAGACCTTCAAAGCTAAAGGTTCCCTCAAGTGCAACACAATTCCATCTTCCATACTCGCGAATCTGCTTTGCAGACATATTGGCAGGAGTTCCCACTATCGTAATTTCCCTTCTTGTCACCCCTCCGGCATCCCCGTTTAAAAGCACCAGATAATCATAAATCTTCGCAAACGTCTCACGCTTTACCTTTTTATCCCCCTTGCCCTTGTCGAGCTTAATTCCCGTGTAATCGCTTATCTCACCGACATCCCATCCCTCTGCAGTAAGTATGTTTCTTAGCTGAGAGTATGTGATTGCCGAATACGCATACTCAGGCTCTGTATAATTCCCGCCATCCCAAATTACTCTTCCTGTATCATTCAGATGACTCATGTATTTTACATACCATTTTGCACTGTCCTGCTGCACATCCGCCGGACTGTCAGTGCCAAGCAGCACAAGCATTCTTGATGCCAACGCCCTGCTGATATAATTTTCGTTTTCTTTAACCTGTCCTCTTATCGCTATAATAAACACTGCAATTATCACTGCCGCCACTGCTGCAATGAATATATTTCTTGTCCCACGCACATTTCTTTTCTTTCTTCTTATTTCCCTCTCCATAGCCGTTCCTCCCCCGGACATTCACGCATTCACACTGCCCTCCGTCCGCCATGTTCTATTGTATTATGCTTACCTCAAAATTAGCCCAACTATTTGTCCGGTATATTTACCCCTAACACAAAAGCAGGCACCATCAGGTACCTGCTCTATTGAAAATTAATAAGTTCTCTTTTCTAATCCCAAAATGCCGTTTCCTACAGTTTTGACGCCCTAGCTTAAGCTAGGTGGGCAACCTCACATAAGCTTCAGCCATCCACTGCAAACGGAGGCTCGACATCCACTTATAAATATCGGAATCCCATGAACGTAAATGTAGGTTCAAAAAAGTAAGAGTATCGTACACCCCAGGACTCAAACCTATTAATCTCTGTTACTATTATATCTTGAACTGAATAAAGTATACCATATCATGTCATAATTAGCAAGAAATTTTATCCGTAAAACACTCCTTATTTTAAATTCAAAATATAGTAAGTTATCTTGGCCGCAACCCCCGCTCTGCTCGTGTACGGACCATCTATCTCGTATATTTCGGCAAGCTCAGTCAGTGCATTCTCCGACGTGTTCCTGCACCAAGGTATCTCGACGTATATACACTTCTCATCATGATTCCACATTTCAAGTTCCACCGAGTACAATATTCTCTTTACCGTGTAGAATCTGGTACCGTCTGCCTTCTCGCTGTAGGTTCTCATCCCTGTCTGTGAATCCCACACAAGCTCCTCGTTGGCGAGCTGATCCTCAATTCCCGGATTGAAGGATGACAGCACCACAAAATCATCTGTGAACTCCACATCAGCAAGCATCCTGTCAAATGCCTTGTCCATATACGCATACTGATAATTGTAGTAGCCGAAATCACCTATGTTAATATTCATTTCAGGCATCTTTTTCTTGTCCGCCGCTGTCCACACCATCGGAACAGCTCCCGTATTTACGCTTGTGAAAACCGCTCTCGAAAGTAAATCAACCGTGAGAAAACACTCTGTAACCGAAAGTGTTCCTATCACCGCCGCCGATACCGCAAAAAGCCATACCCTGTCTGCAGCCTCAATCACGACGGACATAGCCATGAACAGAAAAAGCACATCTGAGAGTATATTGTATCTCGGCTGTTTTGCCTCAAGAAAGAACAGCAAAAACATTGTATATACGGCATACTGTATCAATATGAATGAAAACACACGCATATTGGCACTTCTTCTTTTTCTAACCTTCGGAACAGCGAAAATAACCACCGTACATATCACGATAACTGCCACCCACACCCATGAAAAATTAAGTATAAAAAGCTGTCTCACCTTCAAAAGGAAATGTGTGCTGTTGAATTGGAAATTGAGATTTCCGCTTCCGCCGATTTTTAACACATCGATAATCCTGACACCACCCCACATCGGGATGTTGATTACCACGACGAACACTGCTATACATGACACAGCGAAAAGTACAAACAGCGTAACCTGCCATTTTTTAAGCTTCTTAAAAGAAGCTCTGATGCCTCCGCATCTTTTGACATAGTCAGCAATCTCATATACAACCGCAAAGAAAAGCACCGAAAACGCCATCATCGCTCCCGTCTCCTTGCATGTTCCAAGCATTATAAGCCAGAAAAACATAAGTATGTATTTCTTATAGAAGTAAGCGCACACCGTGAATATAAAAAGTATTGCCAACGGATATTCCATCTGAATCATCGCCGAAAGTCCAAAGTACATCGGCTGCATGGATATTATGAAGGCCGCTACGGCAAGAAAGTACACGTTCTTCTTTGGAAAAATCTTTCTTAGTATCTTAAAGAGACATACTGCAGCAGCGGCTCCCATAACCATGTACGCATACTGAAAGCCCATCCCTCCCGCAGTATCAAGAAGCTGACCGAGAAGCGACACAAATATAAAACCGTATGCGATATGGCCAAATATAAATCCACTCTTATACCCGCCCGCAATTACATCCTCATGCAAGCCGGCTATCCTGTTTATTGCAGTAAAATACAGATCAGCATCCGACTCCTGATATACTCCGAGCAGATTTATTCTCACCAGTATCTGGAATACGAATAAAGCCACGGAACACCAAAACACTGCATCAGGCTTTCTCATACGTCCGAGCTTTACCACACATACTGCAGCAATAATTAAAAATGCCGCAAGCACAACCGCGCCGAATATTCCCCCCATTTTCACGACACCTCTCACGTTGTCGCTCCAGCCCGCATAGAACCTCGAATGCGGTGCAATAAAAAATAACCACTCAAACAGTGCCGCGATAACGGCAAGCTGAGCCGACACGCTATACATTATTTCTAATCTGCGATTCTTTTTCATCAATATGTTTTTCTCCCGCTTTGAAACATTTTATACCTTTAACCAAAAAAAGCACTCACTTTACCACCATCGCCTATCTTCTATGTCTTTTAATAAAATTTTCAAGCTTAATCGGGTAATCCGATAAAACAATCGGTCTTTTCGGTTTTCCAAAGCCCATCATGGCGGCAGCTTTTTTCTTTTCCGGGAATTTTCCATGTCTGCAAAAGTAATGATATAATTTAATCATTCCACGCTTCTTCTCCGCAGGAAGATGCCACAGGCATACCGGATTGTTTTTCCAGTTGGATGAAACCAGAAAAAATGACGGAATTGTCCAGTATCTGAACAGATATGGTGCAGCCTCCCTTACACTTACAAGCGATGCAGCAATCGAAAGAATAAATTCATCTCCCAGATTATCTATTTTCTTTTCCATTATTTCTTCGTATGTTTTCGCATAAATGTCATGACAGTTATACAAAAATCCTTTGAGCGCAGCTTTCGTTCCTCCGATAAGCTCGCCACCATAATGTACTATATTCCTCCTCTCCGAAAAATACGGTTCTGTCATATTTATAATGTCCTGCCGGTCTTTATGGCTTAGTCTGTGACCTACATTGTAAAGCATTATGCCTGATTGCATTTCATCCCACATATCCTCAAGCCCATCAACGCAATACACATCCGTATCCAAATTGATATACATATCGTAATCCAATTCATTTACAACATATTCCAGTGCACACAATTTATAATATGCCAGTCTCCACAAAGCCTTTGTCGAATATATGTACTTGTCGAATGGTATTTTTTGTATTTTTATTCCTGCATCGGTAAATTGACTTTTAAGCCTCTCGTTCATATCATAATTAGTCACAACCATGACATCAATGTCATGGTTATGTTCAAGACATGATTTTAAACATACAAATGCATTCATATAATAATAATTCACCATCGTTTCATCTGCCTTGCCTGCAAGCTGCGGTGATGTATAACTGCCACTATCATATGCAACTGCAACTGTAATCAATTTCCTCATAATATTTCTCCATTTTTATTTTATTGTAACTGTTCAGAGCATATATATCTTGAATTCAACACCTCTATTGCCATATCCGTATCACTGTACACCATGAAACATAATCTGTTCCCTTATAGTAAGGATTCATTTAAGGATATCATAGAACACACACTTTGTCAAACTATTCGCTCTCCGCATAAACCTCGACAGAGTCAACTACACAGCCTTCATCATTGAAGGAAAAATATATCTCACACCGGCATTCATCCATAATATATATAAGCTTAAGCCTGTCATCATCCGTAATATCACAATGATAAGATGCTTTTTTTTCAAACCTTACGCACTCCCTCTCCGCTCCGGGAATACTTATGCTTTTGCTTATGCCTGATGCCCTGTAGAACTCATTTACGGCTTCATATATTTCTTTGCCGTATTCATAAAAGAAAACCATAACATAACATATATCCTCCGACTCATCGTCTTTTTGCTGATATATGTTATAGAATGGCGATATGCTTTTCATATTGTAGATATCCCCTACGAAAATACAGTCATTTCCATCGCTGTCCGTTACCTGTATGATAAGCTCATCCACTCCGTCCCCTGTCAGATCACGATACCATCTTTTTACACCGGAGCCTCCGTTTTCAGGCGTTGCATAGAGTGCCGCATTGATAGCAAAGAAAGTGCCTTTATCCGTATCCAGCACATACGAATATGTACCGTTATATTGATTATACAATATAACATCTTCACACTCCATGAACACATCATAGGTATCCGTCTCCTCATCATACAGATAGTATGTTCCGCTATCTGAATTATTCTTCGCCCTTGCATATTTTTCAATAGTGTTCACATAAAAATTACCGACCTCTACCTCCCCTATATTAAAACGCTCCTCAATATCATCCGCAAGCTCTACTATGGCAATGCACTCCTCCTCACTGTATGGCACATTATCGACATAAATATAGAGAGAATTGTCATAATATCCTCGGTCATCATACCAATAAAGAACATATAAAAAATCTACACCGGCTTCAGCTATGTACCTGTGGACATCATACAGCATCTTATCATCCCCGAGTTCATATTCATACTGTATATCATAATTTGACTGTTCCGCTGCAAGCTCATTCATATATGTATTAATTTCCTCAAAGCTGCCATAACGCTCATCAGGCACCATGACAGCCTGTGCCGTTCCTCCGGTATATGTCACATACTCACTGACACTGTATGTTCCGCTTAAATCACTTCCAAACACATAGCTATAGCATATTGCCGTTCTTCCTTCATACTCCGTGAGTTTTATAAAGCGCGGACTCTTGTGCTCAACGGTTGTCCCCTGCATAAAACCGTATCCCATATCCATATCCTTCAGAGTACCCCATATTGTATGTGAAAAATCAACAGCCTCGCAACTTATCCTTGCCCTTGTCAAGTCTCTTTCTATAACAAAATCACGTCCATTTTCCTTCTGTTCAAGAGGGAATTCAGCATATCCGCCATCCTTATATGCATACACATACGCTGTTGAAGAACCCGGATTGTCAGCTCCCACATGGCCTGTCAAAAACACAAGTTCATCCACACCGTCACCATTCAAATCACATGTTATCAGCTCACTGCCTGTGCCTATACCAACAGAAGCAGAACCCAGATACAGCTTGCCACAGGATGACAAATTGACATAATAGTCCCAGTCCGTCTGCCCCATATGTCCCATCCGATACACCTCATCCAAAATGCCATCCCCGTCATAATCCGCTGCCTTCTCGTCAATCGTCACCAGATATGCTTCCTCCGTCTCACCGTCATAGCCCTCAACAGTCTCAATGACCACACTGTCTGTGATGTTCTCCGTCACGCTCTCCGACTGCATTTCACCACTCAAATCAACAGCATCCGACTGTATTGTATCCTCGCCAACGGCATCCTTACCTGCACACGCGGTAAGAAAAAGCATACCCGCCACTACAATAATAACATTTTTAAAAATTTTATACCCCATACAACGCCTCCCGAACATATTGATAATCATGTCATGCCTTAAAAATATCATAGCACAACCTCTGCCGGAAGTTGTTACATTTTTCTAACATTTCGCAAAAAAACCGGATGCGGAAATCCGCATCCGGTCAGATTCAAATTAATCCTGTTCTGCTGAACCAATAATTCTGATTAGAGCTGAGGACCTGCAGCAACTAATGCCTTACCTGCATCATTGCCCTCGTACTTAGCGAAGTTCTTGATGAATCTTCCTGCTAAGTCAACTGCCTTCTTCTCCCACTCAGAAGCGTCAGCGTATGTGTCTCTTGGATCAAGAATACCTGTATCAACGCCCTCAAGCTCTGTAGGAACCTCAAAGTTGAAGTAAGGAATCTTCTTTGTTGAAACCTTGTTGATTGCTCCGCTAAGGATGCCGTCGATGATGCCACGAGTATCCTTAATGGAAATTCTCTTACCTGTTCCGTTCCAGCCTGTATTTACAAGGTAAGCCTTAGCTCCGCTCTTCTCCATCTTCTTAACGAGCTCCTCAGCATACTTAGTAGGATGAAGCTCAAGGAAAGCCTGTCCGAAGCAAGCTGAGAATGTAGGTGTAGGCTCTGTGATACCTCTCTCTGTACCTGCAAGCTTAGCTGTGAATCCTGAAAGGAAGTAGTACTGTGTCTGTGCCTCAGAGAGGATAGATACAGGAGGAAGTACGCCGAACGCGTCTGCTGAAAGGAAGATAACATTCTTTGCAGCAGGAGCTGAAGAAATAGGACGTACAATGTTCTGGATATGATTGATTGGGTAAGATACACGAGTATTCTCTGTAACACTCTTATCATCAAAATCAATCTTGCCGTTCTTATCAACAGTTACGTTCTCAAGAAGAGCATTTCTTCTGATTGCGTTGTAGATATCAGGCTCAGACTCCTTATCAAGACCGATAACCTTAGCGTAGCAGCCTCCCTCGAAGTTGAATACGCCGTTGTCATCCCAACCGTGCTCATCATCACCGATGAGAAGTCTCTTAGGATCTGTTGAAAGTGTAGTCTTACCTGTTCCTGAAAGACCGAAGAAGATAGCTGTGTTCTCTCCGTTCATATCTGTGTTAGCTGAGCAATGCATAGAAGCGATGCCCTTGAGTGGAAGGTAGTAGTTCATCATGGAGAACATACCCTTCTTCATCTCTCCGCCGTACCATGTGTTAACGATAACCTGCTCACGGCTTGTGATATTGAATGCTACACACGTCTCAGAGTTAAGGCCTAACTCCTTGAAGTTCTCAACCTTAGCCTTAGAAGCGTTGTATACCACGAAATCAGGCTCGAAGTTCTCAAGCTCCTCTGCTGTAGGCTTAATGAACATGTTAGTTACAAAGTGAGCCTGCCAAGCAACCTCAACGATGAAACGAACAGCCATTCTTGTATCCTTGTTAGCGCCGCAGAATGCATCTACTACGAAAAGTCTCTTATTTGAAAGCTCCTTCTTAGCGATATCCTTCACAGCAGCCCAAGCTGTCTCTGCCATAGGGTGGTTGTCATTCTTATACTCATCTGATGTCCACCAAACGGTATCCTTGGAATTCTCATCAACAACAATATACTTATCCTTAGGTGAACGACCTGTGTAGATACCTGTCATAACGTTGACAGCACCAAGCTCGCTCTCCTGACCTACTTCATAGCCTTCGTTAGTAGACTTTGTCTCTTCCTCGAATAATAATTCATAAGAAGGGTTGTATACAACTTCTGTTGTACCTGTGATGCCATACTTGCTTAAATCAACTTTTGCCATCTTAACATAAACCTCTTTTCTTAAATTGTATTCCTTGAGAAATGGATTAACCATATTCTTCTGCTATTATACATAATCACTTTTTAAAAAGCAACAGTATTATCGTAGTGTTTAGGTAAATTTTAGAAATATAAAACTAAGCCAATACGCCCTTGATGTACTCTGCTATCTCGGCATTCATGCAGTCCTTGAAGAAATACTCCGCAAAATGCTCACCGCTTACGGCACCCTTTAACAGCTCCTGATCAATATTCTTAAGAATGTAGAGCATATCCGTATGTGTAACCTTCTTAACCTCATCTAATATCTTCTTGTTGCGCTGCTCAGGAACAACTCTCTCCTTAGGATAACCTCCGCCCGGCTCCTGCTCAAAAAGCTTCTCAAAAATATATGTAAGGTTAAGCTCAGCACCCCAGCCAAAGCCCTTTGCAAAAGGAAGAGCTACAGCGTTGCCGGCATTAATCTGGCTGAACATAAATGCATCTGAAGGGTCAACGATATGTCCGCAAAGCACTCCCGGAAATGAATTGAGTGCAAGCATTGCACCCTCACCTGTACCGCAGCCTGTCACTACAAAGTCAGCAGCACCGCTGTTAAGCAGAATTGCAGCCAGAATACCGCACTGTACATATGTAAGCTGCGCCTTATCATCTGCGGAATACATTCCATAGTTGACAACCTCATAACCCTTAGTGTCGGCAACCTTCTTAAGATTCTCATAAACCATGGCATTCTTAGCTGCCTGGCTGTTCTCATTAATTAAAGCTATTTTCATTATCTCCTCCGTTCTGCCGTCTCAATATGATGGCACAAATATATATAATATTATCATCTTACAGTATTTTTCGCAAGAGCCTAATTTATGCGTTTAACGTCTTACACACTCATATTTTGCCTTTGTCATAAGACAGCTCTTGAGCGATAAGAACCTTGCATCTGTCGGTCCGTCATCAACCGTTATATCCATTGCCGCCGCAATATTATTTATCAGGGCATCGTCAATTCCCGCTCTTATCAGGTTAAGATAATTAATCTTGTCCTGACACGTCGGAGCATCAAGAAATTCAAGCAGTCTCTCGTCAACCTGTCCCTCATATTCTTCCTCTGAATTATCGTGCTTCTCCTGCTTTGTCTCTTCCGGTTCAGGCTCAGCCTGTCTGCACCGGCTTTGTTCTTGCCCGCTTTGCTCACAATCTTTTTGTTCAACCTTCACAGCCGGTGAATCCGTCTCCCTGCCTGCCGTGCCGGCAAGTGTGTTTAAAAGCTCGAATCTGTGCTTCTGTTTCACATCAGGATATTTATCCTTATCAACCTCACCCACAAACATATCGTAAGGTCTGACCCATACCTGCATATCACCATACAACGCCTGATATACAACATATTTTTCATTAGTCTCAGAATGTCTGGCAACCGCAACTATCTGATAGAGACTGCCTTTAAAATGCCTGTAAATTTCACCTGTCTTAACTTCTCCCATAATCAATCTCCGTTCCGGCGGCGCATCGCGCCAAATATACAATTACCATTATATTTAATATCTTTTTGAGTGTCAATCTCGAACAGTATACTGCATATAATGAAAATAACACAACACCTGCACCTCTGTGCACAGTATTTCAAATGCATATAAAGAATAAAACCTACTGCGTAAACGACATATATAAACTCGACTCAGTATCTCTGACCGGGCGTGGCTGCTGTGCCGTCATAATGGATACCGGAATTTATCCGCATACGGACCTTGCAGACCACATCATATATTTTAAGGATTTCGTGAACCAAAGGCTCTCTGCCTACGATGACAATTCACACGGAACACATGTTGCGGGAATAATTGCCGGAAACGGTTATTCCAGCCAGGGAATAATAAAAGGCATGGCACCCGATTGTAAAATAATCGCTCTCAAAATCCTTGACAAAAAAGGCAGCGGAGATAAAGATTCCCTCCTTGATGCATGTGACTGGGTAAAGCACAACCGGCATAAATACGGCATAAAAATCGTCAACATTTCCATCGGCTCCGATACTTCCGACTGCGACGAGGAGAAGAATGAGGTTGCCTCGGCAATCAACCTGCTCTGGACACTCGGACTTACACTTGTAGTATCCGCCGGCAACTCAGGCCCCGGTCCCGGAACAATCACCTTCCCCGGAACCTGTGAAAATGTAATAACAGTCGGAAGCGACGCACTATTGCTTCGGAGCGATGGCAGCTCGTTTTCATCTCATTCCGGCGAGGGTCCTACCAAGTGTAACATAAGCAAACCCGACCTTCTTGCTCCCGGCCACAATATAATAAGCTGTCACAACCGCTACAACGGCTACACCGTAAAGAGCGGGACATCAATGTCAACTCCCGTCGTGTCGGGTGCCATTGCCCTCTATCTTGAAAAATATCCTTATGCCGACAACGATTCCGTAAAACGGACCATAAAGCTCAGTGCATCCGATGTAGGGCTTGCAGCCAACAGGCAGGGAGCCGGACTTTTAAATGTCAAACATTTTCTCAATACAGAACCCCTGTGAGCTTGGGATAATCCGCTGCCACAGGGGTTCTTATATATGTTTTATTATTTATTACCATCCTTTTTTGATGCTATATAAGAATCAAGCTCATCCTGCATTATCTCGAATGAGACAATACCGGTATCGAGTATGAGCTGATGATATTCCTTGGCATCAAAACTGTCTCCGAGCTTTCTCTCAGCCTTCTCGCGGAGCTTTATCATCTTGATATGACCGACCGTGTAAGGAAGAAGAAGTCCCGGATCGGATATAACGGACTCATATATTGCCTGTGATGTACTTCCGTCATCATTTATGTAGGTTGAAAGATAATCAATTACATCATCTATTTCCCAGCCCTCATAGTTGACGCCGAGGTCAACTCTTGACTGAAGAATATAGCCTAACATATTGTCGAGTATACACATCTGTGCAAGCTCATCACTGCATCCGAGCATATAGTAAGATCTGTCTGAAGCATATTCCGCATAGCCCTCCGTAAATCCGATAAAATCAAGAAGCTTTAATGCGTCAGGAATATCCTTATTGTTATATACGCCGGTAAACTGATAAAGGTGTCCCGGGAAGCCCTCGTGTGCAAGTGTGGTATAAAGCCCTATATCATCGCCATCAACAGCGGAGCCGTTAACCTTGATTGAATTGTAGTCAAGCTGGTCCAGACGTGCCGTGAGATAATACGCAACCGTTCCTTCAATCTCTGTTGCCTTACTCTGATACTGCACAACGAAATCCTTAGTTGCAGGCTCAGGGAACTCACTTGTACAGTTGTCCGCAAGGTACTGAAGTATCTCCTTCGTATCCGACATTCCCGGATCAAGATTTAACTCCTGCTCAAGAAGAGATGTGTCCGAATAGTACAATGTAGCATACTCAGTAAAGAGATCCTCGAGCTCATTGTCTAAAAGCTTAATAATATTCTCAGGTGTCATCTGTGTCGATGTCTTATCATGCACAACAGCAGTATAGAAATCCTTACCGCCATCCATATAATAAAGTCCCCTGTCGTTGGTCTCACCCTCAACGAGCTCGCCAAGCACATCTATTATGTCCTGATAAGCGGCATCAAAGTACTCTGCAACATACTCCTCATTCGTTGCAATGTACTCCTTTTTCTTTGCATCATCGATATCAAGTGCCTCAACCTTCTCTTCAAATGAAGCTATAAGCGGGTTGGTATCACTTTCAAGGTATTTCACACAGTTGTCAATGTTGCTCTGAGCACAGAAGGATGCCATGAAGTATCCTTCCTCCGACTGCTTTCTTGTAAAATCAAGCACCTGTCCCACATATCTTCTCGTATCCTTTAAAAGCTCAAGATACTCCTTTACATCCTGCTCGTCATCAAATACATACTCAATAAAATTGGTCGACAGATTGGCAACAAGACCCGAATTGGTCCCGAACATATTATCAAGCATATACAAGCCGTTATACTCATTCTGCTGCCCATAGTAAGCGATGAGGGTCTTTAATGATAGCTGCTGTCTCTGTGTAAGCAGCTCAGCATTGAAGCTGTTTAACTTGTCAAGTGTCTCCTTGTTCGACTTCTCGGCATCCTCTATCTCATCTATAGTGAAATTGCCAAGAGTATAGTCGCTTACCTTTATTCCGTATTTTTCCGGATCTGCAAGCTTATAATGTATGTTGAGGACATTGTCACCCATCTCATCAACAAAAAGCTCATTGCAGTACTCATCAAATTCCTTCTGTGCTTTCTTTTCCTTAGACTGCGCACCGCAGCCAATCAGTGACAGTGTCATTGCACCTGCCAGAGCGACAGCAACAGCACGTCTTAAAACATTACCAGGAACCGTTCTCTTTACCATGCGGTTAATCCTCCCTATTAATTGAAGTATACTATATCATCAGCAGGCTTTTCGGCCGGCTGAATATCAGTTGCATAAAGTACAACTCCGTTTCCTTTGTACTCCCTCTGATACTCTACATTCACCTTAGCGGTGAGCATTATAAAATCTCTGTCCTTAAATGCCTCAAGCTGCTTTTCGGCAGTCTTGTCGCACTTGCACTTGTAGCCTATAAATCTGATATCATCTGCACAGCATGTCATCGCAAAGCGTCCCGGTACAAAATTATCGCGGAACAATGACTTCGGTCTGTATACCACAGCCTTCATCTTCATGGTCTTGCCCTTGTACTTCTCAGGATTATCCATCGCATCAACATACCAGATACCGAAATCCTCATCAGCAACCTCGACGACATCCTTGGTGAGGTCAAACGGAAGAATCTCCTCAACCTCATTTGAGCTTCCGTCAGATGACTCAAAATATACCTGCGTTCTGCCATTGACAACCTTGACGCTTCTTCTGTAGCCGGCACGGTTAGTGTCCTTGACACAACGGTTAAAGATAACCATGTCTGACAGCTTGAACTTCTCCATCATGATTGATTTCATATCATTGTTAGCCATGTGCATGTCGAATGTCGATGCGTCGACCAGAGTTATTACCTGTGCCATAACAAAAAATGTCGGAATATTGTTTTCAAGGAAATTCTTCATATTCCACATTCCGTTAAACTCTATGAAAATACGCATCGGCTTATGCTTATCGCACAATTTTTTGAGATTGTCCCTGTTAAGGTCTTCCTCATTTTCTATATATTCTATTGCAACATTGAGAGGGGCAAGCTGCTTCTCATCATACTCCTCCATTCCCTCCTCGCAGGCGATAAGAAGAGTCTTATCACCATCCGCGAAGTCCTCGCTCTTTAGAGCATCATCGATAAAAAGCGTCTTTCCGCTCTCCAAAAAACCATTTACCAAATAAACAGGTACTTCCATTAGCTCGTTCCTTTCTATGCAAGCTTGAAAAGCTTAAGAAGCTTCTCTTCATTAAGATTCTGTCCGATTACACAGATTCTTCCCGTATAATCGGCACCTCCGTCACGAATCTCATACTCTTCAGGTACGGCATCAAAGTATATCCACTTGCCGTCGGCACCGCTGACCATACCCTTTGCACGAAGAATTATACCGAACTCTGATTTTTCCGTGAGCTTGACAAGGATGTCCTCAATCTCCTCCTTGGTATATACATGAGGAGTCTCCTTGCCCCAGCTTGTGAACACGTCATCCGCATGATGGTGGTGATGGTGATGATGACCACAGCCGCAGCTGCACTCCTCGCCGTCCTCATGATGATGGTGGTGCTCATGTTCATCCTCATCGTCATCATCGTCGTGATGGTGGTGATGCTCGTGTTCATCCTCATCGTCATCATCGTCGTGATGATGTCCGCAGCAGCACTCTCCCCCATCATGGTCATGATGGGGATGATGATGCTCATGCTCATGCTCATCTTCATCGTCGTCATCGTCGTGATGATGCTCTGCCGAATGCTCAAGTGCCTCCTTTAAAAGCTCATCCATAAGCGACTTCTTCTCAAGTGCCGACAAAATCTGCTCCCCGTTAAGCTCATCCCAAGGTGTTGTGATTATGGCTGCATCTGCGTTCTTCTCACGTATAAGTGCCACGCTTGCCTCAAGCTTGGCAGCGTCCATATTCTGTGTACGTGAAAGAACGATTGTGCTTGCATGCTCTATCTGGTCATTGTAAAACTCACCGAAATTCTTCATATACATCTTAGCCTTGGTCGCATCAGCAACCGTAAGGAAACAGTCAAGCTCAAGTCCTGCCTCATCCTTAACCTTCTCAACAGCAGCTACAACATCTGAAAGCTTGCCGACACCTGACGGCTCAATAATTATTCTGTCAGGAGCATATTCCTTAGATACCTTAATAAGAGCCTTTCCGAAATCTCCGACAAGTGAACAGCAGATACAGCCTGAATTCATCTCAGTAATCTGAATTCCGGCATCCTTAAGGAAACCACCGTCGATTCCGATTTCACCAAATTCATTTTCTATCAAAACTACCTTCTGTCCGGCATATACCTGCTCTAAAAGCTTCTTGATGAAGGTTGTCTTACCTGCGCCTAAAAAACCTGAAATAATAGTTACTTTTGACATATTTATCTACCTCCATAATAATGATAATCTTTTGTCAAGACGGTATTATAACACTTGTCTCCCATAAATGCAAATATGAAATTCAAGTTCAAATTGCATATTGACAATATTTTGCGTAAAATCCAATTAATTGCAAAAACTGTTTTCATTTTGCAGAAAATATAGTATAATCAATAGCAATAGTATATACCTTTTATATATGGTATATTTCATTGATTTTATGATTATATATTCAGATTTGGAGGTTATTATGGCTAACAGGAAAATTGTAGTTGCCCTCGGGCGTAATGCTTTCGGTGAGACCTTTCCGGAGCAGAAAGAGAATGTCGGCAAGGCTGCGGGAGCTATCGCAGACCTTGTGGAAATGAAGTACGATGTGGTCATAACGCACAGCAACGGACCACAGGTAGGAATGATTCAGACAGCCATGACCGAATTTGCACGTCTCGACCACCGCTACACTGTAGCCCCAATGTCACTCTGCGGTGCCATGAGCCAGGGCTATATCGGTTACGATTTACAGAATGCAATCCGTACAGAATTGCTGAACCGTGGAATATACAAGACTGTATCCACAATAATAACTCAGGTCAAGGTTGATCCTTTCGACCCTGCCTTTTCTAACCCTACCAAGGTGATCGGAAGATATATGACCAAGGAGGAGGCTGAGGCTGAGGAGGCTAAGGGCAACTATGTTGTCGAAGAGCCTGAAGGCTACAGGAGAATCATTGCAGCTCCTAAGCCTATGGACATCTACGAGATTGATGCCGTCAATGCACTTCTTGATGCCCATCAGATAGTAATTGCCGCAGGCGGCGGCGGTATCCCTGTGCTCGAACAGCGCACCAAGCTTAAGGGCGCAAGTGCCATAATCGAAAAAGACTATGCTGCCGCACGTCTTGCAGAGCTCACCGAAGCCGATACACTTCTTTTCCTCACAGTGTACGACAAGCTCACCGTGAATGCCGGAACACCTGATGAACGCTCCTTTGACAAGGTTACGGTTGCAGACCTTAAGCCATACGCTTCCACAGGAGATTTTGGTCCTATCACCACTCTTCCTAAGGTAAATGCAGCCATCGAGTTCGTCGAAGCCGGACAAGGACGTACAGCCGTCATTGCCAACCTTGAGCACGCTAAGGAAGCTCTTCTTGGAAAGTGCGGAACAACAATCACAAAATAATATATTATTGTTTCCTTATAAGATTCAGGTGTCAAAACATGCGTTCACAACTTTAATATGTATATCCTGTTAT
>FR895438.1:0-34282 GCA_000435595.1 Firmicutes bacterium CAG:882
CACTTTTAAAATAAATCAGCATGTTTTGACTCCTGAATCGTAATTAGGAAACTTAGTTCTTATTAATGCTTACTATGGAAACAGAGGCTCCAGGATAAGGTTGCCGATTATGACGGATAGCTCCGCGAAAGGACATGGCTTTCCCTGTTTTATCCAGTCGATGTAGACGGAGCTGGCACCGCTCAGATAGAACTCTACCTTAAATTCCGTGATATAGCGGTTCTCCTCAGACGGATGGAGACTTTCTATCAGCTGGCGTTTAAATACCTTCTTAATCTTTTCAGCAAGAAAATGATAGTTATGTACCGACACGATGCTCTCACAGAACTGAGGATTGCTTGAGTAGATTGAGTTGATGAACTGTATAAAATAGTAAGGATTAATTCCGTACTCGGATATGATACAATTTTTGAGGTAAGCGTCTATATTCATGACAAGCTCATTTTCCATCTCGGTTATTATGTCCTCTATGGTGTTATAGTGGGCATAAAATGTCTTGCGGTTGATTCCGGCTGCATCGGATATTTCCTTGACTGTTATCTTGTTGATGGGCTTGTATGCCAGAATGTTGAATAACGCATCTCGGATAGCCTTTTTTGACTTGACAACACGCATGTCCTGATTGTTCATGTTAATCCTTTCTGATACTTTTAATAATTAGGTAACACATGAGTAAAAAAGTGTCCATTGACCGTATAATCTGCTTTGGGTATAATTATATCTGTATTTTGGGAAAAAAGCAACAAATGTCCGTTAAAGTACGAAATTATTAATCAGGCTATGGAGGTGAAGGCGTGAGCAAGGTAGGACTTGTATTAGAGGGCGGCTCCTTCAGAGGAATATTCACTGCCGGTGTCCTTGACTCATTATTGGAACATCATATTTCATTTCCTTATGTTATCGGTGTGTCCGCCGGTTCGGGCAATGCAGTGAATTTCATTGCAGGTCAGGAGGGCAGAACAAGGAAGGTTATAACACATGAGAATGCGGACGCATATTACGGGCTCGGAACACTAAGAAACAACGGTAAGGTTCTTGACCTTGACCAGATGCTTGCCTATGACAAGGAACCGCTTGATTTTAATCGATTTTTTGCGTCGGATGTTGAGAGTGAGTTCGTCGTAGTCAACTGCGAGACGGGTAAGGCTGAATATCTTTCGTCAGATGGGACTTCCGAGAGTATTCTGCAGATTTGCAAGGCATCGTGTTCGGTACCTCTTATGTGTGCACCGGTTAAGATTGGAGATAAGGCATATCTTGATGGAAGCATTGTGGATTCAATTCCGTATGCCAGAGCTATCGAGAAGGGCTGCGACAAGGTCGTGGTTATTCAGACACGCAAGGCAGGTGAGGCTCCTACGGATTATTCTAAGATGAAGCTGCTTTTAAATGTGTGCTATCATTCAACCTATCCGAAGGTGGCAGAGGCCATGGTGGAGCGCCGCTACAACTATGATAAGCAGATGCGTCGCTTAGAGGAGTTAGAGCAGGACGGAAAAGCGCTTATAATTCGCCCTGAGATTGGAAGCATCGGTCATTTTGAAAATGATGTCGAGAAAATTAATGATTTCTATAAGCATGGCTATGAGCTTATGGAGAAAAATATGGACAGATTACGGGATTTTATTGAATCATGAAAAATTTTTTCGCAAAACTTGGCGACAGGTGCCTTGGAGCACTTATTCATGCGGCATTTTTTATATGGACAGGAATAACGCATGTGCTCTACCTGCCGAAGATTACATACGAGGATAAATCGGTCAGAAAGCTTTTAAAGAAACCGTGCATTCTCATAGCTAACCACACAAGCCACAACGACGGCTCATTTATTCCGCAGGTGTTCTGGAGGAGCAGGATTAATGTGCTTGTGACGACGAAGTGGTATGATAAAAAGCTCCTTCACGTGTTCTTTACACATTTAAGATACATTCCTATCAATCTCAAGGAGATGGACAATTCCTGGATGGACAGAGCGGTGGAGGCAATTAAAAGAGGCGAGTCGGTTCTTATCTTCCCGGAGGGCAAGCTCTCCAAGGAGGGTAAGCTCTCAGAGTTCCAGCCGGGCTTTCTGATGCTTGCACGACTCACGGATGCGCCTGTAATTCCGCTTGCAATTTCCGGTGGTTACCGCAAGTTCCATCGACAGAAGGTTGCAGTGGGTTCAGTAAATACTTTTGATGTACACGCAAAAGGAAGACCTTCCGCGATACTTCGCGAAGGTGCAGCAAGCTGTCAGAGACAGCTTGAAAATATGCTTCATGAAAACAACAGACCGGATGAAGCACCGGCAGAATAATTTTATTGATGGAGAAAGGAAGAAACACTATGAACGAGCAGCAGATTAGAGAAAAGATTAAGGAGCTTCTTATTGACAGCCTTGGTATTGAGGCAGAGGTTTTAACAGATGATGTACCTCTCTTCGGAGATGGAATTGGTCTTGATTCCATCGATTCACTTGAGATGATTGCAGCAATCGACAAGGAGTTCGGCGTATCAATGACAGGCGTTGGCAAGGAGCCATTCTACAACGTAGCAAGCCTTGCAAAGTATGTAGCAGAGCATAAGTAAGAAACATGAATGTCTGTCGGACGGCGCGGTATACGCCGCCTGATAGACAGTTTTTGGTTATGGAGGTAAATATGACAGAAAATAAAAATCGTTGTGTAATCACAGGTCTCGGAATGGTATGTGCCATAGGAAACAGCGTGGAAGAGACATGGAATAATGCTATTAAGGGAGTATCCGGAATTAAAAATACGCAGACAGTTGACACCGAAGGCTGCTATGCAACACTTGCAGCAGAGGTTCATGACAATACATTGGACGAGTGCCCTCATGCAGATGAGATGGACAGAGTCTCTAAGCTGTGTGTGAAGGCGGCAAAGGAAGCCCTCACGGACGCAGCATATACAATCACGGATAAAGAGAGCAGCCGTGTGAGCGTAATCATGGGAAGCTGTGTCGGCGGCGTTAACAGCGTTGAGGAATATTACAGAAACGGTGAGAAGGCAGAGGATGTAACTAAGATGCCTATTTCCGCAATTGCGAATGAGGTTGCCTATGTATATGGAGCTGACGGAATTGTCACGAATATTGCAAATGCATGTGCAGCAGGTACAATAAGCATCGCTTATGCTTGTGATTTAATCAGAGCAGGCAAGTGTGATGTAGCTATAGCAGGTGGTGCAGATGCTTTCGCTTCCGTACCTTATGCAGGCTTCTTATCACTTCACGCTCTTGCAGCCAACGGCTGTTCACCATTCAATCATTGTGACGGAATCACTCTCGGTGAGGGCTCAGGAGTTCTCATTGTAGAGTCCTATGAGCACGCTGCAGCAAGAGGCGCAAAGATATACTGTGAAGTTCTCGGCTCGGGCGTAAGCTCAGATGCACACCATATCACCGCTCCAAGAGAGGACGGAGAGGGACAGATGAACGCCATCCGCTGGGGAATGAAGGCATCGGGTGTTGATGAGAGCGAAATCGGCTACATCAATGCGCACGGAACAGGAACAGCCAAGAATGATATGGCTGAGTTCCTTTCGCTTCACACAATTTTTGACGATAAGAATGACAATCTCAGCGTAAGCTCAACTAAGGCTATGGTAGGTCACTGCCTCGGTGCGGCAGGCTCCATAGAGGCTGTATTTTCAATAAAGGCACTCACGGAGAACATGGTTCCGCCTACGGTCGGATATTCCGATGAGGACATCGAGAACCTCAAGGAGAAGGCAGGAAAGATTGACTTCAGGCCTAACGAGGCAAAGGCAAAGGAGCTTGAGACGGTAATGAGCAACTCTTTCGCCTTCGGCGGCAACAACGCAAGCATTATTTTCAGCAAAAATGCAGGAAACGTAGAGCTGCCAAAGAAAGAGAAGGTATACATAACAGGACTTGGTGTGGTTGCACCATGTGGTAACGGCGTTGAGAATTATGTCGAGAAGTTCAATGCAGGCGTAAGACCTGAGAGCACATCCGTAGCTTCCGCTGTGGGCAGCACTGATTATGCGGCATGCGGTCTTAAGATGGCTTTCTACAGAAAGCTTGATAAATTCAGCCAGTTACAGGCTGTATCGGGAATGAATGCCATTCAGGATGCAGCGCTCACAATAAATGATGACAATGCACCGGATATAGGTATTGCCGTAGGTACGGCAGCCGGTCCTCTTGCGACAATCTGTCATTTCCAGAAGGATTTGATTGAGGGCGGCAACATTGCAGGAAGCGCATTCAAGTTCCCTAACACGGTATATAATGCAGCAGGCGGTTATCTTTCAATCTGTTCAGGTATTAAGGGCTACAATGTTACTGTAACCAATGGCGCACAGTCAGGACTTTCAAGCATCGCATACGCAGTTGAAGTATTAAGACAGGGCAAGAACAAAATAATGCTTGCCACAGGAACGGATGAGAACTGTGATACGATGACAGAACTCTACGGCAAGCTCGGCAAGGTTGCGGCAGAGGTTGACGGAGCGTATTCAGGCATGACGGGATATGTTCTCGGAGACGGAAGCACAACACTTGTACTTGAGACGGAGAGCAGTGCAAAAGAAAGAAATGCCAAGGTATATGCAGAGGTTGCAGGTTACGGAATGGCACACAAGGCAGTTGCGTTCGGCAGGCTTGACGGCTCAGAGGAGGCACTTGTCGATGCAGTGAGACTTGCGGCTGAGGATGCAGGCATGAAGCTTGATGAGATAGATGCCATTGTCGGCTTTGGTAACGGCGATGCGGATACGGACAGCATTGAGCTTGACGCATACAAGAAGCTCTTTGGTGAGAAGCTTGCAAGCCTCCCTGTATTTACGGTTAAGGATACAACAGGTGAAGGCCGTGCGGCATCTGCTTCTCTCTCAGCAGCCCATGCAGCACTTATGCTTTCTGATAAGTATGAGTTGGCAGGAAGAGCATATAAGCTTCAGGCAGATAAGATGGTTCAGACAACAGTTGATACCAAGGCACTTAAGAATGTACTTGTCACATCATACGGTGTCGGCGGTTCATACTGTGCAGTGATTATAAAGAGATAAATTACGAAAAGAGGTGCAATGATGGGTAAGATTGCAGTCGTAACGGGAGCTTCTAAGGGAATCGGACGTGCATGTGCACTCCGCCTTGCAAAGGACGGCATGACGGTGGTTGTAAATTACAGCCATTCGGATGCAGAGGCAGCGAAGGCTGTCGAGGAGATTAAGGCAGCCGGCGGTGACGCGGTTGCATACAAGGCTGACGTGTCAGACCTTGATCAGGTTAAGGAAATGTTCAAGTTCGTATCGGATACCTACGGACGCGTCGATGTACTTGTGAACAATGCGGGTATTGTCCGCGATGAGTATCTTTTGATGCTCACACAGGAGAATCTTGATAAGTGTCTTGACCTCAACATAAAGGGATATTTTTACTGCGCACAGCAGGCGGCACTCAAGATGTTCAGTCAGAAATCGGGAGTTATCGTCAATATGTCATCCGTCAGCTCCAAGATGGCACTTGCGGGACAGTCAGTATACAGTGCAACCAAGGGAGCAGTCAACTCGATGACACAGACGATGGCAAAAGAGCTTGCAAGAAAGAAGATTCGTGTAAATGCCGTATGTCCGGGCTTCGTTCAGACGGAGATGGTTGAGCAGCTTCCGGAGGACAAGAAGAAGGAATACTTAAAGGAAGTTCCTCTCGGACGCTTTGCCGATGTCGATGAGGTTGCAGGTCTTGTGTCATTCTTATGCAGCGATGACGCAAGCTATATTACGGGACAGGCGATTGTGCTTGACGGAGGATTAAGCTTATGATGAACATTATGGAAGTCAATAAGCGTCTCCGCCAGAGACCACCGTTTCAGATGATAGAGAAGGTTCTTGAGCTGACTCCGGGTGAGTCGGCAAGAGGAACCAAGAACGTATGCATAAACGAGCCATACTTTATGGGGCATTTTCCTGATGCACCGATTATGCCGGGCGTTCTTATCATAGAGAGCTGTGCACAGCTCTGTTCGCTTGTCATCGAGGATGACGGCGTGGATAATGACATGCTCTACGTTCTTTTAAAGGTTGATAACTTTAAATTTGTCAAGCCTGTTATTCCGGGCGATGTGCTCGACATAACGGTCAACAAGACAAAGAGCGGCGGAACCCTTACATATTTTGATGCTAAGGTATTAGTGGATGGCGAGGTCCGCGCGAAGGGCTCCATGGTGTTCACCGCGGTGCCGAAGGAGAGCGTGTACAACTAACAGGACAGTATGACGTGTAAAAATATGCGCGCGAGGCTTGAGAGCGTGGGAGCGTTATATTTATACGCATCAGCTCCGTTGTCCGAAGTTAAGATATTCTAAAAACTCTGAAAAAGATTGTTTCTTCTGCCGCCATCGATGCCAAACGCTCATCCATGAGCTGCGGCATCTAAGCCGACATCCTTGTCGGCTTTGGCTATGCAGTGAACAGAGTTTTAAGAATATCTATACTTCTTCCAAAAGTCGTGCTGCGCATAAATATAAGCGCTCTATGCACGGCGAGTCAATGGCGGCGCATATTTTTACATGATGTTGTGTGATGATATATCGCATGGCGGGTAGTACATATATGAAGCAGAATTATTATTTAGTTGGTTAGGCTTATAAAGGTTTTTGTTATTTGAATGTCAGAACATGTTCATATATACATGGAGCATAATATTTTATATATATACATATCGCGACTTTTGGGAAGATGTTTAGATATTCTTAGAACTCTGCGTGTATGCAGCCAAAGCCGACATGGAAGTCGGCTTAGATGCCACAGGGCAGGGATGCCCGGCTGGCATCGGTGGCGTGAGGGTAGAAGGTTATCAACAGAGTTCTTAGAATATCTTAACTTCGGACAACGGAGCCGGGATGTATATATATAAAATATTATGCGGTTGTAAAGTTCATGTTGTGATATGAAATTAGAATTCAGGAGGAAGAAAGATGGGTAAAATCGCATTTTTGTTCGCAGGTCAGGGTGCTCAGGCGGTCGGCATGGGCAAGGATTTATACGACAATAACGCTGCCGCAAGGGCAGTATTTGATATGGGAGAGGCTTTAAGACAGGGCAGCGAGGCAATGTGCTTTGAGGGACCGGGTGAGGCTCTCACGCAGACGGAGAACACACAGCCATGTCTTTTTCTCACAGACCTCGCATGTGCAAGGGCTTTAGAGGCAGCAGGCGTTAAGGCGGATGTGGCAGCGGGCTTTTCACTTGGAGAGATTCCGGCACTTGCATTTTCAGGTGTGCTTTCTGATGAGGATGCATTCAGGCTCGTGACACTCAGAGGTCAGAAGATGTCAGAGTGCGCTGCAAAGCATCCGGGTTCCATGGTTGCCGCACTCAAGCTTGATAATGCAAAGGTTGAGGAAGTCTGTGCAGGCTTTAAGAATGTGTATCCGGTTAATTACAACTGTCCGGGACAGCTCTCATGCGCAGGAGCGGTTGAGGAGCTTGATGCGTTTGTCGATGCCATAAAGGCAGCAGGCGGAAGAGCGGTTAAGCTTGCAGTGAGCGGTGCATTCCATACACCATTTATGGCTGAGGCAACACAGGCACTGGCAGAGAAGCTTAACGATATGAATGTGTCGGCACCTGAATTAACACTGTACTCTAATCTTACAGGTGAGGCATATCCTTCAGGGAAGGCTGAGATTATTGATACGGTTTCTAAGCAGGCATCCAACAGCGTGCGTTGGGAGAAGCTCATTCGCGACATGGCAGCCAACGGCGTTGACACATTTATTGAGGTCGGCGCGGGAACAACTCTCTCAGGTCTTGTAAAGAGAACCTTAACCGATGTCAGGGTGTTCAACGTGTGTGATATGGCTACACTCACAGAGACGGTTAAAAATGTGATGTAATCAAGGAAATGTCGTATTTGGGAAGAAAATCCCGTAAACACGGCATGAGTTGCGCAATTGCAACGTATGTTTGCTTTACTTTTTCAAGAATTACAATGTAAAATTCAGAGTATAAATTCGGACACGTTACGCGTCCGACAATATAAGGAGGCAGTACATGTTAGAGGACATCTTAAAAGGAAAAAAGAGTTTGTTTGAGACAGGTATGCAGAGCGTGCTGCGCGGGCAGGAAAACAGAGTAAGAAGAATTGTGATTAAGCAGGGAAATCTTGTTGTGAATGAGCGCTCGGAGAGCAGCGGCGTGTGTGCAAAGGTCTACAAAAATGGAGTGAGCGGCTTTGCGTCGATGGCTGAGTATACACCTGAGGCGGCAGAGATGGTTTTAAAGGCAGCGACTGAGAACGCACATTATCTTTATAAGTATACGGAGAATAAGAAGGCGGCACTTTCGCCTTACGCAAGTGCGGACGCCTATGTGGAGTCGAAGAGATTCATCATTGATTTTGAGCAGAAGAAGCTTGTAGACCTCTGCAAGCAGGTGGACGATTACATAGTTAACAAGTATCCGAAGCTCACAAGCAGAACCGTTGTCTACAGGGAGGACACGATGGAGAAGGTTATCTGTACCTCCGATGCTGCGGACGGCCATGTGGCTTACCCTAGATGCGCCCTGTATTTTGTGCTCAATATGGAGTCGAAGGACGGACAGCCTCTTGAGCTTATGGATTTGGTCGGAGGCTTCGGACATGCCGACGATAACTTCAAGGATTTGTCTGAGGTTTACACTAAGATTGACAATGTATACAAGCGTCTCTGCGACAAGGCGGAGGGAGTGTACGCCGAGGCCGGAGTTAAGACCGTAATTCTCGATTCGGATGTTGCGGGAATGATTGCACATGAGGCTGTGGGTCACACTGTTGAAGCTGACCTTGTAATCGGCGGCTCTGTTGCGGGACCTAACCTCGGAAAACAGGTGGCGTCAGAGCTTGTGAGCATCGTTGACTATGCGCACACTGCACTTGGACAGCAGGCACCGCTTCCGGTATATCTTGACGATGAGGGAATTATTGCACAGGATGCGGTTTTGGTTGAGAACGGAATCCTCAAGGGCTATATGCACAACCGTGAGACGGCTGACCGCTTCGGTGTTGCACCTTGCGGAAATGCAAGAGGCTGGGATTTCTCGGACGAACCTCTTATCCGAATGAGAAACACGGTTGTCCTTCCGGGAAAGGACACACTCGAGGATATGATTGCATCCGTCGACGACGGATATTACCTCCTCTCAACGGGCAACGGACAGGCGGACCTGACGGGCGAGTTCATGTTCGGAATCACGATGGGATATGAGATTAAGAACGGAAAGCTCGGAAGAGCCATACTCGATACAACGGTGTCGGGAGTTGCCTTTGATATGTTGAAGACGGTTGATATGGTTTCGGATAAGGTTAAGTGGGAAGCCAACGGTACCTGCGGCAAGAAGCAGCCGATGGCTGTCTCAATGGGCGGACCGGCAATCAAGTGTCAGATTACAATAGGGGGTAGATAATTATGGC
Organism: Firmicutes bacterium CAG:882; assembly: GCA_000435595.1. Classification (GTDB taxonomy): domain Bacteria; phylum Bacillota; class Clostridia; order Lachnospirales; family Lachnospiraceae; genus CAG-882. Next base: position 9,421 of record FR895438.1, read on the forward strand.
AAATATAATCGAGGTTTCGGATAAGTTAAAGAGTCTCATAGCAGAAAAAGGGGATATAAAGGCGCAGTATTCCGTTGCGCTCACACAGACGAGAGAGATTACGATGGAGAACGGCGAGTTCACTCTCTTTAGAACTCTTTTTGACAATGATGTGGAGATAAAGGTTATAAAGGACGGCAAGGTTGGAACGACAAGCCTCAACAAGTTCGACGATAAGGCACTTTCAGATGCAGTTGACAACGTGCTCGTGTCAGCCGAGGCGGGTACGGCGGATGAGAACTTTGACATTGCTCCGGGCATGGATGAGGCAAAGTTCACAATCGGTGCGGTTGAGCCTGACATTGACAAGCTTATGCAGCGCGCAAAGGAGCTTTCGGAGGACATTAAGAACAGACATCCTAAGGTGCTTGTAATGCAGATTATCTTAAAGCATGTGAGCACTCATTCAATCTACCGCAACACCAACGGAAGCCGGGACGAGAAGGTTTCCGGACGATATGAGGTATCGGTTGAGTTTGCCGGAAATGACGGTGAAAATTCAACGGGTATTGCGGGTACTTTCGTCGCAGTATCGAGCCTTGACAAGCCGTTTATCGAGCTTGGCAGCATTGAGAAGGACTTAAAGGATGCGGAGGATTCACTTAATCCTATATCCGTTGACGGAAAGTTCGAGGGCGATGTAATCTTCACACCGAGCTGCGCGATGATTATGACCTACTATGCACTCTCTAATTTTGTCGGAGAGTCGGCAGTCCTTGAAAATACGGGCTTGTGGCTCGGCAAAATCGGTCAGAAGGTCGCAGCCGACAAGCTCACGGTTGCAATGAAGCCTTGGGATGAGAGAATCGTAAATCATGAGGTGCATACAGACGATGGTTTCCGTTCGGAGGATTACACGATTATCGAGAACGGTGTTTTAAAGAGCTACATGACATCGCTCTATGCAGCCAACAAGTGCAAGGTTGAGCGCGCGAAGAACTCGGGCTTCGACCTCGTTATAGAGGGCGGTGACATGGCTCTTGCAGATATGATAAAGAGTATTAAGAGAGGGCTTATCGTCGGAGCTGTTTCCTGCGGTATGCCGTCGGGTAACGGTGAGCTCTCCGGAGTTGCAAAGAACAGCTTCTATGTGGAGGATGGTCAGATAAAGGGTGCGGTTACCGAGACAATGATTAACTTTAACCTTGCGGATATGATGCAGAATGTGACGGCACTTTCCAAGGAAGTGCTCTGTGACGGAACAATGGTTGTTCCTTACATAGAGGTGTCACATGTGCTTATTTCCGGAAAATAAGTAACCAGGCAATTGCGAAACTATATATTTGAAAGCGGACGTTGTACAAATTTAACAATTCACCGCAGGCACGCTTTCGCTACATGAATCACGCAACGGTACATAACGCAGTAAAATACACTGCCTAAGTACCGGCGGCTTCATAGTACCTGCTTGCGAATTTGTTAAATTTGCACAACTGTTTATCGTCAAAATTGAGTTCTATAAATGCCTAAATAAGTAAAAATATGAAAGGAGATACGAACTTGGTTATAGAGGAATATCTTGCATCGGTTAAGGAAGTGCCGTGCGAGAAATGTAAGGAACCGGTTGTTCAGGGCGTTCTCGCCAAGAATTACTTCGTATGCCCGAAGTGTGGTAAATATAATAAGATTCCGGCAAGAGCCAGAATAGAGCTTCTTGCAGATGACGGAAGCTTTAATGAGCTTTGGAATGAGGCAACCACGGGAAATCCTATAGGATTTCCCGATTATGAGGAGAAGAGCAGTAAGGCGAGAACGACAAGTCATGAAAATGAAGGTGTTATCTGCGGTACTGCCACAATAGAGGGAAGCGAGTGCTGCATATATGTCATGGAGCCGAAGTTTATGATGGGTTCTATGGGTACGGTTGTCGGTGACAAAATTGCAGCCCTTTTTGAATATGCCATAGAGCACAGACTTCCTGTTATAGGATATGCGGCATCCGGAGGAGCGAGAATGCAGGAGGGTATGCTCTCGCTTATGCAGATGGCCAAGGTGTCGGGAGCAGTTAAGCTTCACAGTGATGAGGGACTTTTTTACATGGTATGTGCGACTGACCCTACCACGGGAGGTGTGACCGCAAGCTTTGCGATGCTCGGGGATGTCATTATCGGTGAGCCGGGTGCGCTTGTCGGATTTGCAGGCAAGCGTGTTATCGAGCAGGTTACGGGTGAGAAACTTCCTGAAGGATTCCAGAGCGCGGAGTTCCAGCTTGAAAACGGTTTTCTTGATGACATAGTAAGACGTAATGACCAGAGACATTACATTGCGTCAATGCTCAGAATTCATAAGTCGGCAGCAGGTGATGATATGCTTCATGCAAAGTCACATGAGCAGCACCTTAAGCTTCGTGAGCTGGTTCACAAGCAGGGTAAGACCGGAAGTGCGGTTCAGAAGCTTATGGATATGATACACAATTAAGGCAGAAACGCGCACAGACCGGCGCAGAAAAGAGGATATATTTAGATGGACGCATACGAAAAAATCCGGTGTGCCAGAAAGGCAGGCCGGCCGACAGCGAAAGATTATATCAATTCAATTTTTACAGGCTTCATGGAACTTCACGGCGACAGAACCTTCGGTGATGACCATGCGGTTGTAGGCGGTGTCGCATGGCTTGATGAGATGCCTGTTACCGTTATCGGAATAGAGAAAGGACACAGCCTTGACGAGAGAGTGTACAGAAACTTCGGCTGTGTGCTCCCGGAGGGCTACAGAAAGGCTCAGAGACTTATGAAGGAGGCGGAGAAGTTCCACCGTCCGGTAATATGCTTTGTCGATACTCAGGGTGCAAGCTGCGGTTCGGGAGCTGAGAGAAGAGGAGCAGGTCAGGCGATTGCCGACAATCTTTACGAGATTATGACGTTAAAGACACCTGTTATATCAATCATGGCAGGTGAAGGCGGAAGCGGAGGTGCACTTGCACTTGCGGTCGCTGATGAGGTATGGATGCTCGAGAACGCATACTACAGCGTTGTATCGCCTGAGGCATGTGCAAGCATTCTCTTTAAGGACTCATCAAGAGTGGCAGAGGCAGCCGACCACTTAAAGATGTTTGCCGATGACCTGTTAAAGCTTGAGATTATCGAGAAGGTAATACCCGAGCCTGAGAATTTCGGTGAGCCGGAGTGTGCACTTGAGCCGTTCATGGATGAGCTTAAGGTGGCTTTAAGCGAGAAGTTATCCGAGCTCATGAATGTGCCTGAGCGGCAGCTTGTGCTTGAGAGATACGGAAGATACCGCAGGATCGGGAAATGCGAAGGGATTGAATTATGAAAGTACTTCTTTTGAACGGCAGCCCACGCAGGGAGAAGAGCTGCACTATAAGGGTGGCGCACAAGTTCGTTGACGGTCTTAGAGCGGCGGGCGACTGCGAGGTCGAGGAAATCAATATAAGTGACTGCAAAATTACTCCATGTCTTGGATGCTTAAGCTGCTGGGGACGCACGGAGGGAGAATGTGTCATAAAGAATGATGACATTCCGATGCTCAAGGAGAAGATTCTTGCAGCCGATGTGATAATTGAAAGTTATCCGCTGTATTTCTTCGGCATGCCGGGAATTATGAAGGTGTTCACGGACAGAATGCTCTCGATGATGTGTACCTATGAGGGACAGGCACCGGTTGCCGGACAGCCTTTTCACGGAATACGCGGGGATATGAGCGGAAAGAAGTTCATAATCGTGTCAACATGCGGATACGCCCAGACCGACCTTATCTATGACCCGCTTCTTAAAGAGTATGACTGTATATGCGGTCCGGGCAATTACTATGCACTCCTTTGTCCGCAGGGAAAGACTCTTTCGGTTCCTGAACTTTACGAGAGAATGGAAATATATCTTGAAAAATATGTTGATGCAGGAAAAGAGCTTGCCGCAACCGGAGAGCTTTCCGAGGAGACGATACTTAAGCTTCGCGAAGCACCTTTTAACGAGAGGAGATTCAAGCTTCTGCTTAAGAAGTTCTGGGAGAATGAAAGGGGCAATGTCTGATGTATGAAATGTCATGCAGTGTGAGATTCAGTGAGACGGAGCACAACGGTGTGATGTCGATGAATGGTCTGCTTCGTCTTTTTCAGGATGTGGGATATGCCCATGCGTTAGAAAGAGGCTTTGGGCTTGACTATACGAGGAGAACACGGTGTACATGGTATCTTTTGTCATGGCAGATTAATGCCTTCAGAATGCCTCGCGCGGGTGAGCGTATAAGGCTTGCGACATGCATATATGATATGCGTGCTTCGCTTGCACATAAGAGTATTGCAATGTATGATGCCGGCGGGAATTGTCTTGCACTCGGGGATACGATGTGGGTGTACATGAATGTAGACAGGCAGGAGCCGGTTGTTCCGGAAAACATTGCAGGTGACATGGCACGGGGCGGCGGAGTATGGATGAATGAAGATTTTGGTCAAAAGATAGAACCATTTGGGATAAATTCACAGACGGCGGCAGCTCCGAGAAGGATAAGAATACCTTCCGATGTCGTAAATATGGAGCCGTGCAGGATAGAGACTTATGTGCTTGACACCAACGGTCATGCCAACAATGTACGCCTTACCGAGCTTGCGATGCGCCTTAGCGGGGCGGACAACGAGAGCTGTACCGGGCTCAGAGCTGAGTTCAAGGAGCAGGTGAAGGCTGACAGCATGGTATATCCGGTCATAAAAAAAGACCGCCACGGAAATGTGACGGTCATCACGATAGCATTTAAAAATGATGCCGGCCATACTATGGCGGTATTTGAATTTACGGCTGACGCATAGCAACAATGCGCAGCCGTTTTTGTGTGTCTGAAATATCAGTTTATACTCAGGAGGGTGGTACTATTCTTCTGAGGTGTCTTTATTAAAGTACTCATCGAACTTTTTCTCAACCGCATCATAAGTATCCTTGCAGATTGAAGGAAGCTCCCTGCCCCAAGCACCTGTTGCCTTCTCATAGCCCTTCTTAAAGGCTTCAAGCATCTTCTGCATCTTATCGTTGTCTCCGCCTGACAGTGCCTTCGCAAAATCAAAGATACGGTCGGATGTCTGCTTAACACCCCAGTAGCCGTCCTCGGATATATCTTCCTTAGCCTGAGCTGCCGTGGCAGAATCGACCTTGAGCTCACCACTTGCGAGAGCCTTAATCATGTCGGAGCTTGAAGCAAATGTCTTTCCCTGCTTTAAGAACATGTCGGATACAATAGAGGTAAGCTTGGATGTGCGCTCTGCAAGATCCTGCTTCATCTGAGCCACGATTGCGGCATTGCTCTTAGCCTTGGCAGTTGTCGTGCCTGAAGCCTCGTAGACTGCGGCATCCTTTGTGAAGGATGTGCTCTTCTTAGATTCGGTCGTTGTGCTCTGTGTATTCTTGTCTGTCTTAGATGTTGTACCGTATGTGCGGTTGTCATAACTGTTTGATGTAATTCCGTTTACACTCATTATATGGACTCCTTTCCAAGAAAATATATTATAATCGTAAAATTTAGTTATTAATTCCGGACGTTGTGTTGTTTTATTATATTACCGCCGGGCACGCTCTCGCTACGTTACGTGCAGTAAAGTACCCGGCTTGTAATATAGTAAAACAGCACAACTGTTAATTATTAAATATGCTTTACGATTATCTATATTATATATCGGTATCATTTTTGAAAAAATGAGTATATAATTTGACTTAAGGTAATTATACCGGAGTTTAAGAACAACAAATGTCTAATGCAATAGTGTAAATGGAGAAACTATGGAGAAAATAGATGTTATTGAACAAGCAGCCCAAAAGCTTCTAAAACATAATATTGCGGGGGCAAGGTCAGTGATAGAGACGGAATATCCGTTTCATAAGCTGACTGCGCAAGGTCGTAATTATACCGATAAACAGAAAATGGCTCAATTTATTTGTGATGGATTTATTGACAGGTACAGCGGGCAGCGGCTTGTGAATCCGGGAATATTGAAGGTTATGTCTTACTATATGTCCGAGACATTCCCGTATCATGCGCACTGGAAAATGGAGGAATGTCACAATGCTTACTGGGAGCTTGTGCCGACGGTCGACCACATATATCCCGTGGTGTTAGGCGGTGCGGATTCGCCGGAGAATTGGGCGACAACCTCCATGCTGCACAATTCAATTAAGAGTAATTGGACGCTAGAGCAGCTTAACTGGAAAATGTATGATGCAGGCGATTATGATGAGTACGACGGAATGACAGGATTGTTCGTAAAGCTGGTGGAAGCAGACAGGGAGCTGTTAAAGGACACCTATATTAAACGGTGGTACAAATTATCGGTTGGGGTTGATTTGTAGGATTTGATTGTATATAATGTAAATTATGGATTGTATACAAAATTCAAAATACAGTACACAATGCGAGCGGCGCAAAAGGCTGATGAAGCAATAAAGCTGATTCGGAGTCAATACAGGCTGAAAGATTCCATATAGTATAATGGAGTTATATTTATATATAGCGCGACTTTTGGGAGAAGCTTGGTTGTTCTTAGAACAACCTGCTTCGTACAACGGAGCTGATATATATAAATATAACTTCATTATACATACGAAAAATAAAGCTGCCTGTATTGGCGTCGAATCCGACATCTCAATTCAATCGGCTATGTGTCGCCCGCGTTGTGGAATTATGTGAGGTCAACATGAACGAAATAAGACTCAGAGCATACGCGAAGGTCAATTTAGGTCTTGATGTGCTTAGGCGCAGGGAGGACGGATACCATGATGTGCGTATGGTTATGCAGAACATTAATCTGTTTGACAAAATTTTTATAAAAAGAAGAAAAGAAACAGGCATAAGCGTGAAGTCAAATCTGTCATATCTTCCAAACGATAAAGGGAATCTGGCGTACAGGGCGGCGGCACTTTTGATGGATGAATTTAATGTTAAGGACGGTGTGGAGATAGAGCTGTATAAATTCATTCCCGTTGCGGCGGGCATGGCAGGCGGAAGTGCGGATGCCGCAGCAGTACTGTATGGAATTAATAAGCTGTTCAGGCTCGGACTTGACCTTGCGGGACTTATGGAGAGAGGTGTGAGCTTAGGTGCGGATATTCCGTACTGCCTTATGGGAGGAACGGTGCTTGCGGAGGGAATAGGAGAGAAGCTTACAAGGCTTAAAGACTGCCCGGACTGCTATTTTGTTGTTGCCAAGCCTCCTTTTTCGGTGTCGACAAAGCTTGTATATGAGAAGCTTGTGCTCGATGAGAAGACTGTCCATCCGGATATAGACGGAATTATGGATGCCATCAATGACGGAGATGTCAGGGGAATAGCCGGCAAGCTGTCAAATGTCCTTGAGACGGTGACGGCGGTTGAATATCCGGATATTGAGGGAATTAAGGATAAGATGAGAGAGTGCGGAGCGCTCAATGCACTTATGAGCGGAAGCGGACCGACAGTATTCGGTATCTTTGATAACAAAGAAAAGGCTGAGAGATGTAATCAGATTCTCAGGCAGGACAGCAGGGTAAAGACAGCTTATGTTGCAGAAAACTGCAGCGGAGGTTTTGAAGCGAGAATGGAGGAGCATTATGTTGGAAGACAGTAATTTTCAGGTAACGATGAGTGAGTATCTTCCTCTTCGTGACGTTGTGTTTAATACATTGAGACACGCTATTTTAAAGGGTGAGTTAGAGCCGGGCGAGAGACTTATGGAGATAGCACTTGCTCAGAAGCTCGGTGTAAGCCGCACTCCTATAAGAGAAGCAATAAGAAAGCTTGAGCTTGAAGGTCTTGTAGTTATGGTGCCGAGAAAAGGAGCTGAGGTTGCGGACATTACCGAGAAGGATTTAAGGGACGTTCTTGAGGTGAGAACAGCCCTTGAGGAATTGTCGATTGAGCTTGCCATGAAAAACATGAATGATGATGATTGTAAGCAGCTTACTGAGGCAAATAAGCTTTTTGCAAAGGACTCGGAGGGTGACGACCTTATAAAAATTGCCGAGGCTGATGTTGCTTTTCATGAGTTAATATATATGGCAACAGGCAACAAAAGACTCATTCAGATGATTAACAATCTGAGGGAGCAGATGTACCGATATCGACTTGAATACATTAAGGATAAGAGCACACATGCAAGGCTTGTTGATGAGCACAACAGGATAATCGATGCCATGGTGAAAAATGATGTTGCTGCAGCCAAGGCTGCAATCAAGCTTCATGTTGAGAATCAGGAGGAGAATATTCTCAAATCGATAAAGGTTAAAAAGGCATGATGGTTTAAGCCCTGTCAATAATGGCAATACTTCTTTCCGTAAAGAAACCTGACTAAAATTCTTTTACGGGAAGGAGCACATATGGACAGATGGAGTATTGCCGCATGGTGCATTATGGCACTATGTGCAGTTATATTTTTTACATACGATGGTCAGCACAGGCGCACTGCCGAGCAGCTTCAGCAGGAGATTGCGGGGGAGATTATAAGATTCCATGTGCGCGCGAACAGTGATTCGCCCGAGGACCAGCAGTTAAAAATGCAGGTGAAGCAGGAGCTTGTCGAGTACATTGGAGAGCTGCTTAACGGAGTTGGCGACAAGGAAGAGGCAAGAAAAATCCTGACAGATAACATAGAAAATATAGAAAATGCTGCAAAAGGGGTTATCAACGAACAGAAAAAGGAATATAATGTAAAGGCTTATTTTGAGAATTCATATTTCCCGGTTAAGGTGTATGCTGATATGACATTCCCGCAGGGAATTTATGAGGCATTTCGTGTCGATATAGGGGCTGCCGAGGGTAAGAACTGGTGGTGTGTGCTATATCCGAGTCTGTGCTTTGTCGATGCGGGCTACGGGGTGATGAGCAGTGATGCCAAGGGTGAGCTTGAGGCTGTGCTTGATGAGGACGAACTCGAGCTTCTGTATGAGAATAAGGATGGCAGCAGACGGGAATATGTATGCGAATTTAAGATTTTTACTTTTTTGAATAAATTTTTAAATTAGGGAGGCGGTGAGGTGCCGAATCCCGGAACGGAGAATTATTATGGGCAAGCTTAAGGTTGCAGTGCTTTTTGGAGGACAGTCATCAGAGCATGAGGTATCATGCCGTTCGGCACTCACTATAATACATAACATGGATAAGGAGCGTTACGAGCAGCTCCTTGTGGGAATTACCAAGGAGGGAAGATGGCTTCTCACCGAGAGCGCAGAGGCGGTTGAGGACGGAAGCTGGAAAGCCGGAAATACGGAGATGATACTTTCTCCCGATACCACGCACAAGGGCTTTATCGCAATTAAGGACGGAAAGTCGGAGGTTGTACCGGTTGACGTTGTGTTTCCTGTGCTTCATGGTCTGTATGGTGAGGACGGAACGGTTCAGGGTGTACTTGAGCTTGCGCGCATTCCGTATGTAGGATGCGGAGTTGTGGCTTCAGGAGTTTCCATGGATAAGCTTTTCACAAAAATAATTGCGGCGACGGTCGGTGTAAAGCAGGCAAGGTATGAAGCTGTGAGAAAATCGGAGCTTGACGATATGGACAGTGTGGTTTCAAGAATTGAGAGTGTACTTCCTTATCCCGTATTTATAAAGCCTGCAAATGCAGGTTCCTCCTGCGGTGTCAGCAAGGCTTCCGACAGGGAAGGTCTTGTCAAGGGACTTAAGCTTGCGGCGTGTCATGACAGAAAGATTCTTGTGGAAGAAACTATTGTCGGACGTGAGATTGAATGTGCGGTTTTAGGTGGTGCCGATCCTGTGGCATCGGGCGTAGGTGAAGTTCTCCCGGCAGGTGAGGCCGTATTTTATGATTACGATGCAAAGTACGCAAATGCGGACTCTAAGACGGACACTCATCCTGCATTTCCTGAGGGAAAGGAAGATGAGATAAGGCATGATGCCGTAGAAATATTTAAGGCAGTTGACGGTTATGGACTTGCCAGAGTCGATTTCTTTTTACAGCCTGACGGAACAGTGGTATTTAACGAAATCAATACACTTCCGGGATTTACATCAATCAGTATGTACCCGATGCTCTGGGATGCTAAGGGACTCAAGGTCAATGCACTCATTGACAAGCTGATTGAGCTTGCACTTAAGAGGTTTTAGGAGGAGCGTATGAAAAAGGATGCCCCGATTGGAGTATTTGATTCAGGTGTCGGCGGACTCACGGTTGCGAGAGAGATTATCAGGCAGATACCGAATGAGCGCATCGTATATTTTGGCGATACGGCAAGGCTTCCTTATGGAACCAAGTCGAAGGACACGATTATACGTTATGCGAGACAGATTGTTAATTTTTTGATAAACGAAGGTGTAAAGGCGATTGTCGTTGCATGTAACACGGCGAGTGCTTATGCGCTTGAGGAGATAAAGGACGAGATAGAAGTCCCGATAATAGGAGTTGTAAAGCCCGGAGCGAGGACGGCTGTGTCGGTGACAAAGAACAACAGAATCGGCGTCATAGCTACAGAGGGAACAATAAACAGCGGTCTTTACACGAAACTGATACATGAGCAGAACCCTGAGATTGAGGTTATAGGAAAGGCATGCCCGCTCCTTGTACCTCTTGTCGAGGAGGGATGGCTTCACGATGACGTTACGGACCAGGTTCTTGAAAGATATCTTAAGGATTTAAAGCAGGCAGATATCGATACGCTGGTGCTTGGCTGTACGCATTATCCTCTTCTAAGAAGCTCCGTGGGACGCATCATGGGGGATAAGGTCAATCTTGTGAATCCGGCTTACGAGACGGCTATCGAGCTTAAGCGTCTGCTTGCCGCAAGGGAGCTTGCCAATGTTCGTGATATTGAGGAGCCGAGCGTTATGTACCGCTTCTATGTCAGCGATGCCGCAGAGAAGTTCAAAAACATAGCCAATATGATACTGCCGTTTGACATTAAGACGACAAAGCAGATTAATATTGATGAGTATTAGGATACGGTGACGGATGTGAGAGATAATATAATCCTGTATATAACCGGACTGCACAGTACCGGAGCAGACAATGATTCAGTGGAAATGATACATGCCGGAAGATATTTTTCAAAAAACGGCAGACATTATATAAAATATCAGGAGAGCCTTGACGACGGTGTTGTGACCGACAACATGATTAAGATTTCACCGGGCGAGGTTGAGATTGTCAGAAAAGGTCCTGTGACCACCAGCATGCTTTTTACAATAGGAGAAAAAAATATAAGCTATTATGATACGCCGTTTGGCAGTCTCATGATGGGGATTGATACCTCGGATTTGTGTATAACGGAGAGTGAATCCGAGATTCTTGTGGATATCAGTTACGCTATAGAGATGAACGGAAGCTGTGCCACACAGAGCCATGTTGTGATTAAGGTAATAGATGATGAAAAAGATTAGTTTTAATTAATTCAATTATACGCTAGGGAGGTTTTTTATGAGAGTAACAGATGACATTATTTATGTAGGTGTTAATGACCATAAGGTTGATTTGTTCGAGGGACAGTATACGGTAAAGGACGGAATATCATATAATTCCTATGTCATAATGGACGAGAAGATTGCAGTAATGGATACGGTTGACATTGGGTTTGCTGACGAGTGGCTTTCAAATATTGAGGAGGCACTTGACGGCAGAAGACCGGATTACCTTATTGTACAGCACATGGAGCCCGACCATTCGGCAAGCATCGGAAGATTTCTTGAGGTGTATCCTGAAGTGAAGGTTGTAGGAAATGCAAAGACCTTTGTTATGCTCTCAAACTTCTTCCGCGGGATGAACATTGTTGACAAGCTTGAAGTGAAGAATAAGGAGACACTCTGCCTTGGAGAGCATACGCTCATCTTCGTGTTTGCACCGTTTGTTCATTGGCCTGAGGTTATGGTCACATATGACAGCAAGGACAAAGTACTGTTCTCAGCAGACGGATTCGGCAGATTTGGAGCTTTGGATGTTGACGCCGAATGGGATGATGAGGCGAGAAGGTACTATATCGGGATAGTCGGAAAGTATGGTGCGCAGGTTCAGATGCTCTTAAAAGCAGCGGCAGAGCTTGACATTGAGATAATCTGTCCGCTCCATGGACCTGTTCTCAACGAAAATATAGCACATTACATCGGACTTTATGATATATGGTCATCGTACAAGGCAGAGAAGGAAGGTGTGCTTATCGCATACACATCAATATATGGCAACACTAAGGAGGCGGCTTTGCTTCTTGAGGAAAGGCTCAAGGCACTTGGCTGCGAGGCTGTGGCGTATGACCTTGCACGCACGGATATGTCTGAGGTTGTGGCACAGGCATTTAAATACTCTAAGCTTGTCCTTGCATCACCAACATACAATGGTGACGTATTCCCGTATATGAAGTCGTTTATAGAACACTTAACGGAGAGAAATTATCAGAAACGAACAGTTGCTTTTATTGAGAATGGTTCATGGGCGCCGATGGCTGCCAAGGTTATGACTGCCATGCTTGAGAAGAGCAAGGAGCTGAGAGTGCTTGAGAATATCGTTAAGATAACGTCATCCGTGAGCGAGGAGAACAAAGCGGAGCTGGAAAAGATGGCGGAGGAGCTGTCAGCCTAAAAACTGATGAATATTGAATAGTACCGATGTATGCAGCATTTGTAAGCCATTTATGCAAAACTTTATAAAACAGTTGAATTTCTCATCAAAAATGGTAAAATGTATGAGTATGACATTTTTACATAGGGAGGTACTTTATGCCAACATGGTTGATAGTAATCCTGTCCATTCTTGCGGTAGTGCTTGTTGCATTTATCGTGCTCATGATTGTAGGCAGCAGATTACAGAAAAAGGCTAATTCACAGCAGGAGGCACTTGCTTCAGCAGCACAGACAGTCTCAATGCTGATTATTGACAAAAAGAAATTAAAAATTGCGGAAGCTAATCTTCCGAAGGTTGTTACAGATCAGGTTCCTAAGTACGCTCGCCGTGCCAAGTTCCCAATCGTCAAGGCAAGGGTTGTCGGCGGAGGAAGCAAGCCTATGAACCTTATTGCGGATGCTGCAGTGTTCGATATTCTTCCTGTAGGTAAGGAATGTAAGGTAGTGGTCAGCGGAATCTACATCACAGAGATTAAGAGTGTCCGCGGCGGAGCAATCCCTGCACCACCTAAGAAGAAGGGACTTGCGGGACTTGTCCAGAAGGCGAGAGCACCTAAGAAGGACAAGGCTGCGAAGGATGCCAAGGCAGACAAGAATGCGGCTTCTGACAATACAAAGAAGACTAAGAAGAGTAAGTAATTCAAAATAAAAATCCCTGTACATTAATTCAGTGTACAGGGATTTTTTTGTGTAATAGGAAACCTATTCACAATTATAGCTTGTTTATATTAAATACTATGTGTTGAGATTCAACTCCTATGATAATTATTTAACAGCTCCTTCTTGACATCATACAGCTTGTCCGAAAGGTCCACATGTATCTCCTGCGGATTCTCGAAACGTCTTGACTCATCCCACAGAGTGTTCAGCTCCTTCCTGCAGTAGCTCTGAATGTCCATGACGGCAGGTGTCTCATATACGCATTCACCCTTTAAGAATACAGGAACCATAATCTCGCGCACGGTGTAGGTGCCGCCCTTTAGGAGAGTCTTCTTCCATGTGTGTACAGGGTCAAAAATCATGAGGTCTTTATTTTCATCGAATTTTTCATCGGCAAATGCGATGAGGTCTGCCTTAATCTTGCTGTTCTCCTTGTCGTAGAGACGGAACACGGTCTTGTTGCCGGGGTTGGTAATCTTCTCGGAGTTCTCGGAGAGCTTAATCTTCGGGATGAACTCGCCCGTCTTTTCGTCCTGCACGGCTGCAAGCTTGTAGACACCGCCGAATGCAGGGCAGTCCTTTGCGGTGATGAGGTTGGTGCCGACACCCCACGATGTGATTGCCGCGCCCTGATTTTTGAGGGAGAAAATCAGGTACTCGTCGAGGTCGCTTGAAGCGGAGATAACAGCATCGGTAAAGCCTGCCTCATCAAGCATCTTGCGGGCTTTCTTTGAGAGATATGCAAGGTCGCCCGAGTCGAGACGGATTCCGTAGAATTTTGACTTGATTCCGGCAGCCTTCATTTCGTTAAATACGCGGATAGCGTTAGGAACGCCTGAACCGAGGGTATCATAAGTATCAACAAGGAGTATGCAGGCATTAGGATAAAGCTCGGCATACTTTTTGAATGCGGTGTATTCGTCAGGAAAGCTCATAATCCAACTGTGCGCATGGGTTCCCTTTACAGGAACGTTGAACATCTGACCTGTGAGAACGCAGCTCGTTCCGATACAGCCGCCGATCATTGCGGCGCGCGCACCGTAAAGTCCCGCGTCAGGTCCCTGTGCACGGCGGAGTCCGAACTCCATGATGCCGTCGCCGCCTGCGGCATACACGACGCGGGATGCCTTTGTGGCGATGAGGCTCTGGTGGTTAACGATGTTGAGAAGTGCAGTCTCGACAAGCTGAGCCTCCATGATAGGTGCGACAACCTTCACGAGCGGCTCGCGCGGGAATACGACCGTGCCTTCAGGGATTGCGTAAATGTCACCTGAAAAATGGAAGTTTAAAAGGTAGTCGAGGAAATCCTCGTCGAATAAGCCTGTGCTTCTAAGGTAATCCACATCTGCCTGTGAAAAATGCAGATCCCTAATGTATTCAATAGCCTGTTCAAGCCCTGCGGCTATTGAGTAACTGCTGCCAAACGGGTTCTTGCGGAAGAATGCATCGAATACAACAGTTGGGTTGGTGTGGTTTTTAAAATAGCCCTGCATCATTGTGAGCTCGTATAAATCGGTGAGCAGAGTGAGATTTCTTGAATCGCTCATAAATAACCTTCTTTCTGCGATAGAATCGCGGTGTGAGTTTTATTGAAAATAATGTACTGTTAATTAATTAACGAAATCCTCACCAAAATTATATGAAAAGAATAAATATTCAGAGAAGTAAATTAAATAAAAAGGCTGAATTACTATATTGTTGGATATATAAGCTCCGTTAATATATTAACGTTATTATCATTATACACAAGTTGAGTGAGAATGCAAGGAGGGCTTACAAAAACATAACGGGTATTGTTAAGTTTCGCTTTTTGAAATATAATTATATATAACAGAATTGTCATGAAGAGATAGTGTTTTTGGCAAAACAGATTAGGAGAGAGAAAAGTATGTTAAGATTAATTATTACAGCTTTATTTTTGGTATTATTCTTTATCTTCAGTATCCCAATGTTCGGAATATTGTGGATAATCGGTAAGTTCAACAAGCCGAAGAAGGACATTATTGCATTAAGAATCGTGCAGTGGGCATTCAAGGTTATAAGATGGCTCTGCGGCGTAAAGACGACGGTAATAGGCTATGAGAATATCCCGAAGGATGAGCCTGTTCTCTATGTCGGCAACCATAACAGTAACTTCGATACAATTATCGTATATTCGATGCTTCCGGGACTTACGGGCTTCGTGGCAAAGAAGGAGATGGAGAAGATTCCGCTTCTGCACCACTGGATGAAGCTTCTCTACTGCCTTTTCCTTGACAGAAAGAACATCAAGGAGGGACTCAAAACCGTGCTTCAGGGCATCGAGTACATAAAGAACGGTGTCTCGATAACAATTTTCCCTGAGGGAACGAGAAGCAGGACGGGAGAGATGGCACCTTTTAAGGAGGGAAGCCTAAAATTCGCCGAAAAGACGGGCTGCAAGATAATTCCCGTTGTACAGAACAACACCAGAGAGATTATGGAGGCACATTCGCCGTTTATCAAAAAGACACACACCGTACTCGAATTCGGTGAGCCTATCGACGTGAAGTCGCTCGACAAGGAGCAGAGGAAGTTCCTCGGCGCATACACACAGGAGGTTATTCAGAAGATTTACGACAAAAACAAGGCACTCGTATAGCCTTCAGGGATTGAAGGTGTTGTGACATATTGACTTGGCAGTGGAGGGTTATTGCATTGGAACGAAAAATAGAAATGTTTCCTCTTTGTGATGAGGACGGCAATTTCACGGGAGAATTAAAGGAGAGAACTGCGGTGCATCGCGACGGCGACCTGCACGGCGGTTCACATATATGGATAATCGAAAAGCACGCAGGGGTAACCCGCGTGCTTTTACAAAAAAGAAGCGACGACAAGGATTCGTTTCCGGGATGCTACGACTGCTCGTGCGCGGGACACGTCGATGCGGGGGAGAATTTTCTCAGCACGGCGACAAGGGAGCTGAAGGAAGAGCTCTCGATAGACGCGCGAGAGGAGGAGCTTGAATTTCTCTTTAAACAACGGGTAGGCGGAGAGTACAATTTCTACGGGGAGCGTTTTGCCAACAATGAGGTGAATTTTGTATATCTGTTAAAAAAGCATGTGGACATCGAGAAGCTCACCTTTCAGAAGGAGGAGATACAGGGGCTTTGCTGGAAGAATGCGGATGAGGTGTTAGAGATACTTAAAAAACAGGACGAGCGTGAGAGCCGCGGTGAGAAGGACGTGTATGCGCCGGGAAGCTATTGTATCTGGACAGATGAATTTGAAAAAGTGTTGAGAAATATTTAGTTTTTTAGTTGTGTTTTTAAATGTAGTAGTTTATAATTATAGTGAATTAAGATTTTTGCAGGACAAGAGAATGTATGGCGGCATAAAAATTTGTTTCGCACAGAAACGGGGCTGTATAAACAGATGGAAGAGAATTATATAGGAAAATTAATAGAATACGAGCGTGTAAGACAGGGAATGTCAGCTGATACCGTATGCAGCGGACTTTGTGACCTGAATATGTACGATAGGCTTAAGCAGGGAGAAGATATTGGTGATATTCATGTTGTGAGGCTTGTGCTGCAAAGGCTTGGCATAAGTGCGGGACTTGCAGGAAGATATCTGTGCAGGGGTGAATATGATGAGATGTCAGCCAGATTCAATATATTGGAATATCTGAGAGTAAATCAGCTCATTGAGGCAGAGGATGCTGTTAAAAAATATGAAAGTCAATATTGTGCTCATAATAATCTCAACCGCCAGTTCAGAATGTATATGAAAGCAAGAATTGCTGAGTTTCATGGCGACAGAGAAAAGGCATTGATGCAGTATGCGGCAGCAGCCACACTCACCATCGGAGATTATCGTGGGACAGAGTTTACATGCATATCTATGTATGAGTATTTTTTGCTTGCGAACGTCGCGCGCCTTGATGCATTGCTGGGACATACAGCTGAGGCAGAGCTTCTCTATGAAAGACTGCTTGCATATATTAAAAGGAAAAAGGTCGACCTGTGGACTATGGCATGCATATATCCGAAGACGATATGTGAAATGCTGCGTATAAATACACCGCAGAATATGGGAAGTTATGACAGGCAGATATGGCTTGATGAATGTAATGAAGCTGTAAGAATACTTCGTGATACCGAGAGGCTTCATTTTATAAGCCCGCTGTTAAGGAACAGGAGAACACTGTTAGAACTGCTTGGAGAGAAAGCGGATGAGCAATGGGATGAGTTCCTTGAACATTATGAGTGGATTAGAGACAAGTATAATGTCACGGGAGAACTGTTGGAGTGGTATCCGTACTACAACAGCGATTGGGAACTCTATCCGGTTGAAAAGCTGATTGATGAGCGCAGAAGGCTGTATGGCATGACCGTGGAAGAGCTTGCGGATGGAGTATGTGCGACTGAGACTGTAAGCAGAATAATCAACAGGAGGGTTTCACCAAAGCGCAGCACTGTTGAAGCTCTGCTTGATAAGCTGGGACTCGGAGGAGTACTGTCGGAGAACGTTATTGTGTCGGATGACTGGGAAACGCATAGAATATGGGATGATATGGTACAGGCTCAGGCAATAGAGGATTATGTTACGGGTAGAAAACGGAATGAAAAATTAAAGAAAAAACTCGATATGAATATTCCCACAAATAGAATGGTTTTAGAGTATGTGAATGTCGGAGCAGATATGGGAATAGAAAAAAGTAATTATGAAAAATATACTTTAATACATGAAAAAATGCTAGGTTTTAATATCGAGGACATTACTAAGCTAACAATTTTTACACGAATAGAAATAATGATTATAAATAGAATTTTTTACTGCATGGATAAGATTAAAAATTATACAAAACTTGGAGTGTATGAGAGCATGTGTAATGCCTATTCAAGTGCTTTGGGCAGGGACAGAGCATTTGCAAGTAATTGCGAAGGGATATTGGCGCGTTGTGCAAGCTATACAGGTAATGCAGCACATTTCGTGGATTCAAATAATTATTCTGAAATAGGGATAATACTGGAATTAGATTGTGAAAGAATGCATTACTTATCCAGTATTATATATTGTATTCCATGGAATAATGTAGAAAGTGGGCAAAAAGTCTCCAAAGATGATATAAAAATGTGTGAATGTGCGTACTGGATAGCATGGATGCTTAGGGAAAAAGGAAGAATGGAGTGGTATAAGCATTGGATTGAAAATCATAGCGTGGAATGATTGTGGGATATTTAGTTCTTCTTATCATATTTGTTAATATCTTCATCTGAATATACAGTTACATTATCGTTATTCCAATCTTTAATGAAGTTATTTTTAAATATGATTGAAATATTAAAAGCAATAAGTAAAAGAGCAATGAAAGAACGTAAATTTCTTTTCATATAAGTTGTTTCCTTTCGTTAGTATGTTATACAGAAAAGTTTTCATATATTTGACTGTACTATATATGGTAATGAATGTCCATGACATTCGAGGCTAAAAAAATAGCATGCAATGTCATGGACAAATATGACTAAATAGTATAACATATATGTATGGTTTAAATCATAAGTCGGGTGGGATGTGTAATACTATGGTATAATAAATCCATCGATAGATATGAGCAAAACAGGGCAGTAGCCTGATTTGCGAATGCCTGTTGTGAGTTCGAGAGTTCGAAGAACGGAGAAATCACATTTATTATATGATAAAGATGACTGCAGCATAATTTTCATAGTGAAATTATTAGGGGAAGGTTAATAAAATACATAAAAATCAGGAGGGCTTAAGAATGATAAAAACGTTCAAAAAAGTTATAGCTATGCTGCTTATTGGTATTGTTACTTTAGTTACACCTGTAAATGTATTTGCAATGTCCGATATGGATGATGGAATTATGCTTTGGGGTTATGGACAGCATGATAGCTGCAGCAAGGATTTCAGCATGCTTATAACGGCAACAGGAGTATATGGTGCTCATATAGGTGTCAGTGGAACTGTAAGACTTAATTTCGAGTGGGATGAAGGCTATGATTCACAATTTACATCAGGAAGCGGTTCTGCGTCAGTTACTTCCATACCTGATGGTATTGCATCGGATGGCTGGTCGGTAGAGGTTCGTCATATGAGTACTACGGGACGTACAATACGATTTAAGGTTGTGTTGTTTAGGAATGGGAATGAAGTAGGAAGTAGTGATATTTCATACTATGTTGATGAGTATGGTCAGGTGTCTTAATGTTTAAATAAAAATATTGCGGTTTTACCTGATTGTATGGTAAAACCGCATTTAAAATGTTATACGAGGAGGAAATCATCATGAAAGGCTGTAAGAAAACTTCCGGCATCTTAAGGTACATAGCTGCATGGCTATGTCTTTTTGCATTTACGCTGACAGGCTGCAATGCAAAGGAAAGCGTTAATGAGACCACCACGGATGGGCAGACGGAGATTAATGAGACATCGTCAGGTGATACCATTGAGGATAGTACATATTGGGAGAATGCAGACTTATACACATGGAAGCCCGAGACCGAGGGAAAATGGGGATTGCCTGAGGATATCGATGTGGATGATGCAGTCTTTATCGGGGACAGGCTCTGTTACAGTGAGAAGGGTTTTGCCAAGCTTGATGCGGGAGAGAGCGGTGCGATATTGGTGTATTCTTTGACGGATAAGAAATCAGTGGAGCTTGAATTTTCTGCTATTGAAAAGCTGATAAATGATGAGCTTGGAAGCTATTCATATCTGTATATAGATAAATTTTGTGAAGCACCCAATGGCGGACTGTGTGTGCTTGCAGAGGTATCGGATGTAAATAATAACTACACTTCATTTATTTTGACATATAATTTTGAAAATGCGGAACTTGAAGCTATGAGGCTTAGCACAGATATGCCGGAACGCAACAATCCGATGCAGCCAAGTCCGGCACAGGAATTTGCAGCTTCACCTGATGGACACTATTATGTGAGAGATTATAACGGGCTTAATATAGTTGACACTGATGGCAGTGTCACACAGTTGTCCGAAGTGAATGGATGTGTATTCAGTTACGATTCATCAATATGGTATGTGACATACTATGTGGATGGCTATGGGTTATTCAGAATAGATGAGAAGGGCAGCGTGACAGAAAGAAAGTCCGGTTTTCCGTCAGGGGATGTGTTAGGGAGTGTTGACGGCAGAATATTTGTGAGGGGTATGGATGGAATATTGGTGTATGATGTGGAAAAAGAAACTGCGGATACACTCTTTATGTGGACGGACATTGACATCGTGAGCAATGATGTGGTTCAGGTTTATCTGGTAGATAATTCATGTATGGCAATTATATATAATGATAGAAATGACGAGACGGGCAGAACCTGTGGAATTGAGTTTGTAGAACGTGTGAGTAAAGAATCTGTTACCGCAGACAACAGAGAAGAAATTGTAATAGGGTGTATGTACACGTCGGGCCTGCTTGAACGTAATGTAGTGGAATTTAATAAAAGTCAGCAAAAATATCATGTATCAATAAGGACATATAATGACCGAAGCAATGAGGTAACTACGGATGAGGCTATAACAAAGCTTTATCTCGACCTTGCATCCGGAAATGCACCTGATATGCTTAACCTTCAATATTTAGATATATACAACCTTGTTGATAAGAATGCAATAGAGGATCTTAGACCATATTTTGACGGAGATACTGAAACAGATATACAAGATTACGTTGATTCTGTTGTAGAGGCATTTACCATAGACGGAGTGCTTACGGCTGTACCGTTGGAGTATTATATATATTCATATTTTGGAAATGCAGATATGGTAGGCAGGAGTGCGGGGTGGACGATAGAAGACGTGGATGCATGCCTTATCAATAATCCGGGCAGTGTAGTGTCATCATATTGGTCGAAGGAATACGCATTAGGTCGTATTCTTGCTTATTCTGTTGATGCATTTATAGATAGTGATAATGGAATCTGCGATTTCACAACTGACACATTCGATGCACTGTTAGATATAATAGGACAGCTTCCTGATGAGGTTAATTATTCGATGATGGGTGAGAATACCAGTCTTATAACAGATATTTCCCTGCAGAATTTTGAAAGTATACAGCAATACTATGTTCAATATGGTGATGACATTGTAGTAAAAGGATATCCTACCGCTGACGGAAGAGAGTGTCACAACATAGGAATAAAGGATGCGTATTCAATTGTTTCAACATCGAAATGTAAGGATGCGGCATGGGAGTTTATTAAGTTCAGTCTTGAAAATGATAATTCCGATTCGTCCTTTTCTCCAAATAAAAATAAGCTGCAGGAGATGGTTGATGCAGAGCTTTCACATGCCGGTGAAGAAAAGCTCTCTACGTTTTTCACAGAGCAGGGACAGTTTAATTACCATTACGCAACTCAGGAAGAGATAGATACGGTAATGCACATGATAGAAAATGTTGAGTTGTCTGTTCCGGCTGACAGTGAGATAATCACAATAATTGAGGAAGAGATTGAGAGCTATTTTGCAGGCAGCAAGACCAAGGATGCCGCAGTGGCAATCATACAGGACAGGGTGCAGCTGTATCTTGATGAGCTTGAGTGAGATGTTAATATGGTAAAATGGGGAGTAATAGTGAAAAAATACTTGCAATTTTAAATAACCTATACTAGAATATTCACAGATTTAAAGACTACGACGGAGACAGTAGACATCATCTGAAAGTCACAGAGAGCCGCATATGCTGAGATTGCGGTACGATTAGGGGGATGTTGAATATCACTCCACAGTCGCTGTACGAAAGTGTATATTGTATAGAGTGCCATGTAATCGCCGATAATGCGGTTAGGGATTCTTATATGAGCGCGCACGAGTAGATACAGACGTATTCCATACGTTACATGGAACGCATATGATGGTATGTCGGTGAATATGATAAGTATTTTATGACCTCTGCCATGAGAATGTGCAGAGGTCTTTTTTAGTGTATGAGCCGGCGTCAGGTGACGAAAAAGCCGTCATGCTTGCATGTAAGGCTCTTTCGTCATTTGACGCTGCAACAGTAATGAGGAAAACAGCACTGCGACAGCGGTGCGATTTCCGAATGAATGTCAGGGCTTGCGGGAGTGCGTAGCACGGAGCAAGACTGGAAGCTCATACACACTATAAATTAGAAAATGGAGGATTTTAAGATGTACGATAAGGTATCGGCAAATCGTAACGTCGTCGAGAGCGAGAAGGCTGTCGAGAAGTTCTGGAAGGATCACGACGTATTTAAGAAGAGCATGGAAATCAGGGAGGGCTGTCCGACATATATGTTCTATGACGGACCGCCAACCGCAAACGGCAAGCCGCACATCGGACATGTGCTCACGAGAGTTATCAAGGATATGATTCCGAGATACAGAACAATGAAGGGCTACCTTGTGCCTCGTAAGGCAGGCTGGGATACCCACGGACTTCCTGTCGAGCTTGAGGTCGAGAAGCTGCTCGGTCTTGACGGCAAGGAGCAGATTGAGGAATACGGTCTTGAGCCTTTCATCAATCACTGTAAGGAGAGCGTATGGAAGTATAAGGGAATGTGGGAAGATTTCTCCGCGACAGTCGGCTTCTGGGCTGATATGGACAACCCTTATGTAACATACCACAATGATTTCATCGAGTCCGAGTGGTGGGCTTTAAAGCAGATTTGGGACAAGGGACTTTTGTACAAGGGCTTTAAGATTGTTCCTTACTGCCCGAGATGCGGAACACCTCTCTCATCACACGAGGTTGCGCAGGGCTATAAGTCAGTAAAGGAGCGCTCGGCAATCGTCCGTTTCAAGGTTAAGGGTGAGGACGCATACTTCCTCGCATGGACAACAACACCTTGGACACTTCCTTCCAACGTGGCTCTCTGTGTGAACCCGGATGAGACCTACTGCAAGGTAAAGGCAGCAGACGGCTACACCTACTATATGGCAGAGGCACTTCTTGACAAGGTTCTCGGCGGACTTGCAAAGGCGGAGGATAAGGAGGCGGGCACACCTGCCGTTCCGGCTTACGAGGTACTTGAAAAGTATAAGGGAAGTGACCTTGAATATAAGGAGTATGAGCCTCTTTTTGCATGTGCAGGCGAGGCAGCCGCTAAGCAGAACAAGAAGGGACATTATGTTACCTGTGACGGCTATGTAACCATGTCAGACGGTACAGGTATCGTCCATATTGCACCTGCATTTGGTGAGGACGACGCCAAGGTCGGACGTAAGTATGACCTTCCGTTCGTACAGTTCGTAGACGGAAAGGGTGAACTCACAAAGGAGACACCTTACGCCGGATTGTTTGTAAAGAAGGCAGACCCGTTGGTTTTGAAGGACTTAGATGCAGAGGGCAAGCTCTTTGACGCACCTAAGTTCGAGCATGATTACCCATTCTGCTGGAGATGTGACACTCCGCTTATCTACTACGCTAGAGAGAGCTGGTTCATCAAGATGACAGCGGTTAAGGACGACCTTATCGCCAACAATAAGACAATCAACTGGATTCCTGAGACAATCGGTACGGGACGTTTCGGAGCATGGCTTGAGAATGTTCAGGACTGGGGCATCAGCCGTAACCGTTACTGGGGTACTCCGCTCAATATATGGCAGTGTGAGTGCGGTCACATGCACTCCATCGGAAGCATTGAGGAGTTAAAGAGCATGTCTGACAACTGCCCTGACGATATCGAGCTTCATCGTCCATACATTGATGCCGTGACAATCAAGTGCCCGAAGTGCGGCAAGCAGATGAAGAGAGTTCCTGAGGTTATCGACTGCTGGTTTGACTCAGGCTCAATGCCTTTTGCACAGCACCACTATCCGTTTGAGAATAAGGATTTATTTGAGAAGCAGTTCCCGGCAGACTTTATCTCCGAGGCTGTAGACCAGACAAGAGGATGGTTCTACTCACTGCTTGCTATTTCTACACTTTTATTTAACAAGGCACCATACAAGAATGTTATCGTTCTCGGTCACGTTCAGGATGCTGAGGGTAAGAAGATGAGTAAGTCCAAGGGCAACGCTGTTGACCCGTTTGATGCACTCTCACAGCACGGAGCAGATGCCATAAGATGGTACTTCTATGAGAACTCCGCACCATGGCTTCCTAACCGTTTCCATGACAAAGCAGTTACGGAAGGTCAGAGAAAGTTCCTCGGAACACTTTGGAACACATACTCATTCTTTGTACTTTACGCTAACATTGATAATTTCAATGCAAACGATTATAAGCTCGAGTACGACAAGCTTCCTGTAATGGACAAGTGGATTTTATCGAAGTTACAGACTGTTGTTAAGACTGTCGACGACAATCTTGCCAACTACAAGATTACGGAGACAGCCAAGGTGCTTGAGGACTTTATAGACGAGCTCTCCAACTGGTATGTAAGACGCTGCCGTGAGCGTTTCTGGGCAAAGGGCATGGAGCAGGATAAGATTAACGCTTACATGACACTTTACACAACACTCGTAACCTTCTGCAAGGCAGCAGCTCCTATGATTCCGTTCATGACGGAGGAGATTTACCAGAATCTTGTTGCAAAGCAGGATAAGAACGCTCCTGAGAGCATTCACCTTTGCAACTTCCCTGTTGCCAATGAGGCTTGGATTGACAAGAATCTTGAGGCGAGCATGGAGGATGTCCTCTCAGCGGTTGTAATCGGAAGAGC
>FR895438.1:34298-60300 GCA_000435595.1 Firmicutes bacterium CAG:882
GGAAGAGCGTGC
Source organism: Firmicutes bacterium CAG:882 (assembly GCA_000435595.1). Lineage (GTDB taxonomy): Bacteria > Bacillota > Clostridia > Lachnospirales > Lachnospiraceae > CAG-882. Next base: position 34,311 of record FR895438.1, read on the forward strand.
AGAAATGCAGCCAACATCAAGAACCGTCAGCCGATCGGCAGGATGTACATTAAGGCACCTTGGACACTCTCGGAGTTCTTCGTCGAGATTATCGAGGACGAGCTTAATGTAAAGAGTGTTGAGTTCACTGACGACGTTAGAGCATACAGCTCCTACAGCTTCAAGCCGCAGCTCAAGACTGTAGGTCCTAAGTACGGCAAGCTTCTTGGAAAGATTCAGGGTGCATTAAAGAGCATTGACGGCAATGCGGCTATGGATACGCTCAATGAGAAGGGTGCTCTTGAGTTTGACTATGACGGTCAGAAGGTAGAGCTTACCAAGGATGATCTCCTCATCGAGATAGCACAGACAGAAGGCTATGTATCCGATTCATGGAGCGGTGTCACTGTAGTTCTCGACACCAACCTCACACCTGAGCTTATCGAGGAAGGCTTCCTGCGTGAGATTGTCAGCAAGATTCAGACCATGAGAAAGGAAGCAGGCTTCGAGGTAATGGATACCATCACAATCTATGCAGACGGAAGCGACAAGATTAAGGCTCTTCTCGATGCGAAGGCTGACCAGATTACCACCGAGATTCTTGCTACCAAGGTTGTGACAGGCGAGCTTGACGGATATACCAAGGAGTGGGATATCAACGGCGAGCAGGTAACACTCGGAGTTAAGAAAAATTAAGACTAAGTCCTGAGGCTTCGTGAAAGCAGCCATCATATAATACGGACGTGAAAAACGCAGTTCCCGTTTTTTGGGGACTGCGTTTTTTATATAATGGGGAAATTGTTGAAATTCCCTACTACAAACGGTTGAATGTTTATCCTTTGACAATTATTGCCTTGTGATTATCTCCTGATTGCAGTAGATGCATCTGTATTTCTTTGACGAGGACATTCTGAATATGTGCTCACAGTTTGCCTCGAGATTGGTGATGCAGCGCGGGTTTTTACACCTGATGACATTCCGCAGTTCTATCGGCGGGACGGGGTGAAGCTTCTGTACGACCTTGCCGTCTTTTATATAGATGAGTGTAATTTTGTCATCGAGATAGCCGAGAATATCAAGCTGTGGCAGCATGTCCGAGCCCTCAATTTTTATTAAATCCTTTTTGCCGTATTTTTCACTTTTCACATATTGGAGAAGTGCAATGGAACGGCTGATGTTTTCAAGATGGAGAAACTTGTATATTTCAAGACCTTTTCCTGCAGTAATATGGTCGATTACTATTCCGTTCTGAATGGACTCCACATTTAACATGATAAAACCTCCTCTCCTGTTACCGGGTCGGGAATGTCGAGCAGTGCCATGATAAGCGCCATTCTGACATAGACACCGTTCTGCACCTGCTGGAAGTAAGCTGCGCGCTTGTCAGAATCGACATCAAGTGATATCTCATCTACCCTCGGAAGCGGGTGAAGCACGGGCATGTCTGCCGGCGCAAGCTCAAGCTTTTCCTTGGTGAGCATGTATGTTCCTTTTAGGCGGACATAGTCCTCCTCGTTGAAAAAACGTTCCTTCTGTACGCGCGTCATATACAGGACATCGAGCTTGGGAAGAGTGTCCTCAAGGTCATCAACCTCGTGATAGGGAACCTTTGCCGGCTTCAGTGTGTCCTCAATCAGGTATTCGGGCACGCAAAGTTCGCTTGGGGAGATAAAATAAAACTGATTGTCCGGGTATCTGACGAGGCTGTTCACGAGCGAGTGAACGGTGCGTCCGAACTTTAAATCGCCGCAGAAGCCTACGGTGAGATGATCCAGGCGCCCTTTGCGCTGGCGTATCGTCATCATGTCGATAAGTGTCTGTGTAGGGTGATTGTGACCGCCGTCGCCCGCATTTATAATAGGTACGCCAGAGTACATCGAGGCGCGAAGAGGTGCTCCCTCCTTTGGATGGCGCATGGCTATGATATCGGCGTAGCAGCTTACTACGCGCGCAGTGTCAGCGACGGTTTCTCCCTTGGTGGCGCTGGACTGCCCGGCTCCGGCGAAGCCCAAGGTCTGACCGCCGAGGTTTAACATGGCTGCCTCGAAGGAGAGGCGTGTTCTCGTACTCGGCTCGTAGAAGAGTGTTGCCAGCTTCTTTCCGTCAGCGACGTGTGAATATGCTGATGGATTTGCTGAAATTCGGTCAGCAAGGTTCAATATTTTCAGAGTTTCTTCAAGTGTAAAATCCAGTGGATCAATCAAGTGTCTCATAGCCATTCTCCCTTTAATAAATACTGGTTTCGTTCTGCGCCTACGGAAATAAACTGTATTTCATGTTCAAGCAGTTTTTCCAGACGGGTTATATATGCCTTTGCCTTGTCGGGAAGGTCGTTATAGTCAGTGCATGCTGATATGTCCTCCTTCCAGCCCGGGAGGTATTCAACTATAGGCTCACATGAGTCCAGATCCTCGAGAGGGTCAAAACAGGTGGTCGTCTCATCGCCATGACGATAGCCTACAATTATCGGTATCACGTCCAGGCTGCTGAGTACGTCAAGCTTGGTAAGGGCAATCTTGTCGGCTTTCTGACATTTCAGCCCGTAAAGGCTTGCAACGGCATCAAACGGACCGACACGGCGCGGACGGCCGGTGGCAGCTCCGTACTCACCGCCGGATTTTCTGAGAGCCTCCATCCATGCCTCAGGCATTGCCCTCTCGGCAACAAATGGACCGGCACCGACGCAGGTTGAGTAGGCCTTCAGTACACCGACAACCTGATTGAGATGTTCACCCGGTATGCCTGCACCTATAGGACCATAGGCAGATATGGTTGATGAACTCGAGGTGTATGGGAAGATACCGTAATCGATATCTCTCATTGCGCCGAGCTGGGCTTCTAAGACCACATTTTTTCCGTTTTTGAGAGCGGCTTCAAGGTAGCTGCCTGTGTCACATATATATGGAGCAAAAAGAGCTGCCTGCTTCTCACACCATGAGAGCAGAGCCGGATAGGACATGCGCTCCTGATGGTAGCAGCCCGACAGCTCAAGGTTCTTTGAGTCGAGCATCATTTTAAGGCGCGCCTGTATGCGAGGTTCATCGAGGTGGAGCAGGTCACCCATACGGATTGTCTTTTTCCTGTATTTGTCGCTGTAGGCGTAGGCGATTCCTCGTTTTGTCGAGCCGAAGGCTGCGCCTGTTTTTGCAAGACGGCTTTCCTCAAGCTCGTCCTGTGCGCGGTGCCAAGGCATGGATATGGTAGCCCTTGAGGAGAGCCTCAGGTTGTCAGGGGTTACGAGCACTCCCTTCTCACGGATTTGTGCAATCTCCTTTGACAGATGCTCCGGGTCTACCACCATACCATCGCCTAATATACAGATTACCTTGGAATGAAGTATGCCGGAGGGTAGAAGATTGAGAATAAATTTCCCCTGCCCGGTTACGACGGTGTGTCCGGCGTTGTTGCCGCCTTGGTAGCGGACGACTATATCAGCCTTCTCAGCCAGCAGGTCGATGACCCTGCCTTTTCCTTCGTCGCCCCAGTTTATGCCTGTTACTGCTGTCAGCATGTTTTGTCCTCCTTTATTGTGCTTCTTTGCATTGTTTTTTTAACCAGCGTTCATTATAATGAACGTACAGAGATATGTAAAAAGTATTATTGATATGACAGCAATAATTTTAAATTATCACAGAGGCGAATATGAATATTAATTTTGAGTATTACAGAATTTTTTATTATGTTGCAAAATACAGCAACTTCACAAAGGCTGCACATGCGCTCGGGAACAGCCAGCCCAATATCACGAGGGCAATGAACTGTCTTGAGAGTGCGGCACAATGCACATTGTTTATCCGGACGAACAGGGGAGTGCGCCTGACGCCGGAGGGGGAAAGGCTCTACACAAGAGTCGCAGCGGCGATGTCCATTCTACAGACCGCGGAGGACGAGATGATGGAGTATGCGGATTTGGAGCATGGCAGCATCGCAATCGGGGCAAGCGAGACGGCGCTTAATATATATCTTCTCAAAAAACTCAAAAGGTTTCATATGGAATATCCGGGAATAAGGATAAAGATATATAATCATTCAACCCCGCAGGCGGTGCAGTCCGTCAAGAGCGGGGAGATTGATTTCGCGGTTGTGACGACACCGACGACCGCAAAGGAGCCGCTTAGGGAGGTAAAACTGCAGGCTTTTAGCGAGATACTGGTAGGAGGAAAGACCTTCACGGCGCTGGGGAGTCAGGAGCTCAGCGTGGCGGAGATTTTGAATTATCCGTTTATATGCCTTGGAAGGGAGACGATGACCTACCAGTTCTATTATCAGTTTTTCATGGCGCACGGTCTTGAGATGAAGCTCGATACGGAGGCAGCTACCACGGATCAGATACTGCCGTTGGTAAAAGCCGAGCTGGGGCTTGCATTTATCCCGCAGCCGATGGCAGAGCAGGCAATCAGGAGGCATGAGATAGTGCAGATATGCCTGAACGAGGAAATTCCAAGGCGCGATATCTGTATGGTCTATGATGTAAAACGTCCTATGAGTGTTGCGGCTAAGAAGCTTAAAAAGATACTGCTTGAGGAGAGGGATAATTTGGACGGGGAAAATTAGAAGGCTGAGAGCTGCATTTGACTGACATAGCTTTAAACTATGACGACTGTATAAAATTATATATTTTTCAATAACCGGACCGCCCATTATAATTAGAGAAAATATTGTTGGAGGGCGGTGCGGCAGCCTGCCCGGAAAAGGGGATTATTATGCAGACATCGGTAATTGGGTTTCCGAGAATTGGTACATTAAGAGAATTAAAATTCGCTTCCGAGAAATATTTCAGAGGGGAAATCGGTGCACAGGAGCTGCTGCAGACAGCAGCACAGTTGAGGAAAATTCATTGGAGCACGCAGAGAAATGCGGGGATTGACTATATTTCCAGCAATGATTTCTCACACTATGATGCGGTTCTGGATACGGCGTTGATGCTTGGAATTGTTCCCGGGCGTTACAAGGAATTAAAGTTGTCAGAGCTGGATACATATTTTGCGATGGCGCGCGGATATCAGGGGGACTCGGGAGATGTGAAGGCGCTTGCCATGAAAAAGTGGTTTAACACCAATTACCACTATATTGTCCCGGAGGTCGAGGACGACACGGTTATCGGGCTGTATGAAAGTAAGCTTTTAGACGAGTATAAGCAGGCGAAGTCGATTGGAATTGATACAAAGCCCGTAGTAATCGGCGCGTATACGATGCTCAGGCTGTGCAGATTTACGGGCAGCAGGGCGGCGGCTGATTATGTGGATGATTTCATAAAGGCGTATAAGGAGCTTCTAAAAAGCTGCGCCGAAAATCAGGTGGCGTGGATACAGTTTGACGAGCCTGCGCTTGTGCAGGATATGGATGATAAGGATATCGAGCTGTTTTGCAGAATATACGATGCGGTGCTGTCTTGCAAAAACGGCTGCAGGGTACTGCTCCAGACCTATTTCGGAGATGTGAGGGATATTTACACGAACCTGACCGGAATGGCGTTCGACGGAATAGGGCTTGATTTCATAGAGGGCAGGGAGACGGTCAAACTGATTGAAAAATATGGTTTTCCACAGGACAAGCTGCTGTTTGCGGGGCTTGTGAACGGAAAAAATATCTGGAGAAATCACTACGACCGCACATTAAAGACGTTGGCACAGCTTAAAGAAAAGAATATAAATGTCGTGCTATCGACTTCCTGCTCACTGCTGCATGTCCCTTACACGTTAAAGCACGAGGACAAGCTCTCACAGGCTTATCTGTCATATTTTGCGTTTGCGGAGGAAAAGCTTTCTGAGCTGCATGAGCTGAGTGTTCTTGCTGATTTGGAGGATTATACGTCGGCGGAGTCTTACATAAATAATCAGAAGCTGTTCACTGCGGAGAGAGACTGCGTCAATGAACAGGTAAAGCAGAGGCTTGCAGGGGTCGGGAAAGAGGATTATGTGAGGCTTCCGAAGAGAAGTGAGCGTCAGAAGATACAGAAAAAAGTATTCGGTCTGCCTGAGTTTCCGACGACGACAATCGGTTCATTCCCGCAGACACAGGATGTAAAGTCAAACCGTTCAGCTTACAGGCGTGGAGATATTTCAAGGGAGGAATACATAGCCTTTAATAAGAAGAAAATTGCACAGTGCGTGGCATGGCAGGAGGAAATAGGTCTGGACGTGCTGGTGCATGGTGAGTATGAGCGAAATGATATGGTGGAATATTTCGGTGAGGCACTGGGAGGCTTTTTGTTCACGCAGAAGGCGTGGGTGCAGTCCTACGGAACACGCTGCGTGAAGCCGCCGATTATATGGGGTGATGTCTACCGCAGGAATCCTATAACGGTCGAATGGTCTGCATATGCACAGTCACTTACCAACAAGCCGATGAAGGGAATGCTCACAGGTCCGGTAACTATTTTGAACTGGTCGTTTCCGAGGGAGGATATCTCCGTAAAGGAGTCGATATCGCAGATAGCGCTTGCCATAAGAGACGAGGTGCTTGACCTTGAGGCAAACGGCATCGGTATTATTCAGATTGATGAGGCAGCCCTGAGGGAGAAACTGCCGCTTCGCAAATCGGACCGGTATACAGAATACCTTGACTTTGCAATCCCGGCATTCCGCCTGACGCACAGCGGGGTCAAGCCTGAGACGCAGATACACACGCATATGTGTTACAGTGAGTTTACGGACATTATTCCGGCGATCGATGACATGGACGCGGATGTGATTACATTCGAGGCATCGCGTTCCGACCTTCAGATATTAGACGCACTTAGGGAGAACCACTTTGAGACGGAGGTCGGACCCGGAGTGTACGATATCCATTCTCCGCGTGTACCGGACGTGCAGGAGATTGTCAATTCGCTCAACACAATGCTTGCTAAGATTGACCGCGACAAATTATGGGTAAATCCTGACTGTGGCTTAAAGACAAGAGGGGTGCCGGAGACAGATGCCAGCCTAAGGAATATGGTTGAGGCGGCGAAGCTTATAAGAGATATGAATATCTAAAGAAAAGGACCTGGAAAATGTTTTATTAATGTTTTCCGGGTCTTTTTTAATAAAGGAAATATAGTACAAAACCATCAAAATGATGATTTAGTGCATTTTGGGTAATATGCTTGAAAAATTTTCATAATGTTTATTGGCGGCAGTACTATGGCGTTTCCTATAGCGTTGCTTATGAGCATTGCTTGTGGTATCCAAGCCAACGGCAGGGCGTTCGGGGCAGACAATAGTACTGATTATGAGGATTATGAAGAATTTTTGAAATCCGGATGTTTTTCCGAAACAAGGGATAAAATAAAATTCAGTTAGCTGCATTGGGAATTCCGTTCTATAACCCCATGCTTATAATAGGTAAAACACAAGGTAGAATGGCGGAAGACCATTTTGGGATAATGATAGAGAGGTATAAATTTTTTCTTTTAAAATCCTACACTCATGCTATAATGGCATAAGTGGGAAAAACACGGAGGGCTGAAATGAGTAACTGGTTAATTTACTATTTGCTGTTCATATTTGTTTTTTGGATGCTGTTTAGTAATAGAAAACAGACCGAAAAATATATTGAGGCAAAAATAAAAAGAAGAAACGGAGATAAGGATATGCAGGAGCTTGCAAAGCGATTTATTGGAAAGGACGTGCTGATTAACACGGTGGCATCGGGGACGATTGACGGTATTTTGAAGGAGGTTGTTGATAACGCGGTTGTTATTGATAGGAATGGTGCAGAATCGGTTGTGAATCTGGACTATGTGATACGTCTGCGTGAGTATCCTACGAACAAGAACGGCAAAAGAAAGACGGTTATAACTGATTAGCGGTGAGGTACAAGAGATGACGTATGATTGCGGTTATCCATGAGAACTTTTTTAATGAGAACAAAGGAACTCTGAAGGGCTTGAACTGCCATGAAATCAGCTTCTATTTTATTATGAAGCCAAGGGGAACGAAGGAGCTTCACAGCAACAGCACCACCTACGGGGTGAAGGAGGAGATGCACTGGGTTCCGATAGAGGAGCTTGGCAGATATAAGGCTTTTCCGAGCTTTCTCAAAGATTATCTTGGCAGGGAACACTCTGGGATAGAGCATATTGTGACCGATGAAAGGCAATAGTGTGAAATCATAATACATCCAAGGCATCGGCATAGAAATCAGCATATAAGGAGCGACTATGGAAAAATATCATATCGCGGTCGTGGAGGACGAGCCTCTTTTTGCGAAACAGCTTGAGGAGTATATACGGCGCTATGAGAAGGAGCGGGGCAAAAAAATAAATATCACTTTTTTTTCCGATGGTGAGGATATTGTAGAGAATTATAGTGGGACTTACGACATAATTCTGCTGGACATTCAGATGCATTTCATGGACGGAATGACGGCGGCGCAGAGAATACGCAGTCTTGACCACGAGGTAATAATCATGTTCATCACCAACAGGCTCGACTATGCGGTGCGCGGATATGAAGTGGACGCGATGGACTACGTTGTAAAGCCCGTGGAGTATTTTGCATTTTCGCAGAAGCTCGACAAGGCATTTGACCGCATGAAAAAGCCGGACGAGGTGTATGTGTCGGTTGCCACCGAATCAGGAGTTCTGAAGCTTAAAACCTCGGAAATCTATTATATTGAGAGTCAGGGGCACTATGCGAGATACCGCACCGTCAGGGGGGATTTTGTGTCTAGAGCTGCTCTCAAAGGGCTTGAGTCAGAGCTGCAGGGCTATGGTTTTTTCAGATGCAGCAAGGGCTTTCTTGTGAATATGGCGAATGTGGACGGGCTCTTAGGCGGCGAATGTATTGTGTGCGGTGAAAAAATTCCCGTCAGCCGCAGTGTGAGAAAGGAATTTATGGAGCTTCTGATGAGATATATGGATAGTTGATAGTTTGGAGCTTGGGCTGTTATAGAGGGCAGCAGGGGAAAACATGTGTAAAAGCGTATTTTTTCTTCCGATATGTTTAGCCCGGAAATGAGGATTGGTATGCAGTATTATCCCGATATCCCGAGAATATGTACGGCGCTTGCCCAGTGGGGAGCGTGCATGACATATCTGTTTTTGATTAAAAGGGAACTATTTAAAAAAGTGAAATTTTGGGTCTGCAGTGCCGCGATGCTGGCGGTGCAGGCTTTTTTTCTGGTGTGGTCGGGAAGCTTTCGGCTTGTGTTCTGGCTTATATGCATGGTGACAGCGGTGGGGCTGATGTATATTTTTATCATGTTCGCCGGAAAACAAACCCGTCTTGCTACCGGGTACTGTTGTGTCAAGGCGTTTCTGTTAGCCGAGTTTGTGGCTTCGCTCGAGTGGCAGTTGATGATGTATATTGGCGGGCAGCAGATGAAGCCCGTGCTATTCAGGATAATTAATATTCTAATGATAACTGTCATTTACGGCACCGGCTTTGCGACGACGGTGAGGCTCGAGAAGAAGGTATTTGAGAGCGATTATCTGAAAAAACTTACCATTAAGGAGATGTTGGCGGCTGTTGGAATTGCGGTGGCAGTATTTGCTTTCAGCAATTTAAGCTTCCTCTACGACGGAACCGAATACAGTGGGCTTCCATTCACGGGCTCGACCCGCGCCGATATATTTTTTATAAGAACACTCGTGGATTTCGGTGGTCTTGCCATACTCTTTATCTACCAGAGCCGCATTTACGACTATATTGTGGAGCATGAACTCGCCGCCATGAATGCGCTGTTGAAAAACCAGTACGACCAGTACAGGAATTATCAGGACAGCATGGAGTTCATACACATAAAATATCACGATCTGAAGCACCAGATTGCGGGGCTTAGGATTGAGACGGACGAGGAAAAGAGAAAGAAGTGGCTCGATGCCATGGAGGAGGAAGTCAGCACCTTCGGAAACATGCAGAGGACGGGCAATCAGGTGCTCGACACCATACTCGCCGCCAAGATATTCCACTGCCGCAAAAATAACATAAGCATCACCTGTGTGGCTGACGGAAGTCTCCTCGATTTTATGCATGTGACGGACATCTGCTCCATATTCGGCAACGCGCTCGACAATGCCATCGAGCATGTGGCGCTGATACCCGAGCCGGAGAAAAGACTTATCCATGTGACCGTATCCTCCAGAAAAAATTTTGTTTTTATCAAGGTGGAGAACTACTGCGACACCCCGATACAGAAGGACGAAAGGTCTCTCATAAAGACAACAAAAGCCGACAAGAACAATCACGGTTTCGGTTTGTCAAGTATCCGCGCCACCGCAGAAAAATATGGCGGCGCAGTCGATTTCGGACAGCAGAACGACTGGTTCTATCTGACAATACTCATACCCGATGGGCAGCGCTGACTGCCCATCAATTTTCTACAGCTTATTTACCCGCGATATAGTGGTGTTGTTCAGAAAACAATTACCGCCTGATATACACATAAAAATCAGATCCGCATGTTTTGACACCTGAATCTTATAATACAATCAATATTATCCCCTGCATTTCATGCCATATCCCCGCAACTCATGCCACAAAGCGCACGTGAAGCAATGATGTGCTAATATAACAAAGAACTCAGAACATGGTTATACATAGTATAAATTTGTAGTATGGATTGTCATGCCTGTTTTTTTTGATTTTAATAATATATAGCTGGTTGTGAAACGCCGTTTCGAGATTAAACAGTTAGGAAATATTGTACACATTGGAGGTTCCCATGGATAAAAATGAGATACGCGCACTGTTACAGAAGATGACCACAGAGGAAAAAGCCGCCATCCTCGGCGGAAAGACCGTCTGGCAGACGAGAGAGAACGAGAGGCTCTCTATTCCGTCCATCTTTCTTTCGGACGGCCCTCATGGACTGAGAAAGCAGGCGGGTGCGGGAGACCATCTCGGACTCAACGCCTCGCTCGAAGCGACCTGTTTTCCGACGGCGGCGACGATAGCCAATAGTTGGGACGAGAAGCTCGGCGAGGAGCTCGGTGAGGCACTCGGCGAGGAGGCTGCGAGCATGGACGTTGATGTTCTGCTTGGACCTGGGCTCAACATCAAGAGAAGCCCGCTGTGCGGAAGGAATTTTGAGTATTTTTCGGAGGATCCATATCTTTCGGGAAAGATGGCGGCGGCATATATAAGAGGAATACAGAGGATGGGGGTTGCGGCATGTCCGAAGCATTTTGCGGTGAACAGCCAGGAGCTCAGAAGAATGGCTATGGATGCCGTGATTGACGAGAGAACTCTCAGGGAAATCTACCTCACGGGCTTTGAGATTGCCGTAAAAGAGGGGAAGAGCAAGGCAATTATGAGCAGCTACAATCGTGTCAACGGAACCTATGCCAACGAGAACAAGCATCTGCTCACGGATATTCTGCGCGAGGAGTGGGGATTTGACGGCATGGTTGTGTCCGACTGGGGTGGCAACAACGATGCTGTAAAGGCTGTGGAGGCAGGAGCCAATCTTGAGATGCCGAATTGCGGATACGGTTCTGCCCGTGAGATAGTGAAAGCGGTAAAGGACGGTACATTGTCAGAGAGTGTACTTGATGAGAGGGTATGTGAGCTGGTGAAAGTGATTATGGATTTAAAAGAACACAAAAACACCGGCAGGGATGAAAAGCATAGCGGCTTTAACAGGGAAGAACACCACAGACTGGCGAAGCGGGCAGCAGCAGCAAGCATGGTGCTCTTGAAAAATGAAGCTTCAATTCTTCCGCTTGACAGGAATAAGAAGCTTGCGATAATAGGTGACTTTGCATTTGCACCAAGGTACCAGGGGGCAGGCTCATCAATGGTTAATCCGACTAAGGTTGAGGCTGTTGCGGGTATTGCAAGGGATTACAAGCTTAATATACTTGGAATGACGAGGGGGTATAAGCGCGACGGAGATGTGGATGAGGCAGAGAAAAAGGCTGCACTGGATCTGGCAGAGAAGGCAGATATTGTAATATTCTGCTTTGGACTCAATGAAATCAGCGAATCAGAGGGACTTGACAGGACCCACATGAGAATACCACAGAATCAGATTGAGCTTTTGCAGGATATAAGCAAGGTGAACGAGAATGTGGTAGGAATTTTAAGTGCGGGTTCGGCGATGGAGATGCCATGGCAGTCCTGCTGCAAGGCAATCCTGAATGGTTATCTCAACGGTCAGGCGGGAGCGTCGGCGACATTGGATATTTTGACGGGAGCCGTTAATCCGTCCGGACGACTTGCAGAGACATATCCTATAGCGTATGAGCATACACCATCATTCAGGTATTATCCGAGCAGCGAGAGAACATCTGAATACAGGGAGAGTATCTTCGTGGGATACAGATACTATGATACATCCAAGGTCCGCGTTCAGTATCCGTTTGGATTTGGTTTGTCGTATACGGAATTTACATACTCCGGATTGAAGGTGGATGATGCCGGGGCAGAACTTACCGTATCTAATACCGGAGACAGAGATGGGGCAGAGGTTGTGCAGATGTATGTAGGGCTTCCGAATGCCATAGTATTTCGTCCTGAGAAGGAGCTCAAAGGCTTTGCAAAAGTATTTTTAAAGGCGGGCGAGAGCAGGAAGGTAAAGATTCCGTTTGACGATAAGACCTTCAGATATTGGAATGTCAAAACTGAAAGCTGGGAGGTCGAGACGGGAACATATAATGTAATGATAGGCTCAAGTGTGGCAGACATAAGGCTTGTTGGAACCATAGAGCGAACCGGAAGTAACATCGGGATGCCATACAATCCGGCATTACTTCCATATTATTATACCGGTCTGGTACAGAAAATATCGGATGAGGAGTATGAGACGCTTTTAGGACATAAGATACCAAGCGGAGAATGGAGCGGACAGCTCGGAGTAAACGATGCAATTTGTCAGATGTATTACGCAAAGAGCAGACTTGCAAGATTTGTCTATAAGGTGCTCACGGATAAAAAGAAGAAAAGTGAGCAGACGGGAAAGCCGGATCTCAATGTTCTTTTTATCTACAATATGCCGCTTAGGGCAATCGCTAAGATGACCAACGGTATGGTCGGCATGGATATGGTTCATGGAATGGTAGAAATTGTAAACGGAGAGTTCTTCAGGGGACTTGGCAGGGTTATAGGCGGTTTCATAAGCAACGGGGTGAAAAACAGAAGGTTTGAGAGAAAACTAAGGAAATGTAGTAAATTTGACTAAAAAAGCATGAAAAATGAAGAAATATTTGACGGATTACGTTGAAAAAAGCACCGTTCACGTTAATACTGTGTCAGCATTGTGAAAAAGTGCTAATATAACAGCATCAAAAGTAATAACTATATACAATTAACACAAAAGGAGGAGACATAATGAAGACAAGAAGATTGTCAAATGTGATGCGAGGCGTGTCATCGGTTACAGCCTCCATACTTGCACTTTCCGTGATTGGCAGCGGAATTGCAGATTCTTACAGAAAAAATCTTGACGAACAGCTTGGAACCACAAGCTATATAACATCTACCGATGCAAGCTCGGCAAGATTTGTGAGTGATTACACAACTATTGAGGAGATGGCGCAGGCTGCAAAGGATGTTGCCATCAGAGAAGGTGAGGAGGGAACTGTTATCATGAAGAATGATAACAACGTATTTCCTATCGCTTCAACTCAGAAGGTAGCACTGTTCGGTCTGGCAGCCTACGCACCATACCCATACAACAGCCGTGACCTTCGCGCAGGCAATGATGACGCAGTAGACCTTGCACAGGCACTCAAGGACGCAGGCATCAGTGTTGACAGCACGCTTGAAGATATGTACATGAACAAGATTCTTAACCCTCACGATGTAGAACAGACTAACCGCTGGACGGGTGCCGTCAGCATTGTAACGGGCTACGACAACATCTATACAACATCGGTGGGTGATATGCAGGATTTCATAATCAATGAAGTTTCACCTGACAGATTTACGGAGTTAGGTATACCTGCTGATTGGAAATCATCAATAGATAAGGAGAACACCACTGCAATATGTGTATTTGCACGTCCGGGTGGAGAGTCAAATACATACGCGCCGGGTTCGGCTATGAATTCGGCAGGTGAGAGCACGGGAGCAGATCCGCTCGCACTTTCAGAGGAGGAGCTTGCCGTTATTGATGCGGCTAAGGAGACATGCTCTAAGGTTGTAGTTTTATTAAACTCAGGAAATACAATGGGAATTGCTGAGATAGCTGAGGGCAGTGCACATGAAGTGGATGGTATCGCATACATCGGATGTATCAACGATTACCAGTGCACAGGTATTGTGAATGTTCTCACAGGTAAGGTGAATGCTACAGGTGCTCTTACAGACACATATGTAGTTGACAACAATTCAATTCCTGCCGTACAGAACTTCGGTGGTGACTACTATGCAGACGCAGATATTGTGGCAGCTAACTCAGAGAACGGCTTTGATTCACGTTATCCTAAGACTGATATATCCAATATCAGCAGCGCAAGCTCCTTCGGAGGCGGAGATGCAACCTACAGCGCTGGACAGTACATTGTCGAGGCTGAGGGCATCTATGTAGGCTACAAGTATTTTGAGACAAGATATTTTGATTCGGTTGTAAATCCGTCCTCGAACGCTGATTCGGCAAAAGGTTCTACTCAGGGCAGCACATGGAATTACAATGACGAGGTAATTTATCCGTTCGGACACACACTTTCATATCTTGACTATGAACAGAATGTAAAGAGTGTTACTGTGGATAAGACATCAGAGGGAAATATAACTGCTGTCATCGAGGTGAAGAACAAGAGCAGTCAGGATGGAAAATTCCTTGCCCAGTTATATGTACAGCAGCCATACACTGATTACGACAAGGCTAATAATGTTGAAAAGTCGGCAATCATGTTCTTAAATTCAGCAAAGGTCGATATCCCGGCAGGTCAGACAAAGGAGGTAACCATAACTGTTCCTACCAAGTATCTTGCAAGCTATGACTATACAAATGCCAAGACATATATCTTAGATGAAGGTGATTATTATTTCACAGCGGCAGCAGGATCACATGAGGCGGTAAACAATGTGCTCGGTGCAATGGGTAAGACCGTTGCAGACGGAATGGATGCAGATGCAGTCGGAACAGCAGTTGTATGGAACGGTAATAAGTCACTTGATACTACAACCTTTTCAATATCACATGATACGGTTGTGACGAATGTGGCAGACGACGCAGACCTCAACTATTGGACAGGAGAGGAGACGGTTACATATCTTTCAAGACAGGACTGGGATGCCACATATCCGATAAATTACAATAAGGATGTGACAGTTACAATCGCTGACAGCCCAAGGAAGGATGAATGGATTTCTGCACTCAGAGGAATGCAGTATACAATAAAGACAGACAATCCTGCCGATGAGGGCAAGGATAACGGAGTAAGATTCAGCACTGAGGATATTCAGTACGAGCAGTTAAGCAACATAAATGACCCATATTGGGACAAGCTTGTATCATCAATAACAATCGACGAGGCAGTAGGTGCGGTAATCCACGGCGGAAGCCAGAGTGATGTTCTCACCAACGTAGACAACCCGGTTGTATTGCAGAATGAAGGTGTAAACGGCTTCACGGCAACATACACAGATGAAGCTACAGGAAAGACATACCGCTTCAATGTTAACTCACAGACACTCTTAGGTTCATCCTTTAACCCTGAGCTCGCTTACGAGTGGGGACTTATAGAGGGAAATTCAGGACTCTGGCTTGAGAGATACGACGTATGGGGAACAGGTCTTACACTCAGAAGAACACCTTACAACGGACGTAACTATGAGTATATTTCAGAGGATCCGATGCTCACTAACAGAATCGGATACGGCATCATCAAGGGATGCAATGAGAAGGGCATCTTAAACGGACCAAAGCATATCGGCTTCAACGATCAGGAGCACAACCGTAACGGTGTTGCTGCATACATGAATGAGCAGAAGATGCGTGAGACAGACCTCAGAGGCTTCCAGGGCGCATTAGAGGATGCACAGGGTATGGCAGTTATGGTTGCATTCAACCGTATCGGTGCAACCAACGCTTCACATCATGTGGGTATGTTAAAGACAATTCTCCGCGATGAGTGGGGCTACACAGGTGTTATCTCAACGGATATGATGAACAACTCATACTACTTCACACCTGAGTCGATGATTATGGCAACAGTAACACAGGTAGCTGATTTCGGCGGAAATGATAACCATATCAACCTCGGTGACGGCGGTGTAGATGCAACATGGGCTTATATTTCAGAGGATTCCGTTAAGAATGATGCAACACTTGTAAACCAGGCTCGTGAGAACCTCAAGTATCAGTTATATACGTTTGCCAACAGCGCAGTAATGAATGTTTCCACAGTGAGAGTTGATACATGGTGGGATAAGGCACTCAAGACAACAAGAACAGTGAGCGGTGTGGCTACAGGAGTGTTTGTTCTCGCATGGCTTGCGTTCTCTCTCATGCCTGAAAAGAAGAAAGAGGAGGAATAAAAGATGAATTTTATGAAAAAACAGACCGCCGGAAGCGGTATCACATTTGTCGCTTTTGTTCTGTCAATAGCTGCCATTATTGTATATTTTGTAAATATAAACAGTGTAGGATACTTTGAAAATGCTGCGGTTCCGGAAGCAGTGCTTTACAATGTGATAGGTATTGTTCTTCTTGCAGTCATTTTGGTGTTGTCACAGCTTCCATTAAGTGGAATTGTCGATAAACTGCTTACAATCGTTTCTGACATCATGAGGATTTGTGCACCTGTATTCTTTATATCAGCACTCCTGAGACTTGTTTCAAGCAGAGTACAGGGTTTTGCATTCATTTATTTTTCAAATGAGGAAGTTCTTCATGAGGTACAGACAGCAGAGAATATGTCATCGGCACATGGAACGATTGCCAATATGGTATTACTCGGTGTTACTGCGGTAGCGGCAATGATAGCTGCATTCTTTAGTATTAAAAAGGTACAGAAATAATAATGATGCCTCCCGGGGATAAATACCTCGGGAGGAATCTTTAATTAAGAGCAATAAAAAAAGTATTGCCGCAGAGCGGAGGAAAGAATATAGATGAAAAAAATAGACTTTAACGAAAACTGGTATTACAGACATCTCGATGCGAATGAGAAGGAAAAGAAAATAACACTGCCGCATGATGCGATGTGCCATGAGGTGCGTTCAATGGACAGCAGGGGACGTCACAATATCGGCTGGTTTGAGGGCTGTGATTATGTCTATAAAAAGCTTTTTTATGCTCCTGCCGGATATAAGGGCAATAGAATAGTGCTTGAATTTGAAGGTGTGTATCATAATGCGGAGGTGTATGTGAATGGAGAAAAGGCAGCATACAGACCTTACGGATA
Organism: Firmicutes bacterium CAG:882; assembly: GCA_000435595.1. Classification (GTDB taxonomy): domain Bacteria; phylum Bacillota; class Clostridia; order Lachnospirales; family Lachnospiraceae; genus CAG-882. Next base: position 51,568 of record FR895438.1, read on the forward strand.
CACGAATTTTTATGTGGATATTTCAGAGCTGTTAAAGTATGGTGAGGAGAATGAAATTCAGGTTATCGCCCACAATTCAGACCAGCCTAACAGCCGTTGGTATACAGGTTCGGGAATATACAGACCTGTATGGATGTATATCGGAAGAAATAATTATGTGGATATTAATGGTGTCAGAATAAAAACCATAGGATATGATAAGAAATGTGACAAAGCAGAGATTGAAGTTGAAGTAAAAGCCACCGGCACATCACCGGTTGAGGTTGTAATAAACTCTCCTGACGGCAAGGCTGTATGCAGTGAAACATTAACGCGTGCAGATATTGAGGTGCAGGAGAAAAAGAAAATAAAAGTTGAATTGAAGCACCCGTCTCTATGGAATGTTGACACTCCGCAGCTTTACACATGTATTGTGAGATGTGGTGAGGATGAAGTGCGTGAGCATTTTGGAGTAAGGATGCTGACATGGACTTCAGATAACGGAATTGCGATAAACGGTGAGCATGTAATTTTGAAGGGTGCATGTATACACCATGACAATGGAGTGCTTGGCGCATGTGCGTTTCCTGAGGCGGAGGAGAGAAAGATAAGGATTTTAAAGGAAACAGGATATAACGCAGTAAGATGTGCGCACAATCCGTGCTCAAAGGCACTTTTGGATGCCTGCGACAGGCTTGGAATGCTGGTTATGGATGAGTATACGGATATGTGGTATATTCATAAAAATGAATATGACTATGCGTCATATATGAGAGACTGGTGGCGGCAGGACTTAAAGGATATGGTTGATAAGGATTACAACCATCCGTGTGTGATTCTTTATTCTACAGGTAATGAAGTGGCTGAGACAGGTCAGAAGGAGGGTATCATGCTGACAGGTCAAATGACTGATTATCTTCATGAACTGGATGCAGCAAGACCTGTAAGCTGTGGAATCAATATATTTTTCAATCTGCTGTACTCGATGGGATTTGGAGTGTACAGCGATGAGAAGGCGAAAAAGGAAGCAGGAAATAAATCAAAGAAGAAAACGGTCGGAAGCGAGTTTTACAATACACTCGCAGGGCTTTTGGGCGATAAAACCATGAAGCTTGGAGCGACATTGCATGCGTGTGATGTCAAGACAAGGGACGCTTATGCCAACATGGATATTGCCGGATATAACTACGGAATTTTAAGATACAGGCATGACTTGAAAAAGTATCCTGACAGGCTGATTCTCGGAAGTGAGACCTTCTGCAAGGACGCATATACATTTTATGAGATGGCAAAGCGTGAGAAGAGAATAGTGGGAGATTTCGTCTGGGCAGGCATGGACTATATAGGAGAAGCAGGAATCGGTGCGTGGGAGTATGAGGACTATGCGCCTGCGGACGGTAAGGAATGCGGATGGCTCACGGCAGGAAGCGGAAGAATTAACATTTTGGGATTTGCAGGCGGAGAGGCGGCATATACCAAGGTTGCTCTTGAGAAGGAGAAGGGACCGTTTATCGCAGTAAAGCCGGTATACCAGAGGGGCAGACATTCACCGTCGGCATGGAAAATGACGGATGCAATGGAGAGTTGGAGCTGGCGCGGATGCGAAGGGCTGAAGGCGGAGGTTGAGGTATATGCGAGGGCTGCGTCGGTTGAACTTTTTCTGAACGGAAGAAGTGTCGGAAAGAAGCGGCTGAAAAACTGCTGTAATATTAATTTCAAGGTTCCTTATGAGAATGGTGAGCTTATGGCTGTTTCATACAATGAAAACGGTGTGGAAACAGGACGGTGTATACTTAGGACCGCATCGGAAAACACAATGTTTACAATGAAACCTGAAAAAAATTCATTGAGGGAAGGAGAGCTTGGCTATATCAGGTTATCCTATACCGATGAGAACGGCATTTTAAAACCTATGGAAAAGCATCATATCACAATCAAGGTGGACGGCGGGAAGCTTGAAGGCTTTGGAAATGCCTGCCCGTACAATGAGAGCGGATATTGGAAAAATACTACAAAAACTTATTACGGGGAGGCACTTGCCGTTGTGAGGGCAGAAGAAGCCGACCGTGTTAAGATAACTGTGACGGATGAGATGGGAGAACATAGCTTAGAGATTCCCGTGTATACGGATGGGAAGGGAGGAAGAGATGTTGAAAATAAGGAGATTTACATGTGAAAATATGGCAGAAGGCTGTGTGACGGATAATTGTACACCGTCATTTGCCTTTTCGGTGGACAGTGACAGGCAGGGAGCATACATTAAAAAAGCGGTAATCTCGGTGGGAGACTGGAGCGTAACGACTGTTGAGCAGACAGGAGTGCCGTATGGCGGCATGGAATTAAAGCCGTTTGGCACATATACAGCAAAGCTCAAGGTATGGGATGATGCGGATGAGACGGCGGAGGCTGAGCTTACTTTTGAGACCGGAAGAATGTCAGAGCCATGGCATGCAGAGTGGATTACGGATGGAGAGTATCATTTTACCGAAAAAAAGGTATCACCGGTACCGATGACATTCAGAAAAAAATTCAATCTCGATAAAAATGTCAAGTCGGCGAGGATATATACGACGGCAATCGGTATATACGAGCTCGCGTTGAATGGGAGCAAGGTGGGCGATGAGTTCTTTGCACCGGGATTTACCTCGTATAAATCAAGGCTGCAATATCAGACATATGATGTGACTAAGGCTCTGAGGGAAAACAATGAGCTTTTGGTGACTGTTGCCGGAGGATGGGCGGTAGGTTCATTTATCTACACGAGGAAAAACCGTATCACGGCGGACAGACAGGCATTGCTTCTTGAGGTGCGCATTCAGTATGAGGACGGTACAATTCAGATTATTAAAACAGATTCTGACTGGGATGTTACGATGCGTGGCAGCTACAGGGCGGCAGATTTTTATGACGGTGAAACCTATGATGCAACGGTACGGCTGAATGACATTGATTACCATAAAGCTGTTATTGAAAAAGTAAACATACATCCGATTATATCGGCGGCGTGCGGTGCTCCCGTGCGTGCACACGAGAAAATGCTTCCGGTTTCATGTAATTTAACCAAGGAAGGGTTTGTATATGATTTTGGTCAGAATTTTGCGGGCGTTGTTCAGTTGAAGCTGAAAGGAAAAAGAGGTCATAAGGTGACGGTGCGCCATGCAGAGATATTAAAACCCGACGGTACACTAAACACCGCGTTTTTGAGGACAGCAAAAGCGACTGCTCAGTATATCTGTGATGATGGGGAGCAGACATACATGCCACGGCTCACATACATGGGATTTCGCTATATCTGCATATCGGGAATTGAAAAAGAGAATGTTGAGGTGGCAGCGTATGCGCTTTACTCGGATATTGAACGTACCGGAAGCTTTGTATGTTCATCGGATAGGCTCAACCGCCTGCAGGAGAATATTATATGGAGTGCCAAATCGAACTTCATGGATATTCCTACAGACTGCCCGCAGCGTGATGAACGTATGGGGTGGACGGGAGATATAGCAGTGTTTGCGCCGACGGCATGTTATAATTTTAATATGAGCAGATTTTTGAACAAATGGCTTGCAGATATGAGAGCAGAACAGCTGAAAACAGGGGGAATACCAAATACCGTTCCGGCTCAGGGTTTCGGGTTTCCGACAACCATGCCTTCTATGGCAATCGAGTTCTGGGGCGATGCGTGCGTTATGGTGCCTTGGGCTGAGTATCAGGCATACGGGGATAAAAATATTTTAAAGAGCTGTTATCCTATGATGAAAAAATATGTGGATGCGTGTCGGTTCTGGGCTGGAATGCTGAGTGTGGGAAAGCACAGATATTTATGGAATACACCGTCAGTGCTGCATTTTGGCGACTGGGTGGCACCTGACGTCCCTAAGATGGCTCAGTGGCAGAAGAGAAGCAAATGGACGGCTACGGCGAGTCTGAAAAATACAAGCGGCATGCTCGCGGATATAGCGCGGATTCTTGGACATGATGGCGATGCGGAAAAGTACGGGAAGGTAAGTGAAAATGCAGCAAAGGCATACCGTGATATACTTACGGACGGTAATGGAAAGCTCCTTAGTGAATTTCAGACAGCGTATGTACTGCCATTATATTTTGGTATATTTGATGGCAAGGAGAGAGAGAATGCCGTTGAAAATCTGGTGAAGCTTGTTGAAAAAAATAATTACTGTATCGGGACAGGCTTTCCCGGAACACCGTATATCCTTTTTGCGTTGGCTGATAACGGAAGGGCAGATATTGCGTACAGGATGCTTTTTAATGAGAAATGTCCGTCGTGGCTCTATGAGGTTAAGCAGGGGGCAACCACTATATGGGAGCGCTGGGATGGACTTGATGAGAATGGAGAGTGTCCTATAGGCGACGACGGCACGGACATGATGATTTCGTATAACCATTATGCAAGCGGAGCAGTGGGAGATTTTATGTACCGCAGGATAGCAGGAATTGAGATGACGGAGCCGGGATACAGGCATTTCAGAATTAAGCCTGTTATGGATAATCGGATCAGCTCTGCAAGGGGAAGTGTTGAGACACCTTACGGCGAAATAGTTTCTGACTGGAAGATGGACAGCGGAAGATTTACCATACATGTGCATGTGCCTGTCGGTACTGAGTGTCGTCTTGAGCTTCCGGATGGAAGTGTAGAGCGCTTGACCGGCGGAAGCTATGAGAGAAATTTATAGATGAAAAGAGGTACAACATTATGAGCGACAATAAAAAAACAATATGGAATAATCCGTTTCTCCGTACCAGAGTTAAATCGGATAACGTAAAAGCACCGGAAATGCTTCTCGGGTACTTTATAGGACCGTTCGGAGCACTGCTTGCATCAGGTATATTTACCAGCATTTTACAGAATTATTTTACCGATGTTCTGAAGATGAATCTGACGTTTCTTACGACATTACAGCTGATTTCAACAATTCTTATTGTGATTGCCAACCTTGTAGTCGGACAGCTTATTGAACGCACAGGAACTCTTGCGGGAAAGGCGAGACCGTGGATTCTCTTATCGGCATTTACCATGTCTGTTGCAAGCGTACTTATGTTCATTGTTCCGTTCGAGGGAACGGCTAAGATGGTGTGGATTGCGATAGCGTACAATCTTTTCTATGCAGTGGCTTATCCTATATACAATACGGCTAATTCAACACTTATTCCCCTGTCGACGAGAAACAGTAAGCAGAGAGGTGTTCTTGCTTCATTTACCAACGTGGCAGGACTTGGCGTCATGGGAGCGGGATCCATGGTATTCCCTATTCTCGTATCGTTCGTGTTAAAGGAAAACCGGCATCTCTGGTTCGTTGCGATGCTTGCAATAGCGATTTTTGCCGCGCTTACAATTTTGCTTCAGTTCATGTTTACAAGAGAGAGGGTTACGGAAGAGCTTGCAAATACCGTGACGGAGCAGAATGAGGGCAATGCTTCGAGTGCACCATCGCTTGTAAAGCAGCTCAAGGCAGTTGCAAGTGAAAAGACATGGTGGATTGTCATGCTGTTCTACATAGGATTTCAGTGGAGCGGAGCGATAAAGAACGGTTCAATGTCATATTACTGTAAATGGGTACTCGACAATTCGTATACCGGAAGTGTGGACGCATGGGGTGCATCACAGTCACTATTGTCAATAATGGGAGCTATTCCGATGGCAGTTGCGGCAGTTGTGGTTATTCCATTGTGTAATAAATACGGAAAGCGTATTATATGTATGTCAGGAATGCTTCTCGGAGCTGTCGGAGGCGTTATTGCTATCATTGGAAATGGTAATATTGTTCCGGTTGCAGTAGGTGTTGCACTCAAATGCCTTGGTTCCGCACCTGCGTGTTATATGATACTTGCACTTCTTGCGGATGTGATAGACCACATCGAGTACAAAAGCCATATCAGAACGGACGGGCTTACCATGTCAATATACAGCTCCATCATGGTTGCCGGAACACCGATATGTAACGCGGTATTCAGTGCCGTGTTAAAGGGAAGTGGATATAATCAGAATGCAGATGTGGCTCTTGGAGTTTTAGGGCAGACACAGGCAGCGCAGACGGCAATCTCTGTCAGCTATATATGGGTTGAGACAATAGCGTATGTGATATGTGCAATACTTATTTTCTTCTTCACCATAGAAAAAAAGCTTCCTGAGGAACAGAAGGAGATAGAAAACAGAAAAAATGCTTAAATACTTTTAACAGCAGAATTATTTTGATATAATCAGGGTATTGAGGTCGTATGAAAAATATGGCTTTGATACCCCGATTTTGATATTACAGGTTTGAATAACACAGAACGGAGAAAGGTTTGAGCATGATTCAAATTGCACTGGTGGAAGATGACGAAAACTATCAAAAAGAATTAACGGAATACCTGAAAACGTATGAGAAAGAAAGCGGAGAAAAGTTCAATATATCCGTATTTTCGGATGGAGATGAGATTGTTGAAAATTACAAAGCTGTCTATGATATTATTTTGATGGATATTGAAATGAAATTTATGGATGGAATGACGGCAGCGGAGCATATCAGAGAATATGATTCGGAGGTTGTCATAATATTTATCACAAATATGCCACAGTATGTCATGAAGGGCTATACGGTGGATGCGCTTGACTATGTGTTAAAGCCTTTAAGCTATTATGCTTTTTCGCAGAAGATCGACCGCGCTTTGTCGAGAATGAAGCACAGAACCAAGAAATATATCACGGTTCCGATACGCGGAGGCGTTAAGAAGTTCGATGTATCAAAGCTTACATATATAGAGGTTCAGGACCATGACCTTGTGTATCACACTAAGGATGAGGATTTCAGGACGAAGGGCTCGCTCACGGAGGTTGAAGATGCACTGGATGACATGAATTTTTTCAGGTGCAATAAATGCTATATTGTGAACCTTGAATATGTGGAGACAGTGCAGGACTTTGATGTAAATGTGGGAAATGTGTGGATACAGGTGAGCCGCGCAAAGAAAAAGGCATTGCTCGATGCACTTAACAATTATATGAGCGAGGTGAGCAAATGATGCCGAGAGAAGCGGTCAATCTTACGAACACGCCCGGTATATATTATTCCATAGCATATTTTATCAGCAGTTGTCTGTATATAAGCATGAATGAGAGAAGGGGCAGTATAAAGCGGACTGTGGGGATACAGTCACTTATATTTGTTGTGCTCACGGCTTTTATATGCCTCACTGACCAGATTAATGTTATTTTCTTTATCCCGTGTATGGCGGTTGAGGTGTTTATTATTGGGTTATCCCTATATCTGTGCTGCAAAATGAACCGGAAAAAGGCGGCTTATTTCTGTGTCAGGGCATTCATTCTCGGAGAACTTGCCGCGTCACTCAACTGGCAGCTGTTTTATTATGGATTGAACAACTGGAATGTGGAGCTCAATCTGATGTGGAGCACAATATTCGTAGTGTCCTCCTACGGGGCGGTATATTTTATAATGTATCTTCTCGAGAAAAGCTACCGCAGGGAAAATGCCGGTTTAGACATTACAGGGCGGGATTTGCGAATATGCCTGTTCATAGGCTTGCTTGTGTATCTGATGAGCAATATGAGCTACATATTTGAAAATACTCCGTTCAGCGGACAGCTTCCCGGAGAAATTTTCATCATAAGAACGCTTGTCGATCTCGGAGGCGTAGGCATCCTGTTTGCATATCACATGCAGCTTCAGGAGGTTAAGACGAAGGTTGAGAATGAGTTTCTGTCAAACACCCTTCGTATGCAGTATGAAAATTATAAGCTGTCTGAGGAGAGTGTGGCACTTGTAAATCAGAAATATCATGACCTCAAGCATCAGATCGCAATTCTGCGTGCTACGGCAACAGAGGAAGAAAAAGATGCTTACCTTGACCAAATGGAGCATGAAATCAAGTGCTATGAAGCGCAGAATAAGACAGGTAACCGCATACTTGACACAATTTTGACAGCAAAGACCATACAGTGTCAGAGTCATGGTATCAGCCTTACCTGTGTGGCGGATGGCAAGGAACTGGAATTTATGCAGCCGATGGATATCAGTGCGCTGTTCGGGAATGCGCTTGATAATGCCATTGAGAGTGTAAAGAAGATAAGTGACAGACAGAAACGTCTCATACATGTTTCAGTCGCAAGACAGAAGAATTTTCTGCGTATCAAAGTTGAGAACTGCTATGAGGGAGACCTTGAGTTTGAGAACGGCATGCCTAAAACAACAAAGCAGGATAAAAGGTATCACGGCTACGGAATGAAGAGCATAAGAAAGATAGTTGAAAAATATAATGGCTCCGTGACCGTCAATGCCGAGGACGGATGGTTTGAGCTTAGAATATTAATGGTTGTGGGCTGACAGCCTTTGGGAAGGAAAGTAGTCAAATTCCTTCAACAGTGCTATAATACCAACATAGCGCGATAAAATCAGGCAGGGGAGCTAAGGGTATGAGACTTGAAGAGAGTAAGAACGCCATGAAATATGATGACGGCACATACCGTGATGAGATAATGATGTGGAAAAAATTGTAAAACGCGAGGTAGACACATGGACAGCTTGAGTGAGGAACGTATTAAGAATATATTGGACAGCGCAGATGTGAGGTATTCCTACAATCTGGCGAAGGAGCTTGAGACCATACGCAGCAACCCCGTGCTGGGCTACAGAAGCGCGGGCTCGCAGGCGGAGCATGAGGCAGGAGAGCTGATTTTCAACATAATGAAAGAGGCGGGCTTTGCAAATGTCCGCAAGGATAGGGTTGATGTGGATTCAT
>FR895438.1:60343-114331 GCA_000435595.1 Firmicutes bacterium CAG:882
GTGATTAAGGCTGGTGCTGACGGAGCAGAGCGAGAGCTTCAGCTCGGAGCTTACCAGACGAATTTCGTGACGGACGGCTTTGAGAGTGTTCAGATTGTGGATGCCGGAAAGGGAACGCTTGAGGACTACGAGGAGCTTGAACGCCTCGGAATATCGGTTGAAGGCAAGCTTGTCATGGCGGAGATTAACCAGCGCGAGGAGTGGTGGATTAATTTTCCCGTATATCAGGCAAAGTTAAAGGGCGCAAGAGGCTTTATAGCCGTTCAGGCGGGCGGCTACGGCGAGGTGGCTGAGAATGCACTGAACGCACAGGACATAGCGGGACCTTCGGACGCACCGGCATTCTCGATCTCGAGAGCGGATGCCCGGTTCATACGGGAGTGTATGCAGGATGGCAGCAAAAGAGAATGTATGGTTCTCTTTGACGCATATACAAAGGTTATGCCGGGAGCTGAAACATACAATATCGTAGGTGAGATTCTCGGAGAGAATCCGGACAGAATGATACTTTTGTCGGGACATTATGATTCGTATTTTTCAGGCTTTCAGGATGACAACACGGCGGTAAGCATGCTTATCGAGATAGGGAGAATGCTCATAAAGAGTGATTACAAGCCGCGCAACACGATTGTTCTGTGCGCGATGGCGGCGGAAGAGTGGGGCGTGATCAACTCGAAGTACGACTGGTCTACGGGAGCCTATGAGGAGGTATTTACCGTTCACCCTGAGTGGAAGGGAAAGGTCATTGCTGACTTGAATTTCGAACTTCCGGCATTTGCACACGGCAACAAGGACTATGTGCGCTCGACCTACGAGTACAGGAATTTTTTCAGAAAGATTTTAAGGGAGTACCCGGGAGATTTGCATGAGGCATACCCTGACGGTGTGGGGACCAAGGCACCTATTCAGACGTGGTCGGACGATTTCTCGGTTGCCATATCGGGTATTCCGTCGGCGGTAAATGAGTTCGCAGGCGGCAAGTTCATGGAATCCCATTATCACTCACAGTATGACAGTGACGAGTTCTACGACGAGAAGGTGTACCTTTTCCACCATAAGCTCTACGCCTATATCCTGTTAAGGCTTGATAACCTGAATGTTGCTCCAGTGGATTTTACAATCCTGTCGGATGAGCTTTTACACAGATTTGACAGGGAGATATGTGAGGACAGGGAGGCGGCGGATGAATTCATTCAGGCTGTCACCGACTTAAAAGCGGAGGCGCAGAGGGTTAATGCGGTCGTGGAGGGACGCAATGTATTGAGCAATATGGATGACGGTGCTGAAGAGACGGGGAAGTTTGAAAGAAAAACTTTCAAACCACTTATTGGTGGCAGTACTGCAAGCAATGCTTGCAATATGCAGGGGCATAAAAATGAGACACATAGTGTGAGAAATGAGGATGACATACGCATCGAGGCTGAGCTCTTAAAGGCATTCGCATATGCGCAGGATACACTTGTGACGCTCAACTGGCAGGATGATGTCCTGTTCCCTTATGAGACGGCGATGAACGATGGAGTGTTCCTCGGAAAGGCCGTTGACGCTCTCAGCGCTGAAAAGGATGCCGAAAGACCGCTTGTCAGAATCAAGAACGCACTCAACTGGATATACAGAATCGATAACAATCAGTACGCGTTCAAGTTTGAGAAGGCGGTGTATGAGTACTTTACGGGATATGTGCTCGACCAGCCGCGTGACAGGCTGAAATGGGGCTACGGCAGGATAATCCACCATGAAAATCTATATGATGTTGTGAGAAGCCTTATTGACCGGCTTAATGCCGATGATGAAACGGCTGACATTTCGCGCGAGCTTGAGGTACTGACCGGGGCGAGAGCACGGCAGCAGAGATATCTTACACTTGATGTGAAAAACACGACACAGTATGTAAAGGAGATAACGGAGATTATACATAACTGCCTTTATTAATTTGATAGGCAATTGCGAAACTGTATATTTGAATGTGGACGTTGTACAAATTTAACAATTCACCACAGGCACGCTTTCGCTACATTACATCACGTAACGGTGCATAGACAGCCAAAATACGGCTGTCAAACACCGACGGCTGTAAAGTACCTGCTTGCGAATTTGTTAAATTTGCACAACTGTTTATCATCAAAATTGCGTTTCACAAACGCCTAATTAACCTGAGATTAAGAGGGGAGAGCATTAATGAAAAATAAGAAATTTGCAACGGCCATGCTGGCAGCAGTTCTGGCGTGCACGGTCGCAGTGAGCGGGTGCGGTAAGCCGGACGACGGCGGAGATGACGGTGGTAACACCGGTGTGGAGTCGTGGAATTACACGGATTTACTGAACATTATGAAAAAACATGAGGGTGCCGTACCGTTTGCGGGACTCAACCGAACATGGACCTTGCAGGAGTTCATGTGGAGTATATAAAGGAGAGGACAGCGTATCTTCTCGGCAACTGCATAGGCATGAGAGATTATGACAGTGCCATCTATGCGATAATCGACGAGGAGGCGCAGGCATACTTTGCAGGCAGCAGAAGCCTTGACGATACCGTGACGATAATTCAGAACAGGGTGCAGTTGTATATTGATGAGAAAAGGTAGTTGATTTTCAGAAAATGTGCTATAATAACCCCGTTGGCGGGTATGCTGCGTGGCTGCGTGCAGACAAAGCACCATATCTGTCAAATGTATATGTCCCGGCGCATAACATAAAAAATCAAAAAGAGGAAGTTTTATGACAAGTGACACGTTATATCGAGTGAAAAAGGAAGATTTTCCTAAGTTGGAGCAGTTGTTGATTAAGTGTTTTGAGAAGGATCCGCTTTATGTAAGCATGATACCGGATGAGGATGTCAGAAAGAGACTGATGCCTGAGCTCTTTAAGTGTGACCTTGACGAGTTCTATGAGACCTGCGAGATATTCGCCGACAGCGAAGAAATCAATGGTATTCTCGTTGTATCCGACGAGGCAGAGCCATACAATCTTATGCATTTTTATTTGACGGAAGCGCTTGCGGAGATTAAGACCGACGGTTATCTCATGAAAGAAGATCCCTCAATGAAGACACTTAAGAACTTTATCATAGGACGGGATTACCTCAATTCAAGCTGGACAGACCAGCTTCATCAGGATAACAGACTCCACATCATATACCTTGCCGTCAATCCGGAATTACAGCATCACGGAATAGCGGCAAAGCTTATCGATGAGGTTGTAAACTATGCTGACAAGCATAAAATGATGATATCATTAGAGACGCATAATCCGAAAAATGTGGACATGTATAAGCACTTCGGGTTTCAGATGTATGACACGATACAGAAACACTTCGGGCTTACGCAGTACTGCATGATAAAGCAGGCATAAAAATAAATACATATAATGATGTTAAGGTCAAATAGGTGTATTAGGTTTTGAACGTATAACGGGATATATTTATGCATATCGACTCCGGTTGCTCGAAGCAAGGTGCTCTAAGGACTCTGATTTATGTACTGAAATGGTACGCCACCGTTGCAAAACCAGCCCTCCGTGGCTGTTTGCAACTCAGTCAGCATCCATGCTGACTGTGGCTGGGGAATAAGCAGAGTCTTAAGAACAACTAAGCTTCTCACTAAAGTCGCGATACGCATAAATATATCCCGTTATACATGGCAAATTTTTAGCCTATTTGACCTTAACATCATATAAATAAGGTGTCATAACATATTTCAGATAATGAATATGTTATGACACCTTATTTTTTGCACATTTTATAGTTTGGATTGGCTGTATTTTTACATATTAAATGAATAAAAAACCTTGCATAACTTGGATATTTGGCATACTATTATGAATAGGGATTATCTGCCTGTACTCTTTAATAACATGTGACAAAACAGTTGAACAGTTTTACTAAAAATTGTTCAACGTCATGATAGAAACAGAGTCTACGGGTCAGATATTATTATAAAGTTTATGGAGGTGTTGTATGGACACAGTTGTTTTCAACAAAGAGGACTTCAAGAAGTCAGTGTTAGACAATGTCAAGAACATTTACAGAAAGAATATTGATGAGGCCACCAAGCAGCAGGTATTTCAGGCTGTTGCATATGCCGTTAAGGATATGATTATCGATAGATGGATTGCGACACAGAAGGAATATGAGAAGCAGGACGTAAAGACTGTATATTACATGTCGATGGAGTTCCTTATGGGACGAGCACTCGGCAACAATATGATCAACCTTTGCTGCTATAAGGAGGTTAAGGAGGTTCTTGAGGAACTTGGCTTTGACATCAATGTGATTGAGGACCAGGAGCCGGATGCAGCGCTTGGCAACGGAGGTCTCGGACGACTTGCCGCATGTTTCCTTGATTCACTTTCAACACTCGGCTATCCTGCTTACGGATGCGGTATCAGATATAAGTACGGAATGTTCAAGCAGGAGATAAGAGACGGCTATCAGCTTGAGGTTCCGGATGACTGGCTTAGAGATGGCAATCCGTTTGAGGTTAAGCGTTCCGAGTATGCTGTTGAGGTTAAGTTCGGCGGCTATGTAAGATGCTACAGAGGAGATGACGGAAGAGATCATTTTGTGCAGGAGAATTATCAGTGTGTAAATGCAGTTCCATACGACCTTCCTATTGTCGGATACGGCAACAATGTGGTAAATACATTGAGAATATGGGATGCAGAGCCTATACAGCATTTCAATCTTGATTTCTTTGACAAGGGAGATTATCAGAAGGCTACAGAGCAGGAGAATCTTGCAAAGAATATTGTTGAGGTTCTTTATCCTAACGACAATCATTATGCGGGCAAGGAGTTAAGACTCAAGCAGCAGTATTTCTTTATTTCGGCGAGTGTACAGAGAGCGGTTGCCAAGTTTAAGGAAAAGCACAGCGATATTCATCAGTTCCCTGAGAAGGTATGCTTCCAGCTCAACGATACGCATCCTACGGTTGCGGTGGCAGAGCTTATGAGAATCCTTCTTGATGACGAAGGGCTTGAGTGGGATGAGGCGTGGGATATCACAACAAAGACATGTGCATATACTAACCATACAATCATGGCTGAGGCACTTGAGAAATGGCCTATCGAGTTGTTTTCAAGACTTCTTCCGAGAATATACCAGATTGTCGAGGAGATTAACAGACGCTTTGTCGAGAAGATTAAGACCATGTATCCGGGCAATCAGGAGAAAATCCGCAAGATGGCAATCGTGTACGACGGACAGGTTAAGATGGCTCACCTTGCAATCGCTGCGGGCTTCTCGGTAAACGGTGTTGCAAAGCTTCACACAGAGATTCTTGAGAAGCAGGAGCTTAAGGATTTCTATGAGATGATGCCTGAAAAGTTCAACAACAAGACCAATGGCATTACACAGAGAAGATTCCTTCTTCACGGCAATCCGCTTCTTGCAGACTGGGTAACAAAGAAGATTGGCGACGACTGGATTACAGACCTTCCGCAGATGAGCAAGCTCAAGGTATATGCCGATGATGAGCTCAGCAGAAGTGAGTTCATGCAGATTAAGTACCGTAACAAGGTCAGACTTGCCGAGTACATTAAGGAGCACAACGGAATTGAGGTTGACCCGCGTTCCATATTCGATGTTCAGGTAAAGAGACTTCATGAGTACAAGAGACAGCTTCTCAATATACTTCATGTAATGTACCTTTACAACCAGATAAAGGAACACCCGGAGATGGATTTTTATCCAAGAACATTTATCTTTGGTGCGAAAGCAGCGGCAGGCTACAAGAGGGCCAAGGCTACAATCAAGCTTATCAATAATGTTGCTGATGTTATCAATAACGATAAGTCGATTGACGGCAAGATTAAGGTTGTATTTATAGAGAATTACCGTGTATCCAATGCGGAGATTATCTTCGCGGCAGCCGATGTCAGTGAGCAGATTTCGACGGCTTCTAAGGAGGCATCAGGTACAGGCAACATGAAGTTCATGTTAAACGGTGCAATTACGCTCGGAACAATGGACGGTGCCAATGTTGAGATTGTGAACGAGGTAGGAGAGGACAACGCTGTCATCTTTGGACTCAGAGCAGATGAGGTTATCCGCTACGAGAACGAGGGCGGATATAATCCGATGGATATTTTCAACAATGACCAGGATATCAGACAGGTGCTCATGCAGCTTATTAACGGCTTCTATTCACCTGAGGATCCGGAGATGTTCCGTGAGATATATGATTCTCTTCTTCATGCTCAGGGCGGCAGCCGTGCGGATGTATACTTTATATTGAAGGATTTCCGTTCCTATGCCGATGCTCAGAAGAAGATAGAGGAGAAGTATCGCGATACCGAAGGATGGGCACGCTCCGCAATGCTCAATACAGCATGCAGCGGTAAGTTCACTTCAGACAGAACCATCGAGGAATATGTCCGCGATATATGGCATCTTGAGAAGGTCAAGGTTGAGCTTACGGATGCTGACTGCATTTAAAATGCATCAAATAATATGAAATAAAAACATCACCCTCTGCATACAATATGTGCAGGGGGTGTTTTGCATGAAGAGAACCTTTAAATTTGCAGTCTGCTGCCTTGCGGCAGTTTTTTTTATACCATTTACCATCACGTTAATCCTAAGCGGAGTAGGACTTGATAAGGAAAGAATAGGGCTTGCCCTGACGGAATCGCTTACGGGGAAGGACAAACAGATGGCAGTAAGCATGAACTATGCTGTCGGGAGTGAGAGTATGGATATCGAGGAGTATATTGCCGGCGTTATTGCACCGGCTTACGATTATTGCAGTAATGAAGAATTTTTAAAAGCAATGGCTGTAATGTGCCGTACTTATATTGTATGGTGTAACGAAAACAATTTGCAGAATGACACGGTTTTCTTTAATGATATTGAGCTTGAGGAGCGATGGGGAGAGGAGTGGCAGGAAAAGAAGGCGGCTGTTACGCTTGCAGTACGCCGGACAGAGGGAGAGAAAATAACTAACGGAGGTACGACGATATATCCTTATTGCCACATGCTTACGAGCGGATATACCAGAAATCTGCGTGACGAATGCAGTTATCTGTGTGAGGTAATGCAGACGGAGGACAGCTTAGAGGATGATTACATCAATATATATGATTTTGAGGACAAGGAGTTTGCGGCTCTGATTAAGAAAAATATCAAGGATGTGTATTTTGACGAAAGGAATGCCGCAGAGCAGCTTCAAGTGGTTGAAAAGACAACAGGCGGTTACATTGTGCTTATTCAGGTGGGAAATGTTGTCGTTGACGGAGATACATTTGCATCAATGACAGGGCTTGCTTCACCTTCATTTACATATATAAAGACGGATGAGGGAATAAGATTTACGGTAAAAGGTAGTGGGAACGGTTACGGCTTATCCGTTGCCGGAGCTGCAAAAAAAGCGGAACAGGGGGCATCATATAAGGAAATACTTAACTATTATTTTGAAAATATAACATGTATAAAATAAAAAGCGGTGGCAATCCTATTATCAAGAGTAAAGGAGCTGTAACGATAAAGACAGCACAGCTCTGAGTATAACTCAGGAAAATTGATAATGCGAAAAGGTGTATGTGAATAATGAGCATGCTCACGATATACCGATTCAGCAAGAGGAGGTTGCCTTGAATAGAAGAAAGAATAAGGTGGACATGGAGAAAGTATTTGCCACCGTCATCTCTCTTGCCATCATGGTTGCTTTGGTGGTAGGAGTAGTATCTATACTTAAAAGCAATAATTCACAGGGGGAAAACAAGCATAATTATATTGACCTCAACGAGATTAACGAGGCTTTAAGCAGTGAGAATCCTGGTAATGAGACGATAATGCATGCAGATGAGAGGGAGGAGGAGAGCAGGGATGACAGACATGTTGAAAACACCACAGATGCAGAGGATGTCAAAGGCGGTAAAAAAGCGGCTGAAGTCACTGGAGAAATCGATGCGGAAATCAATACGGCACTTGAAGTGCCAAGCACAGGAGATGATGCCGAAGGTACGAAAACTGCTGATAAAAGCGGAGACGAAGCTGTGCCGTCTGGTACAGCAGATGAAGGACAGGCGGTCGCAGCAAACACAGACACACAGGAGCCGTCAGCAGAAAATGTAAGTGAACCTGCAGCGGCAGATGTTCCGGCTTCCGAAAATGTTGACAGTGAAGCGGCTCCGGTAAGTGCAAGCACAGCCACTATATTAGGCTACAGCTTTAATGAGGATAGCACGATGATGTGGCCGGCATCAGGAAATGTCATACTCAATTATAATATGACCAATACAATCTACTTTCCGACACTTGATGTGTACAGATGCAATCCGGCGATTATCATAAGTGCTGATGAGGATTCGGTCGTGTCAGCGGCAGCGGACGGAATTGTCATCGCTGTATATGAAACCAATGAGACAGGTCTTACAATGGAGATTGCACTCGGAAATGATTATGTAATGACTTACGGACAGCTTAAGAATCTTACGGTGGGCGTTGGAAGCCAGGTAAAGCGTGGCGATGTGATTGCCTCTGTTGCGGCTCCGAGTCAGTATTATACGGTTGAGGGAAGTAATCTCTATTTCAGACTTGATAAGGGAGATACAAGTGTAAATCCGATGGATTTTATTGATGCTGAATAGTGCACTTTAAATATAAGCTTTAATTGTATATAAAAGAGAACCCTCATTACACTTGGGTGATGGGGGTTCTCTTTTGCCGGGTTCAAGCCCGGTACCTGATGAGATGCTAAGCAACGGTTTTATATGAGCAGGCAGTGAAGAGGATTGCGAATATCATTGACATAAACTCACTGCATGGTATTATTTGTGCAGCTTACCTTCTACGTACTCTCTTATGTAGTAATTATCCTCCGGCATCTGGCAGCCGACGAGATATACTCCGTCATCGTCAGTGCATCTGATAATCTTTCCTTCGACGATATTATGTGCCGAAAGTGCAAAATTCTCAATTTCAACCGAGATATCTGCTCCCTTGTTGTCTGCAAAGAAGTTGTCGTGGCAGACAAGGGCAAAGCCATTGGCACTGATGTTATAGAGGTTGCCGTTGTAGACTGCTCCGGTCTTTTTGACGGTAATTCTACAAGGATTGGACATATCAAGTCTTGGGTATTTACGGCGGTTGGTAATCTTAGGTCTTGTGCTGATTCGTATTGAAGCTGTCTTTCCGTCGGCTGAAACGAATTCTGCTTTATCCCAGCAGTAGAGCACATTGCCTACAGTGACATTTATATTGCATGCCTGAGGCTTCTTTGCCACGGGAATGTTCTTGAAGTGAGCGGTGATGCCGTTGTCGGACTGACTGTCAAGCTCTCCATGATACTCAGTGTTATCAACCTTGATGATAACCTTCATTCCGGCAGATACATCTTCAATTCCCATGAAACCTCCGATTCCAAGCTCACACATAAGTGCTTCGATGACATCCTCGATTTCATCGATGTTGGCTGCACTTTCATCGTATTTGCTGAGCATTCTCTTGCTGGTCTCGTCGGAGTCAGAGATGCAGTTGTTCATGTTTTTAACTATGTCGGATACCTGCTCCATGTTATCGACAAGCTGATGGTTGGAGTTCTCGACATCCTTCATGGCATTATCGATAACCTGAATGTGGTCTCCGAGCTGCTTTGTATCTGATGTAATTTTCTCTACATTTTTTCCTGTGATAGTAACCTTATCAAGAGTCAGGGCAATAAGCTTGAGCGTCTCCTCGATGGATGCGGTCATCTTAGCGGATGTCTCGTCGAGGCGGATGAGAGCGTCCTCGATTCGTCCTGAGGATGATTTTGTCTCGGTGCTGAGCGTACGAATCTGGTCAGCTACGACAGAGAAACCACGACCTGCATCGCCTGCACGGGCTGCCTCGATGGATGCGTTAAGTGCAAGAAGATTGGTCTGACCCGAAATGTTCTGGATGGTTCCGGTCTCCTGCTTAACCATCTCGAACTCGGATTTGAAATCGTGAAGAACTCTGTCGACCTCTGATGAGAGCTCCGACATTGTATGTGCAGTCTTTACAAGCTCCTCAAGGTCTGCACCGCTCACGGTAGCATGTTCAATCGATTCGCCGGTGAGGGATACCATCTGCTCTATCAGACCGCCGACATTCTGAACCTGTGAATTGATATCAGTGGTCATATCAAGAGATGATGCGGTACTGTTCATAAGCCGGCTGCTGTTGTCGGTGAGCTCGTTCATACCAAGAACAACGACCTCGGCTCCGTGCTTATTCTCTGAAGCTAATTCGCTTACGACGGTGATGCCGTCCATGATGGTATTGCTTGCGGTCTTGACCTTCTCAACCGTTGTGACGACTCTGTCTAAATCAGCCTTGATGCTGTCTGTCATGGCACCATCAGATTCATTAAGATGCTTGATTGACATTACATAACATATATAGCACAGGATGATACAGGAGAGCTGCAGCTGGTAATCCTTCATGTTGGCTGCCGAGTTAAAGCCGGACATATAACGAAAAACAGCAGCAGCAACAATTATTATTGTGTTGGCAATTCCACATTTTATCATAAAGTTCTTGTTCTTATATATAACAAGGAGGCTTGTGACAGGCAGAATATACGTGAAGGCGATGGATGATTCGGTGGTGCATAATACAAAGGTATAAAAAATACCATATCCGATTACCAAATCATATCTGTACTTGTCAGTAGCCTTGCCCTTCACGCGGAGAAGAATTTCTCCTGAAAGAAAAGGAAGCCAGCAAAGTATAAGAAAAATAATGTAGTCAGATGCAGGATATGCACCGCTTGCCGCGTCATTTCCGTAATTGGCGGACAGAAGAAGTGCAAATATCAGCCATATACGCCGCGCTTTGCGGTTGGCTTTCTCTTTAAAGGCATTCTCGTCGTAATTCATAAAGTCCTCCTTATGGTAATCAAAACAAAAATATCAAATATATTTTATTACTTTCTTCGTGACGTTTCAAGTTGGATTTACTTTATTTTATAAAAAGGTTGCATTTTAAAAATAAATGTGATAGCATACAAATATACAACAAGTAGTATTGAAAACTACATCATGAAGCAAAAGAAAATGTAAAACACGGAATAAATAACCATGAAACGGGTATACTTATACTAAAACAAAATTCAGATATTTTACTGCGTTATGTACCGTTGCGTGATTCTTGTAGCGAAAGCGTGCCTGCGGTGAATTGTTAAATTTGTACAACGTCCGCCTTCAAATATATAGTTTCGCAATTACCTGAACGGTTTCAGATTTGGAAAGGAGTATGAACATGAGAACATTAATCGAGAATATTGAGGAGAAGGGTCTTAAGGACAAGTGGAGCGCAATCACGCATTTTATCGGAATGCTTATGACGATGCTTGCAGCGGTTCCGCTTCTTATAAAGGCGGCGAAGGCGCCTGACAGAATACATTTTATTTCACTCGGAATATTTGTGGTAAGCATGACTTTACTCTACGGAGCAAGTGCAACCTACCATTCGGTGAAGGCATCCGACAAGGTTCAGACCATATTGCGAAAGCTCGACCACACCATGATTTTCGTGCTGATAGCAGGTTCATACACGCCTATATGCCTCGTTGTGTTAAATGGGACAATCGGATATGTGATGCTTGCGTTGGTGTGGGGAATTGCGATTGCCGGAATTGTGATAAAGCTGTGCTGGATTACATGCCCTAAGTGGTTTTCATCCGCGTTGTATATTGCGATGGGATGGGTGTGCCTGATAGCATTCTCAAAGATATATACGGCACTTTCGGGAGCGGCTTTTTACTGGCTGCTTGCCGGAGGACTCATTTACACGGTCGGGGGTGTGATTTACGCACTAAAGGTTCCCGCCTTTGACGCAAAGCACAAGGAGTTCGGTTCGCATGAGATTTTTCACCTCTTTGTGATGGGCGGAAGCATATGCCATTTCATACTTATGTTTCAGTATATTACGGTATTTCCGATGTGATGGTGCGGCTTCGCCTGAAAGCACCCGGAGTCAGACGGACATAGCTTTTGAACACGCGGTTAAAGTATGCGGTTGAATCGAAGCCGCACTCTTCCGCAATCTCGTTCATGGATTTGTCCGTGTCCGACAGAAGGACGCAGGCATGTTGGATTTTGAGACTGTTTATATAGTGGATAACGGTTTCGCCCGTGTGTGCCTTGAAGAAGCTGCACAGATAACCTTTTGAAATGAATAATTCACGGCTGAGCTCGTCAAGTCCCTTTATGTCAACGTAGTGACTACTGATATAGGAGGTAATCTTGGCGAGCTCTTTGTTGTTTCCGACCAGGGGCTTGCCGATTTTGTGAGTGGCAGTCTGAGAACTTAGCAGTCCGAGAATGGTTGAAAAGTAGGCAAAGCCAAGCTCAGGGCGCTGTCTGCATGCTGCCTGCAGATGGACTATCTCATCCGATACACTGCCGGGGAGAGAAATTATGTTGGTGTTAAGGCATGGCAAAAGGGCGGATTTTGCCTCGGGCGTGTAGTATCTGTTAAGGTAATTGTTGGAAAAATTAAAACAAATCCCGCTGTAGCTGGCATCTCCGCAGCTTCTATGCAGCGCTCCCGGTCTTATGGTGGCGACATCGCCGCCGTTGGTTTCAAAGACATTTCCGTCAATAATTATATAGCGCCTGCCCTCTAAAAGCAGATATATCTCGTATACATCATGATAGTGATAGTACGGAAGGTCTGCGCTGTTGCACTTTATGTCATCCTTTATTATGAGATTGTTTCCAAGAAGTGAGTGAATGGCATCCATGATATACTCCTTAAATTGAAGATATGATGTAGGAATCACAATATTAAGATATTAATATAGTACAATAAAACATAAAAAAGAGCAATATATTACAATAAAAACACTATTCTCAGAAGTATAATGGATTTATAAATAACAATTTATGGAGGGTTTGATATGCTTAGAGACAGAATTTCAATGAATGACGGCTGGCGTTTTTACGAGGGTGAGATTGATGGGGTACGCAACCGCTGGGGCTGGGGCAAATCGGGTTCGTGGAATCAGGGACCTGAGTCGGCTGATTTCGATGACAGCACATGGAGAAGGGTTGAGCTTCCGCATGATTTTGTGATAGAAAGTACGCCTTATGAATATTCGGTGCAGGAGTTCGGGAGCGACAATGCTATTCCCGAGATGGATACAGTGAGGAACATTCATACGACGGCAGGCTCGTTTAAGAAGGATGTCGGATGGTACAGAAAACACTTTTTTGTTGATGCAAGCGATTTGGGAAGGAGAATATACATAGCGTTTGACGGTGTATATAGGGACAGCATTGTGTATGTCAACAATTTCTTTGTAGGCAGACATCAGAGCGGATACACTCCTTTTGAGTATGATATATCCGATTTCCTGAATTACGGCGGAGATAATGTGATAGTCGTATATGTCGATGCGGGAAAAGCCGAGGGCTGGTTCTACGAGGGCGGAGGAATATACCGCAACGTGTGGCTTTACAAGACCGCGCAGGTGCATGTGAGAGACGTGTTCGTGAAGGCGGTTCCGAAACCGGAGGAGAATCTGCAGGAGAGTGAGGAAGTGTCGGCAGAGCTTGATATAGCTGTCGAAATTTCCTCATGTGAGTATGTCATGGGAGAAGGAGAGAAGATAAACTTTGTAAAAAATGATTCGTCAGCAGTAGGAGTGACAGCAGATTACAGCCTGGAAATAATGATTAACTCACAGGAAGGCACATCTGTTAAACATACAGTTTATGATTTAAAAAATATTAACTATGGTGTAACTAAATATAATTTAAGGAGTAATATAAGCCGTGCAAAGCTTTGGGATACAGAAAATCCGTTTATGTATACGGCAGAAATCAGGCTTTACAAGGACGGAGAGGTTATTGACAGATGCAGTCAGGAGTTTGGCGTGAGGAGTATTTATTTTGATGCCGATGAGGGTTTCATGTTAAACGGAAGAAAAGTAAAGCTGAACGGTGTGTGCTGCCATCAGAATCATGGAGGAGTCGGTTCTGCCATGACGGGAGAAATATATCATTACAGACTGCTTAAATTGAAGGAGATGGGGGTAAATTCGTACAGGACATCACATTACTGTCCGGCACCTGAGCTTCTGTCCTGGTGTGACAGGCTGGGGCTTCTTGTCATGGATGAGACGAGACTGCTCTCGAGTGCTGAGGAGGATTTAAACCAGCTTGAGGCTGTTGTCAGAATGGGAAGAAATCATCCGAGCGTTATTATGTATTCCATAGGAAATGAGGAGGCTCAGTCGGAGCTCATAGCGCAGGGCGGATATATAGCAAAAACCATGATAAATCATGTCAGGGCTGTGGACGATTCAAGACCTGTGACGATGGGGCTTCTTTTGTATGATTTACAGAAGCGAAGAAAGCTCGACACTGTGGAGGAGATTGCACATATAGGAACTGTGCTCGACGTGTGCGGCTTTAACTACCATCATTTGAGGTGGCAGGAGTATAAGGATAAGCATCCGGCTCAGCCGTTAATCTGCACGGAGGCATCGACAATAAAGGGAAGCAGGGGATGTTATGAGAGGGACGATGAGAATTGTCTCCTTGAGCTTTCCATGATGGAGACGGTGGAAGAGCAGAGCGAATATGTGGATAAGGATTATATGTCGGGGGCATTTTTGTGGACAGGGTTTGATTATTACGGGGAGCCGACACCATTTGCGTGGCCTGCGGTCAGCTCGCAGTTCGGGCTTATGGATTTGTCGGGAAATGCGAAGGACGGTTACTATTACTTCCGTGCCTTATATAGGAAAGAACCTCTTATTCACATAGCCTGCTCATGGAACGGAACGGAGGGGGAGAAAAAGGATGTGGTTGTGTTTACCAACTGTTCGCAGGCAGAGCTTTTTGTGAACGGGAGAAGTCTCGGAAAAAGAACGAGAAGCCGCTACGGGTATCTTTGCTGGAAGGCTGTAAGCTATGAGACGGGAAAGCTTATAGCTGTCGGGGATGGCGGTACGGCGAGGGATGAGCGCGTGACCTGTGGGGCGGCAGAGAAAATTAAGCTTTGGCTTGAACACGGTGAAAATGATATAATAATCGTAAATGCTGCCATTGTAGATGAGCGCGGTAATACCGTGCAGAATGCAGATTGTGAATTGAATTTTCTTGCGGTTTTGGATGAAGCTAAGGAAAATTCCGAGCAAAAGTATGTCAGGGTAAGCTGTGATTCGGACACGGGTATGAGTGCGGAGCTTAAAGTATCAGATTTTGAAATGTCATTGAATGCAGGGGTTGATTGGAAGCTTTTTTCGGAGGTGAGGCTTCTGGGAACATCAAGTGGCTGGGCGGCAGACCATGTATTACCTCAAAGTAACAGGAGGAAAAGCTTTCGAGGGCTTGCGCAGGCAATTTTTAAGCTATGCTGAGCGGATTTGTGGTACAATAGCCTTGTGATATGAAATTGAGAGAGCGTGTAAGACAAACATATTAATTCGGAGGAAATAATATCATGGATTGGGAGTTACAATCAGGTGGAGCGGTAAAGATATTATGCAGTGAGCAGAATGAGGCGGCAAAAATTGCCGCGCACAATCTTGCAGACGATATTGGGAAGGTTTTTTCAGGTAAAATTGCCGTCACATTAAGCTTTAGCGGTGAGGCACACGGAAGGGCGGGAGAGACAGCAGAAGATGATGCCTGCCGAAATGGGAGCGGGACTGTCATAGTCATCCGTCAGGCGGAGCTTGGACACCGGGAGGCGTATTCGCACAGCGTGAAGGACGGCGTGCTCTATATCGAAGGACAGGACCGCCGTGGTATTATTTACGGAATATACGAGCTCAGCAGATGGCTCGGTGTGTCACCGTGGTATTATTTTGCCGACGTTCCGGTTAAGCACAGGGACAAGGCGGTGCTGCCCGGCGGATATTTTTATACCGATTATCCGTCGGTCGAGTACCGTGGCATATTTATCAACGATGAGGAGGAGCTCGATAAGTGGGTGAGACTTCACCTCGGCGAGGAGACTATCGGAGTTAAGGCGTATGAGAAGATTTTCGAGCTTCTCCTGCGCCTTGGTGCCAACTATATATGGCCTGCGATGCATGTCAATTCGTTCAATGTGAAACGTGAGAACGGAGAACTTGCGGACAGGATGGGTATTGTCGTCGGAACATCACATTGTGACATGCTTATGAGAAGCAACAACAGGGAGTGGTATCCGTGGCTTGAAAAGAAAGGGTATGAGGATGTCGAGTACGACTATTCTATTCCCGGAAAAAACAGGGATGCGCTCAACGAATACTGGCGTGAGAGTGTGGAGCAGAACAAGGACTTCGAGGTAGGGTATACGCTCGGAATGAGAGGAATACATGATTCGGGATTCGAGACAAAGAGCCTTAAGGGGCTTCAGGGTGAGGAGCTTAGAAAAGCCAAGATTGAGCTTTTGCAGACCATAATAGATGCACAGGAGAAGATTCTTTCGGAGACGCTTGATAAGGAACCGCTAAAGAGCTTTGTACCCTATAAGGAGGTGCTCGAGCTGTATGACAACGGGCTTCGTGTGCCGGAGGACTTGACACTTATATGGACAAATGACAACTACGGATACATAAGGCGTTATCCCGGCGATAAAGAGAAGAACAGAAAAGGCGGCAACGGAATATATTACCACAACTCCTACTGGGCTGGTCCGGGGATGTCCTACCTTTTCATAAATTCCATCCCGCTTGCACACACGAGAAATGAACTCTATAAGGCGTGGTGCGAGGGAATAAGAAAGGTGTGGGTGCTCAATGTCGGTGCAATCAAGCCTCTTGAGCAGGAGATTACGTTTTATCTCAGATTCGCGTGGGAGGTCGGAAAGGAAAATCCGCAGAGGAGAACGGACGATGTTGATGAGTACCTGAAGCTGTGGATAAATGAGACTTTTTCGGGAAACCATGGGGAAAAGATGGCATGTGTTCTGAATGATTTTTCACAGCTCACCAATGTTCGCAAGATTGAGCTTATGGACAGCGATGTATTTTCACAGACGGCTTACGGTGATGAAGCGACGGAGAGAATCAATAGGTATCATGAGCTTGTAAGGACTGCCGATGAAGTATATGCTTCACTGCCGGATGATGAAAAGGATGCTTTCTATGAGATGTGCCTTATGAAAATTCATGCGGCATACTATACTAATTGTATGTATTACTATGCAGACAGGAGCGCACTGTGTACGAAACGGCAAAAGGCACAGGCGGCATATAAGTATGCGGCTCTTTGCAGAGAGTACGACGATAGAAGAAGGCAGCTTCTCTTTTATTATAACAATGTGATGGCTGACGGCAAGTGGTCCGGGATACTCACGCCTGAGGATTTTCCGCCTCCAAGGACGGCCATGTTTCCGGCGTGTGTCGTTCCGCTTGTACCACTTGATAAGATAGAGAGAAGGCTTGTTGTCACATTGTGGAATGATGATGAAGGGCTTTATTTTGTTAAGGCTGCGGTTAAATGGCTGGAATTATCGAATGCAGGTGATGGTGAGCTTATAGTTGACCTTGAGGCACCTGAGTGGATTGATATACTGCAGGATAACATTGCGGTTAACAGGGTGAACATCAGGG
The DNA here is from genome assembly GCA_000435595.1 of Firmicutes bacterium CAG:882. Classification (GTDB taxonomy): domain Bacteria; phylum Bacillota; class Clostridia; order Lachnospirales; family Lachnospiraceae; genus CAG-882. The sequence continues at coordinate 77,860 of FR895438.1, forward strand.
TCGGAGCGGAGAAGCGGATTTTGGTTAAGCCTTCGCAAAAGATATATGACAGCGGCGAAAAGGGGATGTCTGATATACTAAACGGCAGCATAGTCATGCATTGTGAGGAGACGGGACAGAGTTTTGACATTCCGGTCAGCGTCAATGAGAAGCTTATTAAAATGAGCCGGATATGTGCTGTAGACGATGGCGGTTCGGTTGTCATGGAGGCAGACCGTGCAGGCGATATGCTTGATGGTACGGGCTGGCATAAGGTCAGACGCCTTGGGCGTGACCATGGCTCTCTTCTTGAAGCGGACGCTTCGGCAATCGGAAAGAATGTATATAAAACCGGAGCCGGCTTTAAGTTCTTTATTAAGAAAGCAGTTGATAAGGCGGTGCTTGAGCTGCACAGATTTCCTTCACTTAACTCAACGGGCAGAATAAGAGCGGAGCTTTCAATTGACGGGGGAGAGAGAATTCTTGTTGAGAGCCGGTCAAATGATGAGTGGAGAGGAACATGGAAGCTCAATATTCTCAACAATGTTGATAAGCTTACCGTTGAACTTCCTCGGCTCACGGAGGGGGAGCACATTCTTCACGTCTATGCTGTGGACAGGTATTTTGCATTCAGCCGTATTGTGATTTATACGGAAGATATAAAGGAGAGCATGTTCGGTGGAAGCGCATGCGGGATGAAGGCAGAATCAGATGAGAAGCTGCCGTGTGAAGGGCAGGGTATCAACGTTGCGTCCGACAAAGTCCGGGATGCACTTTATGCCGGAGTGAAGTTGAAACCGCGCGCAATGCTTGTCGCCGGTGTAACTCCGGGTTCAAATACGCTTCCTGATACCAACAGCGTGATTGAGTGGAATTATTCGATGGAATATCCGTCATATACAATCACTGCACAGAAGCTTATTTCCATGGCAGATACGCCTTTTTACGAAAGGAACGGAACAATTAGGATTGACATGGGGGCTGTTCTTGCAGATAATAGAAATGCGTATGCAGATGGCGTATGGGATTACTGTCTGAGTGAATCGTATAACAGGACAGGAATTGCCATGTATATAAGAAGGCCGGGAGAGACATACGAGGCTGATAAGCCGTCGCTTCATTACAGGATTGCATGTGATGGCGGAATCTATACCTTATGGCTTTTGATGAAGAATGAAAGCTACGACGGAGCTGAGCTTCTTGCGGATATAGACGGGGCTATGCTTCCGAGGGAACAGCTTGCCGGAGGTGAGCGGATAGGAAATTACTGTGGCGAGCGTGTATACCGCTGGATCAGGCTGTGGAGGCAGGAGATTCCTGAGGGGGAGCATGAGATTGGAATATATACGTCTTCATCAGATAACAGGTTTGACAGAATATACATGACAAAGGGGGAGGAGATGCCTCCTTGTGATGATAAATGGAAAAAAGAGGAATGAAATGAGCAAAAACAGAAACAACAGTGGCAGAGATCTGACGGAAGGACCTATAGGAAGGGGGCTTCTGGCATTTGCCATACCGCTGTTTTTAGGGCAGTTATTACAGCAGCTCTACAATGTTGCGGATGCGTGGGTCGTGGGAAATTTTGCCGACAATAATGCATTTGCTGCCGTGAGCTCGACCGGGAGCATGACATTTCTTGTCATCGGTTTTTTCAACGGTGTTGCCACCGGAGGAGGAGTTGTAATATCGAAGTACTTTGGGGCGAAAAACTATGATGCGGTTGAAAAATCGGTTCATACGAATTTACTGTTCGGAATCATTGCGTCGGTGCTGGCAACAGCAGTGGGGATGCTTCTTGCACCGTGGCTTCTCACCATAATGAAAACTCCGGCGGAGGTAATGCCTGAGTCACTTACATATCTGAGGATATATTTTGGTGGTGTATCCACCATAATAATGTACAACATTGGAATGGCTATAATGAGGGCTCTCGGAGACAGTATACATCCGCTGTATTATCTTGTGCTGTCCTCGATTGTGAACGTGCTGCTCGACCTGCTGTTTGTGGCAGTGTTAGGGTACGGCGTTGCAGGTGCGGGAGTTGCGACCGTCATAGCACAGGGAATAAGTGCGGTTATGTGCATTGTGAAAATGTGCAGAACGGATGGAGTTGGCAGACTTAAGCTTCGCGCGCTGAGATATTATCCGGAATATATGGGTGAGGTTATAGTTCAGGGGCTTCCGAACGGAGTCCAGAACTCGGTTATCAGTATCGGAAACATGGTTGTCCAGACCAACATCAATTCATTTGGCTCGTATGCGATGTCGGGTGTGGGGGCATACAGCAAAATAGAAGGCTTTGCGTTCCTGCCGATAACGAGCATGTCGATTTCGCTTCCGACCTTTATCGGACAGAACCTCGGAGCAAAGAAGTATGACAGGGCAAAGAAGGGAGCTGCATTCGGTATTGCATCGGGAGTTGTTCTCGCTGAAATTATAGGTGTGATTGTCTATCTGTTTGCCCCACAGCTGCTGCGTTTCTTTGTCAATGTGGATGAAGCGGTTGCGATAGGAGAGAGGCATGCGAGGATAATATGTCTGTTCTTTTTCCTGCTTGCTTTTTCGCATTGTGCGGCAGGCGTGCTCAGGGGATGCGGCAAATCAATAGTGCCGATGATAACGATGCTGGCATTCTGGTGTGGTGTGAGAATAATATATGTCACGACGACACTTCATTTCATACCGAACTTCTCGGTTATATCGTGGGCTTATCCGCTCACATGGACGTTGAGCTCCATAGTGTTCTTGACATTTTTGCTCAAGTCGGATTGGGTACATTCTTTTGAAAAGAAAAAGCAGTGATTTGGGAACTGTTTAATGGACTATAGTGCAATGAGGGGGAGAAAATGGATAATAAAGATAAGAAAAAAAAGAGTTCGGGGACTAAGAATCTTGTGATTTTTATCGCGATAATGATTGCAAGCATGATTTTTGGCTTCTGTATCGGAGCAGCTATAGCTTACTTTAAGAAAAACGGTGTTGATTTTGCTGGAATGGCAGATTATGTGAGCGGTTATGTGATGAAGGTACTGCCATGGTTCTACATCGGCATAAGCGTTGTCTCGGCGGGGATGGCGATAGGGGTTTATTTGGTGTACAGCCGCAGGGCTGCTGCGTGGGACGGCGAGAGTGAAGAAGAGATAGCGCGGATAGAGGAGGGGATTGGAGTACCCATTGGGATAGCCAACGCCATGACCATCATTAACAGCCTGCTGTTTTCTATGTATGTGTGGGGAAATATCTGCGAGGATGCGGTATGTGACGACGGATACAAGGTACTTGGCATCATACTTTTTCTGGCAAATTATATCTGGATTGTGGTTGTGAGCAGGCTCACCGTTGAACTTGAGAAAAAGATAAATCCCGAGAAGAGGGGAGATGTCCTCGAGATTAACTTCCAGCACACATGGGAGGATAGCTGCGACGAGGCACAGAAAAAGATTATCTATGAGGCGGGCTTCAGGGCGTATAGGGCAGGAACAAAGGCATGTACGACAATATGGCTTATAACCTTTATATCCATGTTCATGTTCGACACCGGACTGTTCCCTGTTTTTGTCGTGTGCGTTATATGGTTCATCATGCTGATAACCTACACGATGGTGGCGGGCAGGCTCGAGAAGAATATGTACAGATAGAGATTTAGGACGGTGGCAGTATGCAGATTTCGAGCAGATTTACGTTGGCGGTACATATATTTGCCTGTATCGAGGCGTTCGGTGACGAGAATAAGGTGACGAGCGATTTCCTCGCGGCGAGCGCAAATGTCAACCCGGTTATTATGCGGTGCGCCCATGACCATGAATCTTCGCAGCGATGACACCTTCGTTCAGGACGACGGCAGGTATCGCGCCTCACAGTGCTACGATGATTTCATAAGACGCCATGAGGGCACGAGGGTGTTCTTTCTTGAGCTCGGTGTCGGGATGAACACGCCCGTCATAATAAAATATCCTTTCTGGCGGATGACCGCGCAGAATCCGAACGCGACATACGCCTGCATCAATTACGGCGAGGCTTACGCACCCGAGGAGATAAGGAAGCAGGCGGTGTGCTTTAACGGGGATGTGGGGACGGTGCTGGAAGGAATCACGGCGAAATAAATTAAAGCCTTCAAGGCTGTCAATTAGTGTATGCTCGATGGGCGTGTGCTTTTAGACTGCCTTTTTGTACTTGTGTCAGACATCATCTTGACAGAAGTTAATAGAGAGATTATTCTTAAAACATACTATGTGACGATATAATAAATTAAATATAAGGGGAGAGTTTATGGAGAAAAACGCACTGGAAAAATAGTGGAGAGCTTCTTGAAAATTGTTTTAAAAAAGTGGAACCGGATTCATTTCAATACCAAAAGATTATAGATGAGTTAAAGAGAAGCAGTAAGTCGGAGTTTGAAGTTAATATCAGACTCGCAAGTGAAATAGAGTCACGTTTTAATAGTGCGTTTTATGACAGAAAATTACAGTTTGGTAAATCAAAAAATCCTAATTGGGTAAAAACGGGAGTATCTCCGTTTAAAATGTATTTGTCATACTTTTTAAAAAGCTTCATTTGAACCATAATCCGGAGTTGACTTTAGAATTGGAGGCGTTCAAAAATCTTAAAAATAAGGTCTCTGCGGTAATAACAACTAACTATGACTGTCTTTTAGAAAAGTCAATATTTGCGGATGATTATAGTGTATTTATTCATCAGAATGATTTGTTTTCAGCGGACAGCTATAATTCTGCAGAAATTTATAAAACTCGGTGAGAACAGATAAAAACAGAGCGTGAGCCTGCAAATATATTTTACTCAAAATGTCAAGCGCCATCATGAAGCGTCTGGTATAGTTACAGTATCATATGATGATTTTCGTAAGGAATGGAGAGAACAATGCAGAATATGAAGCTTCTTGTGGCTGCGCTTGAGTATATTGAGAATCATTTGAGCGATGAGATCAGTACGGCGGATGTAGCCGCAGCATGTTTTAGCTCTAAATCCACAATCGAAAAACTTTTTCGTTGTGTACATGGCGTTTCGGTGCATGAATATATAATAAGAAGGCGGATGATGTTTGCGGCAAGAAAGCTGTCCCAATGTCCGCAGCTTCCGATTATAGATATTGCACTCGAGTATGGCTACAGCACACACGAATCCTTTGCGCGCGCGTTTGAATCAGTATGGAACTGCAAACCATCGGAATTTCGCAATCTGAAATTTACCGAGTTATTTCCGCGGCTTAGTGTGCCGCCAAAGGAAGGAGAAAAATATATTATGCAGAGAAGACATGTGGACATCAACGAGCTGTACGATCTTTTTCAGGAGAGAAAAGAGTGTTATTTTGTCATGACGGATATACGCAACATGATGACTATCAACGATATTTCAAGAAAGGCGGGCGACCTCGCAATCTTAGAGCAGATGCGCCGAATGACGGCCGCCTGCGGTGAAAATGATGTCGTGTTCAGAATAGGCGGGGATGAGTTCTGCATCCTGACCGACAGCACCGATGAAAAGTATGCGGCAGAGGTTGTTGAGAAGGTAAAGGCAGAGAACGGAAAGAGCTTTGAGTACGAGGATAAGCAGATTCCGCTCAATCTCTGGGTATCGTATGCAAGGCTTGATGGCTGCGGACGATACGATGAAGTGTTTGCCGGACTTCACAACGCCATCAGGGACGGAAAAGTGGATTAGGGTGCGCGAATATTTAGTTGAATAATCTGCCAAACAATGATAGAATAGCTATATCGCTACAGCGATATAGCTATTCGTATATAAGGGATAGGATTTGGTTATAGAACTGTAAAAAAAAATTGAGGGAGGTGTGGCGCGTGACAATATATCATGGTTCCGACCATATTATAGAGAAGCCTGAGTACGGCAGGGGCGGCTATTCCAACGATTTCGGGCGAGGCTTTTATTGCACCGAGAGCCTACAGCTTGCTAAGGAGTGGGCGTGTGCCAAGAATAGTGACGGGTATGCGAACATGTATGAGCTTGACATGTCAGGGCTAGCGGTTTTGAACCTCAACGGTGATGAGTACGGAATACTTAACTGGCTGGCGCTTTTGACAAGGTACAGAAGCTATTGGCAGCAGAAGAGCATTGCGGAGCAGGCGAAGGAGTATTTGCAGAAGAATTTTTTGCCGGACATATCGGGTTACGATGTGATTGTGGGGTACAGGGCGGACGATTCCTATTTTTCGTTCGCGCAGGATTTCATAATGGGGACGATTTCGCTCGCACAGCTCGGACAGGCGATGCACCTTGGAAAATTAGGCGAGCAGATTGTGTTAAAGAGCAGACGGGCGTTTGACAGGCTGTCGTTTTTGTCGTATGAAGAGGCGGATGCGGCGGAGTATTTTCTTAAAAAGACGCAGAGGGACAGGGAGGCGAGGAAAGAGTACCGCAGATTGTCGGAGCTTTCTGCCGAGGTCGACGATATATATATGATTGACATAATGAGAGGGGGCATGAAAAATGGCGATGTGTGCTTACGATGAGGAATATCTTCCACTCGCACAGAGAGTGCTCGGGGATATGCTTGACTACGCAGTAAATACGCTGAATTACGAGCTTGGCAGATTCTACAGGCTCTTTATAATCAGCGGGGTAGCGGCGCAGTTTGAGATTGGCAATCCGGCGTATGCTGCCGGAAAGAACGGCTGTGAGGTCGCGAAGGAGGTCATCGGGTGCAGCGGGATTTCGGTGCCGGATACGGAGGATGTCATGTATCTTGACAAGTCGCCTGAATACTGGACAGGCTGGGCGCTTGGCTACTATCAGTGGAAGCGATGCGAGACATTTAAGAGCATTGAGCGCGTCGTGTCCGTTGATACGGTATGTTCCATGTACTATCCGATGCACGAAGCTGACATAGAAAGGTTCGTGATTGTAATGGATGAAAAGATGGGCGCGGCACAGTCGTCACAGCTTAGAAGGCTCAGAGCCTACGCAGGGTTCTCACAGCGGATGCTCGCCGAGGCATCGGGGGTTCCGATAAGGCAGATTCAGCTCTTTGAGCAGGGAGAGCGGAGCATCAACAGGACGCAGGCGGAGACACTTGTGCGGCTTGCCAACGCACTTAAATGCTCCCCCGCGGAGCTGCTTGAGAAGCCCATTATATCTCTTTGTAATAACTCATCAGACACAGCTCAAGCAAAAACAAATCCTCGTGATTTTTGAAGGACATCCCGCACAGCTCTTCAATTTTTTCGAGGCGGTATAACAGAGATTGGCGGTGAAGGGAGCACAGGCGTGCGGTCTCGCTTATGTTGTAGTTGCAGTTGATATATGTGCGCAGTGTCTCGATGTAGTCGGTGTTTTTCGCGATGTCGTGGTCTATGAGGCGGCTTAATATTGCTGTTGAGCGCGCCTGAATTTCGGCATCGCTCTGAAGCAGGGAGACCGCCTTTGAAAGTATGGAAGCCTGGAAGCAGCTTCTTGTCCATCTTGCGGGAGCGACTGCGGTGGTTGCCTTTGCGCTGATTGTCATGGGCTTTGCATTTTTTGTCATAAAAGTGACAATGGGGCTTCGCGTTGACAAAAAGGTTGAGATAGAGGGACTTGACCATGAGAAACATGGGCTTTCAAGTGCTTATGGAGACTTCGTGTTAAGCGATTACAGTGATATTATTAACAATGATGCAGTTAAGGGCGAAAATAGTGAAAATGCGGAGAACACTGAACTTGCACCTCTGCATCTGGCAGTTCCGGTTGAGAGGGCAGCGGGCGTGCTGTCGAAGGTTGAGGTTATAATGAAGCTTGAGCGCTTCGAGAGCTTTAAGAGAGCTATGAATGAAATCGGAGTCACAGGTATGACGGTGAGCAAGGTTGCGGGATGCGGAATGCAGCTTGGACAGTCGGAATATTATCGCGGTTCTCAGATGGAGATTAACCTTCTGCCAAAGCTGAAGGTTGAGATTGTTCTCGCAAAGGTTCCGGTGGAGCTTGTTGTCAACACGACGCGAAAAGTACTTTACACGGGACATATCGGTGATGGAAAAATATTTGTCTATGATGTGAGAAATGTCGTGAAGGTGCGCACCGGTGAGGTAGATTACGAGGCGATGCAGGGAACAACAGAATAGAATAAGAAGCGGGCTGACACTTTATGTGCCTGCCCGCTTGATTAATTGTTATGAATTAACAAAGATTTGTGTAATTGACTTACTTTCCGAAATATCTGTCAAGCATTCCCTTGAGAGCTCTTCCGTGTCTAGCCTCATCCTTCGCCATCTCGTGAACGGTGTCATGGATTGCGTCGAGGTTGTTCTTCTTAGCACACTTTGCTAGGTCGAACTTGCCGCTTGTAGCACCGAACTCACAGTCAACTCTCCATGCAAGGTTAGCCTTGGTGGAAGCCTTCATGTTCGGCTCTAAGTCCTCGCCTAACATCTCGGCGAACTTAGCTGCGTGCTCTGCCTCCTCGTATGCTGCCTTCTCCCAGTAGAGACCGATCTCAGGATAGCCCTCGCGGTGTGCGATACGAGCCATGCAGAGATACATTCCGACTTCAGAGCACTCACCCTCGAAGTTAGCCTTGAGCTGCTCGAAGATGTACTTCTTATCCTCATCGCTGATGTCAGGGTTGTTCTTAACGGTCTTAGCGTAGATGCCGTACTCATGCTCAGCGGCAAGAGTGAGCTCACCTTCAACTTTCTTGAACTTGTCTGCGCCTACATGGCATACCGGACACTCAGCCGGTGCGGTCTCTCCTTCATAAACATATCCACATACAGTACATACAAACTTTGCCATAATCACATTCTCCTTTTCTTAGATAAAATATATTTAATAATTACATGCGGTTTCAGAATATATTCTGAACCGATAGGGAGTAATTATTATGTTCTGTTTCCGGTAATCATTGATAAAAACAGTAATGATTACTGATGTTAAGATAGCACAAGAAAATAAATTTGTCAATATATTTAAAAAAAAATCCCTATCCGATTTCACATTTGAGTATTACCTTATTCTGCAAAAGACGGATAGGGATTACAGCGGCGGTTATTCGGGCTGCTGATTATTCATGCAGTTGTCGCATACACCGTAAAATAACACATTGTGTCCGCGTATTTTGCCGGGAAAGCGGCAGGCTGCATCGTGTTCAAGCTCGGAAAACGGTGGCATTTCGACATCGTACACACGGTGGCAGGCATCACATAAGAAATGATAATGCGGCTTGGTCTGACCGTCGAAGTGGTCGCACTCATCACCTTGAATCTTCAGTGCCTGACCATGTTCTACCAGAAGTGCAAGATTGCGGTACACGGTTCCAAGGCTTATGTTAGGATATATGCTCTGAATATGTGTATATACTTCCTCGGCGGTCGGGTGGGAGGTCGTGTGGCAGAGATAATCCAGTATAGCTTCGCGCTGCCGGCTGTAATTTAATTTTGCCATGGTCAAATCTCCCTTCTTAATATATCATCACTACTTATGATTCAGGTGTCAAAACATGCTCTATGAGCTTAATTGTGTATAGCATGTTTTGACACCTGAATCCTGCTTAGGCAATTGCAAAATGCTATTTTGACGATAAACAGTTGTGCAAATTTAACTAATTCGCAAGCAGGTACTATGAAGCCGCCGGTACTTAGGCAGTGTATTTTACTGCGTTATGTACCGTTGCGTGATTCATGTAGCGAAAGCGTGCCTGTGGTGAATTGTTAAATTTGTACAACGTCCGCTTTCAAATATCCGGTTTTGCAATTACCTATATATCACTATTGATTGCATTATTTGAAATCAAATATTTTTCATGAGTATGTCAATATACTTTGCCGCCTCTTCTTTGGTGAGAATGTGGCTGCCGTCAAAGCCATCGTCGACATAGCCTAAGAATGCGGCTGTCGGAATGTATTTTTTAAACCACTCTGAACAGCTTATTTCCTTATTATAATTGCCTGTATTGTTGTTGATTATTCTGCTCTTGTATGCGTTGACACAGAAGGATGCAAGCTCCTCAGCAGTGACGGGCTTATCAGGCTTAAATGTTGTATCGTCTAAAAGTGCAGCGTCCACAATGTCGTTGGCGTAAGCACACTCGACAACGCCTGCATACCACTCGTGACCTACAACATCTCTGAACATGTCATTGTACACGTTCACGGGAACAAAGTGGGCTGCCTTGGTCACCATGTTGACCGCGTCTATTCGGCTCATAGGCTCATCAGGCTTAAACTCACCCGATGTGTTGTGGATGTATCCAAGCTCGGCAAGCTTAATTATGAGCTCCTTTGAAGCGCAGCTGTCGAGGTCGGTGTAGGATGCTTCGCACAGAGGTGCGGCATTCGGAACAGGCACATTTTTAAGGTGGGCAGGCGGCTCGGCAGCGTGAATGTTCATAGGCGGAACAAATTCGTCAGACTCCATAAGCTCCTCCATGGTCATAGGACGCTTGGTGTTCATGGCCGGATCATATACCTTACCACACAGGGATGTGCGGATAGGAACAGGGCAGATGTCATGTATGCGCTTAAATTCTTTTGCGACGAAGCCTGCCATAAGGTATGCACCAAAATCATTCGTATGGGTGTAATCCTTAGGGTAGAAGTAACGTGCTGCATCGGTAAGACCTACACGCGTTATGAAGTCCATGCTCACCTTGTGCAGGTCGATGAGAGGAACATGCTTCTCCTCGGCGATACGTCTGCACGCTTCTGCGTGGTCGAAGAGCAGGTCGTTGTATGTTCCGTCGCTTCCTCTCCATGTGTTTCTTGCAAGAGGTGTGACAAGGACAGGTGTAGCACCGAAACTTCTAATCTCGTCAATGTAGGTTCTCAGATTGTCTGAGTATCCGGTGTTGGCTGATAACTCAGGAAGCTTCTGGTCGTTGTGACCGAACTGGAAAAGACAGTAATCGCCGCGCTTGATATATTTTTTAATTACATCGTAATGACCTTCTGAGCGGAAACTTTCTGTCGTAAGGCCTGAATGCGAATGATTGGATACTGCCGCGAGGTTGGACACGTAATATGTAAAAAATTGTCCCCATCCGCAATAGCTGCTCTCAGGATAATAAGGGTAGCATGCCGGCTGGTCTGTGACGGTCGAATCGCCTGCTATATATATAGTAGGAGTGTCAAACTCTTCTATTGTAAGAGTAGTGAATACCGGTCTGCTTCCGATTATCGTTATGTCGATGGTCTTGTCGGTGTATACTTCCTCGTGACCGCGTGGAATTATGTCACATACGTTGACATTAAAAACGTATGCCCGCACTTCATGAGGACAATAATCGCCCTTGAGCGATTCAAGGCGTCGTCTGCCCGAAAAAATGGTTATGCCCTTGATTGGTGTCTCACCGGCGGATAATACAAGAGTTACCTTATAGTTACCCTGATGGGGGACGGATGCCTTGAAGGTGAGCGGAATGTAACCGCCATCAACTATTCCGTTCTCCAGGTAGATGCCGTTCTCGTCTGCCTGCGGAGAGATTAATTTGGTATCTGTGTACCAGTATTGTGGCGAAAATCCGTCGTTAATTTCGTCTATCTTAAGATTGGGATTGGATTTTCTTGCTTCCTCGGTTAGGAAGCCGTATCCCTTCTTATATGAAAAGTCATCCTCCGGATAGACCTGTGTTATGTGTGGTGTGCCAATGCTGTCTGCGCTTGGGGTATTGCCAAAATTGTAGGTCATTCTGTAACCTGAGCCGGTCTCTTCGGCTGCATGTTCGGCATAAATGTCAGACGATATTGCTGTGGTCATGTCAAACCTCCATGGAAATGATTTAATCAAATAATTTACTGTATTGATTGTATGCCGCTTTATAAGCTCACGAATCCGTGCTGACGCACTCTGCATCCTGCTTCAAGGGGTATAATAACAGAATTTTCTCCGTGCTTGCGCACTCGCGAAAATTCTGACAGCCATTCGCAATCCGATAAGTTCAGCTTTGCGAACTTATTTACTTGCTCATGTCTGTTTGCCCATCTAATAGATATACTGCCTTGTCTGCAAGCAGCCATGCAGTATATCTATTGATGGACTTATTATAGTATATCACAACCATCCGCGATATTCCAGTACAGACTTCTTTTTCATCACGGATTCTCCGTTACTGTTGTTCTTTCGCCATTCACGCGGCGGAATATCCATAAGCTTCACGAAAGCTCTGTTGAAACTTGATACTGAGTGGAATCCGACCAGCTCGGAAATTTCAAGGATTGAGGAGTCAGTGCTTGAAAGCAGCAGGCAGGCATGTTCGATCCTTGTATTATTGATGAATTCCAAGGGACTGATTCCCATGATTGTGTTAAATGTACGTCTGAAATGCGTGACGCTTAAGTGACACATGTCTGCAAGCAGTTCTATGGGGAACTGCTGCGTATAATTGTCGTGTATGTAGTTGAGGGCAGGGTGGATTGAGAGCATACTGCTGTTCGGTATTGCTTTTTGAGCAGGTGATTCATGTTCACATAATCTTGTTATCTCAACCAAGATGGCAGTCATAAGCCCGGTCACACATGTGGTATAATCCGGCTGTTTCTCCGACATCTCCTCAATCACTGCCAGAATATAGCTGTACAGCTTCGGAGATGTAGCCTTGTTTCCTATATAATAGCTGAGCGATGGCAGAAGAGAGCCGGAGCTGCTCATTATAACTCGGCTCTTGAAAAATTCGTCAAGATCAACAAAAATATAGGACCACAGGCTTTTGCCGCCGTGCGTTGAGTAGGTGGTATGAGGGTAATTTCGGGCTATGAGTGTGAAATCTCCCGCCTTGTATGTGACGGAATGGTCGCCGAAATCCAGCCTGCCCTCATGCGTGTGGCATACACCGATCTCAAGGCAGTTGTGAAAATGGAGCCGGTCTGCTTTTACATCGGATATGTGCCAGCGTTCGCCGTGAAGAACAAGAAGAGGAAAGTCGGGTGACAAATCATAATGCCTGTACTCGGTTATCACTTTCTTGGGTTTACTCATAGAAACCTCCTTATTTTATAGGGCAAATATACTATATGTAATTATATCTTAATAAAATAGTAATTTCAACCAACAAAATCAATTTCGCAAACAAAAAAACACATAAAATCACAACAAAAATGCATAGATTAGCGCATTAAATTGCTGAAAAACCAAACATTGTATACAAAAAATGAACAAAGCGTTAATATTAATAAGTCGTTTTTGCTATGTTTTCAGATAGAATTGCATAGAAGTGATTGAGTAAAATGTATATAATTAAGCTATGAAAACGAGGCGGGGTTGTGAAAAATCACCAATTAGCAATACACCGAGTAGAACGGAGGAATTAAGTATGGGAAAGACAAAAGTTCAGAAACCACCTATCGTGATGGCGGCAAAGAGCAAGAATCCGATGGCGTTTCTGAAGAGAGATTGGCAGTTATACGCGATGCTGCTGATTCCGGTGGCACTTGTCATAATTTTTAATTATGCGGCTTACCCGGGATTGAGAATGGCATTTATGGATTACAAGCCTTCGAAAGGATATTCAGGAAGCGAATGGGTGGGAATGAAGACTTTCGCTAAGATATTCAAGGATGCAGATTTTGCGAGAGCATTAAGAAACTCAATTGTATTTAACCTTTTGGATTTACTTGTAGGCTTCCCGATGCCTATCATACTTGCACTTATGCTTAACGAGCTTCGCTATCAGAAGTTCAAGAAGGTTTCACAGACAATTCTGTATCTGCCTCACTTCCTTTCATGGGCTATCGTGGGAAGCGTTGCACTTACAATGTTCATGCCTTCGACAGGTCTTGTGAATGTTCTCTTAGAGAACTTGGGAATCGGAAACGGAAAGTTCCCGTTCCTGAATGAAAAATGGCACTGGTCGGTTACATATCTCCTGATTGGCGTATGGCAGTCGATGGGATGGGGAACAATCCTTTACCTTGCAGCTATCACAGGCATCAACGGAGAACTTTACGAGGCAGCGATGATTGATGGTGCTAACCGTTGGAAGAGAATGTGGCATATCACACTTCCGGGAATTAAGAGTACCGTAGTTACACTCCTTATCATGAACCTCGGACGAGTAATGGGAAGTAACCTTGAGAGACTTAAAGCGTTTGAGAACTCTATGGTTAAGGACTTCCAGTATCAGCTTGCTATATATGTATATAACAAGGGACTTGGAAACAACAAGTACAGTATGGCAACAGCAGTCGGTCTGTTCCAGTCACTTGTAGGACTCGTGCTTGTTATATTATCTGACCGTATAGCTAAGAAGCTCGGCGAAGACGGATTACTGTAGGAGGTGCGGCATAATGAGTAAGAAGAAAAAAAATGTTAATGAGGCTTCTGTTTCAGCAGGCGGTACTCATGCAGTAAATAAGTTCAGAATAAGTGATTTCATAATCATGTTTGTCATAACAATCCTTTGTGCGACATGCGTACTTCCTTTCCTTCATGTGGCAGTTAAGTCAATTTCAGGAAACACGGCGGTTATGGCTAAGACGGTATACTTCTGGCCTAAGGATGTTAACTTTGACGCATACAAGAGCGTACTTGCCGACAGCTCGATGACTTATTCAATGGGATTTTCGGCAGTAATAACACTTATATTTACCGCACTTGGTATGCTTGTATGTACTTGTGCAGCTTACCCGCTTTCAAAGAAGAGACTTAAGGGTAAGAAGTTTATCACATTCATACTTATGGTTCCGATGTACTTTAGTGCAGGTATCATTCCTTCATATCTTTTATACAAGGATTTACATGTGCTCGATACAGCGTGGGTGCTTATTTTACCACTTATATATTCACCGTACAACATGCTTATCATGAAGAACTTTTTCCAGAGTACAATTCCTGACAGCTTGGAGGAATCGGCATTTCTTGACGGTGCAAGCAACTTCCAGATACTCAGCAAGATTGTTCTTCCGCTTTCAAAGCCGATACTTGCCACACTTTCACTGTTCTACGCAGTAGGACGTTGGAATTCATACGCTGATAACATGTACTATACCCGTAAGGCTGACCTTAAGATGATTCAGTATAAGCTGTATCAGCTCGTAGCTTCGGCATCTGAGGCACAGACATCCTCACTTGATACCGGTGGTGTGGTTCAGTCAACTCCTGAGGTATTAAGATCAGCGAGCATCATGTTCGTAACAATTCCTATCATTATTATTTACCCGTTCCTTCAGAAGTACTTCGTACAGGGAACAATGATCGGAGCGGTAAAGGGTTAACAGCCCACAGCTTAACAGGCGTATTATACAACAATATCTGATAGTTTCCCCGAATGACGGGGTGATATATAAACTATGTATACTTTATCTTTAAAGGAGGATTAAGTTATGAAGAAAAATACTCTTCAGAAGGCTGTTGCCACAGCACTTGTAGGTGCAATGGCAGTCAGCACATTGGCAGGATGTAACAAGTCTGCGAATTCCGACTCAACAACAGCCGGAAACAACAACACAGAGACAACTACAACCGCAAGCAGCAACACAGAAACAACTACAGAGGCAACTAAGAATGACAGCCAGACAGTAGCAGGCATCGACGGCTGGGAGCCATTCGCTAACAAGGTTACACTTGAGATCCCTGTATACGACAGAGGCTCTTCAGGAAACGGATGCTCAGACGTTGAGAACAACTACTGGACAAAGTGGGTACAGGAGAACTTTGGTGATAAGTACAACATCGATGTTAAGTATGTTGGTATCACACGTAGTGCAGTTATGAACGATTATGCTATGTTAGCAGCAGCAGGCGACCTTCCTACAATCTGTATGGAGTACGACTATGATAAGCTTGCTACATGGCAGGCTAACGGCGATATCAAGCCTTACGATGTTGAGGAGTTCAAGCAGATAGCTCCTACATACTGGCAGCAGATGGTTGACTACGGCAACGATGCTTACACAAAGTTAGCCGGAGAGGATTACCTTGCACTTGGTTACAGACCTTACGGTAACACAACATACACATTCGTAACATTCTATCGTCAGGACTGGGTTGAGGAGGCTGGATTTGATTCATATCCTACTAACAACACAGAGCTCCTTGAGCTTTACGCTAAGCTCGTTGAGAACGGACATGCAGCTCCTCTTGGCGGAAGCAAGGTAAGCGGTGCCGGTATTGACCAGAACTACGGCTACAGAGATTACCCACAGGATGAGGAGACATGGGCTACAACAGGAGATTATCAGATTCCTGCTCTCTCAACAGAGGCTCAGAAGAGATACCTCAAGTGGCAGAATACACTTTACAGCAATGGTTACTTAAATGAGAACTACTACTTAAGAGATGCTTCTGAGGCAGAGGCAGACTTCATCAACGGCAAGGCATTTACATGGTCAGGTTATGTATCTTCAACAATGAACGTACTTAACTCTTTCTATGATGCTAATCCGGATGGAAAGCTTGCAGTAGTTGTATCTCCTTCAGAGTGGGCACAGGATGAGACATGGGGTTCTTCTCCATCTTACAGACCTGGTACTAACTTCGGTATGATGATTGGTTTCGCTCATGACGCTACAGATGATGAGGTTAAGGCAGCTATGATGTACCTTGAGTGGTTATGCCAGCCTGAGAACCTCTTCACAATGCAGTGGGGTATTGAGGGCGTTAACTTCAACTATGACGAGAATGGTGATCCTGTAGCAGTAGCTGACCAGTCAGGTCTTGCTGAGCAGCAGGGACATAACAACAACGTAGACTACTGGTGTGCAGTAAGTGCTGTTAAGACATTAGGCAATATCGAGAAGGATATTAAGGCTGTTGCTCCACAGGGACTTCCACAGGATTTCTATGATGAACTCCTTGCTAACTACGAGGGACAGGTTGCTCTTTACAATGCAGGTTATGCTAACTCTGACTGCCTCTTCGCTACAGCTATTGAAGCAGTATCTGAGTACAACCAGACATTATATGACCTCTATACAGAGTACAGAGATCAGCTCACAATGTGTGACCCTGATAAGTTCGACGCACTCTATGATGAGTTAAGCCAGAAGTATCTTGATGCAGGATATCAGGAAGTTATCGATGGCAGAAAAGAAGCTTTCGATGCAGGTAATACAACACGTCTCCAGTAATTTCCGGTAAATACTGATTCGTAAACAAATGCAGCCCCATGGCGTTACGCTGTGGGGCTGTATTAAAAAGAAAATATAGTTTGTGTGCTTTTTCGACCGATATTCAGGTCGTGATATAGGCGGAAAAAATACATAAATTGCCAAAAGCAGAATGGAGGATTAAATGTTAAAGCTTGAATATGATAAGAAACAGATTGAAGAGGTTATTGATAAAATAGTTAAAAAGACCATGAACATGGATTTGACATGGGATTGGCCATGCGGTGTTGCGTATTACGGAATAGGCGAGGCTTATGAAAAGACGGGAAAGAAGGAATATCTTGACCTGCTTAAGGACAGAGTGGATGAACTTATCGACCTTGGACTTCCTAAGGTATGGACAGTCAATGCGTGTGCGATGGGACACTGTCTTATCACCCTGTACAAGGCTACAGGTGATGAGAAGTATCATGAGATTCTTATGAGCAAGATTCATTATATTCAGAAGGATGCCCTGAGATTTGCTGACAATGTTCTTCAACATACGGTATCTGCAAACAATGATTTCCCTGAGCAGTGCTGGTGCGACACATTGTTCATGGCTGCATTTTTACTTTTACGTGTCGGTGTGATGGAAAAGAATCAGGAGATGATTGATGATGCTCTCAATCAGTATTACTGGCATATCAAGTATCTTCAGAACCCAAGCAGCGGATTATGGTATCACGGATATGACAATATTGCAGGCGACCACATGTCGGGAATATACTGGGGAAGAGCTAATGCATGGGCAGCATTCACCATGTCACAGGTTGGCGGAATCCTTCCTGAATGCTATCTTTACCCTAAGTTTATTGACATTGCAGGCTCACTCAACGAGCAGCTTGCGGCACTGAAGGTATACCAGACAGAGAACGGACTTTGGAGAACGGTTGTTGATGATCCGGAATCCTATGAGGAAGTTTCTGCTTCTGCAGGTATTGCGGCAGCGATGCTCACAAGAGGAAATCCGCTTCACAGCAAGTATATCAATAAGTCAATCAAGGGACTTATTGATAACGTGAGTGAAGATGGAAAGGTTATGAACGTTTCCGGCGGAACGGCAGTTATGAGAGACAAGGAGGGCTACAGAGGAATCCCTAAGGCTTACATCCAGGGCTGGGGACAGGGACTTGCACTTGCATTTTTCTCCGAGCTTCTTGTATCGGATGACATTGAAAAGGACGGAGCACTCTAAGAGATAATATTATTGGGAGGAAAATACAATGGCAGCACAGAAAGGCGGATTCACACTTCCGGGTGAGTCGGGCTATGAGAAGCTTACACTTAAGATGGCGGAAAAGTGGGGCGCAGATGTAATAAGAGACAGTGACGGAACGGTTCTCTCCGATGAGATTCTGAATGCAGGATATGGAATATATTCTACAATATGTATTATTCGTGACCACAACGAGTGGGCTAAGAAAAATATGGATAAGCTTCAGCAGACTTTCCTTATGACGCAGCCTATTGTTGCGGATTGTGATACACTCACCGTGGAGCTTATGAAGGATTTCTTTGCTGAGCAGTTCTCAATTAACGAGACTGATGATTCACTCAAGTACTGGCAGGTATATGACAGAACGACGGACACCCTTGTAGGAAGGGAGCATTGGAGCTATGCGGATGGCAAGGTTACAATCAAGGAAATAACTCCATGGCATAAGTATACGGTAAGCTTTATGGCATATCGTATATGGGAAGAGATTTCCATGTACAATCACACAACCAACAACTGGACAAAAGAGCATCTCATGCAGATTGATCCGAGACATGAAGCCACAAGAGAGTATATGCTCGGCTGGATGAGAAACTGGTGTGAGACGCATCCTGACACGACTGTAGTTCGTTTTACGTCAATGTTCTACAATTTTGTGTGGATATGGGGAAGCAGTGAGCGCAACAGAAATCTCTTCTCAGACTGGGGGTCCTATGATTTTACGGTGAGCCCGCTTGCACTTGATGAGTTCGCAGAGAAGTACGGCTATAGCCTTACTGCGGAGGATTTTATCAATCAGGGCAAGCTCCATGTAACACATATGGTCGGAACCAGGCAGAAGGCTGACTGGATGGCGTTTGTAAATGATTTTGTAATATGGTTTGGAAAGCAGCTTGTCGACATTGTTCATGAGTACGGCAAGAAGGCGTATGTGTTCTATGACGACAGCTGGGTGGGAATAGAACCGTACAACGGAAGATTCAAGGAGTTCGGATTTGACGGACTTATAAAGTGTGTGTTCTCCGGTTATGAGGCGAGACTCTGTTCGGGAGTTGATGTGCCTACACATGAACTCAGACTTCACCCATACCTTTTCCCTGTGGGACTCGGAGGTGCACCTACATTTATGGAGGGGGGCAATCCTACACTTGATGCAAAGAAGTACTGGAACAGCGTGAGAAGGGCTCTTTTAAGACAGCCTGTAGACAGAATCGGACTTGGCGGTTATCTCCATCTTGTTGAGCCGTTCCCGGATTTCTGTGATTATATAGAGAAGGTATCCGATGAGTTCAGAACGGTCAAGTCATTCCATGCACAGGGCGCACCGTTGTCGATTAAGACAAAGGTGGCAGTGCTTCACAGCTGGGGTAAGCTTCGTTCATGGACGCTTTCGGGACATTTCCATGAGACTTATATGAACGACCTTATTCATATCAATGAATCCTTGTCAGGACTTCCTGTTGATGTATCATTCATCAGCTTTGAGGATGTAAAGGCGGGAGTTCTTAAAGATTATGATGTCGTAATCAATGCAGGATATGCAGGCAGCGCATGGAGCGGCGGCGACAACTGGAAGGACGAGGACGTTGTGTCAAAGCTCACCGAGTGGGTATACAACGGCGGAACCTTTATCGGTGTCGATGAGCCGTCAGCGGTTGCAGGCTATGATACATATTTCAGAATGGCACATGTTCTCGGAATCGATGAGGATACGGGCGCAAGAATCTGCCATGGCAAGTGGCAGTATGAGGTACAGCCTGTCGACGGACTTATGCCTGAGGGAAGCAGCATAAGAGGCAGAAGCGGACTTTATCTCACCGATGGCAACGCAAGAGTTGTTGCGGAGGCTGACGGAGCACCTGCAATGACAGTCAATGACTTCGGCAAGGGTAAGGGAATCTATATGTCCCACTACAACATAAGTCTTGAGAACACAAGAATGTTGTTCAACACAATCCTTCTTGCGGGCGGAGAGGCACTTGACGGAGAGTACATTACAGACAATCCTTACACTGAGTGTGCATATTATCCTGCAAGCAACATGCTTGTAATAATAAACAACAGTGGCGAGACACAGACGGCTTCGGTTAAGACTGAGGCGGGTGTCAAGAGTGCAACGCTTGAGGCGTATGATACCGCGATTATTCAGATGTAAGTAAAAGCCATTATCATCAAATTTAACGCATGACAGCAGTCTGCGGAAATATGATGATAATGGCATTTTTTAATTTGTAACCCTTTCGGGTTTAATATTTGAAAATCTTTGACAAGAAGGAAGCTTAGTTATATATTATAAGGGTAATAAACAAGGAGGTTTTAACATGGAAAAGGATACAAGCTGTGCATACTGCATGGAAGGCGAGTTGGTCGCTAAGTTTGGAATTAAGATTTGTGAGATGGACACCTGTAAGGTGTATTTATTTAAGGAACAGAGTCATCCGGGAAGAGTTATTCTTGCGCACAAGAAGCACGTCGGAGATATGACGGAGCTGACAGCGGATGAGAGAGCGGCTTATTTTGAAGATATTGCCAAGGTTTCTTCAGTGCTTCAGAAGCTTTTTAACCCACAGAAGATTAACTACGGTGCTTATGGAGATACAGGACATCATCTTCATTTTCATCTTGTACCTAAGTATAAGGATGAGTTTGAATGGGGCGGAGTGTTCCTCATGAACCCTGATAAGAAGTATCTTACAGAGGAAGAGTATGCTGATATGGCTGCTAAGATTAAGGCGGGAATTGAGGCGTAGTTTATAATAATTGTCAATGGTGATACGGCTTTACGGGCTGTGAGAGGGAGAGAATATGTCGGATATAAAACAGCAGGTAGAGGAGTGCCTTAGGCAGGCGGAGGAGATTGAGCGTGCCGGAGTTATCAAGGACAAGCTCAATACCACGTTTCGCGAGAATCTGAGGTATGAATTTCTTAAGTTTCTTGTATATTTGAGTGAGGGTGACGGATATATTGATGAGAAGGAAATCGCTTTTATAAATAGCTCTCTCGGTTATAAAATGACTGAGGCGCAGATGAAATCCATCAGAATATATGACAAGCTCTGCGATGATACATACACAAAGAAGGTTCCGTTTGCACTCAAGGGGTTTGTGCTGTGTGATGCGGGAAGAAAGCTCGGCGATGATAAGAAGAGAGCCAACAATCTTGTCAACACGTTCCGCGCGCTCGGTCAGGAGTTCATTGCATGCAATGATGTGACCAGCGAGCAGGAGGTAAAGCTTCTCACCGATTATATGACAATCATGGAAAAATTCCTTAAAGAATACGGACTTTATGACAGCAAGCTCTCGGTTAAGACGAAGAAGGCTGAGAAGCGTTCTGTTGATGAGGTACTTGAAGAACTCAATTCGCTTGTCGGACTTGACGGAGTTAAACAGGAAGTGAACAGCCTTGTAAATCTGCTGCGCATACAGAAGCTTCGCGAGGAAAAGGGAATGAAGCAGCCTAATGTGTCAAAGCATCTCGTATTTTCGGGAAATCCGGGTACAGGTAAGACGACGGTGGCACGTATGCTTGCCGATATATATAATTCGCTCGGAATTCTTTCGGGCGGACAGCTTGTTGAGGTTGACCGTTCAGGTCTTGTCAGCGGCTATATAGGTCAGACTGCAACGAAGGTTACGGGAGTTGTCGAACAGGCACTTGGAGGAATACTTTTTATTGATGAGGCTTATACTCTTACGGCTAATAAGGGGGAGGGGGACTTCGGACAGGAGGCAGTTGACACTCTGTTAAAGGCTATGGAAGATAACAGAGACAATCTGGTCGTGATTGTGGCAGGATATCCCGATCTGATGGACGAATTCTTAAGCTCTAATCCGGGACTGCGTTCCAGATTTAACAAGTTCATTTTCTTTGATGATTACAATCCGGATGAGCTTTACCAGATACTTATAGGAATGGCGAAAAAGCAGGACTATGTCCTATCCGGGGATGCCAAGGTTAAGGCGAAAGAATATTTTGTTCAGGCATGTGCGAACAAGACCGAGAATTTTGCCAATGCAAGAGAGGTCAGAAATTATTTTGAGAAAGCTGTCTCTAAGCAGGCTACAAGGCTTGTCAAGAATATCAGTGCCATTGATGAGCAGATGCTTCTCACAATAGAAGCCGATGATCTTGAAAACTTCGTGAGCGTAAGCTAGAAATTAGTGAAAAATATGTGAACTTTATGGATTTGCTTTACTTTTAAGGGTAAAGTGTGATATAACTAAATAGCTGTCGCATGTGGCAGCTATTTAGTTTTTTTATTCCTGAAGGGGAAGAATTGGAGGAAATACAGTGAAAAAGAGAGTATTAGCACTTGTACTTGCGGGAACAATGGTATTTGGCCTTACAGCCTGCAATAAGAGTGGAAAGAATGACACAACAACAGCAGCCGATGGCGAGACAACAGTAGCGGATTCAACAACTGAGACTACAGAGGCACAGCCTGTTACACAGACAACAGAGGTTACTGATTACAGTGAGTATCTCACATTAGGCCAGTATACCGGAATTGATATAGCAGTTGATGCAGCCGTAGTTACGGATGAGCAGGTTCAGAGTTCCATTGACTCGTTAGTAAGCTATTATAATACCAACATGGTTGAGGCTGAGCATATTACAACAGGAACAACGAAGGACGGAGATGTCATCAACCTTGATTACAGCGGTGCACTTGATGGAACTGCATTTGAAGGCGGTACAGCTACATCACAGACTTACACTATAGGTTCAGGGAGATTTATCAGTGACCTTGATAAGCAGCTTGCAGGACTTGAAGTCGGCAAGGAATATGAGCTTAAGTGTACATTCCCTGATGATTACACCAACAATCCTGATTTAGCGGGTAAGGAGACAGTGTTTACCGTTACCGTTAACTACATTGAGGGCGACAAGGATGAGTATGAGTGGGGTGACGAGTTCGTTAACCTCTACACCAACGGTGAGTACACATCAGCAGATGATTACAGAAAGTTAATTGAGACACAGCTTATATCCAAGGCTGAGTCTGAGCAGCAGACTGAGTACGAGAACGCACTCTGGAGCAAGATTATCGAGAACAGCACAGTGGCTTCATATCCTGAGGAGAAGTTATCAGGTATAGCAGATGATTACTACAACTATTATGTACAGTATTTTACCTACTATGCATCACTCTACGGCATGGATATGGCTTCATTCCTCTCAGGTGTATATAACATGACAACGGATGATCTCACTGAGGAGTGCCAGGCGATGGCTAAGCAGGAAGTCGGATATATCATGGCTGCATGTGAGATTTTCAAGGATCTTGGAATGACACTTACAGATGAGGAGTACAATACAAGAGCACAGGACACGGCTGCACAGAACGGATTTGATTCAGCGGCTGCATTTGTTGAGCAGTATGGTGAGGAGTATGTGCGTGAAAGCTTCATTTTTGATATTGTTTCCGATTACCTGGTTGAGAACAATAACATGGTAATAAATGAATAACACTCAATCTTAGTTGATTGATAATGGGACGGCGGTATATTAGAGACTTTTAATATGCCGCCGTTTGTGCTATGATAATATTGAGTTTCGAAAATTCATGGAATGGTGAAACTACAGTGGAGCAATTCGAGGATATCATATGATTATATGATAAATTATGTAAGGGTTCAGCAGACGGTTAACCTAGGAGGAGAGGGCGATGAGAGAAGTGGGAGACATTTTTAGAGAAGTGTCACAGGCGGCAGGTGATATAGTTTTCAGATATGATATCGTGACGGAAAAGTTTATGCAGTACTCTGACAGGAGTGAGCTTGCCAAATACGGGGCATGGCTGTCCGACTTTGACAGTTCAATGATAAATGCTAAGATGATTTATCCTGATGATGTGGAGGCATTTCAGAAGCTTGCGGACAGAATTAAGAGCGGCGATGTTGGGACGATAGAGGGCTTTTTCAGAATGAGACTTCACATCAGTGCTGACTATCGTTGGTACAGACTGCTTGCAAGGACGAAGTTCGAGCAGGGTGTGCCGGTTGAAGTGCTGGGGAGAGTTACGGATGTCCATGACTATATGGCATCCCCAAAAGAGAAGGCGGTCGGGACCATCGGACATATTATGGATATGATGGGGCTTTCTGATGAAAAAGAGGTAATAGAGACTTTGGAACGATATGCATCGAAGCATAAGTCGGATGTGATGCTCGCATGCGTAATATATGATATATCCGAGTATAATAATGTTGTGTGCGGAATGAGCAGAAACAAAGAAGAGGAGTTTCTTATTAATCTGATCAGACGTATAAGAAGGAACTATCCTCATGGGACACTTGTGTGCAGAGCGGCTCTTGGAAGGTTTGCAATATTTACGGGTGGAATAGAGAGTATCACGGAGCTTGGTGATGCAGTGGCAGGAAGTATGCATGAACTGCAGGAACTCGGAATACAGTATATGGACCGGCTTAAGGATGGTGATCTTGGTGTGTGTGTTGGAGTTAATTATGAAAAAAATGTCTGTGGAATAGGACATGACATATACGATAGGGCTGAGCAGGCACTTGAGCAGGCACTGAGAAATGACACGGAAAAGATTGTTTTTTACAAGAAGCATACAGAGCCTTCGGAGGAGGCTTGCTCGAGACAGGATGACTCCATTGCCGAGAATGCCATAAGGACGATTGAGAAAGCAGAGAAGAAGGGGTATACAAGGGGAAAGTTAAGAAAATGTGCACTCAAATGTATGAGCGATCTGCTTGAGAAAGTAGGAAAGCTTTACGGATTTGAGAGAGTGGCGTTGAGTGTGCGCGGAAGTGAGGGATACACTGAAGTCAGTGAGTGGCACGGAAAAGCAGTGGATAATATTCCTGACGGATGTCGTCTCCATGTGAGCGGAGAACCCGACATCGTGGAGGAAAAAGTGACCTTCTGGGAGCCGTACATTGTCAACGATGTCAATTCATATCCGGACAGCAGTGCCTATGGAAGAATGGTTGGGCTCAGTGCAGTGACAAGCTTTGCACAGGCGGGCTTTGAATGTAATGACGGAATCAGATATATCGTGTCATTTGAGTACTATACACAGTCACATGTATGGAGTGAGGAAAAGTTAAATGCTCTTAATATCATAAAATATGCAGCTGATTTTTGCATGAAATATATAGGAGAGTAGAATCCGGGAGAATAAAGATGGTTACATTATTGTCAAAAATTTTTATAAAGGACAATACTCAGGATATCAGGAAGGCATACGGAAGTCTGTGCAGTATACTTGGGATTGTACTGAATATATTGCTGTTTATGGGAAAGTATGCTGTCGGATTTTTGAGCGGTTCTATAGCGATAACGGCGGATGCATTTAACAACCTGTCGGATGCGGGTTCATCATTCATAACACTTGTGGGGTTCAGATTTGCAGGAAAAAAACCTGACCCGGAGCATCCGTTTGGGCATGGACGTTTTGAGTACATATCAGGATTTGTGGTGTCGGTTATCATAATTGTTATGGGGCTTGAGCTTGGGCACTCATCAATTGCGAAGATTATAAAGCCGGAGGCTGTTGACACGAGCATTGCATCCATTATTGTGCTCCTCGCTTCAATCGGCGTTAAGGTGTACATGTGCATATACAACAGATGTGTAGGTGCCAAGATTGATTCGGCGGCTATGAAGGCCACGGCAATAGACAGCCTGAGTGATACGGTGGCGACAAGTGTTGTACTCATATCGGTATTGCTCTGCAGGTTCTGTAATATCAATATTGATGGAATATGCGGTGTTGCAGTTGCATGTTTTATTTTGTATGCAGGATATGATGCGGCGAAGGATACAATCAGCCCGCTGCTTGGAAAGGCACCCGATGAGAAATTTGTGGAGGAGATAGAGAATACGGTTATGGCACATGAGCATGTGCTTGGAGTGCATGATCTGGTTGTGCATGATTATGGTCCCGGACGTGTGATGATTTCCCTCCATGCCGAAGTTCCGGGAGACGGCGATATTTTTGAGCTGCATGAAGAGATAGATGCCATAGAGAGGGAGATTAAGGGAAGATTGGGCTGTGAAGCCGTGATACATATGGATCCGATTGACAGAAATAACGGGGAATTAAAGCATATCATGGCGTATATGAGGGAGCAGATATTTAATATTGACCCTGCCATGTCGATACATGATTTCCGTATGGTGACCGGACGTGAGAGAACGAACCTTATATTTGATGTTGTTGTTCCGTACAGCTATAAGGGAACAAAAGAAGAGCTTATTAAAAAAATCCAAAAAGCCGCATCTGAGCTTGACAGCAGATATCAGGTAATAGTTGATATAGACAGAGCCTATGTGAGGTAGCATCGGTAAGTGAATATGTGATTAGTGAAAAGTCATCTGCAAAGTATGTCGGCAGATGGCTTTTTTTGTCGAACGATTGTAAGTTTTATTGCGGTATTTTTTGTTAGACTTAAGATATCAAAGGGGAGTCAGTGATTGATGAGAGGAGGTTGTATATGAGGTTTCATCATCTAAGGGAGAAGGAAAAATTAAGCATAAGCGGAGCCTGTGTTCAGGCAAAGATAATACGCAAGGAAGACAAAAAGATATATCTCAGAATATGGAACAGTGGAACTGAACCGGCGTATAACGTCAACTTCTATATACCTAAGGGACATAGAATATGTATACTCAAAAGCCGTCTTGATTATCATGTGCTTAATCCCGGACAGGCATTCGATGAATATGCGGTTGCAGATGAAGAACTGCTTAGGGACGTGGAAATCGTTACATACTGGGAAGATGAAAGAAAGTGCCTGTATTCGATGGAACAGACAGAGACGGCGAAGAATATTTTAAAAAAAATGTGTGTCTGTCATGTATGATTCTGCTTATGGTGTACATACTATTCTCGTGGCGGAAGAGACAGTTTTCCGTAATAAATATGAGAAATGAGGTCAATTATGAGCGAAAATTACAGTGAACAGAACAAGTCCTATAACTATGGAGGAGAGCATAGCAAGTCCTCGAACAAGAATCAGAACAAGTATTCAAACAAGAATCAGAATAAGGCAACTGATAAGAATGAGAATAAGTCAGAGAACTGCCATGATGGCGCTCAGGGAAAGTAATCTGACAACAACGCCGTAAAGATTATAAAATGTGAGTGAGGGCAGGATGTGCGCATGCATATCCTGCCATTTGCTTTGAAAATTCCGGTGTCTACAGAAGCAGAAAACAGAATGCAGTCAATATTATAAGGAAAATAAGGTTGTATATTGTGAATGTAAGTACATAATTTCCTTTATGGGCATCGTCAGAAGCACAATAGCCGCGAAAAGATATGATGCTTGCCAGGGATGCAATCAGCGTTCCCAGCCCTCCGATATTGACGCCGTACAGAAGAGGAAGGTAATTGGTTGTGAAGCCCGACAGAAGTATTGCAGCAGGTACGTTGCTTATAATCTGCGAAAAGCCAATGCCGAGAAGCATTTCACGTCCTGAAATCAGACGGCTCATAATGGATGATACTGCCGGAATGCGCTCCATATTGCCTATAAATACAAAAAAACACACGAAGGTTAAGAGCAGAAAGTAATCAATTTTTTTAAAAAGAGTTCTGTCACACAGCAGTATTGTTATGACAACAATGCAGAGCATAATCGGATAGCTGATAACGTGGCTTACGCAAGCCGTGCAGACGAGAAACAGAAGTATGTATATCATCGGTCTTATCCCTCCTGTTATTTGACTGTTGGAAGGAGCAGTGTTTTCCGAAAGAGGTGTATTTTTTAAAAGAAGTACACCTATAAGCAGGAGAACGGCGGATAATGCAGACAGAGGAAGCATACGCAATATAAATTCCCGTATGGATATGTGGAATGCAGAGTACAGATACAGGTTCTGCGGGTTGCCGACAGGAGTGAGCATGCTGCCGAGATTGGCGGCAATGGTCTGTAATGTAATTACAGGTATCAAGAGGCTTGTTCTGCCTGTAAGTGTCAGCAGCATAACCGCAAATGGGACGAACGTGATAAGTGCAACATCGTTGGTTATGAACATTGAACTGAAAAAACACAAAAAGACAAGTATAAGAGCAAGACTTCGTGTATTCTTTGCATGCTTAAGAAGCCGTGAGCCGAGAGCGGCGAACATACCGGTTTCCTTAAAGCCCGCTACGACGAGCATCAGACAGAAGAGCAGGGCGATGACTCTGTAATCTATGTATCCGGCATATTCGGCGTCGGGGGTGACAAAGAAGGCGGATATAATGGAGAGAAGGACCGCGGCTGACAGGACGGCCTCTTTTTTGATAAAGGAAATGAATGATTTCAAGCTGTTTAATCCTCCTCAATAACATGAATTTCGAGGTAATCGAAATCTATGTGTTCTACAAAGCTGTCCTGTGTAAAGCGTGTCTTGCTGTGCTTCCTAAAGTCATTGATATTGATGTCCAGCCATATAGGTGTCTGAAGGTCGAATGTATGACAGACCTTGTCGAGTGCGTCGAAAACCTTTTTGGTTCTGTTGATATTGTAATCATCATTGCATACGACCATATCGCGTACAAGATGATTGTCCTTGAATTCTTTAGCCCATAATCGAAACATGAGTGTCCTCCTTGCCTGTGGCGATGATGGAGGTATTATAGCACATATTTGTCAAATAAAAAACATACATATCGGACGTTCAACAAATAAAATCATGGCATCCTGCCAAAACTGATGTTAAATCGCAGGATTGCCATGACTTTATGCTGTTGAACTCAGTATTAAAGATGTGGTATAATGAGCGAAGCACGGACAGCGAGAAAATCAGGGATTTTCGAGCTGAGCAGAGCGAAAGAGTCGGCGTTCGAGAAGATGGCGATAGTGCGAAGCACGGACAGCGAGAAAATCAGGGATTTACGAGCTGAGCAGTGCGAAGGCGTCAGCGTTCGAGCTGAGCGTTGCGAAAGCGGGTATGCTGTGATTATATAACATCAGGGGGGATTAGGAATGAAAAAGATTTTTAATAATATATTTGTCGACGGATTCACCGGAATGACATTTGGGCTGTTCGTCACATTGATACTCGGAACGGCTTTCACACAGCTCGGAGCATGGATTGGCGGGGCTGTGGGCGCACAGCTTGCGGCGATAGGAAATGTCGCTAAGACTCTCACGGGAGCCGGAATAGGGGTTGGGGTTGCGGCAAAGTGCAACGCGGATTCGCTTGTCACGGTTTCTGCCGCGATTGCGGGAATGTTAGGCGCATTTCACAGCGTGACGGCGGTTGCATTAGGAGCGGTCGGAGAACCGCTCGGTGCATTTATTGCTGCATATATCGCAATACAGGTAGGAATGCTGATTTCCGGAAGGACGAGCTTTAGCATACTTGTAACGCCGATTATCTCGATATTTGCGGGCGCACTTGTCGGATATTTTGTCGGACCGTATATAACGAAGTTTGTGTATTGGCTCGGCAGTCTTGCAAGCTACAATGTGGCACAGTCGCCTATCGTTGGCGGCATAATTGTTGCCGTGCTCTTTTCGATGTTCGCTGCGATGCCTGTGAATGTTATTGCAATAGCAGTTTCAATAGGACTATCCGGCGTGGCTGCAGGTGCAGCTACCATTGGAGTATGCTGCAGCATGGTTGGATTCGCTGTTGCCGGATATAGTGAGAATAAAATAGGCGGAATGCTTGCAATAGGATTCGGAACGTCTATGCTTGAATTTCCTAACATCTTAAGACGCCCGCTTATATGGATTCCTTCCATAATATCTGCGGCGATATTAGGTCCGGCAGGAAGTGCTCTTCTTCATATGAGTAATTCAGCGGCAGGAGCCGGAGCAGGTTCGCTTATACTTATAGGTCAATTCTCGACATGGCATTCGATGGTTCCGTCTACACCGGGAGCTATCGTGATAATAGAGATGGTGCTTATGCACTTTCTGCTTCCGGGGCTAATAAGCCTGTCGGTCAGCGAAGTAATGCGCAAGCTTAGCTGGATTAAAAATGGAGATATGAGGCTTCAGGCTTGAACGCATAGGTGACAGACAGTACAGCAGACCGTCGGCAATGGCATCCGCAAGATTCATCACAGTGGACAGTCTGGTTGTCTGTAAAAGCATTGGGTCGTTGCTTCCGGATACATTTACGATGCCGGTGATGTGAAGGTCGCCGACATCGGGAAGCTGTTTGTTCACTCCCAGACCGGGTCTTAGCGGTCCTGTACCTACGGTCACGTAGCCGATATGATTCTTCGTGCCCAGCGACGCATCCACGGCGATACAGAAGGGCTTGCCGTGCCGTCTCTCGATATCCGAGAGTACATGCTCGAGATTGATTGCATGCACAGGCGAATCAAGAGTGCCGTAGACGGTTATTCCGTTTTCGGTGAGTTTTCGGCTGTCTGAGATTATTCTGTTGAGGAGCTTATAACCTACAATCGGTCCGAGACTGTCACCTGTGGAACGGTCGGTGCCTATACACAGGATGACGACATCATCAAGTGCCTTGTCGGATTTGAGGAGAAGCTCGGTGAGACGGACTCCTATTTTGCAGGCAGCACTGCCCGCTGCGGTATCAAAATAATAATTTTCAGTCAATGTTTTCATATACGAATTATATGTAAAAATGGACAGCTTTATTCGCAAACCATATACTCATAGGGATTTTTTGCGAAAAAACATTAAAAAAGTCGCAAAAAAAAGATGCACTTGCCGATAGAAAATGTTAAACTGTTAGTGTTCATGTAATAAAGCCGTATGCGGCACCGCGGATATGGCTTTGTGACAGCTTTATGCGGTGCAGAAATGAGGTTAAGAGTGAAGGAACATGTAGTAAAAAAGAAGAACAGCCACGAACTGCCTAAGAACATACGCCAGGTAGGGGATTTGGATTTAGATAAAAGAGTATATATTGAAGATTATGCTTTTTCGTTTGTCAGAGAGCTTACTCTTGATGAGGACGAGGAGGGCAGAGTCGGAATTCTGCTTGGCGAGGAGAAGAAGATTGACGGAGAGAATTACACCTTTGTCTATGGGGCAATGGAAATCACGAATGCTTCCGTCTATGACGGCAAGGTAAGCTTTACACAGGAGACATGGCCGCTTGTGAACACGAACCGCAGTACATATTTTGAAGGTATGGATATTGTGGGCTGGTATCTTGTGTCATCTACTATAAGACCTGAGAAAAATATGGCTCTTGAGAGGACACATATCGACAGCATAGGCAGATACAAGGCATTTTTGTATGTCAATCCCAATGAAAAGACTGAGGAGATATATAGCTGCTTTGATTCAGGGCTTGAAAGCCTTGATGGTTATATAGTGTATTTTGATAAAAATGAACAGATGCAGAGGTATATGGCAGAGGTTAAGCCGGCAAAGAAGCCTACAACTGCAGACGATATGGTTATGAAGAGGTACAGACAGGTTATGAGAGAGAATAAGAGTGAGCCAAAGGCAAGACAGCAGTTATCGATAATGTATGCGCTCAGCGCAATTTTAGTTATATTTGTGCTTGTTGCGGGAGTGGCAAGACTTCAGTCTGAGAGTCATGCGGACAGCAAGGAATCCATGGTTGAGAGCGGCGGAGATTATGTTGAGAATAATACGGCAGTCAATGCGACACCGGCGGCTACACAGGATGAGACACTTGACATCAATTATGCTGACGGAAATGTGGAGACTACGGAGGCACCGCAGGAGAGCGTATCCGATACGGAGACACCGGCAGAGGAGACATCGACTGAGGCGGAGACGGTTACCGAGGAGACGACAACAGAGGAAGTGACGACCGAGGAGGTTACAACAGAGCCTGAGACAACGACGCAGGCACATCGCTCATATGTGGTACAGTCAGGAGATACCTTATCGGGTATTATCATTAAGGAATACGGCAGCTATGATACGGAAAAGCTCAATGCACTTCTTGAGCTCAACGGGATCACTGACGGAGGAAACTCGATCAATATAGGCGATGAGCTTCTGCTTCCATAAATAGGGATGATTTTATGTCAAAAAAGGTAAAAGTTTTAACAGTTACTGCAGTTTTACTTGCGGTGTTTGCGGTGGGCGCATATTTTATGCATGGCTACATGAACCGTAAGCCTGTTTACACGGGTTATACCACGGTTAAGTCTACGGACAGGGCGGATAGCAAGAGCGCATCGTATGCGAAATTCGGAGACGGATTTGTCCGTTACAGCAAGGACGGAATAGCATATTATAATTCGGATAATACGCCGCAGTGGAATGCGTCTTATGAATTGCAGATTCCCACGCTTGATGTGCGCGGCGATTATTGTGCGGCTGCGGGAATCGGCGGTTCGTGGGTGTATGTGTTCAACAAGTCAGGTGCGGTAATGTCAGTAGATACGATTCTTCCGATTGTCGGGGTAAGCGTGGCAGCCAACGGGTGTGTGGCGGTTATACTTGAGGATGGAAATACCCAGTATATTGATATGTATGATACCACCGGTGAGAAGGCATACCGGATTAAGACCTCGATAAGCGGAAACGGAGTCCCGACGGACATAAGTATATCCGATGATGCGGTTAAACTTATGGTGGCTTACAGCGGAATTGAGGAGAATGAGATTGGAACAAGCGTCATATTCTATAATTTCGGCGAGGTCGGAAAGAATGAGGCTGAACGTCTTGTGGGAGGTTTTGACCAGTACTCAGGAATGCTTGTTCCGATGGTTCAATTTGTGACTGCCGATACGGCGATAGCTGCCGCGACAGAAAAGCTGAGCATTTACAGTATCACACAGTATCCTAAGCTTGTGGCTGATATTGTGTATGAGGATGAGCTTCATGGGATATTCTATTCACAGCAGTATATTGGACTCGTACTTCGCAACCATGAGCAGGGGTATCCGTACAGAATAGAAGTGTATGATATAAAGGGAAGCAGGCTTGGTAGCTGCATGATAGAGACCGACTATAAGGAATATGCTTTTGTTAAAGATAATATATTTATGTATGACGACAATGATGTAAGGCTGTTGTCATTCTCGGGCAAGGAGCGTTTCAGGTATACGTTCGAGACAGCGATTGACAGCCTCGTCCCTGTTTCGGGGGATGATACCTATGTGTATATCAACTCGAGAAAGGTTCAGAAAATCAGGCTGACAGAGTAAGATGCGCAGTCAGCGAAGTCGATTGCAAATATTCGTGATAAATTTATTAAAAAATCTTGACATCAGCAGATAAGTCTGATATACTATAAAAGCTGTTGATGGCATGGCGACTTAGCCAAGTGGTAAGGCGTGGGACTGCAACTCCCTGATCGTTGGTTCGAGTCCGACAGTCGCCTTTTTTACAGCGGAATCCTGAAGGCTTCAAGGCTTTCAGGATTTTTAAGTTGAGTGAGGTAAAATCCGGGAGTTCGCTTCCGAGCTGCTTATTGAAGCGGGGTATGGACATGGAATTTGAAACAGGTGATGTGATTACAATGAAGAAGCCTCATCCGTGCGGAAGCAGGGAGTGGGAGATTCTGCGTGTCGGGGCAGATTTCAGGCTCAAGTGCATGGGATGCAGTCATCAGGTTATGCTGCCGCGCAAGCTGGTGGAGAAGAATTTCAGAGGATTTGTGAAAAAAACACTTGCATAATCCAAATGTATATGATAACATCTACATTTGTGATATATTATTTATTTCCTTGCTCTGTACAAGAGTTACAGGGCCAGAGACCATAAGGAGGTACAAGAAAGCATGAACAAGTACGAATTAACAGTTGTTATCAGTGCTAAGTTAGAAGACGAGGCAAGACTTGCAACACTTGAGAAAGTGAAGGACATGATCGCTCGCTTCGGCGGTACTGTAACTAATGTAAACGATTGGGGTAAGAAGAAGCTTGCTTATGATATTCAGAAGATGAGCGAAGCATTCTATACTTTCGTTGAGTTTGATGCACCTGCTACTGCACCTGCAGAGCTTGAGGCACAGCTTCGTATCATGGACGGCGTTGTAAGATATCTTTGCGTTTCCGTAGAGGCATAATCTTGTGACATATCATCCGAAAGGAGAGTAGTCTATGAATAAGGTAATTTTGATGGGAAGATTGACAAGAGATCCTGATGTGCGTGTAAGCACAGGCGAGAGATCAATGTCAATTGCAAGATATACACTGGCAGTTGACCGCAGAGGAAGAAGAAGCGATAACGGCGAGCAGACAGCGGATTTTATATCCTGTGTTGCATTCGACCGTGCTGCTGAGTTTGCGGAGAAGTACCTTCATCAGGGTACGAAGGTTGTGGTTACCGGAAGAATCCAGACGGGAAGCTACACCAACAAGGACGGTCAGAAGGTATACACAACAGATGTTGTTGTAGAGGATCAGGAGTTTGCAGAGAGTAAGGCTGCAGGCGCTAACAACGGAGGCTTTGCACCGAGCGACAGACCAATGCCTGCCGCAGCAGCACCGGCGGATGGATTTATGAATCTTCCGATGGGTGTTGAGGATGAAGGTCTTCCTTTCAACTAAATTTTTATAAGGAGGTCACGATAATGCCAAATATCAGAGAAAATAAGTCTTCCGACGCTCCAATGAAGAAGAAGCTTGGACGCAGAAGAAAGAAAGTTTGCGTATTCTGCGGAGACAAGAACGGCGTTATAGATTATAAGGATGTTAATAAGTTAAAGAGATATGTATCTGAGAGAGGTAAGATTCTTCCTAGAAGAATTACCGGAAACTGCGCTAAGCATCAGAGAGCACTCACAGTTGCTGTTAAGAGAGCACGTCATATCGCTTTAATGCCATACACATTAGACTAATTTAAGGCGTAAGGAATCGTAAGACGGTTTAAAAAGGGACATATCCTATGGATATGCCCCTTTTTTGATGTAACAGGATTCAGGTGTCAAAACATGCTTTCACAACTTCAATATGTATATCATGTTATATTTATGCATATCACGACTTTTGGAAGATGCTTAGTTGTTCTTAGGACTCTGTACATCGTACAGCCACAGACGGCATGGATGCCGGCTGAGTTGCAAACAGCCATGGAGGGCTGATTTTGCGACGGTGGCGGAAGCAGAAATATTTTCTTCAGAGTCGTTAGAACAACCTGCTTCGTACAACGGAGCTGATATGCATAAACATAACAGGCTATACACATAAAAATCAGATCCGCATATTTTGACACCTGAATCGTGATAGGAAACTTCGTTCCTATTACACAAAAATCTAAAAAGGATTGCGTGTGCCATCTAAAAGTTCAACGGCTTCACCGCCAAGGACAGCTTTGATAAAATCGCGGCTGTCTTTCAGCTTGCGCTCAAATACCATTCCGCCATAGACCATCTCTGTCGAGTGCTGGTCTGAACCTGCCGTCTTTGCAAGCTGATGCCTGTCGGCATAGTCTATGGCTCTGTCGTTGAATTCAGGGTGTCCCATACATCTTGACTTGGTGAGAGTTCCGCTGTGGGTGGCATTGACTGCTTCGACACCGTCGACATATTCAGGAAAGAGGCGAATTTCGGGGATATACGGAGCTTCCCTGAACGGATGCGCATGTATTACCATACCGCCTCCGGCATGTACAAGTTCATACTGTGTCTTTACATCGGCATCGCGGATTTCCGGATGAGCGAGAAGCCAGTCCTTATCAAGACCATGTATGAGGAATTCTGTTCCCTTGTAGCCGGACTCCCAGCCGAAGAATACCTGAAGACCGATGCGGTTTCCTTCCTCAAGTGCGTTCTCATAACCCTTACAGAAGCCGTTAACCCATTCACCCCATGGAAGTGAGCGGTCAACTGCCGTGTTGCCGTAGAAAAAGTGGTCGGTGATAATGATTCCGGTATATCCGGCAGCTTTGTATGCATCAACTATATCGATGGCTCTTGAGCGTCCGCAGGCACTTCCTTCGCTGGTGTGCAGATGAGTCTCGTATATATATTTTTTATTCATGATATGAAAATCTCCGTTTCTTTATGAAATAGATTCATGTGTCAAAACATGATATATACTTTTAAAATAAATCAGGATGTTTTGACACCTGAATCTGAAATGTAAAGCTCATAATTATAGTTTACACCATATAATAGCAAATCTCATTTCTTTTTTCCATATAAAAATAAGTCTTAACTTCATAAACAATGTTAACCTCTTAACAATCATTAAGAACTTAATGTTTTTTTAGAAAAAACAGTGTTATTTGGGCAGAAAGAGATTAAAGAAAGGTTGCTTTTTATTTTTGGATAGATTAAGATAGAAACAGTGCTTTAAGCGTGAAAAATTATCGGAGGTACATAAATGAACACAGCATTAGTTATTATGGCGGCAGG
>FR895438.1:114352-131434 GCA_000435595.1 Firmicutes bacterium CAG:882
TGGCGGCAGGAATGGGAAGCCGCTACGGCGGTATCAAGCAGATAGAACCTGTTGGACCGAGCGGGGAGATTATACTTGATTATTCGATATATGATGCTCTTGAGGCAGGCTTTGACAAGGTTGTATTTATTATAAGAAAGGATATCGAGGAGGCGTTCCGCGAGGCAATCGGAGACAGAATTGAGAAGCGTGTGAAGGTTGAGTATGTGTTCCAGAACATGGAGGACCTTCCGGCAGGATATACGGTGCCGCAGGGAAGAACGAAGCCTTGGGGAACGGGACAGGCGATTCTCGCATGCAAGGACGTGGTTAATGAGCCGTTTGCGGTTATCAATGCGGATGACTATTACGGCAAGGAGGGACTTAAGAAGATTCATGAGTACCTCTGTAATCCTGATAAGGCTGACAGGAGGTTTAATTTCTGCATGGCAGGCTTTGAGGTGGGAAACACACTTAGCGAGAACGGAACGGTTACAAGAGGAATCTGCCAGGTCAAGGACGGCATTCTTACCAAGATTGTGGAGACAAAGGAAATCGGAAAGGGTGATAACTGTGCGGTTACACCGGACGGAAATGTTCCGCTTAATCAGCCTGTGTCCATGAATATGTGGGGTCTCACTCCTGATATATTCCCTGAGCTTGAGAAGAGATTCGTCACATTCCTCGGCGGGATTGATGGCAATGAGCAGAAGGCTGAGTATCTTATCCCGACGATAATCGGAGATATGGTCGAGGAAGGTCTTGCAGAGGTGCATGTGCTTCCTACAAGCGATAAGTGGTTCGGTGTGACCTACAAGGAAGATAAGGCACTTGTTGTGAACTCATTTGCCGAGCTTGTGGAGCAGGGAGTATATAAGAAGAAGCTTTGGGAATAGATTTTAAAAGGAGTTGATTAATATGATACGTCCGGGACGAAATGATGCGTGCTGGTGCGGAAGCGGACTTAAGTACAAGAGATGTCACAGCAATTTTGACGATAAGCTTGAGAGCATGAGACTTATGCATGCGGTTGTTCCTTCGCACAAGCTTATCAAGACACCTGAACAGATTGCCGGAATTAAGGAGAGTGCTAAGATTAATATTGCGGTGCTTGACTATGTGGCGGAGCATATCAAGGCAGGAATCACGACAGAGGAGATTGATAAGTGGGTGTATGATGTGACAACGGGCATGGGAGGAATCCCGGCTCCGCTCAACTATGAAGGATTTCCTAAGAGTGTATGTACATCCATTGATAACCAAGTATGCCATGGAATACCGTCGCCTGATGTGATGCTGCGTGAAGGGGATATAATCAATGTAGATTGTTCGACTATTCTTAATGGATATTTTTCCGATTCATCGAGAATGTTCTGTATCGGAGATGTATCACCGGAGAAAAAAAGACTTGTGGATGTTGCAAAGGAGAGCCTTAATGTCGGACTTTCAAAGGTAAAGCCGTGGGGCTTTCTAGGCGATGTCGGACAGGCAATAAATGATTTTGCGAAGCAGAACGGATACTCTGTTGTAAGAGAAATCGGAGGTCACGGTGTAGGGCTTGAATTTCATGAGGACCCGTTTGTAAGCTATGTGTCAAAAGCCGGGACAGAGATGGTTATGGCACCGGGACTTATGTTCACCATTGAGCCGATGATTAATATGGGCAGGCAGGAAATTTACATTGACGAAGATAACGGATGGACCGCTTATACTGAGGACAGACTTCCTTCAGCCCAGTGGGAGATACAGGTGCTTGTGACAGAGGAAGGATACGAGATAATATCGTATTAGCGGATGGAGCAGGCTATGACAGATAAAGTACTTGATTATGTGGCACTTGACCTTGAGACAACGGGACTCAGTCCGCGCGATGACAGGATAATTGAGATTGGTGCCGTAAAATACATAGGCGGAGTAAGAACAGACAGCTTTGCCTGTTTTGTGAATCCTGATATACACATTCCGGAGAGAATTACAGAGATAACCGGAATTGATGACAGCATGGTAAGCCATGCGGAGTACATTGACACGGCGCTTGCCGGACTGCTTGATTTCCTTGGTGACATGCCGGTGTTAGGACATAATGTTGCGTTCGATTACGGCTTTGTGTGCCAGAAAGCGCTTGATATGAAGATAAAGTATCACACTACGGGAATTGACACACACAGAATATCCAGGATATTGCTTGCGGGACTTGAGAGCAGAAGTCTTGAGAGTCTGTGCAGCTACTACAATATTGTGGAAGAGCCGAGACACAGAGCTTTCTCAGATGCGGCTGCTGCGGCAAGATTGTATGAATGTCTCTACAGTGAAGCACAGAGCAGTGAAGCACAGGATTATGGAAGCCTTTTCATGCCGATGGATATTGTCTATACAGCGAAGAAAGATACGCCGATAACACCGAAGCAGACAGCTTTTTTGAAGAGTCTTATAAAGCAGCACGGAGTGGCTTTGGACAAAAAAATAGAAAGCCTGACAAAGAGCCAGGCTTCAAGGGAAATCGATAAGATATTGTCAACATACGGAAGAAGCTTTCAATAGTTAAGGCTTAACCTCTGTAGAAGCAAGCTTTCCCGTCAGTTCGCGTATGATGGCGGATTTCATGGGTGTTGTAATGCTCTCGGCATGTTCTGTAAGCTGTCTTACATCATCGTACCGATGGGCGAGAAGATACTCGTCGGCGAGCACATAATAATTGCGGCTTAAGTCGGAACCCGCCCTGATACCGAATTCGAGGAACGCCACCGCCTCGTCGTGATAGCCTTCCTTGGAGAGATAATATCCGAGATTGGCTATGATGCGGTACATGTTGTTGCATGCCTCATCACATTCAGACAGCTTCGGAAGATTGGCGACGCCATACTCCATCTTTAAATCGGTATTCGACATTGACGAGAGATTCAAAAGAGGAATTCCCTTGAGGGCGAGGAGCTGGTTCTGACAGGTTTTAATCTCACCTGCTGCGTCATGTATGAAGGGGAGCTCTTCAAAAGGAATACGGATATAAGGAAGCTGTGATATGTCCTTGCGGCGTACACTGTTGGCAGCAGCCTCACGGCTCCAGAAGGCATTGTTGTCTGCCTCGGTTTTTCGTGAGTGCTTGCGGCGTTCATACTTAATGAGAAAGCCCAGAACTATGGTGCAGAATATTAATGAGACACCGATTGTATTAAAAAAGTTATGAATCATGTCAGGGTACCTCCGGTAACTGATTGGAAATGAGGAAAATATGTTTAATTTTTACAGCAAAAAAAACAGAAGGATAATAACAATAGTACTTGTTGTACTGCTTGTCATTGCAATGATTCTGCCCATGGTGGCATCATATCTGTAAAATCTGTTCTTAACTAGAATACCAATAACTTATCATTATGTAAAGGATAAATTAAGAACAGTTATGGCAAATAAAAAGGTATCGGAATCAGTATTAAACAGGTCTGTGATCAAACTCATAGACTACAGAAACGATTGTATTGCCGCAGGACCGGCGGTAGGACAGGACTGTGCGGTGACGGATATCGGTGACAGATATGTGCTGACATCGACGGAATGTGCACTCACGAAAGAAAAATATGCACCGTATTTTGCAGTGATGCGTGCAGTTAACAATATTGCGGCGTGCGGTGGAATACCGTTGACTGTGTCGGCTGCATTTATTCTGCCGGAGGGTTTTGAAGAGAAGGAATTGAAGGCACTTACAAGAACTGTCAATGAAGCCTGCCGTGCGTGTGGTGTACCGTTGTCGGGAGGGCACACGGAGATATGCTGTGATGCACTGTCGTTTATGGTATCCGTGACCGTCACAGGCATATGTATGAAGGAAAAATATTTGACCCTGAAAAACGCGAAACCGGGTATGGCGATTGTCGCAACGAAGAGAATTGCCATCGAGAAGACAGCGTATCTCGTGACAGAGAAGGAGTGCAGGGATAAGCTTTTAGAGAGACTGCCAGTTGGGTATGTTGAACATGCGGACAGCGTGATTAACGAGGCATGTGCCATGAGGGATGCCGATATTGCAGCACATAATGGTGCCGTGGCAATGCATGATGCTGCCGAGGGCGGTATATTTACGGCACTGTGGGAACTGTCGGTCGGAAGCAGATGCGGTCTTAACGTGGATCTGCGGGCTGTTCCCGTAGCACAGGAGACGATAGAGTTCAGCGAGATATTTGGTGTAAATCCTTATGAGGAGGCATCGGCGGGATGTATGCTTATTGTAACTGACAGGCCTGCACATCTGATGGAGGCACTTGAAGGTGAAGGGATACCTGCAGCAGTGATAGGATACCTGACATCTGATAACGATAAGAAAATTGTTAACGGGGACGAAGTCCGTTATCTTGATAAACCATGAAATACAGGAGGTAAATAGCATGGCAGATATGAATGTTGAGTACATTAATGTGTTTTTGCTGGCAGCTACGCAGGTTATGAAGGATGTGTGTCAAGTGCATTTTACGGTTGGGAAGCCTTATGTCAAGGCAACAGAATTTGACAGAGAGTATCTGGTTGTCAATATAGGCGTCACAGGGCAGATAAGAGGTCAGGTACTCATGGCAATGTCAAATGACGTTGCCTGTGATATAGCATCTAAAATGTGTTTTCAGACAATCACGGAGCTTGACGAACTTTCTCTAAGTGCGCTCAGCGAGCTTGGTAATATGGTGCTTGGAAATGCAGCAACGGTTCTCTCAACTAAGGGCAAGATAGTTGACATTACACCGCCTACAATCATTCAGGGTGATTTCAGGCTTTCAAGCTCGTATGCACAGAATATCTGTGTTCCGCTCACGTATGATGAGAATAAGGTTATAGAGATTGATATTTCGCTCAAGAATGAGTAGATTCTAAATTTAGACGAAAAGAGACTGATACAACTATGATGAATATAGTACTTCATGAGCCGGAGATGCCTGCAAATACAGGAAATATAGGAAGAACCTGTGTCGCTACCGGAAGCAGACTGCACCTTATAGGGCCGCTTGGATTCCAGATTAATGATAAGATGCTTAAGAGAGCAGGACTTGATTACTGGCCTCAGCTTGATGTCACGGTGTATGACGATTTCGATGATTTTATGGAGAAGAATCCGGGAGCGCGCCTTTATATGGCGACAACCAAGGCAAAGAATGTATACACACATGTCCATTATGATGAGAATGCGTATATTATGTTTGGCAAGGAAAGTGCCGGAATCCCGGAATCAATACTTCAGAAATATCCCGAAACGTCAATCAGAATACCGATGATAGGTGATACGAGGTCTCTCAATCTGTCAAATTCGGTAGCCGTTGTGCTCTATGAAGCTTTAAGACAGAATAACTTTGAGGGAATGCGGCTTGAAGGAAAGCCAAGAACATTCGATTGGAATTAAATACGACAAATATTAAAGAGCCGCCGCTCTGATAAATATCAGAGAGGCAGCTCTTTTGATTTCATGAGGGAAAAAATGAATTCGGTTCCTGTTCCCTCGGTGCTTATCACATCTATGGTTGTCTTGTGTGCATTTATGATTTCTTTTACTATGGAGAGACCGAGACCGGTACCTTTCTTGTCCTTACCGCGAGACAGGTCCGACTTATAAAAGCGGTCCCATATCTTTTCGATACTGTCCTTAGGAATACCTATTCCGAAATCCTTCACGGATATAAAAATCTTTCCGCCCTTTTCGTAGGTGGATATATTGATAAATGAATTGTTGTTGCTGAACTTAATGGCGTTGTCAATCAGATTGTAGATAACCTGCTGAATTTTACCGTAGTCAGCGGAGACAAAGGCTGTCTTGTTCGAGAAAGTCAGATTGAACTGAATCTTTTTTTGTGAGCAGACACCTTCAAAGGTCAATATGGTTTTCTTAATCACATCGTTGACATCAAAATCGCTTATCTCAAGCATCATTCCCTGATTCATGTTGTTGAGCGTTAACAGGCTGCTTGTGAGCTTGTTGAGGCGCTCTGTCTCGAAAAGAACGATGTTCAGGTACTTCTCATACATCTCAGGGGGGATTGTTCCGTCAAGCATTGCCTCAAGGTAGCCCTTTATCGAGGTGAGAGGTGATCGGAAATCATGTGATACATTGGCAATAAATTTGTTTTGGTAATTGTTCAGCTTATCAATCTCGCCTGCCATATAGTCGAGGGAATTGGCGAGCTGTCCGAGTTCATCGCGCCGCTTAAAATGTGCGCGTGCCGACAGGTCACCTTCGGCATAGCCGCGGGTAAGCTTTGTGAGCTTTCTGACGGGCAGATATATCCTTGCCAGGTATAGGAAAATAAATACTGATGAGTATATGAGAACGATAAGCATGGTTATGTAATTATAATTAAATACCGTGTTGCTTTTGTCGAATATTACGTCAATGTCCTTGTGGATAAGCACATAGCCCTTCAGTGTGTAGTTCACGTTAATCGGAGCTATGACGGA
This sequence comes from Firmicutes bacterium CAG:882, assembly GCA_000435595.1. Classification (GTDB taxonomy): domain Bacteria; phylum Bacillota; class Clostridia; order Lachnospirales; family Lachnospiraceae; genus CAG-882. The sequence goes on from FR895438.1 coordinate 120,758, forward strand.
TAATGTGTCATGGTCGAATGTGCCGAAAAAATTACCCTCAAAGTAATACTTGTTGCCACTGACCGAAGGGTCAAAATTTTCAATACATCCGTAATGCCCGTAGGTGTCAATGGCAATATTGCCATTGGTATCAACAAGCATGACATCGCATTGCAGGTACCGGTCGACTGCTTTAAGCTGGGCGGTTGCGCTCTGAATGTATGAATCGGTTCCGGCCATGACAGCCGGACCGTATGCGGATGAAATGTAATTTGCCTGTCGGTACATTGCGGCAGATTCACTTTTGATGGTATTTACATGTACCATCTGAGGAATCAGAAGAGAAATGGTAAGAAAGCTGGTTATACCGAAAATTACATATTCGATTAACAATCTTACAAACATTTTTTTTCTCATGGTTTCTTTACCCCGAACTTGTATCCGATACTCCAGACTGTGCTTATACTCCAGTATTCATTGTCATGTATTTTTTCGCGGATACGCTTTATGTGGACATCAACAGTTCTTGTATCACCAACATATTCGTATCCCCATATATGGTCGAGAAGCTGTTCTCTTGTGAACACCTGATTAGGTGATGAAGCAAGAAAGTAGAGAAGCTCAAGCTCCTTTGGGGGCATGTCAATGTTCTTGCCCTTATATATTACTGAGTAGTTGGTTAAATTGATGAGCAGGTCAGGATATTCCACGTATTCTCCTACATTTTCAGCGGGGAGTGATGTCACAAGCGACGCTGCCTGCGCCTGCGCACGGCGTAGCACGGCCTTGACGCGGGCCACAAGCTCTTTGGAGTCAAAGGGCTTAATCATGTAATCATCAGCACCGAGTTCGAGTCCTAATACCTTGTCGAACACTTCGCCCTTTGCGGAAAGCATGATAATCGGGACATTGGAGGTGCGTCTGATTTCACGGCATACCTGATAGCCGTCAATTCCCGGAAGCATCAGGTCTAACAGTATCAGATTAGGCTGGTATTGTGTGAACTGTTCAAGCGCCTGTTCTCCGTCCTCCACAATCATCGTATCAAAACATTCCTTCATCAGATAGAGGGATATAAGCTCTGCTATATTGTTGTCGTCGTCGACGATGAGTATTTTCTGTTTTGCCATACTTAAGTCTCCTTATCTTTTTTTTTATTTGAATTCAGCGATGGTGACACCTGCATCACCTTCACCGAAGGTTCCAAGGCGGTATGATTTGATGTACTTCTGCCGCTTTAAATGGTTCTGGACTGCGTTTCGTAAAGCTCCTGAGCCCTTACCGTGTACTATTCTGACTGACGGGATATGTGAGAGATAGGCATCATCTAAGTACTTGTCAAGATGTGCAATCGCTTCATCGACGGTCATGCCGATGAGATTGATTTCGCTTGACAGTGTAAATGTCTTAGATGCTTTTATGGCGCCTGAGCCGCCCATTCCCTTCTTAACGGAAGCTTTATTGTTGTCTTCAAGTATTATTACGTCTTTTATGTTGACCTGTGAGTTGAGTATTCCCATTGTGACACTCAGATTGCCCTTGGAATCGGGGAGCGAGTGGACGGTTCCCTCAAGGTTCATGCTGAGAACCTTAACTCTGTCTCCGATGTGGAAGTCCTTTGCGGTGTAGTTCCTGCCGGAGGTTTTTGCGGTATTGTTGTTGAGCGTAAGCTTTCCGGATACGGAGTCTAATTTCTCTCTGGCGGACTTTCGTACTTTTTCCATCTCTGATGCAGATACGCCCTGACGCTCGTACTTATTGAACTTACGGATTACCTCGTCTGCATACTCCTTTGCATCCCTCAGAATATCAGCGGCCTCTTCGTTGGCGCGGCGGATGATATTATCGGAGCGTTCATCAAGTCTTTCCTGTTTTGCCTCAAGAGCTTTTTTTAGTTCGGCAACCTGTGCCTTGTAGGTTGAAATCTCCTCGCGCTCACGTTCTATTGTGACACGGCTCTCCTCAAGACTTGCAAGTAAATCCTCGAATGCCTTGTCGTTGGTGCCTATCTGATTCTTTGCGTTCTCTATGATATAATTCGGAAGTCCGAGCTTGCCTGATATGGCAAAGGCATTACTCTTTCCGGGTATACCGACTAAGAGACGGTAGGTAGGAGATAAGGTGTTGACATCGAACTCACAGCAGGCGTTGACAACTCCGGGAGTGGAGAGTGCATATACCTTGATTTCACTGTAATGCGTTGTAGCCGCACAGGTAACCTGACGCTTGTGAAGGTCCTGAAGTATTGATATTGCGAGAGCGGCACCTTCGGTAGGGTCAGTACCGGCACAGAGCTCATCGAAGAGAACAAGGCTCTTGTAATCGGCTTTGGCGAGAATATCAACAATATGTGTCATGTGTGATGAGAAGGTCGAAAGACTCTGCTCAATACTTTGTTCGTCACCGATGTCGGCGAACACTTCGTTAAATACGGATAATTCCGAGCCGTCAAATGCAGGGATATGAAGTCCTGCCTGCCCCATGAGTGTAAAAAGACCGATGGTCTTAAGGGTAACAGTCTTACCGCCCGTGTTAGGACCTGTGATTACAAGCAGATTGAAGTCCCTGCCGAGATATACATCAATAGGTACAACCTTCTTAGGATTGATGAGAGGGTGTCTGCCCTTCTTTATGTTAATGTACCCGTTGGTGTTCATTACAGGCTCGCTTCCGTTACAGCTTTTGGATAAATTCGCTCTCGCGAAGATAAAATCAAGCTGTGTGAGTACCTTTAGGTCGGAGTGAAGACTGTCTATATACTGTGCTGCTTCGGCACTCAGATTGGCGAGAATTATATTGATTTCTTCAATCTCCTTGAGTTCAAGCTCGCGCAGCTCGTTGTTGAGCTTTACGACAGGCATAGGCTCGATAAAAAGTGTTGAGCCCGATGAGGACTGGTCGTGAATCATGCCGGGAACCTGTGAACGGTATTCTGCCTTGACCGGAATACAGTATCGTCCTGCTCTTGTGGTGACGACGGCATCCTGCAGATAGGTTCGCTGACCGCCGACCATGGAGTTGAGCTCGGAGTGAATGCGGTCATTGGCGATTCTGATGTGCCTTCTTATGTCTTTAAGCTTTGCACTTGCGTCATCTGCCATCTCCTCGTCGGATATAATGCAGCGGTTAATTTCACGGTTAAGGGTTGTGAGCGGTTCAATTGCTTCGAACATTGAATCAAGACAATCGCGTGATTCATCATCCGTCTCGCGCCTTCCGTAGGTCTTTACACGGCTGGCAACATTCAACATGGATGACAGTGCGAGAAGCTCGCTCATTCCGAGGCTTGCACCGATTTCAAGACGTTTAAGAGACATTCCGACATCCTTGAGACCCGAAAAAGATACGCTGCCTTTTTTTACTATTCTGAACAGTGCATCTGAGGTTTCGCGCTGTGCTCTTTTAATATCATCTATATCTGTCATCGGAGTGAGCTTTCTGCAAAGCTCCTTTCCCATGTCGGAGGCTGCCTGCTCACAGAGCAGGTCTATGATTTTTGTGTACTCTAAAATTCTCAATGCTTTATCGTTCATTATGATGTTCTCCCCAAAAAATTTCCAATAGATATAGTGCTTTGTCTGCAAGCAGCCACGCACATATGTATTGATGAATAAATCATGCCTAAATAATAATAGTGATTTCTCCGTTCTGCGAACTGTCGAAATCACAACAGTCATTCGCAATTCATAGGTTCAGCTTCGCAGAACCATTACTTGCTCATGCCTGTTTATCCATCCAATAGATATAGTGCTTTGTCTGCAAGCAGCCACGCACTATATCTATTGATGGAATTATTATTTACATTCTAGCTTAAAATGTATAAAACTGCAAACTATTTTCGCAAAAGATACTTGACAATCGTATGAGATACATCTATAATCGGTATCGAAGCTGATATCAAGCTTTATCTGTAATAATTCATGAATTTTCTTTTTACCGGTAATCAGGTATTTACCCAGTTGTGAATTTTGAAAGGAGGTATACATGATTTTTGCGGCACGAAAAAAAGTGTTGCCGGAAACTAAGCGGGAGCGGGCCACGGAGCAGCTTTCAGAGACGGATATTGTGAAGAGAGTTGTTGATTATGTCACATCCGGTTTTAATGTGGCAAGATTTAACATGTGCGAGAGAGGGGAGATCAGCAGGGAGACTTTTGCGGACGAGATTAAGACGTATATCAAAAATAATTATTATGTGTCGAAGGCGCAGGTGGAGAGTATATATGAGCAGTTTGCGAGGTTTGTGTGGAGCTACTACATTATCGATGGCTTGATAGCCGATCCGGATATTTCGGACATACGAATCACCGATGCATCACATGTGTATATCAAGAAGCGGGGGGTGAGAAGTCTTTCGGGAGTCCGATTTGAGAGTGCCGATGACTATGAGCGGTTCATAGAGCGTGTTGCACTGAAAAATAAGGTAAATATGGCAAACAACAATGCCATCAATATATTTACGGACAAGAGCCAGAAGGATTGGATACTGAGATTTAATCTGTCGACAAAGTTCGTGCTGTCGGCGCAGGCACCTATGCTTCACATAAGAAAGCACGCCAGAAAAAAGAAGCTTTTTCCGAGACTTGTCGCGGAGGCGATGTTAAGTGAGGAGCTGGCTGATACATTGAGGCGTAAGATTGAGGCGGGCGAGTCATTTCTGGTGTGCGGAGCGGGCTCCGCCGGTAAAACCACGCTCATGAATGCCATGCTTGAGATTATTCCGATGAGTTTTTCCATATTTTGTGTTCAGGAATCGGAGGAACTGTTCTCGATGCAGCCGAGAGAATTTTGTGCATATCATATTGTGGAGAACCGCGGTGAGGGGAAGCTTCGTTACTCACTTGAGGACATTTCAAGAAACGGACTGCTTGTCGACTCGGATGTATATATGATTGGTGAGATTAAGGGCGGCGAGGCGAAAGACTTTCTGTATGCGGTCCACACGGGAGCGATATGCTATGCATCAATCCATGCGAATTCGCCGAGGGACGCATATTTTCGACTGGTGGATTATGTCAAAAGAAGCAGCAGCCATTCTACGGATGAAATCATGTTCATGCTGCGTTTCCTAAAAAATTGTATTTTCATGAAAAAATATAAAATTCAAACAATAGCTGAGGTCGGATGGTCGGAGGAACAAAAGAAACTGACATTTGACACCATATATGAGCGGAGGGAGACAGGATGATTATATATCTTATTGCAGCGGCTCATATACTTGCCCTTGTGCTGTCACTGGTGGCTGCATATTCATTTATTAATTACATTGTGAGAACCAACATGCTGCGCGAGAGCATTGAGGAAATATATGCGGGAATAAACAGCCTTTCAGGCAGCCGTGAGGAGATTGCCGCAGAGTTAAAGGCGCTGTATGGGAGCATGGGGAAAAGAGGATTTATAGCACATGTTCAGGATAATCTGGAATACAGTGGAATGACACTGAGGTTTAATTGGATGACTCCGGAGCTCTATATAGTCATTATGACGGTCTTGTCGGCGGTTGTGTCAGTGGGAATATGTATCCTGACCGGAAGATGGTATGCGGGTGTGGCTGCGGTGATGGCAATGTTGGGAATTACGGAGTATATGTTTGCCAGAATTAGGGATTACAGGTACCGGAGGGAGGAGAAACAGCTCCTTGCAATGGTAAATTGTATTGAAAACTGTGCAGCGGAATCAGATGACATCATATATATTCTTGAAAAGACGGGAGACATGGTGGAGGGACCTATACATGATGAGCTTCTGCGGGCGGTAACGCAGGTCAGAAGCGGTGTGCAGGGTGGTATGGCAATCGGTGGGCTTGAGAACAGGATAGAGCATGAATTTTTCAGAACACTTATAAGAAATCTTGAAATATCATCAAGAAACAATGCAAATTATCGTGAGATTACGGCACAGTGCAGAGGGCTTCTTGCGGGACAGTTAGACAACAGCAGACGGCTTGACGAGATATACAGAGAGGCAAAGATAAGACTGACCTCAATACTTGCGGGAGCTGCAGCCTGTCTTGTCATTATGTCACAGTCAATTCTTGATACAGGAATATATGGTCTGTTTAGCATGCTCACTGAGAGTGTGATTGGAAATCTGCTTATAGCGGCAACCTGTGCGTCTTTCATATTTATTGTGTATTTTGCATTCATAAAGGGAAAGCGGGGGATGAGATAATGGTGTTTTCCGTCATGAAAAGGCTGGATGCACTTGGAGTTACATATTATTCGAGAGGGAAAATCACACCTCGCACATTTTTTGCGGGAAAGATGCTGTGTGCGGCAGCAGGCTTTATACTTGGGCTTATATTGAACCCGCCAATGGCGATTGTGTTTGCAGTGCCGGCATTTTTCTACCCGGATATAAGGGCGATTGCAAGAAACAGACGTGACAATATGAAGATGCTTGGGAGCATAAGGGATGTGTATGATGTCGTGTACCTGCAGACAAATGCAGGGGAGTACATAACAAAGACACTGATAGATGCTTACAGGGTGGCGGCTCATCCGAGACTTAAGGCTGCGCTTATAGCCCTGACCGGCGATATAATATCATCTAATGACCTTGTGGCATCCGTTGAAGCCTTCGGTCAGAAGTTTGAGAACGAGAATATAGACAATCTGGTGGTTATTGTCAGGCAGATTATGAAAAACGGAGTGTCGGATGCGATGCTGTCGGACATAAGACAGTATCTGACAACACTTATGTTAAGCTATAACAGATACGAACAGGAGCGGACTAAGCGTATGGGGGATATCTGTATGTTTGCCGTATTTTTCTGCATGATGGCGATATTGGTGTATGCCGGCATCGTGGGTCTGCTTGAATCGGCAAAATTGTTTACTATGGGTTAATTTATGGAAAAATAGGAGGAAATATGAACAATTATTTTGTATTCAATGCGGTTAAGACAGTAAAGAGTGTGATTATGAGAAAAAAGGCGGCGAGTGCGGTTATAGGAGAGGTGCTTGTGATGATAGTTGTTGTTGCGATGGCGGCGCTTTTTAAGTCAGGCGGTATCAGATTCATACAGGATATATGGACAACAATGACGACAACGGCTTCACAGATGTTTGCATCATAGGGCGGCAAATGTATGAAAGCTGTATTCCGGAAGAAAAAAGCGGTGGGAAACATGTTGTCATGTATGCTCGGTATGCTGTTTTTGTTCATTGTCATGTATTTAGGTCTGGATATATATGCAAGACTCAATCTTGCGATAAAGAAGATAGGGATTGAGCGAAAGTACATGCTGTATATGGAGACGCAGGGGTATCTTGCACCGGAGAGGAAGGAAGCACTCGCAAGCGAACTCACGGCAATCGGAGTTGAGAATATTTCATTTAGCGGAAGCACGCTTGCCCCAATCAGTTACGGGCAGGAGGTTGTATTGTCTGTGACGGGCACGATCAGGACGAATGCGGTTGTGGGGATAACACAGCAGTTTTCATTTATAAGGGAGGGTGGCAGTAATTTCAAAATATACAGAAAATCGACAGCGAAGAATAAGAGCGGTTAGTGAGGCGTCGGCAGGACTTATGCCGATGGTGATGATGATTGTCGTATTTATGAGTACATTTATTGTCTATACATATAAAAGAGATATGCTTGAATATGAGTGCCAACAGCTTGACGGCAATCTGACATATTCACTTCTGGCATCGGCGGTTGTGAACACGGAGGTGTATGCAGAGAGCGGAAATCCGGTCATCGCTGACTCGGTTGAGCCTGATTCGGGAGACAGTGCTTTTTTCAGGGCATATATGAGGTTTATTGACTGCTTCAGGTGCAATATGTCATCGGGTGGTGATATGAGTTCTGAGAGTGCATCGGGAATGTGCAGGGATATAAAAATTGTATATTACAAAATTTATAATTACATAGTCGATGAAGAGGGTTTTCGAATTGTAGAGTGCGGTATTTCCGATGGACAGGCTTATACCTTAAGACATGCACGAAATAAGCATGTAAAGGTTCAGGCAAACGGAGGAATTGTTGATATTGAGGAGACATCGGTATGTGCCGAAATTACATTTAATATTGAGGGAATCGGAGAATACAGCTTTACGAGGCTGATTGCCGTGACCGGCTAGAAGGGGGAAAGCTTTGAGAAAACGTATTGTAAAAAAGGGAAATCCGCGGGTGTTTGTCTACAGTCTGATAATGACGCTTGTGCTTTACAGTGCAATGATTTTTGTGGAGAGAAGATTATTAAAGACGGAAGAACATGTAAGTGTATATGTTGCAAAAGAAACAGTCGAAAAAAACACGATAGTGACGGTGGAAAATATCGGAGAGCTTTTTTCGCTGGAGGAGAGGAGAACCGACTGGCTTCCCGACGGAAGTGTGAGTGATGCCGGACAGCTTCTTGGAATGACCGTAAAATATGGTTACGGGAGGAATGAGATAGTGACAATTGGAGGATTGTCGGCGTCCGATATGAGAGTGGAAGGAATTGAACGGCCTGTTGAGGTGTCACTTGATGCAGGAAGTCTGTCGCAGGTGGTCGGAGGAATAATACGTGAAGGTGACAGGATTAACATCTGGTCATTGAGTAAAAGAAATGAGAACGGCGGGAGTATCATGGAGGCGGAAAAAATCTGTGATTACGCGTATGTGACCAGGGTATTCACGGCAGCAGGTGTACAAGTGGGACAGGCGGCTCAGGATAGCGCAGCCGCAACGGTTGTTAACATTGTCATACCTGAGTCTAAGGAGGAGGAATTTAATATTGCGCTTGAGAGGGGAACGCTCAGAGTCGGCAGATGTATGTATGACAGAGATCAGAAGAAGTGATGGGGATGTGATGGCAAAGGGTGTGGTGCGGGCAGGGTGTGCTTTAGAGCCGGCGTATGCCTGCGTGTGCCTTGCTGCTGCCGTTGCGGGGGGATTTATCTGTGGAAGGAGGTATATTCCTGTCTGGATTCTGCTGGTTTTTAACAGCTATACAGATGTGAGGACAAGACAGATATACTGTATGCCCACAAGAATATGTATTGCCGTCGATGTCATTGCAGTTATAGTGAGTGGGACGACCGGGAAGGATTGCATAAGCACCATGTTATGTGCCACATCGGTTATTCTCTTGTCGGTAGTGTTTCACATGTATGCGCAGGGGGATGCAGAGGTATTTATAATGCTTATAGCAGCCGCGGTTGTGAGAGGGCAGCCGGCGGTAGGATATACGATAAATATTGTGTGGCTGTCGGGAATCATATTCTGCATTATGCTTCTTATCCAGAATATCGTACTTGCGATACACGGTGCCGTCAATGGAAGTAAATTCAGCTTCATTCGAAGCGGCCCTATGGTTCCGGCGATTGCCGCTGCGTTTTTAATAAGCTGTCTGCAGTGGAAAATTTCTTTTACAGCTATGTCATAAAAAATTCATATTTATGGTTTATAATATACGAACTAATAAAGATAATCCGGAGGCTGGGATTCGCAATGGATAATAATCGCAACATACCGGGGCAGGAACAGGACAAGCGTGAGGCAAAGGAGTACAATCTGTACACGGAAAAGATAGTAAAAAAGCCCGGTAATAAGATTAAAAGAGCAGTGAAGCATGTGGCAAAGGTTATTGGTTCGGCAGTGATTTTCGGAGTAGTGGCAGGTCTTGTCATGTCGGTGGTGTATCCGACCGCGAAGAGATTTATCGGTGAGGAGGAGACTACGACAAGACAGGGGGCTGTGATACCGACGGACAGTCAGACAGATATATGGTCGGAGGATGAGACGGAACCGTCCGTGGATGAGACATCAGAGCAGGGGAGCAGTGAGTTCGCGGAGTCCGGGACGGAAATTTCTTCGGAAGATATATCGGATGTATCAGAAGAAGTAACGGATATGAACGGAGAGCAGCTTGTGTCTGTGATTGATGAGCAGATTAAGCTTGCGTTTGAAAACTATAATCCGGGAATTGAAGAATACGATTCTCTGTATGGCAGTGTGAGAGGTGTCATTGAAGAAGTAAATAAGTCAATAGTATCCATTGAGGTATCACAGGATGGTACCACATGGGATTATATTTCCGATGCGGGAATAAGGGGCTTTATTGTGGCAGAGGACGATAAGTTCTTCTATATGGTGACGGTTAAGGAACTTGTTGAGAACAAGACGCTCTCGGTTATCATGGGAGACGGGACAATTACTTCCGGAGTGTATCTTACCGGGGATGCCACAACCAATCTTGCGGTCATAGCGGTGGATAAGAGCATATATGGCGGAAATATTCCTGACAGCGTTAAGACGGCTGCTCTGGGTAATTCCTATGTACTTAAGCAGGGCGAGCCGTTGATTGCGCTTGGCAATATATATGGACAGGGTGACATGGCCGTATATACGATGGCAGCATCGACTAAAAATACACTTATGGACACCGACTGCACTTACAGAATAATCGGAACCGACATTATTTCAGGTGCGGATGATACGGGAATAATTGTGAATACCAAAGGCGAAGTGATTGCGATAATCCCTTATCACAATGAAAACATGTCAGGGGAAATTATCAATACTTATGGAATTTCTGAGTTAAAACGCTTGATTGAAAGGCTGATTAATGGTAAAGTAACACCGTATGTCGGTATCAAGCCACAGACTGTGACCGCTGCAATGAAGGAAGCTTATGGCATGCCTGACGGTATATATGTGAGCAGTGTCGAGGCAGACTCACCTGCCTTTTATGCCGGAGTTCAGAGCG
>FR895438.1:131504-137073 GCA_000435595.1 Firmicutes bacterium CAG:882
CGAGGACGTTTCAGAATGTGCTCTTTACTATGGAGCCGGGGAACAGTGCTGTTATGTATATAAGCAGACCGGGTAAGGACGGATACCGCAATATAGAGATTACATTAGAATTAGGAGTAGAGCAGTAATGAGATATATTGACAGCCTTCATGAGGGCGAGAGAGTAACAAGTGTATATATGTGCAAGCAGAAGAATGCTGCCACAACCAAGAACGGTAAGCCGTATGAGAATGTGCTTTTACAGGATAAGACAGGTACCTTGGACGCTAAGATATGGGAGCCTAATTCCATGGGGATAGAGGAGTTTGAGGCACTTGATTTCATAGAGGTTCAGGGTGAAGTGACAGTGTTCAACGGTGCGATGCAGATGAGCATAAAGCGTGCAAGAAAGTGCAGTGAGGGAGAGTTCGATATGAAGGACTTCCTGCCTGTCAGCGGACGTGATATTGAGGAGATGTACGCTGAGCTCATGGCACTTAAGAATAAGGTCACAAATCCATATCTTGGCAGACTTCTTAACAGCTTCTTCGTTGATGATGCAGAGCTTATTAAGGCGTTTAAATTTCATTCGGCAGCCAAGTCCGTACACCATGGCTTTGTCGGAGGTTTATTAGAGCATACACTTGGAGTGACGACATTGTGCGACTGTTTTGCTGACCGTTATCCGATGCTCAACCGCGACCTGCTTCTCACCGGAGCAATGCTTCATGATATAGGTAAGTTAAGAGAGCTGTCTGATTTTCCGACGAATGATTATACTGACGACGGACAGCTTTTAGGACATATTATTATAGGTGTCGAGATGATTGGAGAGCGTGCGAGGGAAATAGAAGGATTTCCTGCTAAGCTTGAGGCGGAGGTTAAGCACCTTATCGTCTCACATCATGGCGAGTTCGAGTACGGTTCACCGAAGAAACCTGCAATTATGGAAGCCTTTGCACTCAACTTTGCCGACAACATGGATGCAAAGATGGAGACACTCAAGGAGCTTCTCTCAACACCGCAGGCACAGAGCGGAGAGTGGCTGGGCTTCCAGAAGATGCTCGACACAAATGTGAGAAAGACATTGGTATAGTATGAAAATGTGGCTGGAAGCAGGACTTTCAGGCAGTTTATAAAATAAAAGAGATGCGAGGCAGCGATTTTATATGAGCAGGCAGCGGAGCGGACTGCGAATATCATTGACAATCAGAGGAATAAATCATGGAAAAAAATCAGGAATGTATCATTAAAATAGAAGATATGTCCCATGATGGAGAGGGCGTAGGCAAGGTTGACGGCTACGCCCTTTTTGTTAAGGACACGGTAATAGGCGATGAAGTTCGCGTAAAAGTAATCAAGACCAAAAAGACCTACGGATATGCAAGGCTTATGGAGATAATCATGCCGTCGCCTTCCCGTGTACCGGCACGCTGTCCTATCGCAAGACAGTGTGGCGGCTGCAATCTTCAGGAGCTTGATTATGAGGAACAGCTTAAGTTCAAGAGAGGTATAATCGAGAACAATATAAAGAGAATAGGCGGTATAACGGACATAGAGGTTGAGCCTGTCATCGGCATGGAAAAGCCATACTTTTACCGCAACAAGGCACAGTTTCCTGTGGGCGAAGACAAGGACGGAAACATCCGTATCGGTTTCTATGCGGGGCGCACCCATTCAATCATAGAGACTCAGACCTGCTATATCGGTGCACCTGTAAATGAGCTCATTGTGAATGCTGTCCGTGAGTTCATGCTTGAGAATAATGTAAGTGCTTATAATGAGGAGAAGGGGACGGGAATAATCCGTCATATTCTCATCCGCTGTGGATACACCACGGGAGAGATTATGGTATGTCCTGTAATCAATCGGAACAAGCTTCCCCATGCGGATAAGCTTGTTGATAAGCTTCTTAAGCTTGATTTTTCAGGTATTACAGCCAACTCTGAGCTTATGAAGGAAGTAAACCCTAAAAATACAGGCATATGGCATATTAAGAGCATAATGCTCAATATAAACACTAAGAATACCAACGTGATTCTCGGCGACAAGTGTGTGACATTGTGGGGTAACTCATACATCGAGGATTACATTGGTGATGTAAAATATCATATATCACCGCTTTCATTCTATCAGGTGAACCCTGTTCAGACGAGAAAGCTCTACCAGACTGCACTCGACTACGCAGGACTGACCGGAAATGAGGTTGTCTGGGATCTCTACTGCGGAATAGGTACAATCTCGCTTTTTCTCGCAAAGCAGGCAAAGAAGGTCTACGGCGTAGAAATAGTTCCGCAGGCAATCGACGATGCAAAGGAGAATGCACGTCTTAACAATATCGACAACGCGGAGTTCTTCGTCGGCAAGGCGGAGGAGGTTCTGCCTGACTTCTACGCGAAGGAGAGCGCACGCCTTGGCAAAAAACTGACAGCGGATGTCATTGTTGTAGACCCGTCGCGCAAGGGCTGTGACGAAGCACTCCTTGCGACCATGGTGCAGATGGAACCTGAGAGAATAGTGTATGTGTCGTGCGACAGTGCGACGCTTGCGAGAGATTTAAAGTACCTGTGTGGGAACGGATATGAGATTAAAAAATGTGTCGGATGTGATATGTTTCCACAGGGGGTGCATGTGGAGACGGTCTGCTTGCTGTCCAAACTCCATTAGGCGAAGCGTCATGTGAACGTGAAACTTGATATTGATGAGATGCATTTAAAAGCTACGGAGAGCAAAGCGACTTATGAAGAAATAAAGGGTGTGCCTGTATGCTGATTTCAAATGTGTTGCATTATTTTGCGATATAGTGTCATATTTACACTAAATTAATTTTGAAATAAGGAGAGAATCTTATTTGAAAAAGAAAAAAGATGAAGTAACAATCCGTTCCAGTGCAGCAGAATATCTGACCTATGTTGCTTCTGTCGGTGACCAGCAGGACAGCATTGAGATGCGCTACGAGGATGAAAATATATGGCTGACACAGAAGATGATGGCTACATTGTACGATGTAGGAATAAATACAATTAATTATCATATTAAAAAGATATTTGAGGATAGTGAGCTACAGGAGGATTCAGTTATTCGAAAAATTCGAATAACTGCTTTTGACCGGAAAAGCTACAATACAAATCACTATTCCTTGGAGATGATTATTGCCGTAGGTTTCAAGGTCAATTCCGAGCGTGCAGATGCAGATAAGCCACATATGGGACTATCTACATGGGCAGCAGCACCGGACGGCAAAATAGTAAAAAGTGATGTGAGTATTGCAAAAAATTATCTAAGCGAAGAAGAGATGCACTCATTAGAGCGTATTGTTTCGGCGTATTTGGATTTGGCAGAAGACCGTGCGGAACGCCATATTCCGATGACGATGGAGGACTGGTCAAAGCGTCTTGATTTATTCCTGATGGCAGATGACAGAGAGGTTCTTCAGGATGCTGGGAAAATTACAGCGGAGATTGCCAAGGCAAAAGCTGAAACTGAATTTGAAAAGTATCGTGTCGTTCAGGACAGATTATTTATGTCTGACTTTGATAAATATATGTTGGAATTAGAGGAAAATGCAAAGAAATAAAGCATTGATTTCAGGTCGGGACAATCTGCCTTCTGCCAAATGTTGCTGAAAATAATGATGTGATGAAGAAATAGGGATACTATTGCTAATACATGCTTCTATAATGTGAATTTTATAATTATTTATTCTCTGTGTGAAGGGAGTGATATCAGTGCTGCATATTGCTATATGTGATGACGAAGAGAATGAAATAGAGTATTTGAAACATGCTGTAGAGAATTGGGCTAAAAAGGAAGACATCCTAACAAATATAGAAACATATGCGTCTGCTGAAAGCTTTCTGTTTCAGTACGAAGAATGTAAAAATTATCAGATTTTGTTATTAGATGTGGAAATGAGTGGAATGTCAGGAATTGATTTGGCAAAGAAGATACGACAGAATCAGGATAATGTTGAGATTATTTTTATAACATCACATTTTGAGTTTATTGGCGTAGGGTATGAAGTAGATGCCCTCCATTATCTGGTCAAACCTGTGAAAGTAGGTAAAATGGAAGAAGTTCTTTCGAAAGCAAAATGCAAGATAGAAGCAGGAGAACCGTCGATTATCATTCATTACGAAGGTGAAGTTGTTAAGTTATATGAGAAGGAAATCCTTTATTTGGAATCACTTTCCCATTATGTAACAATATATACAAAGGGTAAGGAATATAAGATAAAAGCAAATATTTCAACATTTGCACAGGAACTTAGCGAAGATTTTTATCAGACGCATCGGTCGTACCTTGTATCATTAAAGCATATTATGCGTATTTCGCGTGACAGTGTTACACTGGATAATGCAGTGCAAGTGCCGCTTGCAAGAGGAAAATATGATCAGATTAATCGGGCATACATTGAGCGCAATTAATTAGGAGTACTTATGAGAAAGAAAACATATTTGAAACTTGCTGAATATCAGACAGAGCAGGCAAGGCAGCACCTGAATGAAGTGAGGAGTATCCATTCAGAAATGAGAGGATATAAACATGATTTTCACCATCATCTCCAGACCTTAAAGGGGCAATTAGAAGCAGGTGAGGTAGAACGTGCAATTGCTTATATAGAAGAATTAGATCATCAATTGATGAATGTTGATACACTTCTAAAAACAGGGAATGTATCCCTTGATGCGATATTGTCAGCTAAGATTGCGCAGGCAAAAGCAGAGAATATAGCAGTCGATGTGAAAGCAAGTGTACCGGATTCATTGACGATCACAGATGTGGAACTTAGTATTTTGGTTGGAAATTTATTGGACAATGCAATTGAATCCTGCAGGCTTTCTTCCGGTGAACGATTTATTCGTATCTATATTTCAATGAAGGGAAAGATGCTGTATTTTTCCATGCTCAATTCTGCCGGGATGAAGAAAAAGAAAATAGGAACATTATTTTCATCTAATAAAGAGGGAATGCATGGATTTGGACTTCATCGTGCGGAGGCGATTATAGAAGAACATGGTGGATGGTGCAAATATAATAGTGAAGATGGAGCATTTAGCTCAGAATTTTTGATTCCAGTGATGGAATAACTGCAATTCGTGTACTGACAGATACAGTTGGTGCACGAATTTTACGTTGTAGGGGTAAAGAGATATAGAATAGCAGAAGAAGGAGGTACATTATGATGAAAAATATATGGTACTGTATTAAGAAAACGTCTGAATGGTACTTTGCCTTATTAGTATTGTATATAATACTGACACTTGTAAATGCCATAATCCCAATTCTGTCTGCTTTTCTGCCAAAGTTGGTAATTGAAAGGCTGACTTCAGATAGTGATATATGGGGATTAATAGACACTATTATGATATTTATGGGGAGTATTGCCGTGTTGACCGGAGTCAGCAAATTTCTTACAAAATATCTATATTTTGAGAAGTTTAGTATTAATGTTCATTATCTGAAGCTTGTAGCAAACAAAGGGTTAACGACAGACTACATAAATCAGGAAAACGGAACATTTCGCAAGCTGCAAGAGGAAAGTTTCCAGTACTGTAACGGACATTCACCCTTAACGCAGGTGTATGAT
>FR895439.1:0-16561 GCA_000435595.1 Firmicutes bacterium CAG:882
ACGATTAAGTTCATAGAGCATGTTTTGACATCTGAATCTTAAAAAGAAAATAAATTATATTGCTTAAAATGATACATTGTGTTAGCATATTCTAAATGGTTAAGGTTGTTATTTAAGAGCAGTATCAGAAGCTTTTTTAGTGCCACATTCAAAACCAACCCGTGTACTAAGACAGATGGAGAAGAAAAATTACGATGCCGAGCTTTTATCCTGCGGCATGAACATCAGCGTTCTGTCATGGTGATTTTTATTTTTGACCGTTTTTAGGCTTCATTAATCCGAAACACCGTATTGAACGCAGAATAAGCAATCCCCCGCTTCAAGTGTGTAGAGTACTAAGCGGGGGTAAGGGGGATGCCGTTTTGGTGGCGCAAAGGGCGCGGAAGATTTTGAGACGTTCTATGGCGAGGTGGACAAGGTGTTGCACAGAGCCAAGAAAATCAAGGACATAATTACGGTATATGAATGATATGGAGGCATCACGATATGAAGGTTTTTGACATGCACTGCGATACTCTGTCGGCACTTATGTATGACAGAAAAAATAATATACAGTCCGGACTCAGGCAGAATAATCATCATCTTGATCTGATGAAAATGAAAAAGGGTGATTACATGCTGCAATGCTTTGCGGTATATATAAATAAGGCATACTCGGGCAACGTACTTTTGGATGGATTGAAGCTCGTGGATATTTTTTATGAGGAGCTTGAGAAAAATAAGGACATAATATCACAGGTCACAAGCTATTCCGATATAGAAGATAATATGCGGTGCGGAAAAATGTCAGCCATGCTCACCGGCGAGGAAGGCGATATATGTGCCGGAAGCCTTGCGATGCTGAGGAATTACTACAGGCTGGGGCTTAGAATGATGACGCTCACATGGAACCATGAGAATGAGCTTGCGTACCCGAATCATGTCGTGTACAACGAGGACGGCACATTCTACTATGATGCCGATGCCTCAAAGGGGCTCAAGGAGAAAGGCTTTGAGTTCATAGCGGAGATGGAGAGGCTGGGAATGGTAATTGATGTGTCGCATCTGTCGGATGCGGGATTTTGGGATATATACAACAACACGACAAAGCCGTTCGTGGCAAGCCATTCCAATGCGAGGGCGATGAACCCGCATGTGAGAAACCTAACCGACGACATGATAAGAGCGTTCGGAGAGAGGGGCTGTATAACGGGACTTAATTACTGTGGAGCTTTCTTAAACGACAGGGGTGATGTGGGCAATGACGCCGAAAGCAGAATCGAAGATATGGTGCGCCATGTAAAGTACATCACGAACCTCGGAGGCATTGATGTCATGGCACTCGGCTCTGATTTTGACGGAATCGGGGGCAGGCTTGATCTTGCTGATGCGTCGTATCTTCCGGGACTTCATGATGCGCTAAAGAATGGAGGGCTTTCGGAGAGCGACATAGAAAAAATATTTTATAAGAATGCACTCAGGGTTTTCAAGGAGTGCCTAAAATTGTGCTAATCTTTTAACAATGATACATATTTTCTTTCATGAAACCATTATTTTGCACAAAGAAAATTGCATTTCATATACAGATTGTACAAAAATATGGTTGTTCTTTACAATAAAACTACCAAAAAACGGTTCTTTTTCTATTTGCATGTATTGACATTGTGTGTAATAATGGCACTCGTAGGAAAAAGAAAACACAGTGGTCATCCTGATGAGATGACAGGCAGTTTTTTGAAGAAGCTGTCACGAAAGGAAAGGGATTAATATGTTAAGAGGTTTTATTAAGTGCGTTACCCGTAAAGAAAGAATTGCTTATCTTATGGACAACAGATTCGGTAACTGGACTGATTCAGAGATTGATGCTGTTATGAAGATTGTAGGTGTCAAGGACGATTACAGCAATGCCACAAAGGAAGAGAGACTTAAGGCAGCAGCAGCTACTCTTAAGCTTGCTGACAACGATAAGGCTGAGTTCGGACGCATCACGGATAATGGAGCGGCAATCGACGATATGGATGCAATGAAGAGCAGTGTTGAGTACACAAAGCTTGTTTCAAATCTTTATGCAAAGAGCAGCCAGTTGGTATAATTTATAGAATACAGGTAAAAATAAGAGTGACGGATACCATTGAAAGAGATGGTATCTGTTACTTTTTTTTTACCCTAATTGCCGGTTGGCGTTTTAGGTGAGGTTAGGAGGCAGGCTTTGAAGAAAATATCTGATTCGCTGCAAGAGAATGTGCATGAACTTAAAAATATACTTCATGCGGATAAAAATTTTGACCTGATATACAGAGAGCAGAAACTGGGGGATAAGGATGCGGGATTCTTTTTTATTGATGGTTTTATAAAAGATACAATAATGGAAAGACTTTTAAAATCCTTCTCAGACTTGAAGGACACGGACATCCCGGCGAATGCGGGAGAGTTCTCCGACAAATATATTCCTTATGTGGAAGTTGATTTGTTGGATGATGTTGAGGACATCGTGACGGCGGTGCTGTCCGGAGTTGCGTGTTATTTTGTCGACGGGTACAGCGAGTGTATGGCGATTGACTGCAGGACATATCCGATGAGAAGCGTGGATGAGCCCTGGAAGGACAGGGTGCTCAGAGGTTCAAGGGACGGATTCGTCGAGACAATAGTATCAAATGTGGCACTTATAAGACGCCGCATAAGGGATCCGAGGCTGTGCGTGGAGATTCTTCATGCGGGAATCAAATCGAGGACGGATATTTCCGTGGCATACCTTGAGGGTGTGGCTGATATGAAGCTTCTGAGAAAAATAAAGGATAAGATTGAACAGCTTGATGTTGAGGCACTTACGATGAACATAGAAAGTCTTGCCGAGGCTGTGCTTGACGGCCCTTATATCAATCCGTTTCCGAAGTTTAAATATACCGAAAGACCGGATACGGCGGCGGCATCCATACTTGACGGAAATATTGTGCTCATTGTGGATAATTCACCTGCGGTTATAGTCGTGCCGGCAAGTATATTCGACGTTATGGAGGAGGCGGACGATTTTTATTTTCCGCCGATTGTAGGAAATTACATCAGGTTTTCGCGATTTATCATGTCGGTTTTGACGCTCATTCTGACACCGATGTGGATGGCACTCATCGAGTACCCTGAAAAACTTCCGGACTGGCTGGCATTTATCAATCTTGCGGATGAGGCCAATATTCATGTGTTCTGGCAGCTTATTATACTGGAGTTTGCGATAGATGGTCTCAGGCTTGCCGCGGTCAATACACCGACAATGCTTTCAACACCGCTTTCGGTTGTTGCGGGTATTGTTGTCGGAGAGTATGCGGTGAGCTCAGGATGGTTTTCGCCGGAGACAATGCTTTATATGGCATTTGTCGCCATAGGAACGTATGCTCAGGCGAACTTTGAACTTGGCTATGCGATAAAGTTCTTCAGGCTTATTACGCTGGTGCTGACATATCTTTTTTATTGGTGGGGATTTTTTGCCGGGGTGATAATAACACTGCTTGCTATTGCGTTCAACAACACGATATCGGGTGAAAGCTATATCTATCCGATAGTTCCTTTTGACGGAAAGAAGCTTATAAGAAAACTGTTCAGGGTGAGACTACCGAGAAATAATGCATGAATCGTGTGCGATGATGATATCCCGGAATAAAAGGAGGGCCCGGTACTTCGGGGAAAGTACCGGGCTTTATGAAAAAGAAAAAGAATTCTGTTAGGCTTATTTATATACTGTATTTATGAGGTTTCTTACCTCTTCCTTAACTTTGATTATAGTATAAAAGTATCATGTGACCGTGGTGTGAAACAAAAATGAACAATTTGTGAACAATTATCAAATATGTTGTTAAAAAGGTCATTTTTAGAAGCAATTTACACAAAAAAACATTGATAATGGACAAAGAACAATTTAATATATATAATATATAAGGAATTGGAAATCTGTTCCTTAAAGAAAAACAGAAAGAGGTTGTATATTATGGAACACAGCAAGAAATATGCATGGACATGGAAGGTTAAGCCGGAGTGTCTCGACGAGTATGTTAAGATGCACAATAATCCTTGGCCGGAGATTATGGAGGAGCACACTAAGGCAGGTTACCGCAATTACTCAATTTTCCAGAACGGAAATCAGTTCTTCTACTGCTTTGAGTGCGATGATATTAAGTATGCCAACGAGTACATAGCTAAGAGTGAAGCCTGCAATCGTTGGAACGCAATCACATCTAAGATGGTTGAGGGTTCATTTGATTTCAATGAGGCAGAGCCTATTAAGTTCATGCCGGAAGTATTTTACCTTAAGTAATATTGGGGCAGACCTACGAGGCTGTTTAATCCTTGCGGATGGACAGTCTCGCTTTTATATTGTGGAGGACAGATGTATGTGGGCTTATGAAAGTACCTTTTATCAGATATATCCGCTGGGCTTTTGCGGAGCACCGTTTGAGAATGACGGGAAACTTGAACATAGAATTTTGAAGGTTGCAGACTGGATACCTCATATTAAGAAGTTAGGCACGGATGCGGTGTATTTTTCACCGGTTTTTGAATCGGATACACATGGATACAATACAAGAGATTTTAAGAAGATAGATGTAAGACTCGGAACTAACGAGGATTTTAAGGATATATGTGATAAGCTTCATGATAATGGAATCAAGGTTGTGCTCGACGGAGTGTTTAACCATGTTGGGCGAGGCTTTTATCAGTTTCAGGATGTTATAAAGAACAGAGAAAATTCACCGTATCTTTCATGGTTTAATATAAATCTCGGCGGCAATTCAGGTTACAATGACGGATTGTGGTACGAGGGCTGGGAGGGAAATTACGACCTTGTGAAGCTTAACTTGCGGAGTGAGGATGTAATAGGACTTATATTCGACGCGGTGAGATACTGGGTTGAGTATTTCGGCATCGACGGAATAAGGCTGGATGTGGCATACTGCCTTGATATGGACTTCTTAAGGAGACTCAGAAGGTTTACCGATGAGCTTGGAAGAGAGTTTGGAAGGGAGATATTTCTTGTCGGAGAGATGCTTCACGGCGATTACAATCGTCTCGTCAATGATGAGATGCTTCATTCAGCCACGAACTATGAGTGCTACAAGGGGCTTTACTCAAGCTTTAACAGCATGAATATGTTCGAGATTAACCATTCGCTCAACAGACAGTTCGGATATGAGAACTGGTGCATCTACAGAGGAAAGCATCTGCTTTCTTTCGTTGATAATCATGATGTGACGAGGGTGGCGAGTATTCTTACCAATAAGAAGCATCTGCCTCTTATATATGCACTTATGTTCGGAATGCCGGGAATACCGTGTGTGTATTACGGAAGCGAATGGGGCGTTGAGGGCAATAAGTCAGATGGAGACCCTGCACTCAGAAGAAGCTATGATAAGCCTGAGTGGAATGAACTTACGGAATATATAAGTCGGCTTGAGAGTGCAAAAAAGAACAGTGAGGCACTCAACTACGGAGGTTTTTATTCGGTTCTTCTCACCAATAAGCAGTGTATTTTCGAGAGAAAGAGTGAGCATGAGCGTGTTCTTGTGGCAATCAATGCGGACAGTGAGAGTTTTATGGCACATTTTGATGCACACTGCGGAAGGGCAGTCGACCTTATAAGCGGTGAGGAGCATGATTTCGGTGGAGGAAGCTGCCTGCCGCCGTATTCGGCATACTATTGGAAGTGCGAAGCGTAATAATCAGGAATGAGGATTGATATGAACGGTAATTTTCAGAAGATGAAAAGACTTTTTTTGAGCCAGAGCTATCTTGACGCATGGGAGTTATATGCGGACACGCTTGAGGATGAGAATGCGTGTCTGTGGGATTATGTTATTCTTACGGCATCTAACGACTTACAGGCGGAGGCGTTCAGAAAGGAGATTGACTGCAGGCTCATAAAAGGAGTTATTCCGACAAAGGTAAAATATGCGGTCATACCTGACCCGGACGGAAAAAGAGTCGGTTCGGGAGGAGCGGCTTTTAATGTGCTGAGATATTTTTTTGAGCAGGAGGGAGAGAACTTCCTTGACAGAAAAATCCTTGTGATTCATTCAGGGGGAGACAGCAAGAGAATTCCGCAGTACAGCGTGTGCGGAAAGCTTTTTTCACCTGTGCCGCGGCAGCTTCCTGACGGAAGAATGTCAACATTGTTTGATGAATTCCTCATTGCAATGGCAGGAATACCGGGCAGGATAGAGTCCGGAATGCTGACGCTTTCCGGCGATGTTATGCTGCTTTTTAACGTGCTTCAGCTTGATTTGCAGTACACAGGGGCTGCTGCCATATCAATCAAGGAATCTGTCGATACGGGAAAAGACCACGGAGTATTTTTAAACGACGGAAACGGGTATGTGAAGCGCTTCCTGCACAAACAGACGAAGGAGTCACTCACAAATCTCGGGGCTGTGAATGCACAGGGCAATGTCGACCTTGATACCGGAGCGATAATGTTCGATAAAAATCTTCTTAAAGCTCTGTGGGGACTTATAAGCACGGACGGCATGCTCGACGAGGATAAATTTTCATCATTTGTGAATGAACGCTCAAGAGTGAGCTTTTACGGTGACTTTTTATACCCGCTTGCCAAGGCATCTACACTTGAGGAATTTTATACACAGGCACCGGAAGGTGAATTCAACGATGAACTTTTTGCGTGCAGAACCGGGATATGGGAGGCACTCAACGGTTTTTCGATGAAGCTTCTCTGCCTTGCACCTGCTGAGTTCATCCATTTCGGCACAACGAGGGAGCTGTGGAATCTTGAGACGAATGAATTGGGAAGTTATGAGCATCTTGGGTGGACCAAGCGGGTATGTACGGACTATCAGGGCGGACTGCCGCTCAGCGTAATCAACGGGCACATATCGGATGATGTTCAGGCTGATGGTGCGGTGTATATTGAGAATTCAGTGATTGGCAAGGACACTAAGCTTGGCACTAATGTGATACTCTCAGGACTTAATATTTCGGACATAAGCATACCGTCCGACTGCTGCATGCATAAAGTGAAGCTTTTAAACGGAAAATATGTGGTGAGAGTGTACGGCTGTCTTGACAATCCTAAGGGCAAATATCATGCAGGAGATTCATCGGCGGCGTTCCTTGGAAGTACACTTAGAGATTTCATTGAAGTTATGGGCTTAGATACCACGGATGTGTGGGACAGCGGTGATGAGGCCGATTGGTATCTGTGGAATGCTAAGCTGTATCCGGAGTGCGGGAGCGGGAAAGCCGCTGTTGACACGGCGTGTATGCTTAGACGAATTGCGTCGGGCGAGATTGTTCCCGATGAGAATGTTAAGAGACAGTATAAGGCTTCCGTAAGATACAGCCTTCAGAGCAGCTTTGCGTATGCGGATGTGGTCGATGCGATAACTGAGAAGTTCGCGCTTGCTGAGATTGTAAAGACATATCGTTTTATCAACATGCTGAAGAACAGGGCAGCAGGAGAGGAAGCACTTGCCGTATATAAGGAATGCAACATGACAAACGAGGAGTTCATGCTTCTCATGACATGTCTTGACAAATGTGAATATTCCGAGAAGATGAGAGCATACCTCGCACTGTCAAAGTATATGAAACACAATGGATTGAAGTATATGTACGAGGGCGAGGAGCTGTCGGCTTATGCTATGGAGAGCAGGTGCTTTGAC
Organism: Firmicutes bacterium CAG:882; assembly: GCA_000435595.1. Lineage (GTDB taxonomy): Bacteria > Bacillota > Clostridia > Lachnospirales > Lachnospiraceae > CAG-882. Next base: position 7,641 of record FR895439.1, read on the forward strand.
ACACTTTCTAAGGCACTTAAAAATGCGTCAGGCATCAAGGCACAGCCTGTTCGTGCCGTGAGGGATAATGTCACGGTAGAGCTTCCTGTTCGCGTAAATTGGGGCGGCGGCTGGACGGATACACCGCCATACTGCAATGAGAACGGTGGTGTGGTGTTAAATGCTGCAATTCTTATCAACGGAATAAGACCTGTTCAGGTGACGGTAAAGAAGATTGAACATTTATGTATAGAGTTTGAGAGTGAGGACATTGGGGTGAAGGGAAGCACAGAGAGCATCGATGAGGTGCGTGACTGCTGCAACCCGTATGATTATTTTGCACTCCACAAGGCGGCACTCATCGCTTCGGGAGTTATACCTGCATCGGGGAACATAACTCTTCGGGATGTTCTTGAAAAGATTGGAACAGGTATATATATATCTACCAAGGTTACAGGTATTCCTAAGGGTTCTGGTCTTGGAACAAGCAGTATCCTTGCCGGTGCGGCGATTAAGGCTTTGTGGGAGTTCACCGGAAGAGAGTACACGGAAAATGAGCTCTACGACACCGTTCTTATAATGGAGCAGCTTATGAGTACCGGAGGCGGCTGGCAGGATCAGGTCGGCGGACTCACGGACGGAATAAAATATATAACAACAGATGCAGGACTTAAGCAGAACATCAGAGTTGAGCATCTTGATATTCCTGATTCGATGAAGGTTGAACTTGACGAGCGCTTCGCCATAATATATACAGGTCAGAGAAGACTTGCAAGAAATTTGCTTCGTGAGGTTGTCGGTAATTATATTAACGGGAGAAAAGAGACAATATATGCTCTTGCTGAAATGAAGCGTGTTGCAGCAGGAATGCGTGATTCTCTCATGGAGGGAAGCATGGAGCGGTTTATCTGTGAGATGAATCATCACTGGGAACTCTCTAAGATGCTTGACCATGGAGTGAGCAACACCTGTATAGAACAGATATTTGCAACCTGTGAGGAGCTTATTGACGCTAAGTTCATTGCAGGTGCAGGAGGCGGAGGCTTTCTTCAGGTTATACTGAAAAAGGGTGTAACGAGAAGGCAGCTTGATGAGCACCTTCAGAACGTATTTCAGGGAACCGGGGTTGCGGTGTGGGACTGCAGGTTTGTGTGGTGAAAAAATATATTGACATATTGTTTTGACTGGTATATATTGTGTTTGATAAAACCTAGCAACACACTGGGAAATAGAGCGAGAAGCTGCCCGACATCCGATATACGTTATGGTGTGTTGAAAGCTTTTCAGTACATGGAGGATATTATGAGCAAACCTTTTATTTATATGGATAATGCAGCGACCACGAAGGTTGCACCGCAGGTTCTCGATGCCATGATGCCGTACTTTTCGGAGATTTATGCCAATGGTTCGAGTGTATATCAGTTCGGTCAGACTGCCAAGGAAGCAATAGAGAAGGCGAGGGCACAGGCAGCAACCCTTATCGGTGCTAAGCCGGAGGAAATCTATTTTACGGGAGGCGGAAGCGAGTCTGACAACTGGGCAATCAAGAATGCAGCAGAGGTATATGGCAATAAGGGAAAGCACATCATCACAAGCAATATTGAGCACCATGCCGTTCTTCATACATGTCAGTATCTTGAAAAGCATGGTTTCGAGGTGACATATCTGCCTGTTGATTCTGAGGGAAGAATTACACCTGAGCAGCTTGAGGCAGCCATAAGACCGGATACGATTCTTGTGTCAATAATGGCAGCCAACAATGAGATTGGTACGATTGAGCCGATTAAGGAGTTGGGAAGAGTTGCACATGAGCATGGTGTTCTTTTTCACACTGATGCGGTTCAGGCTTACGGACATATTCCGATTAATGTGGATGAGATGAATATTGATATGTTAAGTTCAAGCGGCCACAAGATTAACGGACCTAAGGGTATCGGTATCATGTATGCAAGAAAGAGCGTTAAGCTTGCTCCGTTCATTCACGGCGGTGCACAGGAGCGCGGTAAGAGAGCCGGAACGCTCAACACTCCGGGCATTGTAGGCTTCGGTGCGGCAGCAGAGCTTGCAGGTGAGAAGATGGAGGAGAGAAAGAAGATTCTTGACGGACTTCGTGAGCATCTTATTGAGCGCGTTTTAAATGAGATTCCATACAGCCGCTTAAATGGTGTGAGATATGACAGACTTCCTAACAATGCACATTTCTGCTTCCGTTTTATCGAGGGTGAGTCCATGCTCATCATGCTTGATATGAACGGAGTGTGTGGCTCAAGCGGTTCTGCATGCACATCGGGTTCGCTTGACCCTTCACATGTCCTGCTTGCAATCGGGCTTCCTCATGAGATTGCACATGGTTCATTGAGACTTACACTATCAGAGGATATAACCATGGAGCAGATTGACTATACGGTGGACAAGTTAAAGGAAATTGTTGCGAGACTTCGTGAGATGTCACCGCTCTATGAAGATTTCGTAAAGAACGGTGAAAATAAGTAAAAGCATTGAGTGGTGGAATCACGAAGTGTTATGATGTTATATTGAATGCAGAATAAGCAATCCCCCGCTTCAAGTGTGTAGAGCACTAAGCGGGTGGGAAGGGGGATGCTTATGTCAGTGGGAGTTGAAAGCTCCCACTGACAATAAGCAAAGCGACTGCATTCATGAGCAAGTAGCGAAAGCGGATTGCGAATGTCCGCTTTACTTATCAGGAGGAATTTATATATGTACAGTGAAAAGGTTATGGATCATTTTCAGCATCCAAGAAATATGGGAGAGATTGAGAATGCCAGTGGTGTGGGCACGGTCGGCAATGCCAAGTGCGGAGACATCATGAGAATATATCTTGATATTGATGAGGATACCAAGATTATCAGGGATTGCAAGTTCAAGACCTTCGGGTGTGGTGCAGCGGTTGCGACAAGCAGCATGGCTACGGAGCTTGTTATAGGTAAGACAATCTATGAGGCTATGGAGGTAACGAACAAGGCGGTTATGGAAGCTCTCGACGGACTTCCGCCTGTCAAGATTCACTGCTCGCTTTTAGCAGAGGAGTCTATACATGCTGCACTCTGGGATTACTGCCAGAAGCACAATATTGAGATTCCGGGACTCAAGGAGCCTAAGAAGGACGTTCACGACGGCGAGGAAGAGCAGGAACAGTAAAAAATCTTTGCATATAGCACTTTGTTGTGATAAAATGTAACTATTATCAGATTGTGTTGTGATTTTACAGACAATTACATCATAATCTGTAATAGTTACTTTTTTTGAGGAGGAAAAATAAATGGGTAGACCAGGAACTGGAGGAGGACACAGCGTCAGCCACAGTGGAGGAGGACATTCGGTTTCAAGAAGCGGCGGAGGACATAGAGTAGGAGGCAGCAGATCGTCAAGACCGATGGGCGGTTCATCAAGACCAAGCGGCGGCGGTTTCGGAGGAGGCAGACCGTCGGGCGGACATTACGGAGCACCGCCACCACCACCAAGACACTATGGAGCACCACCTCCACCACCACACAGAGGAGGTTATTACGAGAGGGCTCCAAGACGGAGAGGCGGATGCGTTTCAGAGATTCTTTCATGGTTTATTGCTTTTCTTATAATTATCATTGCACTGGGCTTTTATATGGCTCCGAGAGGAGGCGGAAGCACCGGAAGCGTACCGTCAAGCAGCTATAACCGTGAGAAGCTCAACACCGGCAATGGATATATAAATGACTGCATATATGACGAGCTCGGATGGTTCGAAAATGAGAGCAGGACGGAGAGCAGACTTAAGGACTTCTACAATGAGACAGGTGTACAGCCATATATTGTTTTACTTGATTATGATACATACAGTGGAAAAGGCACATCTGATGATGATAAGTATAACTATGCATTAGACTATTATGAGAACAATATTACAAACAAATCGACCTTCCTTTATGTATATTTTGCAGAGCAATATGAGGATGAGTACAGTGATCCGGGATATATGTGTTATATCAACGGAACACAGGTAAGTTCTGTTATGGATTCTGAGGCGGTGGATATATTCTGGGCATATCTTGACAAGTACTGGTCGGACAGCAGCTTGTCAACTGATGATTTATTTGTCAAGACTTTCGATTCCACCGCAAACCGTATCATGACTAAGACAACAACCTCCAACGATGTCAAGAAGTATGTTCTCATCGCTGTGGCAGCAGGAGTTGTCATATTCGGTGTTGTCAAGGTTGTAAAGCTTAAGCACAAGAGAGCCAAAGAGGAGGCAGAGGAGACAGAGCGTATCCTCAACACACCTATGGAGAACCTTGTCGATGAAGAGCTTAAGAAGACGGCGGCTAAATATGACGAGCAGAAGTAGAAATGGTGTTGTAAGTAAAAAAATACCCTTGATATTTTTATCTTAATCATGTAACATATACATAGAATCACGACTGGCGGAAAGCGGAGGTCGATTAATGTATTGATTTTCGTGGCAGGATTACCTGCAGGGAGTGATTGGTTAAGACATGCCGACCGCCTGGGCGATGCTTATTATAGTACGCTCAGGCGGTCTTTTTGTATTTTGGAACAAAGATATCGTCTGGCAGGAGAATGGGAGGAATGACAATGGAAATGTTATCACTTAATGAAGAGCTTAAGAAGAATGCCTATCCGGGAAGAGGAATCGTAATCGGCAAATCTCCTGATGGAAAGTATGCTGTCACAGCGTATTTTATCATGGGAAGAAGCAGCAACAGCAGGAACAGAGTGTTTGTTGAGGACGGGGAGGGAATACGCACACAGGCATTTGACCCGTCAAAGCTTGAGGATCCGAGTCTTATTATCTATGCGCCTGTGCGTGTGCTCGGCAACAAGACAATCGTTACCAACGGAGATCAGACAGATACCATATATGACGGAATGGACAGGCAGCTCACATTCGAGCAGTCTCTAAGATGCAGAGAGTTCGAGCCGGATGGTCCTAACTATACACCGAGAATTTCGGGAATCATGCACATCGAGGGTGGCAGATACAACTATGCGATGTCTATTTTGAAGAGCAGCAACGGCAACCCTGATGCATGCAACAGATATACTTTTGCTTATGAGAACCCGGTTGCGGGCGAGGGACATTTCATCCACACATATATGCACGACGGCAATCCGCTTCCGAGCTTTGAGGGCGAGCCTAAGTGGGTTAAGATTGAGGGCGATATTGATTCATTTGGAAATATGCTCTGGGAAAATCTCAATGAGGACAATAAGGTATCGCTTTTTGTCAGATACATTGATATTGAGACAGGAAAGTACGAGAGCAGAATATACAATAAGAACGTGTAGAGGAGAATGAAGATGAACGAGATTCAGTTAAAGTACGGATGTAATCCTAATCAGAAGCCATCAAGAATATATATGGAGGACGGAAGTGAGCTTCCTGTTACCGTGTTAAACGGCAGACCGGGCTATATCAATTTCCTTGATGCATTAAACGGATGGCAGCTTGTAAGTGAGCTTAAGAGAGCAACAGGGCTTCCTGCCGCAACATCCTTCAAGCATGTGTCTCCTGCGGGTGCGGCTGTAGGACTTCCGCTTGATGAGACACTTGCTAAGATTTACTGGGTTGATGACCTTGGAGAGTTAAGCCCGCTCGCATGTGCTTATGCAAGAGCAAGAGGTGCGGACAGAATGTCATCCTTTGGTGATTTTATTGCACTCTCCGATATATGTGATAAGGATACTGCAAGGCTTATTAAGAGAGAGGTGTCAGACGGTGTCATCGCTCCGGGTTACACTGAGGAGGCACTCGAGATGCTCCGCGCAAAGAAGAAGGGTACATACAATGTAATTCAGATTGATCCTTCGTATGTTCCTGCTCCGATTGAGAAGAAGCAGGTTTTCGGAATTACATTTGAGCAGGGACGAAATGAGTTAAATTGTAATGATGAGCTTCTCTCAAATATTGTTACCAGGAACAAGAATATACCTGAGAAGGCAATGATAGATATGAAGATTGCACTCATCGTTCTCAAGTACACACAGTCTAACTCAGTATGCTACGTTAAGGGCGGACAGGCAATCGGTATCGGAGCAGGACAGCAGTCAAGAATCCACTGCACAAGACTTGCAGGTCAGAAGGCTGATAACTGGTTCCTTCGCCAGTCACCGCAGGTTCTCGGACTTCAGTTCATTGATAAGCTTGGCAGACCTGACAGAGACAATGCGATTGACCTCTATATAGGTGACGAGTACATGGATTTACTTGCAGATGGTGCATGGGAGAAGGTATTTAAGGTTAAGCCTCCGGTATTTACGGCGGAGGAGAAGAGAGCATGGCTTGATAAGAACACTGATGTTATATGTGGTTCTGACGCATTCTTCCCATTCTCGGACAATATAGAGCGTGCCCACAAGAGCGGTGTGAAATATATAGCGCAGCCGGGCGGTTCGGTGAGAGATGATGCAGTAATTGAGTGTGCTGACAAGTACGATATGGTTATGGCATTTACGGGAATACGTCTCTTCCATCACTAAGATAATAATCACTAAAGATTAATGCATAAATATATAATTAACACAATTCAATAAGGTTGAATAAAGGCACTGCGTATGTTAAAATAATAACAAGTATGCGGTGCCTTTTTGCACCCGGATAAATGGGAGGTTCTATGGTAAAAAAATATGTATATGGAAAACCATTTGAGACTTATGCTGTGATATGCGATGAGAATATTGTCATGGCTTCGGAGCAGGATAAGAATGCGCTGTTTGCGATTGCGGAGGCAGGAGAAGCCTTGGAGCCTTATGGCGGTATAAGCTGGGACAGACCGGATGACGGCAGTGAAGGGGTGGCGATGAAGTACAGCCATACAATGGAACCGGATGACCTTGTGTACGGACTTGGCGAGAACGTGCGTGGCATCAACAAGCGCGGATGGATATATGAGAGCAAGTGCAGCGATGACCCTAATCATAATGAGTCGAAGCGTTCTCTTTACGGCGCACATAATTTTATCATTGTTGCGGATTCGAAAAATCCTGAGAAGTCGTATGGACTTTTTATTGACTATCCTGGAAGAATTATATTTGATATAGGTTATCTTGACAAGAATGAGCTTGCGGTTACGGTATGCAATGAGAATTTTGCAGTCTATATTATGACACCTGAGAATGGGGATTCGTTTTTGTATTCGATTGTAAGGCAGTTCAGACATATTATAGGAAAGAGCTATATTCCTCCGAGATGGGCGTTCGGATATCAGCAGTGCCGCTGGAGCTATATGAGTGAGACGGAAGTGGAGGAGGTTGTAGATAATTACAGAGAGAGAAATATTCCTATAGATGCGGTTTATCTTGATATTGATTACATGGAGAGATACAAGGATTTTACGATTAACAGGGAGACATTTCCTGATTTCTCCGATTTTGTAAAAAAGATGCAGGATAAGCATATTCATCTGGTTCCGATTATTGACGCGGGTGTCAAGATTGAGGACGGATATCCGGTTTATGAGGAGGGAAAGGAGAATGGATATTTTTGTAAGGAAGCTGACGGTGAAGATTTTGTTGTCGGAGTGTGGCCGGGAAGAGTCCATTTCCCGGATGTTCTCAATGCCGAGGCAAGAAAGTGGTTCGGAAGCGGGTATAAGGTGCTTTTGGATGCGGGAATAGACGGATTCTGGAATGATATGAATGAGCCTGCAATTTTCTATTCGGAGAAGCATCTGAAGGAAGTGTTTGAAAAAATTGACGAGTATAAGGGAAAAAATCTTGATATACAGAGCTTTTTTGATTTCAAGGGAATTGTGGAGGGCTTATCAAATAATCTCGGAGACTATGAAAGATTTTATCATAGAGCCACGCAGCCTGACGGGGAGGTAATTGTAAGACATGACCATGTCCATAATCTGTATGGCTATAATATGACAAGAGCCGCGTCTGAGAGCTTTAAGGAGCTTGCACCAAATAAAGATATTCTTATGTTTTCGAGGGCGTCATATATAGGAATGCACAGATACGGCGGAATATGGATGGGGGACAATCATTCGTGGTGGAGCCACATTCTTCTATGTCTTAAGATGCTTCCGTCGCTCAATATGTGTGGATTTATGTATGTCGGAGCCGATATAGGAGGCTTTAACGACAATGCCACAGAGGAACTTGTGATGCGATGGGTCGGACTAGGCGTGTTTGTTCCGCTCATGAGAAATCATGCGGCGGCAGGAACAAGGTATCAGGAGTTATACAGGTTTACCGACACTGATGCGTTCAGGAATATTATCAATATACGTTATGCACTTATACCGTATCTGTGGGATGCATACAACAAGGCTGTGGCTGAGGACACTCTCATGTATAAGCCGCTGGGCTTTGAACATCCCGGAGACAGAGTGGCGGCTGCGACGGAAGACCAGCTCTATGTCGGGGATGATATCATGATATGTCCTGTGTACACACAGAATGCCATCGGAAGATATGTGTACCTTCCTGAGCCGATGACAATGGTAAGAATGAAATCCGATGAGGATTATGAGCTTGAGAAATATGATGCAGGTCATTATTTCGTTGAGATACCTGCTGAGGAGATTGTGTTTTTCATAAGAAACGGGCATAAGATACCGCTGTACAGGAGTGCACAGTATGCGGATGCGGTGTTTGAGAATGAGTGCGTGTGGATTGGCGAGTGATTATATAATGGGATGTAAAAAGGAGAGGTTATGAACAAAACTGTTTTATGGGATGATGGATGGTGCTTTAAAAAGACTTCACTTGGGGTTACGCTTGATGAGGCACTTGACGAAAAATTCAATGCGGTGGATATACCTCACGATTGGTTGATTTATGATACCAATAATCTGTATGAGAGCAGCATAGGCTGGTATAAAAAGAAATTCTCAGTGTCAAAGGAGGAGCTTTGCAAGAAACTTATTGTGCGATTTGGGGCAGTGTACATGGATTCGACTGTGTATGTCAACGGA
>FR895439.1:16628-18752 GCA_000435595.1 Firmicutes bacterium CAG:882
CGACATCACGGAATATGTGCATGAGGGTGATAACGAGATTGTTGTGAAGGCTGTATATCAGTGCCCTAACACCAGATGGTATTCGGGAGCGGGAATAATAAGGGATGTGTACTTTATGACACTTGAACCGCTTCATGTGGTGCCGGACGGAACATATGTCAGAGTCAGAAAAAATGATGACGGAACATGGCATGTAAAATGTAGTGTGGAGATAGAAAATTCAGGACATGACATAAGCGCAGGGGATGTACAGGCAGGCCTTACACTCAGCCACGCCGGAAGCAGTGTATTCACATTCGGACGGATGGCAGGAAGTGAAGCTGCTGTATTTGAAAGCGGAGCAAAAGGGAGCGTGGAGCTTGAAATTACGATTGACAAGCCGCTTATCTGGGATATTGATGAGCCGAATCTGTATGAGTGCAGTGTCAGCTTAAAGTATAAGGGTGAGGTACAGCATGAAGAAAGTCAGAAGATAGGTTTTTGTACTAAGGAGTATTCGCCGGAGAACGGATTTATTCTCAACGGGCGAAAGGTAAGGCTCAACGGTGTGTGTGAGCATCACGACAACGGTTGCCTCGGAGCTGCATTCAATGTCAATGCGTTCAGGCGTAAGCTTAACAAGCTCAGGAAGATGGGTGTAAATGCCGTTCGTACCTCTCACAATATGCCTGCCAAGGAAGTGTTGGAGCTTGCGGATGAGATGGGCTTTTTGGTTGACTGCGAAGCGTTCGATATGTGGGAGCTTCCTAAGACGGAATTTGACTATGCAAGGTTTTTTGTCGACTGGGCGGACAAGGATGTGGCAAGCTGGATTCGACGGGACAGAAACCACGTCTCTGTAATCATGTGGAGCATTGGAAATGAGATATACGATACACATCGCGATGAGCATGGTCAGGAGATTACAAGAAGGCTTACCGGGTATGTCAGAGAACATGACCCTGAGTGCAATGCACCCGTTACCATAGGCTCTAATTATATGCCGTGGGAGAACGCACAGAAATGTGCTGATATTGTAAAGCTTGCGGGATACAATTATGCCGAGAAATACTATGAGCAGCATCATAAAGAGCATCCGGATTGGATAATATACGGAAGTGAGACGGCGTCGACACTTCAGAGTCGCGGTATATATAAGTTCCCTTACGAGCAGAGGATACTCTGTGATGACGACGAGCAGTGCTCATCGCTTGGCAACTGTTCGACCAACTGGGGAGCTAAAAATACCGAGTATTGCATAACTATGGACAGGGATGCTAACTACTCAATGGGACAGTTTATATGGACGGGATTTGACTATATAGGAGAGCCTACGCCGTATCAGACGAAGAATTCGTATTTCGGTCAGCTTGACACGGCAGGCTTTGAGAAGGATACATACTATATATATCAGGCAGAATGGACGGATTACAAAAAGGCACCGATGGTTCATGTGTTCCCATATTGGGATTTTTCAGAGGGCGAGGTTGTTGATGTGCGTGTGGCATCAAATGCACCTAAGGTTGAATTATTCCTGAACGGACGCTCTCTTGGAACGTATGATATTGACCACGAGCACGGTAAAGAACTTCTCGCTCATTACAAGGTTGAATACGAGCCGGGAGTTGTCGAGGCTGTGGCTTACGATGAGAGCGGCAGTGTGATTGCAAGGGATGTAAAGAAGAGCTTTTCGGATGCGGTGAAGCTTGTCGTGACACCTGAGTGCACGAGCATTAAGGCTGACGGAAGAGAACTTGTGTATATTGACATAAGTGCCGTGGATAAGGACGGAAATCCTGTTGAGAATGCCAACAACCGCGTGTATGTGAAAGTGAGCGGAGCGGGCAGGCTTGTAGGAATGGATAACGGAGACAGTACCGATTTTGACCAATACAAGACGGACAGCAGAAGAATGTTCTCAGGAAAGCTTCTTGCTGTTATCGCGGCTAAGACCGAGCCGGGTGAGATTAAGCTTGAGGTGAGTGCAGAGGGAATGGACACTGTGGCTGTATCCATGGAAGCATTGGCCTGCGGAAAGATGACAGGTGTGAGTGCAGGAGAGATCATCAGCGCGATGGATGAGGCTGATGCGGATATCGAGATACCTGTGCGTAACATCCGCATGAAGGTAAAGGGAAGCCGTGT
>FR895439.1:18773-60830 GCA_000435595.1 Firmicutes bacterium CAG:882
GTGTGCTCTCACCGGATAATACGCAGGTGGAGATTGAGGCGGAGCTTCTTCCGCACAATGCGACATATAAAGAGCTTATATGGAAGGTAACGAATGATGCCGGTGTTGATTCTAACGGTGCAGTGATTGAGGATGGGGAAGTCTCCGAGGTTCCGTATATTGTAAAGAAGGTGCTCAAAGCAGTCGGTGACGGAAAACACAATGTGCGCTGCTGTACCAGGAACGGAAGAGAGAAAATAAGTCTCATTTCGCAGATAAGCCTTACAGCGGAAGGCCTCGGAATGGCTGAGTTTAATCCGTATGAGTTTGTATACGGCACTCTGTACACTTCAGCGGAGGTTGAGCCTGCGGTCGGACAGGACAGAGGCATTGTTCCTAAAGGTGGAACCTATATAGCATTTGAGAAGGTCAACTTCGGTAAGAACGGTTCCGATGAGATTACACTTCCTGTGTACGAGTTAAACAATAAGCCGTTCCCTATACAGATATGGAAGGGAATACCGGGACAGGATGGAGCGGAGCTTGTCGACACGGTTATATATGACCTGCCTTCGATCTGGGCGACATATCAGGAAAAGACCTACAAGCTTCCCGAGCGTTTTAAGGGTGTGTGTACGGTAAGCTTTGTGGCTGACCATGACATAAATATAAAAGGATTCAGCTTTAAGAAATATGAGCGTGCTTATGACATTAACTACGCGGTTGACAATGATGGCATATACGGTGATACCTATACATTAGGAGCTGATTCCATAACAAATATCGGAAATAATGTTGCACTCACATACAATGACATGAATTTCACGGATGGTATGCATAAGATTACAATCTGCGGTCGTTCGGTGCTTGAAAAGAACACGATTCATGTCCGCTTTGCAAATGAAGAGGGAACGGAGAACAGAATAGCAGAGTTCATCATGCCTCATACGGTTGAGAGCGGAGATGGGTATGTGGAGCAGAGTTTTGAACTTGAGAACATTGAGGGAAGCTATTCGGTTAATCTTGTATTCCTTCCGGGATGTAACTTTGACCTTAAGTGGTTCAGATTTGAATAGCGGAACGCAAACAGAGAAAGGACTGCCCAAATTGGCAGTCCTTTTTTTTCGGAGCCTTTTTGTGTAACAGAAACGAGGTATCCTGTTACACAAAAAAGACACCGGAAATTCCGATGTCTATTCGTCGGCGTGACAGGATTCGAACCTGCGACTTCTACGTCCCGAACGTAGCGCTCTACCAAGCTGAGCCACACGCCGCTGATAGATATGCTAACACAGAACAGGAAAAATTTCAACTTGTTTTTGAAAAAAATACACAATATATTTTACAAAAAATGCTAAAAAACATATTGACATCTGAACATATATGAATATAATGAAGATATGAACAGATGAACAAATACTAATATGTTGCATCTGTGAAGGGTTCCGCATAGGATAAGGATTGTGATTGGAGGTGACTTATATGGCGGATAATGCAGGAGATCAGAATGAATTTCTCGCAGCTCACGATGATGTGGTAAGGAGGGTGTTAGAGCAGCAGCCTGCCGAAGAGTATCTGTATGATCTTGCAGAGTTATTTAAAGTGTTTGGAGATTCCACCAGAATAAGAATACTGTATGCTCTGTTTGAAAGTGAGTTATGTGTGAACGATATCGCACAGCTTTTGAATCTCGGACAGTCGGCGGTCAGCCACCAGCTCAAGATTCTCAAGGATGCGAAGCTTGTGAGGTTTCGCAGGGAGGGTAAGATTATATTTTATGCCCTTGATGATGACCATGTCAGAAATATGCTGAGCATGGGAATGGAACATGTTGAAGAATAAAATAATTTAATAATTTCAAGGAGGATTTTATCATGAAGAAGACATACAATGTAGAGGTTGATTGCCCTAACTGTGCAGCTAAGATGGAGGAGGCAGTTAAGAACACTAATGGAGTTAAGGATGCTTCATTAAGCTTTATGACACTTAAGCTCAAGGTTGAATTTGAGGATGGTGCCGATGTTGATGCGGTTATGAAGGAAGCCTACGCTAACTGCAAGAAGGTTGAAGATGACTGCGTAATTGAGCTTTAATGGTATGCTGTCGATGCTCTGCATCGGCAGCAGATTTTTCATTATGGTAAAGGGAGGCATTTATGAATAAGAAACAGAAGACGATATTATATCGTATTATTATTTCTGCTGTTCTCGTTGTGGTTGTTTCCATACTTGATGCCCTGTTGGATTTGAATGTGTGGATTAGTGCCGTGTTATATCTGATCCCCTATTTTGTGATCGGATATGATATACTTAAGAAGGCGGGAAAGGGAATTTTAAACAGACAGATTTTTGATGAGAATTTCCTTATGGCGGTTGCGACGGTAGGCGCGATTGCAATCGGAGAGTTCCGCGAGGGTGTTGCGGTTATGCTCTTCTACCAGATTGGAGAACTTTTCCAGAGTGTTGCAGTCGGAAAGAGCAGAAAAAACATTGCGGCACTCATGGATATCAGACCGGATTATGCGAATATAGTTGTCGACGGGCAGTTGCAGAAGGTTGATCCGGATGAGGTCGAGATTGGAACAACCATAGTGGTCAATCCGGGTGAGAAGGTTCCTATTGACGGTGTGATAATTGATGGAAATACATCGCTTAATACGAGTGCACTCACGGGTGAGAGTGTCCCGAGAGATGCAGTATGCGGCGATGAGGTTATAAGCGGATGTATCAATCTTACGGGAACAATTCACATTCGCACAACTAAGGAGTTCGGCGACTCAACGGTATCTAAGATACTTGATCTCGTTGAGAATTCAAGTCTTAAGAAGTCACGTTCGGAGAATTTTATCACAAAGTTTGCAAAATATTATACACCGGCAGTGTGCTACAGTGCACTTGCACTTGCGATTATACCGCCTGTGATTAATCTTATAATTGGTAATCCTGCAGCATGGCTGACCTGGATTATAAGGGCACTTTCATTCCTCGTTGTAAGCTGTCCTTGTGCACTTGTAATTTCCATTCCGTTAAGCTTCTTTGGCGGAATAGGATGTGCTTCAACGAACGGAATACTCGTCAAGGGTTCTAACTACCTTGAAGCACTTGCAGATACAAAGTACATTGTATTTGATAAGACAGGAACACTCACCAAGGGTGTGTTTGAGGTTACGGGAAACTATCCTGAGAATGGTTTTACACCGGATGAACTTTTATACTATGCAGCTTATGCCGAGAGCGGTTCAAGCCACCCTATAAGCATAAGTCTTAAGAAAGCTTATGATAAGAAGCTTGAGCTTGAGCGTGTAACCGGAATAGAAGAAGTTGCCGGTCATGGTGTTACAGCGGTCGTCGACGGAAGAAAGACCGCAGCCGGAAATGTCAAGCTTATGAAGAAGGTCGGTGCCGCCGTTACATCGGAGCATGATGACGGAACTGCCGTATATGTAGCGATTGACGGTGTATATGCCGGCTGCATCACTATATCAGATGTTGTCAAGCCGACATCTAAGGAAGCTATATCAGGTCTTAAGTCAGCAGGAATCAGGACTGTAATGCTCACAGGAGATACAGCTAAGACAGCACAGCTCGTCGGAACAGAGCTTGGTATTGATGAGATTCACAGTGAGCTTCTTCCGGCAGACAAGGTGGCACAGGTTGAAAGACTTCTCGGTGAGAAGGGGGCTAAGGAGAAGCTGGCATTTGTCGGCGATGGTATCAATGATGCACCCGTCCTTTCAAGAGCGGATATTGGTGTTGCGATGGGAGCACTTGGTTCTGATGCGGCTATTGAGGCAGCAGATGTGGTTCTCATGGATGATGACCCTGCCAAGCTTGCACTTGCAATGAGAATATCGACAAAGACGCTTAAAATAGTCAGACAGAATATTGCGTTTGCAATTGCCGTCAAGTTCGCATGTCTTATCCTTGTGGCACTCGGAATTGCCAATATGTGGGTTGCAATATTTGCGGATGTCGGTGTTATGGTTCTCGCGGTTCTTAACGCTACGAGAGCACTCAGGATAAAGTAATAAAAACGTTAAAAAAGGGAATATTTGATTTTGTTCCCCCGCAAGGTGCTGACCTGCGGGGGATTTTTATTTCTTAATGAAATCTTAATCTTTCTCCTCTTTTCCTTTAATTTTCCAGGTTTATATTGTAACCATCAACAAGAGATACCATATCGGAGACAGATAAAGCGGTAAATATGTAATTCCGATAAGATAACACTTGTAAAGAAGCAATCCATAAAGCTATAATAAAAATGAAAACGGAGGAAAATAATTATGGAACTTAGCAGTGAAGAAAAATTCGACAGGGCGATGAAGCTCTCACAGAGAACAGGGGTAAGCCTTGAGGATGCCAAGGCGGCACTTAATGCATGTGATTTTGATATGCTTGATGCGGTTGTATATTTGGAAAAGTTAGGAAAGACAGCCGCACCACACTATACGGATTATACTACTACCGGCAATACGGGCAGTGTGCGGACAGATTACACTGATGAGGAGGAACATAAAAGTAAGAGAGTTACCTTCGGCGACCTGCTGGGAAGATTTTTTAAGTGGATTGGAAAGGTTATCAAGATAGGAAATGAGAATTTCCTTGATGTGAGAAGAAATGATGAGGATATAATGAAGATGCCGCTCACGGTATGTGTTTTGCTTCTCATCTTTGCGTTCTGGGTATGCATACCACTTCTGATTGTGGGATTGTTCTTCTCATTCAGATACAGCTTTTCAGGACCGTTGTTTAAGACGGATGATGTGTTTAACAACGCAATGAACAAGGCATCAGATGTGACTGAGAACATAAAGAAGGAGTTCAAGGACTAAGATAGATATGGCAGCGATATTGATTGTTGAGGATGAAGAGAAGATTGCGAGATTCGTTGAGCTGGAGCTTAAGCATGAAGGCTATGAGGTCGGAAAGGCTGCTGACGGGAGAACAGGTCTTTCAATGGCTGAGAGCGGTAAGTATGACCTCATGCTTCTGGATGTGATGTTGCCGGAGCTTAACGGGATGGAACTGTTAAGGAGGCTCAGAAGGACGAGCAGCATGCCTGTAATAATGGTGACGGCGAGGGATGCGGTCATGGATAAGGTATCGGGTCTTGATATGGGGGCTGATGATTACATCACCAAGCCGTTTGCCATAGAGGAGCTTTTGGCAAGGATAAGAGTTGCACTCAAAAAATCAACGGAAATATCGGCGTCACATATCAGCTTGGATGTGCTTTCATGCGGGAGCGTCAGTCTTGACAAGGCAAGGCATGAGGTCAAGGTTGGCGGAAAGCTTGTTGAACTGACACACAGAGAATTTTCACTGCTTGAATATATGCTTGAGAATAAGAATATTGTGCTTAGCAGGGATACATTGCTCGAGAAGGTATGCGGATATGACTATGCAGGGGAGACTAATGTTATAGATGTATATGTGCGTTATATTCGCACGAAGATAGATGATGCCTTTGGTATCAAGCTTATTTCGACGGTAAGAGGAGTTGGATATGTCATCAAAGAAGAGCAGTGAGGAATCAATCGTAAGACGTATCAACAGAACATTTGTAGGTAAGTATGTATGGCACATCCTGAAAATGGATGTGCTTATCTGCATTATTGCTGCTGTGGTGAGTCTTTTTATCGCGGAAAAATCAGCAATGGGTGAGTTTGACATAAAGACACAGAGAAATATAGAGTGGAACATAGGAAGTGATTTCCTGTCCTATAACATGACAGGAACGCAAGGACAGGAATATACGGTGAATATCACGCTGAATGAAGCAAGAGTGGTGCTCATAATCGGCGTTGTGATTCTTTTGGTGCAGTTCTTTTCGGTGCTTGTGATGTCAGCCAATATGAAAAACAGCATTAATGACAGATTAAGACCGATAAGGGAGATGGCAAGAAAGACAGAACAGCTCACTGACATGGCTTACAACGAACAGTATTTTAAGAGTCTTGAAGATGCAATAGAGAATGTTAATGCTACGTCGCCGGATGCAAAGATAAGTACCAACAACAAGGAGCTGCAGGGAATTGAGACGGCACTGAATCACCTGCTTGAACGTATGAGGGATACATACAGGCAGCAGTCGCGATTTGTCTCGGATGCATCACATGAGCTTCGCACACCTATTGCGGTCATAAGAGGTTATGCGGATATGCTTGACCGTTGGGGAAAAGAGGATGAAGGTATACTTGAGGAATCGATAGACGCCATAAAAAACGAATCGGAACATATGCAGAAGCTTGTTGAGCAGCTGCTTTTTCTCGCAAGAGGCGACAGCGGGAGAAATAATCTTAAGATGGAAGAGATTAAGCTTGATGAGCTTATGAATGAAGTGTATGAAGAATCGAAGATGATTGATTCAGAGCATGTCTATGAGTTCTTCGGGGAAAGTGTGCGGATGCGTGGTGACATATCAATGATAAAGCAGTGTGCGAGGATATTGATTGACAATGCCGCAAAATACACACAGAATGGCGATACGATAACCATAAGAACCGGAAAAAGGGAGGATGGTGTATATTTCAGCGTTCAGGACAACGGAATAGGGATGAAAGAGGCTGATGTCAGCCATATTTTTGAGCGTTTTTACCGTTCGGACGAGGCAAGAGGGCATAAGAGCGGCGGCACGGGGCTTGGACTTTCGATTGCAAAGTGGATTGTCGACAGACATAACGGATATTTTAATGTCTTGACCAGACCGGATATAGGAACTAGAATAACAGTGATATTTAAATCTGAAACGGAGAATGACAATGAATTATAACGAGGCAGTTGAAAAATTAAAGACATTTAATCAGGAGCATGTGCTTAGGTTCTATGAGGAGCTTAACGAGGATGGGAAAAAAGAACTTCTATCGCAGATAGAGAGAACGGATTTTACGGTTATAGAGCAGGCGGCAGAGGGCGGAAAGCGCGGAAAAATAGCACCAATCAAGGCAATGACGCTGCCGGAGATTGAGATGGGACGGGAGCATTTTGGGAGAATCGGAATTGAGGCTGTGAGAGCGGGAAAGGTTGGTGCCGTCCTTTTAGCCGGAGGAATGGGAACAAGACTCGGCTCCGATGCACCGAAGGGAATGTACGATATTGGAATAAGCAGGCATGTCTATATTTTTCAGAGAGTTATCGAGAACCTTATGAAGGTTGTATCAAAGTCAGGAAATTATATACAGTTGTTTGTTATGACCAGCGAGAAGAATCACGATGCCACGGTCAACTTTTTCAGGGAGCATGACTACTTCGGCTATGACAGCGAGTATATCGCATTTTTTATGCAGGATATGGCACCTGCTGCCGATTATGGCGGAAAGGTATACATGGAGGCGAAGGACTGCATAGCGACATCGCCTAACGGTAATGGCGGCTGGTTTCTTTCTATGAAGAAGAGCGGACTTATGGAGCTGATTGAAAAGCGTGGGATTGAGTGGCTTAATGTGTTTGCGGTGGATAATGTGCTGCAGAGCATTGCTGACCCGGTATTCATCGGTGCTGTGCTCGAAGGAGGGTATTCCGTCGGCTCTAAGGTTATAAGAAAGGTAAGTCCTGATGAGAAGGTCGGAGTTATGTGTACTGAGGATGGCAGACCGTCGATTGTTGAGTACATTGAACTCACGGATGACATGCTCACGCAAAAAGATGAAAACGGAGAGTATGCATATAATTTCGGAGTCATTCTCAATTATCTGTTCAAGGTTGACCGGCTTTTGGGACTGCTTGAAAGAAAGCTTCCGTACCACAAGTCAGCGAAGAAAATTCCATATATAAATGAGAAAGGTGAGTCCGTGAAGCCGGACGAACCGAACGGATATAAGTATGAGCAGTTCATACTTGACATGATACAGATGCTTGACAGCTGTCTGCCGTTTGAGGTGCTAAGAGAGAAGGAGTTCGCACCGATTAAAAATAAGACGGGTGTGGATTCGGTTGAGTCGGCAAGAGAACTCTTAAAGAAAAACGCAATTGAGCTTTAATAATGTAATAGACAATTGCGAAACTATATATTTGAAAGCGTACGTTGTACAAATTTAACAATTCACCACAGGCACGCTTTCGCTACATGAATCACGCAACGGTACATAACGCAGTAAAATACACTGCCTAAGTACCGGCGGCTTCATAGTACCTGCTTGCGAATTTGTTAAATTTGCACAACTGTTTACCGTCAAAATTGCGTTTCGCAATTGCCTGTAATAATGTAAATCCGAGAGGAGACGAACCCGCTGATTTTTCAGCGGGTTTAATTTTAATGAAATTTACATAGTACATTTATAGCTCTCAAAACGTGCATATACGGGAACATCATCCGGCGGGAGCGTTGCAGAAGATTCCGTGTCGGCGTGCTGTGTCTTACATGAGGGAAGGCAGGCATACATGCCATGCATTGCACCGGTGAAGCGCTTGCCCTTTTTCAAGCCCTCATCACACAGGTAGTATACGTTATAAAGTGAGCACAGTTGAGTGAAGCCTTCCGGTGAGACACTGTCCTGTGAGACATTGTCGTCTGAGAGAGAATATGAAAAGCTTCTTTTGAGATAATCGGTATCTACACGGAATATGATGCTTGAGTGGGACTTATCCGTGAGCTTGATACATGCTGCTTTTGTGGTGATATTATCAATATGCTCACATACGTTAAGCAGCAGATGTCCGGAATTATTCACAACATTGAAAGTGAGATAGGTGTTCTCATCATAATAGCATGTAATACCTGCCTCGCCGTCGTCAAACATCAGCACCTCACTGTCAAGTCTCATGGAAGCCGTGATTGTGAATCGGAAGGATTCCTGCGGTCTTACAAGAATGTTTCTTGAATACATTGTCGAGAGCGGCATGCGGCCTGCACGAAGCAGAAGAGAGCCGTTTTCAAGGCGGTATGAAGCCCTCTCAGGTACACGGACCCATGACCATGAGCGCAGCAGACTGTCATTGAAGGTGCTGGCGCAGTCCTCTGTATTTTCAAAAGGGTGGTCCGGGAGGTCAGGCTTTTTGGCAAGAGTACTTGGTCCTTCAAGATTGTTGACCATAGGCCAGCCGTCCGATGTCCATGTGATTTTGTCAAGTGCCGTTTCGCGCCCGAGAAGGCTGTATTTACCGTCAACCTGTCTGCCGCAGAGATACGGAATATACCACTCGCCGTTGGGAGTGAGCACCGGCTTGCCGTGTCCGCAGCGCTGTATGCCTGCCTTAGGGTTGTTCTGACGCATTATCGGGTTAAAAGGACATGGCTCATACACGCCGAAAAGATTTCTGCTTCGAGCCACTGTTATGCGGTGCCCTTCACCTGTTCCGCCTTCTGCCTGAAAAAGATAGTACCAGCCGTCCTTTTTTATGAGATGTGAGCCTTCGGGAGCACGTTTCTGGCTGCCGTAGTAGAGAAGGGTGGCAGGACTTAACTGATTTTTTCCGTCAGTGCTTATCTCAAATATTCTTGCACCACGGTTCAGGAGCATATAGCGCCTGCCGTCATCGTCGGTGAATATTGAAGGGTCAATACCATCCTCATTTATGAAGGAAGGCTTACAGTAAGGACCCTCCGGCTTATCAGAGGATACGACCATCTGTCTTCTGTACACGGCTCCGGTGTCGTTGAGCCTGTATGTGGCTGTGATGTAGAACCTTCCGTCATAGTACGAAATATCGGGAGCCCAGTATCCGCGTCCTCCTTCAAGCTCATTTATGTATGCCCATTCGGGGTTGGTTATGGCGTGACCGATAACTTCCCAATGTATCAGGTCTTTAGAGTGTGATATCGGAATACAAGGAAAGTATATGAAGGATGAATTGACCATGTAAAAGTCAGCACCGACACATACTATTGATGGGTCAGGATGCATTCCCGTGCGTATCGGGTTTCTATACATGTCATTGATATCACCGTATTTCTCCTTAAAATATGCGGTAACATTGACGGCACCACTCTCAATTGCAATGTCGTAGGGAGTCACAAGATTTTTGTCGCCCGTTAAGCCGGACATGCCAAGTCTCTCGACGATATATTTTACAAGTTCTACATTGTCTGTCGGCACAGCGTAGAAAAGGGCTGTCCGGTTGTCTTCGTCAGTCTCGTTAAAGCTTGCTCTTGAATATTCGACTATATATTTAAAGATATCAAGATTGCCCGTGGAGGCTGCCAGATTCGGAAGTGTAATACCGCCTTCACGTTCGTCTATGCAGGACGGATTTTCAATCTGAAGCTGCCTTACGGCTTCAAGATTTCCTGCGATTATCGCTTCTGCCATTGTCATAAAAATTTACCTGCTTTCCCATTGATAATTTTAACAAAACATAACTGTCTTACTGAAATCTATGATGTTGAGGTCATAATGTCAAAAATCCTCACGCAAGCAAGCTTGCATCGGACGTCTGACCTTTTGACCCTGATGTCATCTATTATATTATGTATGAAAAAAATAGAAAAGAGAAGAATTTGTCACATTACATATAATTTTCAGTAGGATTCAGGATGTTTTGACACCTGAATCTCAGTAGTGAATAAACAGCGAATTAAACTGTCATTGATATGGTAAATTCGTACTGACCGTGATAAAATATAGGAAAGATAACATACGGATGCGGGGTGATAAGGATGAATATAGAAAATCAGTTTTTTGAGGTTCTTTGCAGAGATTATACAACTGTGAATTATGTCGACCTTGTGAACGATATTGTACAGCCGCTCAAGATTGATACGGCGGCGAATGTTTCGGGCATGGCCAACATGCAGACCAACATAAAAGTCAACTATACCGAGGTCATAACGGGCTACTGCGACAGATATGTTGCGGCATCGTTTAAGAAGGAGTTTATTAATATATTGGGACGTGAAAATCTTTTAAAGGCACTTGCAGACGGGAGACGGGTTGTATACCGCTACGAGAGCATTCCGAACAAGGCGGGACAGCATTATTTTGAGGCACAGGTTGTGTGTATTAATGAAGATAATTTTGATGGAAACGTGATTGTGGCGTTTCATCACATAGATGACATTGTTGCGCTTGAGCAGAGATACCGTCGGGAGCTTGAGAAGATAGCGTACCTGGATTCACTCACAGGTCTTGAGAACAGAGCGGCTTTCACGAAAGAGCTCCTGTCTTACGCCGGAAATGAGAGGGCGGCGTGTGTCGTGGCGGATGTGAACAATTTAAAGCTCTGCAATGACAGGTACGGGCACCTTGAAGGCGACAAGATTATTTCAGATGCAGCGGAGTGTATGTTTAACGCATTTAAAAATCTTGGTAAATGTTACAGAATAGGCGGGGATGAGTTCTGTGTGCTGATTGCCGATGCAGACCGGGAGGAGATTTTTGCCGCATTGGGAAAGCTGGAAGAGCTTGTAAATATAAAAAATACACATAGAGTTATGCCTTTGTCAATCGCCTGTGGTTATGCGGTTCGTGAAAGCTCTGAGGAGAGCATGGAACATCTCTTTAATCGTAGTGATGAGATGATGTATGATGTGAAATACAGAATGAAGAAAGAATTTCCGGTATATTCACAGGAGAGAATAAAAAATTATCTCAATGTGTTAAGCATTTTAAGTAAGTCGACTGACTCGTATCTGTATCTTTGGGATATTGCAAGGGATGAGAACTGGTTCTTCGGCGGCATTGACAGGGATTTTGCAATCAGGGAAAAGGGAAAGCCGATGAATAAGACTTCCGACATGGAGGCAATCATATATCCGGCAGACAGGAAGATGCTCCACGATGATTTGCAGCTCATCGCCGAGGGAAAAAAGCAGGTTCATAACATGGACTACCGATGGATGAACAGAAACGGGGAGCCTGTGTGGATAAGCTGCAGGGGAACGGTAATAAATGATGATAAGGGCAAGCCTTTTGTCATGATTGGGATGGTATCTCCAAAAAAAGGAAATGATTTTATTCATTAATAAGCTTCAGCTTCCGATATATAATGTGATTTAAACAGATACAGATTATCAGAAAGGGAGATTTATTATGAGAATAACAGCTCAGATGATGGCGGCAGTTGAACAGAAGGCAGGAATTACTTCAAGCCGTAAGAGTATACTTGACTATATGAATGAGAACAGCAGCTCACTTCTTGATGCACTTAAGCCCGACAAGGAGACTAAGACTGATTCGACGAATGTTAAGAAATATGAGCAGCAGAAGGAAGCGGCGGACAGGCTTATGGATGAGCTTGACAAGCTCACTTCAGGAGCGGGTGACAGCATATTTGCGAGGGCGGCCGAGTCGGGAAGCACGAAGGAGCTGTGCAGTGAGACAAAGGCTCTTGTCGAAGCCTGCAACAGCCTTCTTACGGCATCAAAGAGCGGAGCGGGCGCACTTGAGAAGCTCTATGTGGCTGCACTTAAGGAGGCAGCGGCAGACAATGAGGAGGAGCTTTCTAAGCTTGGAATCAGCATTAACAGTGATGGAAGCTTAAGCGTCAGTGAGGACAAGCTTTCAAAGGTTTCCTATGATACGTTTAAGAGTATTATAGGCGGAGATTCTGACTTTATGGTACAGCTTGCACTTATCACGACGAAGATAGGAAGCAATGCCCGGGCGAACCTTGAGAGCTATTCAAGCTCTTACAATGCCGGCGGAAGTTCAAGCTCATTGTACAGCGGAAGCTTTAACATTAGAGCATAGAAAAAATATAAGATTAAATAATATTATCATAATGGAGGATATCATGGTAAAGCATGTAATATTATGGAAGCTCAAAGAGCTTGATGAGAATGAGAAGGAACAGGTCAAGGCGGGAATAAAGGAAGGTCTTGAGGGTCTTGCAGGTAAAATTCCGGGACTTGTGGAAATTCATGTACATACGAACGGTCTTGCAAGCTCTAATGCGGATGTTATGCTCGACTCGACGTTCACCGACGAGGAGGCACTTAAGGGATATGCCATTAACCCGGCACATGTGGCTGTTGCAGACGGCAGGGTAAGACCATATACGGCAGTCAGAACATGTCTTGATTTTGAGATATAATTTCTATTTGACAAAACAACAGAAAAAATATATCATATCGATATGTGAGTCGGAAATACAGTTTCGGCACAAGCAAGCGGAACACAAGCCCTTTCGTCTCTAACCGAGATGACGGGGCTTATTTATTTTGGAGGTCAGAAAAATGCAGCAGGAAGCTTACAATCACAAATCAATTGAGAAGAAATGGCAGAAGTACTGGGAGGAGCATCAGACATTCAAGACGGATGTGTGGGATTTTTCCAAGCCTAAGTACTATGTACTTGATATGTTTCCATACCCGTCGGGAGTAGGTCTTCATGCGGGACATCCTGAGGGCTATACGGCTACCGATATTATGTCAAGAATGAAGAGAATGCAGGGCTACAATGTGCTTCATCCTATGGGCTATGACTCCTTCGGACTCCCGGCAGAGCAGTATGCCGTTTCAACGGGACATCATCCTAACGGATTTACGGAGAGCAATATAGAGACATTTTCCAAGCAGCTAAAGGAGCTTGGTTTTGACTATGACTGGACTAAGATGCTCGCTACAAGTGACCCTAAGTTTTACAAGTGGACACAGTGGATTTTCAAGCAGCTCTATCTTGCAGGATATGCTAAGCTTGTTGATATGCCTGTCAACTGGTGCGAGGAGCTTGGAACGGTTCTCTCGAACGATGAGGTTATCGACGGTAAGTCTGAGAGAGGCGGATATCCTGTAATAAGAAAGAATATGAAGCAGTGGGTTATCGACCAGCCTGCATTTGCGGAGAAGCTTCTTGAGGGACTTGATGAGATTGACTGGCCTGAATCGACCAAGGATATGCAGAGACATTGGATTGGAAAATCAGAGGGTGTTGAGGTTGATTTTAAGATTGTCGGAGGAGGAGAGTTCTCAATCTATACGACATGTATAGAGACAATCTACGGTATCACATTCATGGTTCTTGCGCCGGACGGGCAGCTTGTAAAGGAGCTCATGCCTAGAATTGAGAATAAGGAAGAGGTTGAGGCATATATTGCCGAGACACTCAAGAAAAACGATATGGATCGTACTGAGCTTAACAAGACCAAGTCAGGCTGTATGCTCAAGGGAATATATGCCGTCAATCCTGTTAACGGCAAGGAGGTTCCGGTATTTATCGGAGACTTCGTACTTGCAAGCTACGGAACAGGTGCGGTAATGGCTGTTCCGACACACGACCAGAGAGACTTTGAGTATGCCATAGCACACAACATTCCTATGATTCAGGTAATCGACGGCGCTGATGTGAGCGAGCATGCTTTTGAGAAGGGCGATTATCTGGGAAAGGGCTGTAAGCTCATCAATTCCGAGGAATTCACGGGTCTTACAGTTGAGGAAGCCAAGAAGGCAATCACGGATAAGCTTGTTGGAATGGGAATTGCCAGAAGAAAGGTAAATTATCACTTCCGTGAGTGGATATTCGCAAGACAGAGATACTGGGGCGAGCCTGTACCTATCGTATATCTTGAGGACGGTTCAATCCATGTGCTTGCAGATGATGAACTTCCGCTTGTACTTCCTGAACTTGAGGATTATAGGGGAAAGAACGGCCAGGCACCTCTTGAGAATGCAACAGAGTGGAAGCAGTATAATCACAACGGTTTAAAGGGCAAGAGAGAAACCTCAACAATGCCGGGAAGTGCAGGTTCAAGCTGGTACTATATGAGATATATCGACCCGGACAATGACAAGGAGTTCGCAAATCAGGAGCTCTTAAAGCACTGGATGCCGGTTGACTTATATATCGGAGGACCTGAGCATGCCGTAGGACACCTCATGTATTCAAGAATCTGGAATCGTTTCCTCTATGACAAGGGCCTTTCTCCTGTGAAGGAACCGTTCAAGAAGCTTGTACATCAGGGAATGATTCTCGGCTCTAACGGAATCAAGATGGGTAAGCGTTTCCCTGAGTTCGTTGTAAATCCAAGCGATATCGTAAGAGATTACGGTGCAGATACATTAAGACTTTACGAGATGTTCATGGGACCTCTTGAGGCTTCAAAGCCATGGAGCTCAACGGGGGTTGAGGGGGCTAAGAGATTCATTGTGAGAGTGTGGAATTTCTTCACGAATCCTGAGAATATCTCAGATGTCGATAAGGATGAGCTCACAATGCTCTACCATCAGACTGTAAAGAAGGTTACAAATGATTTTGAGAACCTTGCATTCAATACCGCAATCAGCCAGATGATGATATTTGTAAATCAGCTCTACAAGACAGGAACATGTCCGAAGGAGTACGCAGAGGGATTCATAAAGATGCTTTCATGTATCTGCCCTCATGTCGGCGAGGAAATCTGGGCAAGTTTCGGACACGACAACACCATAGCTTATGAGGCATGGCCTGAGTACATCGAGGAGCTTACCGTTGAGGATGCCGTAGAGATAGCGGTTCAGATTAACGGAAAGACCAAGGGAGTTGTCAAGGTTTCCAAGGATGCGGACAAGGACACCGTTCTTGCAGCAGCCAAGGATGCGGTTAAGGATAAGCTTACACCAAATATTGTCAAGGAAATCTATGTTCCGGGCAAGATTGTAAATATCGTATGTAAGTAGCTTTAAATTGAATTTGGTATGAGGAGGTTCGGTATGCATTCACCGCTTGAGATTGCAAGAAATTTTGTCGAGATAGGAATACACAAGGTTAAGCTGTCGGCATGGAAGATGCTTATACTTGGATTTTTTGCCGGAATGTTCATCGGTTTTGCCGGAATTGCGTCGACGACCGCATCTGCTACAATAACGTCAGCGTCCGTAGCCAGACTTGTCAGTGCATGTGTCTTTCCTGCCGGAATGGCTATGGTGCTTGTGGCGGGAAGTGAGCTGTTCACCGGAAATAATCTGATCATAATAAGTGTGCTTCAGAAAAAGACAGGTGTTGTGGGAATGCTTAAAAACTGGTTCTTTGTATTCCTTGGAAATTTTCTCGGAGCCGGATTTGTAGCGATTATGGTGGTGTATGCGCATCTGCCTGACCTCTATGGAGGTCTGCTTGCCGAGAAGATGGTTGCGGCGGCATTGTCGAGAGTGAATCAGACCTTCCTTGAAGCATTTATGAGAGGTATCCTCTGCAATATTCTTGTGTGTATTGCAGTGTGGGCGGCATTTGCCGCAAAGAGGGTTTCGGGAAAGCTCATCATGAGCTTCTGGCCTGTTATGCTCTTTGTACTCTGCGGTTTTGAACACAGCATTGCTGACATTTACTTTGGAATTGCCGGAATAGCAGCCGCAAGCGAGTATGGAGTGGTGGTGGCAGGACTTAACTTCGGAACATTTTTACTTAAGAATCTTTTACCTGTAACTCTCGGAAATATAGTGGGTGGTGCAGGAATCGTCGGTGTCGGTTACTGGCTTGTATACCTTCGCCATACTCCTCTCAGCCCTATGACGATTGAGGCGGAGCAGGAAGAAATCGACATTGCGGAGGAGTATTAATTGAGGGCGAAGGGACGCTCGGAAATGAGGATTTAATGACACAGTATTCATTTTTACAGATAATCATGTTCTTTTTCGTGTACTGTTTCTTAGGATGGATATGGGAGACAGGTTATGTATCAATAAGAACACACAAATTCGTAAACCGTGGATTTCTTCATGGACCTCTCATACCGATATATGGTTTCGGAGCTATGGCGATATTGTTTGCCACACTTCCGGTTAAGGATAACCTATGGCTTGTCTTTATCTGCGGCATGCTTGGAGCTTCGGTTCTTGAGCTTGTGACAGGCTGTACGATGGAAGCAATATTCCATGTCAGATATTGGGACTACACCAATATCCCTACTAACATTAAGGGCTATATAAGCCTGCCGACTTCAATAGTATGGGGATTTTTCTCCATACTTATGATTAAGTTCATTCACAATCCGATTGAACATATTGTTCTCAGCCTTTCAGAGACAGCAACGGAGGTGCTTACGGTAATACTTGTCATGTTCGGAAGTATGGACCTTGGCGTGTCAATCAGAGATGCTCTCGACTTAAAGGAAATCTTAAAGCACATTTCCGAGATGGAGAGTGTGCAGCGGGCACAGAAGCGTATGGATGTGATTGCGGCAGTTATTGACAATGACATGGAGAATTTCAAGGATAAGATTAGCAGCAGACTTACCGGACTTGAGAAGGGAGAGTTCAGACGTATAAAGAGTCTCCTTGACCGTAACCCTTCAGCAAAATCCACAAAATATTCTGAGATGTTCGAAAACTTTAAGAGCACAATCAAGGAGCTTAAAAGACCCGGTAAGAACGAGGAGAGCAAGTAAATCTATGCATTTTTCAGCATCTGCATAAAGAGGTCAAGCCTGCTCTGTTGTTCGGCGGTCATATCATTTTTTAATATGTTTATCATGGCATTGGTTTCATCCTGAGTGAAACTGATGCCTTCTTTTTTTGCTTTGTTAGATACAGCCAGCAGAAGCGGCAGCATCTCGTCGGAGCCTTTGCCTTTGGCTATGTTTGCAAAATTGTTTATGAGTGCGGCTTTTCTCGGGTCAAGACCCTCAGTGATGTGTGATGTGTCCATGTGGATTCTCCTTTCATAATAAAACATATCAGGCAATTGCGAAACTATATAATTGAAAACGGACGTTGTACAAATTTAACAATTCACCACAGGCACGCTTTCGCTACATGAATCACGCAACGGTACATAACGCAGTAAAATACACTGCCTAAGTACCGGCGGCTTCATAGTACCTGCTTGCGAATTTGTTAAATTTGCACAACTGTATATCGTCAAAATTGCGTTTCGCAAATGCCTAATTAATAATATAAAACATAACAGTTATGGTTGAAATTTAGGTTTTGAACGCAGAATAAGCAATCCCCCGCTTCATGTGTACATTAATTGATTCGGCAGCAGATTACAGTAAATCCTCGAATTTGCGGCACATTGCGAGCTGTTCCGGTGACAGGACTCCTGAAAGCAGGTCTATCGGTGATGGCGGAGGCGGCGGGCAGGGCGGCTTCTTAGGCGGACACTTATCCGGTTTTCCACCACCGGGATTTGGCTTATCTTCCGGCTTACAGCCACAGGGCTTGTTGCCACATATTTTGCCATCGCACGGTTGAGGCTTGTGAGATGGCTTATCTTCGGGCGGTGGAGGCGTCGGAGGAGCACAGCAATTACCCGAGGCGAGTGCCGCCTGAAGCTTCTGCGCCTTAATCATGCCTATCATCATATCAAGCTGTTTTTGTTCCTCCGGAGAGCAGTAGCTTTTGAGTTCCGAGAGCATGTCGCTGCCGCAGCACGGCTTAAAGGCACATGCGGGAATTCGGTTATGATTAAAAAAGTCGAGTGTCATATTAAACTCTATTATGCGCACCATCAGACCGAACATTCTCTGCTGGGAAGGCTCCAAAAACGGAATAAGTGCCTTAAGAAGCTGGGTACTCCTTCCGATGGTTCGCTCATCAAATTCAGTTAGGATGATTGTCTGACGCGGTGGCTTTGGAGGCATGATGCTGTCCTTTGCTGTATTCAAATCCGTTATCATTAAATTATATGCGTGATGGGGGAAGATATGAGTGGGGAATGGGAATATTATTTACGGCACAACGATGATAAAATCAGGCTGTGCATTTTCCCAGTATGTGCTTCGGTTGAGGAGCTTTTTTGAGTTGATGGAGAAGTCGATTAAAATTGAATAAGTATAATTTAATTAAGCAGGGGTGTTAGCATGGCACCCCTGCTTTTGTGACGGCTTCCGATTAGAAGCCGCATCCGCCTCCGCAGAATAAGAGGATGAGAATTAACCAGATACAACTGTTGTTGCAGCCACCGTTGCCGCCACAGCCGCAGTCGTCGCCGTTGCCGCATCCGAATACGTTGGAGAGACCTGTTCCGTTGCCGTTGCCGCAGAAACAGGAGAGAAGGATAATCCAGAGGATAATGCTGCAGCTGTTGCATCCTCCGTTGTTAGAATTGCCACATCCGCATCCACCGCTGCATCCGCAGTTTGTTGCCGCTAAATCACTCACTATTTAGTTCCTCCAAAATCTTTATACACTTCATAATATGATGGAACGAGGAATGTGTTACAAATCTTCTCTTGTTTTTTTAGTCTTGATATTGTATGATACAAGAAAAATAGCCGTGGACGGCATGTGCAGATGGAGGACTTTATGGATAAGATTAAGATGACAACACCTCTTGTGGAGATGGACGGAGACGAGATGACAAGAGTGCTCTGGAAAGAGATTAAGGAGGAGCTTTTACTTCCTTTTGTCGACCTCAATACAGAGTATTATGATTTGGGTCTTGAGTACAGAAATGAGACGAACGACCAGGTTACCATAGATGCTGCCATGGCTACTAAAAAGTACGGAGTTGCCGTTAAGTGTGCCACAATCACACCTAATGCAGCCAGAATGACGGAGTATAATCTTAAGGAGATGTGGAAGAGTCCTAACGGAACTATCCGTTCAATTCTTGACGGAACCGTATTCCGCGCCCCAATCATTGTAAAAGGTGTTGAACCTCTTGTGAAGAACTGGAAGAAGCCGATTACGATTGCAAGACATGCTTACGGCGATGTGTACAAGGCTGTCGAGATGAAGGTGCCGGGAGCGGGAAAGGCAGAGCTTGTATACACTGATGCGGAGGGCAATGAGAAGAGAGAGCTTATCCATAATTTCAAGGGTTCAGGTGTTATACAGGGTATGCATAATGTCGACGCTTCCATAGAGAGCTTTGCGAGAAGCTGCTTTAACTATGCACTTGACACAAAACAGGACGTATGGTTTGCGACAAAGGATACCATATCTAAGAAGTATGACCACACATTTAAGGATATTTTTGCGGAGATATTTAAGAAAGAGTATGAGGATAAGTTTAAGGAGGCAGGAATCGAGTATTTCTACACGCTTATTGATGATGCCGTTGCGCGTGTTATACGTTCGGAGGGCGGATATATCTGGGCTTGTAAGAATTACGACGGAGATGTAATGAGTGACATGGTTGCTACTGCGTTTGGTTCACTCTCAATGATGACGTCGGTTCTTGTATCTCCTCAGGGCTATTATGAGTATGAGGCTGCACATGGAACGGTTCAGCGTCATTATTACCGTTATCTCAAGGGGGAGCAGACCTCAACCAACCCTATTGCAACTATCTTTGCATGGAGCGGAGCCTTAAGAAAGAGAGGAGAGCTTGACAACATTCCTGAACTTATGCAGTTTGCTGACAAGCTTGAGAAGGCGACAATCGATACTGTTGAGGGAGGACAGATGACAGGCGACCTTGCCCTCATCACATCAATCAAGGATGCAAAGACACTCAACAGCATTGATTTCATTAAGGCGATACGAGCTGAGCTTGAGGCAGAGCTTTAAGAAAAGGTATCGGTGTACGGATTATGATTAAGCTTATACTAAGTGATGTCGACGGCACTCTCCTTCACAGAGGAGAGGGCGCGTTTGACGAGCATGTATTTGAGGTTATAGAGAAATTATATGCAGAGGGAATACATTTTGCGGCTGCGAGCGGACGAGGATATGGAGACCTCAACAGGCTTTTTGCACCTGTGAAGGATAAGATGGCGTTCGTATGCAGTGACGGAGCAATGACAATAGCTGACGGCAGCGTGCTTGAGATTAATGCGATGAACAGGAGCGACGTGAGAGCACTTGTTAATGACATCACATACACGGAAGGCTGTGAATTTCTTCTGTACGGGCGTGAGAAGCTGTACATACGTCCTAAGACCCGCGGATATGAGGAGTTTATTATAGACCGATATGGTGACAGCATAGTGCTTGTTGACAATGTCGATGGAATAGATGATGATTTTCTTAAGCTTTCGGTGTACTCCAAGAATGGTGTCGATTCATGCAGCAGTCATTTTGAGAAGCGATGGAGCGATACATTTGAGCTTGTGTATAATGCCAATAACTGGATGGAATTTGTTGCCGACGGAATCTGTAAGGTGTCGGGCGTGAAGGCTCTTTGTGGAAGATACGGCATTGACATGGATGAGGTTATGGCGTTCGGTGACGGCGGCAATGACGTTAAGCTTCTCGGGACGGTTGCTTATGGATATGCCATGGACTATGCACCAGAGGCGGTAAAAGCAGCAGCAGGGTATGTGACTGACGATGTCATGGAGACAATACGAAGAGAGGTACTTGGGAAGAACATATAGGGTGTGCGATTGTAAAAATTGAGGGTTGACATTGCACTTTTTTTGAAATATACTCTCTAAGTAAAGCGTTGACGAGAAGAGTACCGGGATAAGATTTTTTCAGAGAGAGACACATTCGGTGCGAGTGCCTTATAATACTGTTTCGGGAAGACCACCTCTGAGCGGCCTTAATGCGGCACGGTGATTCCGTTATCATCACAATGAGATATTCCCGTTTATATAATGAGAATAATAAGGGTGGAACCGCGGATTAGATTTTATTCGCCCCTTATACAGATGGAAAGCCACTGTATAAGGGGCTTTTTATATGCATAAATTGCCGTGGTAAAGCGGCGAAGCTTTTTGGAAGATTTAAGAAAAGGAGAATTTTTAAAATGGTAGATTTTAAAGCAGATGAGAGATTAAACACACTCAACCATTCATGTGCACATGTTATGGCACAGGCAGTTAAGCATCTTTACCCTGATGCAAAGTTCTGGGTAGGACCTGTTGTGAAAGAAGGCTTTTACTACGATATCGACCTTGGAGATGTAGCTGTAAATGACGAGATAATTGCGGCTATTGAGAAGGAAATGAAGAAAATCTGCAAGGAAGGCAAGAAGATTTTCAGAAGAGAGGTATCTAAGGCTGAAGCTCTTGAGATGTTCAAGGATGATATGTATAAGCTTGACCTCATAAATGGTCTTGAGGATGGCAATATCACGGTTTATGACCAGGGAGATTTTACGGATCTCTGCCGCGGACCTCACGTGGATAACACTAAGCTCTGCAAGAACTTCAAGCTTGTTAAATATTCAGGTGTTTACTGGAAGGGTGATGCCAACAATCATGTCATGCAGAGAATATACGGAGTATGTTTCCCTACACCTGAGGAGCTTGATGAACATCTTAAGCTGCTTGAGGAGGCTAAGGAGCGTGACCACAGAAAAATCGGAAAGGAAATGGAAATCTTCATGACCGATGACCTCATCGGACGTGGACTTCCTATGTTCTTGCCAAAGGGATATACGGTATGGCAGGAGCTTGAGAACTATATCAAGGCTAAGGAGAGAAAGCTCGGATATCTTCACGTTATGACACCTTGTGTAGGTACCGTAAGTCTTTATAAGACATCGGGCCACTGGGATCATTACAAGGAGAATATGTTCCCTGCTATGGAGGTTGAAGGAGAGTCATTTGTATTAAGACCTATGAACTGTCCTCATCATATGATGATATATGCCAATAAGATGCATTCATATAAGGATCTTCCGCTTAGAATCGGTGAGATTGCACATGACTTCAGATTTGAGGCGAGCGGTACTCTCAAGGGAATTGAGCGAGGAAGACATTTCTGCCAGAATGATGCACATCTTTTTGTTACACCTGAGCAGATTGAGTCAGAGTTTTCCAAGGTGGTTGACCTTATTTTTGACACATACAAGGATTTCGGTATTACGGATTACAGGTGTGTACTTTCTCTCAGAGACCCTGAGGATAAGGTTAAGTATCATGATGATGATGAGATGTGGAACAATGCAGAGAATGCTCTCAGAAAGGTATTAAATGACCTTGGTATCGAGTACACGGAGGAGATTGGTGAGGCTGCTTTCTATGGTCCTAAGCTTGATGTAAATGTTAAGCCTGCCGTAGGTAACGAGTATACTCTTTCAACCTGCCAGCTTGATTTCTGTCTCCCGGCTAAGTTCAATTTAACATATGTGGACAAGGATGGTCAGAAGAAGACTCCTGTTGTTCTTCACAGAGCAATTCTTGGTTCTCTCGACAGATTTATGGCTTATATACTTGAGGAGACCAAGGGCAATCTTCCGTTATGGCTTGCACCTGTACAGGCGGTTATTCTCCCTGTTAAGAACGAGGATGAGGAGCTCAATGCATACTCTCATGAGCTGTATGATTTCCTTGCCGATAACGGAATCAGAGTTGAGATTGATGAGAGAAATGAGAAGCTCGGTTACAGAGTTCGTGAGGCCCAGGTTAAGAAGACACCTTATCTCATCGTACTTGGTAAGAATGAGGCCAATGATAAGACCGTAAGCTACAGACTTCACGGTGAGCAGAACTCAACAACGGTATCTAAGGATGAGTTCCTTGCAATGTTAAAGGATGAGATTGCGACAAAAAAGCTTAATCCGGCTGCAGCAAAATAAGTAAAGAGAGTTTTAGTGAAAGACCTTCGATTTTTCGGGGGTCTTTTGCGATTGGAGAATAGAATGACGGTTAATTACAAAATGGTTTTACAGTATGACGGTACGCGTTACAACGGCTGGCAGAAGCAGGGAAACACGAAAAATACGATACAGGGTAAGCTTGAGGAGATTTTATCGAGATATTTTTTTCAGGAGCTTGAGCTTAACGGTTCGGGAAGAACGGATGCAGGGGTTCACGCCGCGTGTCAGACAGCTAACTTTAAGGTGGATTACTCAAAGAAAAATGCAGAAAAAGACATGGTAGATATGAGTACACCGGCTGCTATCATGGATGAACTTAACGGATTTCTTCCGGAGGATATACGAATTTTAAGCCTTGAGATGGTTGATAACCGCTTTCATGCGAGACTTAACGCTGTGGGTAAGGAATACAGATACTATATCAGTCTTGACAGAAAGCGTGATGTGTTTGCAAGGAGATATATGGCTGCAATCGAACATCCTGAAAGACTTGATATTGAAAAGATGAAATCGGCATCCGAAAAACTTATCGGAGAGCATGATTTTCAGGGATTTTCCGATAACAAGTCAAAAAAGAGCACGGTAAGAAGAATTGACAATGTGGATTTTAATATTTGTGACATGGGAAATGACGGAAAGTGTCTTGAAATCATTTTCAGGGGCAATGGATTTTTGTATCACACCGTAAGACTACTTGTGGGAACACTTCTCTCGATTGGACTTAACGAGAGTAAAGCTGATATAATAGAGGCCGTTTTTGAGAGTCGGGACAGACGCAAGGTGCCTTATATGGCTCCGGCGGAAGGTCTGTTTTTGTATAAGGTGGAGTATTGAAATGGAGGAAAAATGAACGGTACAGGTTACGCAAAGCTGGAAAAAAATCTTATTGATATTATAAAAGAGCAGCAGATAAAGCTCGGATACTGCGATGAGGAGGTAAGAATGTACTATCCGCTCTCGTCGCTAAATCATTTCTTTGGAGCGGAGGAGGATGCCGAGACAATGCTTGAGAGGCTGCAGCCTTCAAGTCAGCCGGAGGAGTTTAAAGAAAAGCTCGGAAATGTAGAGGTGACACAGAGCAAGGGACGTTTCTGCTTTCTGATTTCCAAGGAGGGTGGAAAATATGTTCATGAGAATGCGGCAGCAGACAGCTTTCTTGCCGGGCTCATAGCCTATGTCGGCGGGCATGACTGCACGATGCAGGGAATATTTGATTTGTTTCACGCGTATTCAAATAATGTGGTTATTGAGAAAGCGGGGGACGATGAGTTCGACTATGTGATATACTTTGGGCATGGGGCGGAGAAAGGTCAGACGGTGGACAGCGATGAGTATTATTACTGCTTTAAGGACGAGGGCTGCCACATAATATATCACAGGTTTCTGCCGGAGGATTACAGGGATTTGTTTAAATAAAAGCTTGACAAAAACATTTGGTGTGATAGAATTTACATTATCGTTGAGTGTTTTTGTGACATTGACCTGACGCTCAGCATTAATATGTAAAAAGCTGTGAAGACGAAGATTATACATTGTAACATGATTAACGTGACAGTGTATGATGAGTAGACAGATATATTTCCGACAGAGAGAGTGGGTCATCGGCTGGAAGCCTGCTTAAGGTTCAGATATCTGTCAAAGTTCCCGTCGGAGCTTCATTCCTGAAGGATTTCTTGTAGGG
Source organism: Firmicutes bacterium CAG:882 (assembly GCA_000435595.1). GTDB lineage: Bacteria > Bacillota > Clostridia > Lachnospirales > Lachnospiraceae > CAG-882. The sequence continues at coordinate 43,718 of FR895439.1, forward strand.
AGTGACGTATGTGCACGTTACGCATTAATTGAGTGCCCGGTATGTCCGGGAATCAGGGTGGTACCGCGAGATTAAGCCTCGTCCCTCAGTAATGAGGGACGAGGCTCTTTTTTAGTGTATAAATTGTTTTCAAATGATGTTCAGATTTTATGCTTGCATAATAATCTGAATATCATTTAGAAAATATAACGGAAATGAGCAAGCAGGCTGATAAGCCGGATTGCGAATTTGCGTGGCAATCGTGAGATTGCGAGGCAAGGAACGATTGCCGTTTATACACGTTAACACCGCGAACTTCATAGGAAAGAAGAAAAGGAGAAAAGACATGTTTAATGCAGATGAATTGAAAAAGAAATTCTTAAATGACATTGAGACAGCCCGATCAGAGAGCCAGCTCTCCGATGTATGGAAAACCTATCTCAGCAAGAACGGTTCCGTACAGGGACTTATGAATGGAATTAAGGAGGTTGCCAAGGAAGAGAAGAAGGCTTACGGTCAATTCGTAAATGAGGTTAAGAACTGGGTACAGGAAAAGTACGATGAGAAGAAGAAGGAGATAGAAGAACTCGAGCTTCAGCAGAAGTATGAGAGAGAGACTATCGACGTAACTGTTCCTGTTAAGACAAGACCTATGGGAAATCTTCATCCGCTCACAGCCGTTAAGTATGAGATGATTAACGTGTTTGCAGGAATGGGATTTGAGATTTTTGAAGGACCTGAGATAGAGGATGATGACCACAATTTTACAAGACTTAATGTGCTTAAGGATCATCCGTCAAGAGATATGCAGGATACATTCTGGCTCACCGACGATCTGCTTCTCCGCACACATACGTCACCGGGACAGATTCGTACAATGGATGCAAAGAAGCCTCCTATCAAGGTATTGGTTCCGGGTAAGGTATTCCGTTCGGACTCAGATGCAACACATTCACCGATGTTCAGCCAGATGGAGGGTCTTGTTGTAGATAAGCACATCACACTCTGCGACCTTCAGGGAATGCTTGATGAGTTCGTTAAGAAGCTTTTTGCGGGCGAAGTAAAGACGAGACTCAGACCTTCATATTTTCCGTTTACGGAACCGTCTGTTGAGGTTGATGTAAGCTGCTTTAAGTGCGGTGGATGCGGATGCTCACTCTGCAAAGGAACAGGCTGGATAGAGGTTCTTGGCGGAGGTATTGTTAACAAGAAAGTGCTTGAAAACTGCGGAATCGATTCCGATGAATATTCAGGACTTGCATTCGGTATCGGCATCGAGCGTATAGCAATGCTTAAGTATGGTATCAATCACATGGGTAAGCTTTTTGAGAATGATATTGATTTCTTAAAGCAGTTTAAGGCATAACAGCCGGAAATGGAGAATAGATATGAAAGTATTACTTAGTTGGTTAAAGGATTATGTAGATATAGATGTCACTCCGCAGGAGCTTGAGAAAAAGTTCTTTGGTGCAGGTTTTGAAGTCGAGGGAGTTGAATACCTCGGTGAAAATATTGAGAAGGTTTATGTGGGACAGGTCACTTCGATAGAGAAGTATGAGGGAACACACCTTTACATCTGTCATATTGACTGCGGAGAGCAGGGACATGACCATCTTATTTTGACGGGTGCGGACAATGTATTTCAGGGTGCCAAGGTTCCGGCATGTATAGTGGGAGCAAAGCTTCCTAACGGTATGGATATAACCCCGAGAAAGATGAAGGATATGATGTCCTATGGAATGCTCTGCTCAGGCGGAGAGTTAGGTCTTAATAAGGACTGGTATAAGGGAGCTGACGTAAACGGTATTATGATACTTGATGATGACGCTCCTGTCGGTGAGGATATCAAGACATACCTCGGACTTGATGATTATGTGTTTGATATATCAGTGACGGCCAACAGACCTGACTGCCAGTCGGTTCTCGGTCTTGCGCGTGAGGTTGCCGCATTCCTTGGAAAGGAAATCAAGCTTCCTGATATGAGCTACACCTGTGATGAGGTGACTAAGCCGGAAATCAGCGTGACCGTTGAGAGTAAGGATATCTGTCCAAGATATTTAGGACATTATGTATATGATGTTCAGTATAAGGAAGCTCCGCTCTGGATGAAGAGAAGACTTATTGCAGTCGGACACAATGCTATAAACGCGATGGTTGATATAACCAACTACGTTCTTGTTGAGATTGGACAGCCTATGCATGCATTTGATCTTAATACTCTTGAAGGCTCATCAATTATTGTGAGAAGAGCTGAGGATGGAGAGAAGCTTGTTACGCTTGATGGCAAGGAGAGAGTTCTTACACATAACAATCTTCTTATATGTGATAAGGTAAGGGCAGTAGGACTTGCAGGTGTCATGGGTGGTCTTAACAGTGAGATTACCGAGAATACCAAGGAAGTTCTCTTCGAGTCAGCTAAGTTTATGAAGGATAACGTAAGAAAGACAGCAAGAGGTCTTGGTATTCAGTCGGATGCGGCTTCAAGATATGAGAAGGGTATTGATGAGTACTCTGTAGAGTGCGGTATGGCAAGAGCACTCAATCTTGTGACGAAGCTTGGAGTGGCTAAGGTAAGCTCTACACACTTTGATGTCAGTGCAGGTGCATCAACTGAGAAGAGAGTGATAAAGGTTCCTACGGCAAAGGTTAATTATGTGCTTGGTATTGAAGTGCCTGAGAATGAGATGGTAAGAATTTTAAAGAATCTTGCCTTCGATGTGGAGCTTAGTGATGGGGTACTTACACTTGCGGTTCCTCGTTATCGTGAAGATATTGAGAACTATCAGGATATCGCTGAGGAGATAATAAGAGAGTACGGTTATGACAAGGTTGTTCCTACATTCCTCGGAGAAGCACTGGTAACTAACGGAGGACTCAATGCTGCGCAGAGTAAGGAGCTTTCCGTAAAGAATTTCCTCTGTACCCAGGGCTATTATGAGATTCAGACAATTGCCATGACATCCAAGGATGAGTTTGATGAGTTCCTGATTCCTGCTGATGCTAAGGAGAGAAAGGTTATAGAGATATTGAATCCTATAACAGAGAATCTCAGCATTATGAGAACGCTCATGGCTCCTGCCATGGTAAGGGCAATCGAGAACAATATCAAGAACGGAAATACGGATTTGAGGTTCTTCGAGCTTGCCAATGTATATATTCCTAAGTCATTACCGCTCACGGAGGCACCCGATGAGGTTAAGACATTGTGCCTTGGTACATCAGGTTCGGAGGAAGATTTCTTCACAATGAAGGAAACACTTGAGAATCTTGCTTCCTATAATAATATCAAATTTACCTATAAGAGAGGTAATGTCCCGTATCTTCATCCGGGAAGAACGGCAGAGGTATATTGTGACGGTACATTGATAGGTACATTTGGTCAGTTAAGATATGATGTTGTTGATTCGATGGCTATTGCCAAGGATAAGAAAAGCGACACTAAGATATTTATTGCCGAGCTCAACTATGATGTCTTAAAAACTAAGTTTAAAGAGGAGATAACATACACACCGGAGTCGACATTTGCCAAGACAGGCAGAGATATCGCAGTGATAGTTGACAAGAAGGTTGAGTGTGGTGATATCATTGCCACAATCGAGAAAGCTGATGCACTTGTATCTGAGGTTGATGTTTTCGATATTTTTGAGAGCGAAAAGCTTGGCTTCGGCAAGAAGAGCATGGCATTCAGAATTGTGTTTGCATCACATGAGCAGGATGTAACCGACGAGATGACAGACAAGGCTGTGGACGGAATAGTCAAGCTTTTAAGAGATGTATACGGTGCTCTTATGAGAAGCTGACAGTTGGAAAATCTGTTATTTTAAAAGATAAAAGCTGTGACCCGGGTCCCTCAATATGGGACATCCGGGTTGCAGCTTTTGCTATTTCAGTAAATGGTAAAAATGAAATAACAATATAGGCCTAATTGCCTATAATGCAATAGAACAATAACTATAGATTTTAGGTGCCGTTGAGGATATAATAACAACATATAATTGTATACACAGGAGTGAAGTATTTTGAATTTACATGATTTTAGTTATGATTTACCGCAGGAGCTTATTGCACAGGATCCGTTAGAGGACAGATCTTCATCGAGGCTTATGCTGCTTGATAAGAATACAGGTGCCATACAGCACAAGATATTTAAGGATATAGTTGACTATATCAATCCCGGAGACTGTCTTGTTCTCAATAATACGAAGGTTATTCCGGCAAGACTTATGGGTGTAAGAGAGGGAACCGGAGCTTCTATAGAGGTTCTTCTGTTAAAGAGACGAGAGAATGATATATGGGAAGTGCTTGTAAAGCCCGGAAAGAAGGCAAGACCGGGAGACAGAATAGTGTTCGGTGAAGGCAGATTAACTGCTGAAGTGCTTGATGTTGTCGAGGATGGAAACCGACTTATACGGTTTTACTATGACGGTGTGTTCGAGGCAGTGCTTGACGAATTGGGACAGATGCCTCTTCCTCCGTATATTACACATAAGCTTCAGGATAAGAACAGATACCAGACAGTGTACGCTAAGTATGAGGGTTCAGCGGCGGCACCTACAGCCGGGCTTCATTTTACCAAGGAACTTCTGGAAACGCTTAAGAATAAGGGGGTTATCATAGCGAATGTTACTCTTCATGTAGGACTTGGAACATTCAGACCCGTCAAGGTTGAGAACATACAGGAGCATCATATGCATTCTGAGATGTTTGTTGTGACTGAGGAGGAAGCGGCAAAGATTAATGCTGCCCGTGCGGCAGGAGGAAGAATAATCTGCGTCGGAACAACGAGCCTTAGAACTCTTGAGTCGACTACGGATGAGAACGGAATCGTGCATCCTGACAGCAGAGAGACGGATATATTCATATATCCGGGATATAAGTTTAAGGCGGCAGATTGTCTTATAACGAATTTTCATCTGCCGGAGTCAACACTTCTCATGCTGGTATCGGCACTTGCCGGACGGGAGAATATTCTCAATGCTTATGAGACTGCAGTTAAGGAAAAATACAGATTTTTCAGTTTTGGAGACGCAATGTTCATTTCATAGAAGGAGGAAGGTATAATGTCGGAAATTCAAGAGAAGAGAAAGTCAAAGAGAATGGGAATCAATGTAAAGATTAAGCTTCAGAAGGTGACTGACAATCATGTTCCGATGGGACTTAAAGAGGAAGAATTTGAAGTGAATGTTGTTAACATTTCAAAGGATGGAATGGCATTCAGAACAAAGGAGAGACTTGCTCTTAATTCATTTTACGATACACAGGTTGTATTGTGGACAAAGGAATCCTTCGATACCGTTATCGAGATTGTGAGAATGGAGAACTTTGGCGAGGAAGAGACATTATATGGCTGCCGCTTTGTCGGAATAAGCGCTGCTGATCAGTTTAAAATAGATGTTTATCAGATAGTATCTGAGAACTGATACGGCGTGGGGAGAGAATAATTATGGTGGAATGTGTTAATCTCAGGAAAAAATATATGACTGTGACGGCTGTGGAGGATATTTCGCTTAATATTCAGGCGGGAAAGATGTACGCACTGTTAGGTCCTAACGGAAGCGGTAAGACCACACTCATGAAGATGATTGCGGGGCTCACGAGACAGACATCGGGCACGCTTCTGTATGAGGGACAGCCGATTGGCGTGGAGTCTAAGAAACATATCGCTTATATGCCTACGGAGAGCTATTTCTATTCCTACATGAATTGTCTTGATATCGGCAAATATTACAGTGACTTTTTTGAGGATTTTTCAATGGAGAAGTACAGACAGCTTCTTGATGAGATGGAGCTTGATATCAGACAGAAGGCGAATAAAATGTCATCTGGAATGATGGCAAAGCTTAAGATTGCGGCAACACTTGCAAGGGACAGCAGACTGATAATGCTTGATGAACCGCTTAACGGAATTGACATAATTGCCCGCGAGAAGATTATTAACACAATAATGGCAAGTGCTGACGGACACAGAGCATTCATACTGTCAAGCCATCTTGTTGATGAACTTGAGAAGATAATTGACTATGCTGTCTTCATAAAGAAGGGTACAGTCATCATGCAGGGAGATGCTGAGGCTCTATGTCAGGAGTCGGGCAAGTCGATTGTTGAACTCTATAAGAGTATCTATGCATAGAGCGGGGGAGAATGATATGCTAAAGCTTATAAAATACGAGTTTCGTAAAAATTTGTATGGAATTGCGGTAATGCTGGGCATTATTGCACTTGCTCAGATATATTTTATGTATGCCTGCTTTATTGACCAGAACAGGAATAAGGCACTTGCCGGTGCATGGATATTGTTCTTTTGCGCTGTTGTGTGCTTCTTTATGGTATTTGCGTTCGGAATTGTCACATACAGCAGGGAATTGTCGAACAAGACCAGCTATCTTGTGTTCATGACTCCTAACAGGTCGATAAAGATTATCGGTTCCAAGCTTTTGTTCACCTTTCTGAACGGGGTGATGGTTGCACTACTGCTTGCCGGGCTGTGGCTTATAGACTGGAAGCTTCTGATGGATATGTGGGAGCAGGAGGTAAGCGTAATCGAGATGGTATTTGACCTTGTGAAGAATTTCGGAATTAATGTTACCGATATTGCCTACGGAATTTCTTTATTTGTCATTAATTTCCTTATCAATTTCTTCATGGCTGTCACACTGGCTTATCTGTGCATTACATTAACCGCAACGGTACTACAGAACCGAAAGATTAAGGGATTAATAAGTGTTATTCTGTACATATTCTTGTTCTATGCAGTCAATAAAATCGGAGGTCTGCTTCCTGTATTGTATGAGTCACCTGAGAACATGCAGCAGGTGGTAATAACAGCCCTGCCGTGTATGGTTTTCTTTCTTATTATAATAGCAGGAGCTGTTGTGGGAACAGCGCAGCTTCTCGACAAGAAAGTAAGCTTATAAAATAATATGTAAGATATCAGGGTCAAAAGGTCAGAAATCTGAAGCAATCCGGATCATATATATTTGCTGTCAAAGCATGCCTGAATCCTACACAAAAATCCCCACAATAAGTTTGACAATGAGTGCTGCCAGCCAGGCTATGGCACACTGCCAGAGCACTACACCTACCGCCCACTTTGCGCCGAGTTCGCGCTTGATGGCAGCAATTGCAGCTACACAAGGTGTATAGAGCAGACTGAATGTCAGAAGTGCCGCTGCTGCAACAGGTGAGAGCACTGTACTTATTCCTGCGCCGAAGAGCACCTCAAGCGTTGAGACTACACTCTCCTTTGCCATGAAGCCACTGATGAGCGATGTGCAGATACGCCAGTCACCAAGACCGAGCGGTCTGAATATCGGAACTAATAATCCGGATATTGCGGCAAGTATACTGTCACCTGAATCCGCGACTAAGTTAAAGTGCAGGTCAAAACTCTGTAATAGCCATACGATAATCGTTGCTATGAGAATTACGGAAAATGCTTTCTGGAGGAAATCCTTTGCTTTCTCCCAGAGAAGCTGTCCTACATTCTTAGGACTTGGAAGTCTGTAATTCGGAAGCTCCATGACAAACGGCACCGGCTCACCCTTAAACAGCGTTCCTTTATAGAGAAACGCCACAAGAATGCCTACAATAATTCCGAGAAGATAAAGTCCCGCCATTATGAAGCCTCCCTGCTTCGGGAAGAATACGCTGACAAAGAATGCATATATCGGAAGCTTAGCAGTACAGCTCATAAACGGTGTGAGAAGTATTGTCATTTTTCTGTCTCTCTCGCTTGTGAGTGTTCTTGTAGCCATCACGGCAGGAACCGTACAGCCGAAGCCAATAAGCATAGGAACTATACTTCTTCCTGACAATCCGATTTTGCGGAGAAGCTTATCCATCATAAATGCAACTCGTGCTATGTATCCGCTGTCCTCCATGAGTGAGAGAAAGAAGAAAAGCGTAACTATAATAGGCAGGAAACTAAGCACGCTTCCAACACCTGTGAATATACCGTCAATTACCAGGCTTTTCAATGTGCTGTTTACATTGGCCGCCGTCATCGCTGCTTCCGTCAGAGCGCTGAGCTTATCAATGCCAAGCTCAAGAAGTCCCTGAAGCCATGCCCCTATGACATTGAAGGTAAGGTAAAATACAAGAATCATTATTGCTATAAAGCACGGAATTCCCGTGTACTTTCCGGTGAGAACACGGTCAATCTTCTCACTTCGTATGCGCTCCTTGCTCTCCTTTGGCTTGACAACCGTCTGCTCGCATAATCTTTCAATAAAATCGAATCTCATATCGGCGATTGCGGCACTTCTGTCAAGCCCACGCTCAGTCTCCATCTGCTTCACAATGTGTGAGAGCATTTCCGTCTCGTTCTCATCCAGTTTGAGCTTATCTATTATGAGGTGATCCCCCTCTATAGCCTTGGTGGCTGCAAATCTCACCGGAATCCCTGCACTCTCTGCATGATCCTCTATAAGATGTTCCACGGCATGTATGCAGCGGTGAACCGCACCGCCATGATCCTGTTTGTCACAGAAGTCCTGTCTCAACGGGCACTCCTGATACTTTGCTATGTGTAGAGCATGCTTTATAAGCTCATCAACGCCCTCATTCTTTGCTGCAGAAATAGGAACGACAGGTACGCCTAACATTCCCTCCATCGCATTGACATCTATTGAACCATGATTTCCCGTGAGTTCATCCATCATGTTGATTGCAATGACCATAGGAATATCCATCTCAAGAAGCTGCATTGTAAGATACAGATTTCTCTCTATGTTCGTCGCATCGACAATGTTAATTATCGCCTTAGGATGGTCGTTGAGCACAAAGTTACGCGACACAATCTCCTCACTGCTGTAAGGCGACATTGAATATATTCCCGGCAGATCCGTTATGTCGGTGTTGGGATATCCCTTTATCGAGCCATCCTTTCTGTCAACGGTTACACCCGGAAAGTTTCCGACATGCTGGTTAGAGCCTGTGAGCTGATTAAAAAGTGTTGTCTTTCCGCAGTTCTGATTGCCTACCAGTGCATAGGTAAGCTTCGTTCCCTCAGGGAGCGGGTTCTCATCCTTCTTAGAGTGGAATTTTCCTTCCTCACCCAATCCCGGATGCTCCGACTCCTTCCCATTAATGGTTCGTTCGTGGCTTCTGCTTCTTTTAGCTATAGTCTCAATCTCAATCTGTGCCGCCTCCACAAGGCGCAGTGTGAGTTCGTATCCATGAATCTGCAGCTCCATCGGGTCCCCCATGGGAGCCAGCTTCACAACAGTTACCTCTGCTCCCGGAATCATACCCATATCAAGGAAGTGCTGTCTTAAGGCACCACCTCCGCCAACGGACTTAATAACACCGCTTTTTCCAATCTGTAATTCATTTAATTTCATACATAATTCTTCCATCTTATTTTTTATGGCGACGGAACTTTCCGATGTGACCGGGCAGGTCACACTTTGAAGTATTCTATACTCTTAACAAGCTCATCTGCAATTGTCTTGAGTTCGTCCGCACTATTGTATACCTGTTTGAAGGTATCTGCAACAACTTCTGTCTGCTCATAGGTATTTTGTGTGTTGGCAAGGTTGTCCTGCGCAATGTCGGAGAGATGTTCCACAGCCTGAAGTACTTCATTTCTTGCATTTTCAAGCCTTCCCGTGCTCTCCTTTATCTGTGCTATACTTCTCATGGAGCTTGCAATCTCGTCAATAACCTCTGCCACAACCTTCTGCGTCTCCTGCATACTCTCGCTCTGACTTGCAATAATTTCCTGCATCTGCTGCATAGCCTGTACAGCTTTTGCCGAATCAATGCTGAGCATATCGGCAGTTGCCTCAATCTCCTTGCTGGATGTATTAGACTGCTCAGACAGATTTTTAATCTGCTCTGCGACAACTGCAAAGCCGCGTCCGCTCTCACCTGCTCTTGCCGCTTCAATCGAAGCATTGAGGCTTAACAGACTGGTATCCTCTGCGATTGAGTTGATAAATGTCGTTGCCGTGTGGATTTTCTGAACCGAATCGTTGGTGCGGTTGGTCTGCTCCTGCACCTCGGTGATTATGCGCTTTACATCTTCGTTGATGCTTCTCAAGTCTCCAAGAGTCTTTGATGCCTTCTCACTGGACAGCTGCATCGACGAAGCATTGACACTGAGCAGCTCTGCTTCCTTTGATGTCTCAGTGATGTTTTCACCCATGACCTGCATATGTCCGGAAGTATCCCTTGAATTTTCAGCCTGCATCTGCGAATTGTCTACAACCTGACTCACCGCCGTCCGGACATTGTCCATCGTTCCGTTGGTGTTATCTGCTGCCGTTCCGAGAAGCTGTGCGGCGTCAAGAAGTGCCTTGGCATTTCTGGTAATATCCTTTATTGTCGACTGCATCGCATCTCTAAAGGTTATGGTTACTCTTGAAAGGTCTCCAATCTCGTCCTTCTTCTTCAAAAGCTTATCGTCAACCCATACATTTAAGTCTCCCTCGGCAATCTTGCCTACAAGTTCAACGCTCGACTTGATATTCTTACTCATACCCGTTGCAAGCTTGACGCTCACGGCAATACATATAAGCATGATTACACCAACCGCCGTCGCAATCGAACCGATAATTTTGTTGATTACGGCGTCCTTCGCATGCTTATCGGTGCCCACAAATACCATTCCTATAATCTGATTGTCGGAATCATTCTGATACACCGGCATAAAATATCCGTAATTGAGTGTACCGTCGATTGAAACAGCATGGCTGAAATATTCCTCACCGCCTTTTAATACCTTCTCAACAACCTTCTCACCGGCGTTGGAACCTAATATGCGTTCACCGTTTGTATCCACCGCGGATGTCATTATTCGCTTATCACCATAAAAGAAGGTGACATCCATTCCCGCGTTGCTCTTGATTCTGTCGACAAGGCTCTCCGACTTCGACACGTTATAGCTTCCCTTCCAGACATCACCGTTGGTGCTTTGCATATAATCGCCGGTATTCTGGTCATACGCCGCAAGGGTCGCTGCGGCAGTTCCTTTAAGTGCATCCTCAATCTCATCAAGCAATGAATTCTTAACCATGGTAACTATAAAAAGCATTGAAACTATACCCAGAATAAGTACCGGGCTGATTGTTATTGCAAGAATTTTCTTCTTTATGTTCATTGTGCCACCCCTACTCTACTACGTTGACAGTCTTAAAATACCAGTTAATAGCTCCGGTTATTGTCGCATCATCAAGTGTCTTTCCCTCTTCTCCGACGGTAGTTCCCTCGTTTGTCTCAATAACACCGTCAAACACGCCAATCTCGCCTGAGAGTATCTGCTTCTTTGCCTCCTTGACCTTCTCTGCAGTTCCGTCCGCGCAGAAGTCTGCGAGCTCTGTGATGCCGACAAGATTCTCGTTCATTCCTCCGTAATAATTGCTTCCGTCCCATGTTCCGTCGATAATGCTCTGAACCGCTGAGGTGTAGTATGCGCTCCAATTCCATATAACGCTGCACAGACATGCATTCGGTGCTTCCTTGCTCATATCCGAGTTGTAACCTATTCCGTACACTCCGCGCTCCTGTGCCAATGTCTGCGGATATGAGGTATCACAGTGCTGAGTTATTACATCACACCCCATATCAAGCAGCTGCTCTGCCGCCGCCTTCTCGGCATCAGGGTCATACCAGCTGTCCGTAACCTTCACATAGACCTGTGCGTCAGGATTTACCGAATATATTCCGAGTGCAAAAGCATCAATACCGCCTGTAACCTCGGAATTATCTGAACCCATAGCTGCCACATAACCAATCTTGTTGGTCGTTGTATTCATGCCGGCAACAATTCCGCTGAGATACCTCGCCTGATAAATACGCCCGAAATAATTGTTGAAGTTCTTTCCATTGCTCAGATAACCTGTTCCGTGAGAGAAATATATATCGGGATATTCCTCTGCCATCTCAGCCGTCGTCTCCATATAACCCCAGCTTGTGGCAAAAATGATGTTACAGCCTTCATCGATGCATTCCTTAATCGCCTCGCGGGTGGCATCCGCATCCGAATCCGCTACATTAATCTTCCTCACTATCTGTTCATCGGACAGGCCAAGGTTCTGCTGCATTCCCTGAATACCAAGGTCATGCGTGTATGTGTAGCCGCTTCCCTCGGACGGATCCGATAGATGGATAACACCAACCTTAATGGCATCCTTGGAAATACCTTTAGAGGATGTCTGTGTCTCACTCTGTACCTGCTGCCCCTGTGTATTCTGTCCGCTGCTGTTTGTCGTCAGATTGGTGGCATAGTCATCAATCTGTGTTCCCGCCGAACATCCAGTAAGCATCAGACAGCCCGCAAGCAATGCCGCAAGCTTCTTACTAACCTTCTTCATAGGTACATCTCCTTTTTTCTTTATTCGGTTTTACCGTATACTTTTTCAATGCTGATGCGAAAATCCCCTTTCAGCTTTTATACGACGATTATAATCCCTTCGCTATTTACACGCAAGTCAAAAAAAGGAAATGAGCCTCATAAATCCGGTATTTTTTCTAATGTTTTTTTCCTGAAAAGTCAAATGTAAAGACAGCATCCGGATTGTCAAATTCCTCGTTGCTCACCCAGGTTGCACTCTTATCGGTGAGATTATAGAGAGCTGACCATACGGTTATACTGTTAGAATCCGTCTTTCCATGAGCCGTATCCCATCTGCGTCTGCCCACAAGCTTCAGAACATCCATACAAGCCTGTTCCGACACAACACCATCAGTGTTTACTCCGTCAGGATTGATAGCATTCTCGATTGCCTCGTATCTGTCAAGTCCCTTCTTATCCGCATCCGAAGCGTAATAGTCCGGTGTTATGATAAAGTTGGTGAGATACTGGAAATTATCAGCTGCCTCCATTGTCCCTACAGCGGCATCATCGTCGTTGTAGTACACTTTGAGTTCTCTCTTTGTTCCGTCGGTATCATTCTCATCATCTGCCGCAACCCACTCTAACACGGCAGATTTTCCCGTGCTGTCTGCCACCATATAGTGAAATGATGTATCGGCGCTGTCATGAAGGTCATATTTTTCAACAAGTGCAACCGCCTCATCCACACTGGCAGCGTAATCGAGAATCATTCTGAGCATTGTCGTAGATGTTATGTCGGGCTTGTCCGTCTGCTGATTCGTGGCTGCGACATCGCCTTCCGGTCCCTGATACGTCATGTATATTCCGCATGCAACACCCTTTTCATTGATTCCGTCAAGCGGTATAAAAGGCGCTGCAAGACATAGAATCTTTTTGCTTATGCTGTCAAGCTCAGCTCCATCTGTTATACCGATGAACTGCAGGTCAGCACTCGATATGGAAGCATATCTTCCGTCCGTCGGATTAGTTCTCACAATTATCCCCGTAGTTGTCGAAAAATCATAATTTCTTCCAAAATATCTGTTTCCCTGTTCATCCTGAGCCGTAAATGATGAACATCCGATATTTTTTGACTTGATATTCATCGGTACAAGTCCCTTTGTTATATTGCCTACAATAAAATCTATAAGCTCCGCATCGCTTGACACACCGCCCTGTTCAATGAAATCGTCAAAATAATAGTTTCCCTTTACGTCCATTATGTACACAGGAGCGCTCTTGTTCTCATCCTTTGCCTGAACCAGCATCCTAATTGATGCTATCGATGCGATTTCGTTATGCCATATTGCAAAGACTGCAATGGCAAATATCACGATAACGGAGACCAAAGCCACCGCTATTCCTATCAAAATCTTCTTTAGCTTTTTCTTCTTCATTGTCATCCTCTCCGCAGAACAATTCTGCCGTTCATTGTTATTATTTTGTTGATGTCTCAACAAACTATTAGATAGTAACATTCATGTGTCAAAAAGTCAACCTGTTCCATTTTATGATATCAGGGTCAAAAGGTCAGAAATCTGAAGCAATCCGGTATCATTGGGGGCAAAATACCTTTTGACCCCAACATCATTTTATTTTTGGAAGTAAAGTTTGACATATCTTTGACAAATATCTATAATAGATTTCATCAGCATTATTTTTACAATGGAGAATATACAAGCATGAAAAAAATCAAAGAATTCTTAAAAAGAAAAGACATCGAAATCTCAGGCAAAAGATACGGCATAGATGCCCTCGGTGCAATGGCACAGGGTCTTTTTGCCTCACTGTTAATCGGAACGATAATAGCAACTCTCGGCGAACAGCTCGGCATTGCCATCCTTGTCACAATCGGCGGATATGCCAAGGCTGCCACGGGTCCTGCAATGGCAGTTGCAATAGGCTATGCACTGCACTGTCCTCCGCTCGTCCTGTTTTCACTCGTCGCGGTAGGTGCGGCAGCTAACAGTCTCGGAGGTGCCGGAGGCCCGCTCGCCGTTCTCATCATAACGATACTTACTGCCGAATGTGGCAAAGCTGTATCCAAAGAAACCAAAATTGACATTCTGGTGACACCGTTTGTCACAATAGTTATCGGAATCCTTTTGTCAATGCTCCTTGCCCCTGTAACAGGCAGGGCCGCAAGCAGTGTCGGCAATGCAATTATGTGGGCTACCGAGCTTCAACCGTTCTTTATGGGAATCATAATCTCGGTGATTGTCGGAATTGCACTCACACTTCCTATAAGCAGTGCAGCGATATGTGCTGCCCTGAGCCTGACCGGGCTTGCCGGAGGTGCAGCACTTGCAGGCTGCTGTGCCAACATGGTGGGCTTTGCGGTGCTCAGCTTCCGTGAGAACAAATGGGGCGGACTTTTCGCTCAGGGTATCGGAACAAGCATGCTGCAGATGGGCAACATCGTCCGCAACCCGCGAATCTGGCTGCCTGCGATACTCACCTCCGCAATTACAGGTCCCCTGGCTACCTGCGTATTCAGGCTTCAGATGAATGGTGCCGCCGTTGCCTCGGGAATGGGAACCTGCGGTCTGGTCGGTCAGATAGGAGTCTACACAGGATGGCTCAATGACATCGCCGCCGGAAATAAAGCCGGAATAACAGGCTTTGACTGGCTCGGTCTTATCCTCATAAGCTTCATCCTGCCGGGAGTCCTGGCATGGGCGTTCGGACTTATATTCAGAAAAACAGGCTGGATCAAGGAAAATGATTTAAAGCTGGACTTATAGTCCGGCTTTTCATTTGCCATGATTCAGCCTGTCAGTTCACTCTGTTCTCTTTTTCCCCCAGAAGAACAATGCCACTGTTCCGGGACCCGTGTGGCTTCCTATAGTGGTTCCGACATAATTAATCTCAACATGTCCGTTGAGCTTCGGAAATCTCTCCTCCACAAGCCTTGCAACCTCCTCGGCATCCTCCACACATCCCGACTGTGATATATAGCACTTGCCGCAATATTGAAGTCCGTTCTGTGCATTCTCCTCCATCTTATCAACAATCGCCTGAATGACCTTCTTCTTGGTTCTAATCTTATACCTTGGAATAAGATGTCCGAGATTGTCCATATTGAGCAGTGGGCATATATTGAGAACCTTTCCTATGGTTCCCGCCGTCTTTGATATTCTTCCTCCCTTGATATAAAAGGTAAGATCCGTGGAGAAAAACCAATGATTCAGATTGAGCTTATGCTCCTCAATCCAATCATGAAGCTCATCAATAGTGCTTCCAGCCGCTCTCATCGCCGAAAGTGTGTCCATAATCAGACCGTATCCCGACGAAGCTCCAAGTGAATCGACAATATATATCTTTCTGTCCGGATACTTCTCCTTAAGTGCCTCCCTGGCAATATTCGCTGAATTGATTACCCCTGATATCCCCGAAGACAGGCAGACATGCATAATGTCATGTCCATCCTTTAAAAAAGGTTCAAAATACGCTTCAAATTCATCAGCATTAACCTGTGAGGTTCTTGTATCGGCTCCTGCTGCCATCCTTGCATAAAAATCCTCAAAACCTATGGTCTGTCCCAAATCATCCGGATACTCGACCCCGTCGAGTTCATAGTGAAAACAAATGTATTTCACATCAATCTGTTCAAAATGCTCCTTGCTTAAATCAGCTGTGGAGCAGCAGCTTAAAATGTACTCCGACATCGCAACATCTCCTTATAATATATTATTTAATATGCCCTAACGCTTTTAAAGTATTGTATAAAAATATTTTTTATATAATTATACCTTCCTGCATATGAATTTTCCACCATTATTAATTCAAATCCGTGTGCGCTGCATATTTCTTTTTTCCCTGTGTCCCTGATTCTGACAGCTCCGCTGTCAGGATGTTTTCTTCCATCAAGCTCTATTATAAAGAGATTGGAATCAATGACCAATCGCCCAAGGGTAATGGGGGGCTCTTTTATTTTATAAACACATGTAACTGTGTGAATTTTATCACAATAATAAGCAAACATCAATACAACATATCATATCCAAAGGTTATTTGCAAGCTTTTTTAATAAAAAAAACATATTTTTTTACATATTGCATTGTTATTGCGGTCAAAAACATGTTATAATATATAAAAGTATTTTTACAAAATTATGAATCGGAGATAAAAATATGAATTTTGTACCTGAACGCTTAATTAATTTGAGAAATTCTTTTGGTATCAACAAGGCTGAAGCTGCAAGACGACTCAATATGTCGGCAATGGGCTACGGACGATATGAGAAGGGCGAGCGTGAGCCATCTTTTCAGACTGTCACATACATAGCTCAGGTATTCGGCTCATCTGCAGACTATCTGTATGGACAGACAGATGATATGTCGGCAAAGGAGTATGTTGTATCTGTAGACAGCAATCCTGTTTTATTCGAGCTCGTCAAAAATGTCAAGGATGACGAGAAGCTTCTCAAGAGAGTAGCTGCATACGCTGAAAAGCTCTGCAAAGAATGATGTGCTTGACAAAGCTGCAGAAATAAACAAGCTGATCAACAGCTTTATCGAGGGAGTCCCGGCAATGGTGTGAATCATCGGCGCGGGACTCCTTTTATTTATCTGCTTTCTACACAGTTGTGTTAATCGTAAAGCGGTCAATTATATAGTTTCGCAATTACCTATTCATTATATCAGAAACGGGGGTGATTTTGTGGTTTTTTGACAGGCTGAGGAAGGCTCCGGCGTCTTTGACACCGGAGCCTTCCTTGAAATTTACTTTGCAAACACAACGCAAATTTTGATTTCCTTTTCCGTCTCGCTCAGATCAAGCGCGCCGCCGTCTGCGACGCTCACACGCAGCTCATAC
>FR895440.1:0-8178 GCA_000435595.1 Firmicutes bacterium CAG:882
TATCGTCAAAATTGCGTTTCGCAATTGCCTGATAATCCGTAAGATTGTAAGGAGGAGGGAAATGGGGATAGAAATATATTTTACCGGGGAGCTGAAAGCGGGTATTGAGAAGCTGGTGGCAGCAACGGCATTTAAAGGTGTTGAGGAGATAAGACTTCGAATCAACCGGCCGGTGATGATTGTAGGTGACGGAAGGATGTATTATCTTACGACGGACGGGCAGTTATGCAGACAGCCGATGAATACGATTGTATGCCGCAGAGAAGAACTGGCAAGATGTCTGGAGCTGATGAGCGATTATTCGCTTTATGCATTTAACGAGGAAATCAAGAACGGCTTTATTACGCTTCCGGGCGGGCATCGTGTCGGGATATGCGGACAGGCAGTGTGCGATAAGGGTGAGATAAAGCATATTAAAAACATAAGCTCCATGAACTTCAGACTTGCGGGGGAACGAATAGGTATAGCCGATGAGCTCACAGAGTATCTGCTGCGAGGGGGAGGCTTATACAGCACGTTGATATTGTCGCCGGCGGGATGCGGTAAGACCACGCTTTTAAGAGATATAGTCAGATGTGTGTCAAATCGCGGCATAACGGTATCGGTAATTGACGAACGTTCGGAGATTGCGGCGTGTTATAAGGGCGTGCCGCAGAACGATGTCGGTGATTGTACGGATGTTATGGATATGGCACCAAAAAGCAGAGGTATTATGATGGTGCTTAGAGCCATGTCTCCGAGGGTTATTGCAGTAGATGAAATTAATCAAGCTGAAGACATAGGAGCAATCCGCTCCGCACGTTCCTGTGGCGCGGCACTTTTATGTACCATGCACTCGGATGAAAACAGCTTTGAACAGCAGATTATGGCTGAGGGAATGTTTGAGCGGTATATCCGGCTTGGAAGTGAAAGAAGCTGCAGGGTGTATGATTCCGGAATGGTGCTTTTATATGAGTGCAGTCTGCAAAACGGGAAGGAGGTGTCCGGGCGAAGCGCCTGTAAAACATGTTGTCAATAAAAATAGCGGGAGCAGTATGTATTACGGCTGCGACAACATTTTACGCAAGAGGACTTGTACTTGAGCTTAGGACAAGAATTGAGGGACTTAAATTCCTTAAGCAGTGCTTTTGTACGCTTAAAGGAGAATTAAGGTACGGAGTTGAGACTCTTCCGGCAGCTTTTATGAATGTGGGGGAAAGATGCGGTGTAGGAGGTGAGGACATACGGGATTTTTTTTGGAACGTAGGAAGAAGACTTGGAAGCGATGAGGCGGTTTCTCTTAAGGAGGTGTGGGAGGAGGAGACAAAAAAACTTGCCGCGAGGGTTAATCTTGACGGCAGGGAGTGTGACAATCTAGTCCGCGTCTCGGAAAGTCTCGGATATCTTGACATTACACAGCAGATAAATAATATTGACCTGTATCTTGAGAGTATTGAAGCGGATATTGCCGCACTGACAGAAAAATATGCAGATAATTGCAGAATGTATATGGGGCTGGGGGTGATGGCGGGGCTGTTTCTTACCATAATTCTTATATGAAAGGTGGGTATAGGGTGGAAGTCAGCCTTATTTTTAAAATAGCGGCAGTCGGAATTCTGGTGTCGGTGATTTCACAGATTTTAAAGCACAGCGGCAGGGAGGAGCATGCCTTTTTGACAAGTCTTGCAGGACTTATTCTTGTTCTTTTCTGGATTGTGCCATATATATATGAGCTGTTTGAAACGATAAAAAGTCTGTTTTCCTTGTAGGGGTGATGCTTATGGACATGATAAAGGTAGCTGTAATAGGAATGACAGGGGCACTTCTTGCCATGAGTCTTAAAAATGCCAAGGGAGATTTCTCGGCTTATGTAAATCTTGGAGCATGCGTGGTTGTGCTGTTGTTCATGGCAGGAAGATTATCGGGAATCATCGGACAGATAGAAACGATAGCAGATTACATAAGTTTAGAAAGTGACTATATTGCAATTCTTTTAAAAATGGCAGGGATTACATATATCGCCGAATTTGCCGGAGCATTGTGCAGGGATATGGGGTATTCGGCACTTGCGGTGCAGATTGAGAATTTTGGCAAGCTGTCTCTTCTTTTTATAAGCTGTCCTGTGATTGTGCGCCTGCTTCAGACTATAGGAGAACTGCTATGAATAAATTCATATTGAAAATCATCGTCTTTGCCGTGGGCTGTATTTTTATGACGCTGTCAATGACGTGCCGGGTGTCAGCGGTGTCTCTTGATGATTACGATTACGATGAGATTGATGACTCCATAAGTGAATATGATGTTGAGTTTGAGGATATTGCTTCGCTTGTGATGTGCGGAAAATACAGCGACGCTCTGAGAATGGCGGGGACTGCCGCTGTTTATGGCATTTTTGGAGGATTTGTCAGGCAGAAGGAAATATTCATAAAACTGTTTCTGCTTGGAATTGCAGGGGCACTGTTTAAGAACCTTGCAGGAACTTTTTTTGAAGCAGGCATGGCAAAGACGGGGAAATATATCATACAGATAGCCCTGATGGCTGTTATGACATCGGGAATGATGTGGGCAGCAGGTGTTGCTGAGGAACTGTTAGAGAGCATCGTCGGATTCATGGAGGTGCTGATACCTACCTATGCGATTGTTATAACAGCGGGAAGCGGCAGTGCCGGGGCGGCGGCATTTTATGAAATGGCAATGTTTCTCATAATGCTTGTTGACAAGGTTATTTTAAAGGTAATCATACCCGGGGCATCCGTTTATATGGTTATAAATATGATGAATTTTTTATCAAAGGACAGTATCTTCGGAAAACTTGCAGAACTTATAAAAGAAATGCTCGAATGGCTTAACAAGGCACTTTTCGGTGTGGTGATAGGACTTAATATCATAAAGGGACTTATAAGCCCGATGCTTGATTCGCTTAAGGGAACGGCTTTTACCAAGCTTGTGGGGATGATACCGGGTGCCGGGACGGCGGCAGACGCAGTGGCAGGGATTGTCATAGGTACAGGGGCACTTATAAAGAACAGTATCGGAGTTGCAGCAATGATTGTGATTGTAATGCTCTGTGCAATGCCGGCGGTTAAGCTTTTTGTGTTTTCGTATGGCTGCAAGGCGGCAG
Source organism: Firmicutes bacterium CAG:882 (assembly GCA_000435595.1). Taxonomy (GTDB): domain Bacteria; phylum Bacillota; class Clostridia; order Lachnospirales; family Lachnospiraceae; genus CAG-882. The sequence goes on from FR895440.1 coordinate 3,101, forward strand.
GAGCGCTCTTAGAACCGGTGGCGGATAAAAATTATACGGAATGTGTCAGTGGAATGCACGAGGGAATAAGCCTGCTGATGGTCAGCAGTGTGAATGCAGGAATAATGGTGCTCATAACCATAGCCATGGTGTGTGCGTCGACGAACTCCGTATTTTATGCGGGGACATAAAATGCCACCGGCGGAATGAGAGGAAAATGGATGGACTTAAGCGGATATATAGGAAATATTTTCAGCATATACATCGTTTTAAGTATGGTTGAGAATCTGGTGTCAAGCGAGAAATATGTAAGATATATAAAACTGTTTGGAGGAATCATCATGGTTATCGCCGTGATAAAGCCTGTATCGGCATTCTTTTTGGGAGATAATATTGGACTTGATGCCGGGATATTCGACGGTTATGAACTCTCTGACAGTGTATACGCCGATATACTCAATGCCGAGAAGGGAAGGAACGATGAGATTATAAGCATGTACACAGCCTCTGTTCTTGAACGTGCGGACATGTATGCGGCTGCTGGAGGATATGAGCTTGTCGATGGTTCGGTTGAGCTTAATATTGATGAGGATGATGAAAAATATGGTGCTGTCGAGCTTATCAGGCTTACGCTGAAAAAAGAACAGCAGGACGGAGGTTCGGGAGCATACGTGGATGAAAATGATGCGTTTTATGATTATAATCTTGTAACATTAAAAAATAATTTGGCCAACTTCTATAATCTGCCGCAGTCTAATATATATATTAACATATATAACCGGCAGGATTATAAGGAGGGGCTCGGAGATTGAGGTAGACCTTGAAAATCAGTCAAATAATTTCAACGCTTAAGAATCTGCATATTTCAAAAGATAAGCTGCTGCTGCTTTTGCTTGCCGGGGTGCTTCTTGTCATAGTTTCGCTGCCGGTTAAGGGTAAAAATACCGGGGCTTCAGGCGCGGATAATACAGGTAATACGACCGATGCCGTTACGGCGGCACATAACCCGGCTTCTGAGCCGGATACGGTGCAGGATTACGTGAAGAATCTTGAGACGGGACTCGAACAGATACTCTCAAAAGCAGAAGGTGCAGGTACTGTAAAGGTGTTTATTACCTTGAAGGATTCCGGTGAGCTTATTGTGGAGAAAGATACAAAAACAGGTGAAGCGGCGAGTGAGGAGACTGTTGTTTTTGCAAAGGGAGGTGACGGAACGCTCACCCCATATGTCACTAAAACCGTTTATCCTGCCATAAGCGGAGTGCTTGTGCTTGCACAGGGTGCTTCCGATGCAGGGGTGGCGGCGGCAATCACTGAAGCCGTAAGTACCGCACTTGGGATAGACATCAACAAAATAAAAGTTATGAAGATGGAGGGATAAGCATTTGAAACGTATTTTGAAAAAAAATCAGATTATCATCACGGCACTTGCGATTATGATAGCCGTTGCCGGCTACATAAATTACAGGGATTTGGTATCTAAAAGCAGCAAGGACACAAAGGTGTCAAATGTAAGCCTTAGTCTTGGAGAGACGGATGCACAGACAGGAGACCTTTTAAGCAATGATGCGGAACCGGACGATTTTTCGGTGACGGATCCGGGAGCAACCGTGCTTACAGGCGGAACGACGGGTGGCAGCAGTACGAGTACAAGCACGAAGCAGTCTGATTTTATAATAAGTGCCAAGCTTGACCGTGAGCAGGTGAGAGCGGCCAACAAGGAATCACTTCTTGATATAATCAACAACAGTGCGCTTGATGAGGCAGGCAAGTCGGAAGCCGTAAGCAGAATGATAGCACTTACCGATATTGCAGAGAGGGAGGCGGCTGCAGAGCTTCTTCTTGAGGCAAAGGGATTTACGGATGTAATTGTCTCGATTACCGACGAACAGGCGGATGTTGTTGTATACAGAGCGAGCCTTTCTGATACGGAGCGTGCTCAGATTGAGGATATAATAAAGAGAAAATCGGGCGTGAGTGTTGAGAATATCACAATATCGGCGGTGAGCTCGGCTGCCGATTCGGCAGAGACAAGTGCCGGTGCCGGGAACGAGAGTGAAAATGAGACTTACGGCGATGGACAGCCGGTTTCATGAAACACTGAGGAGGTAAAAAACGTCTCTTCCGCGAGGATATACAATGGAAGCAAACAGGTTGTGTATTTTTTATTTGCAAAAAAGGGAAGTATTGGGTATAATGTATGTATATTACCGTATTGCAGGCTTCCCTGACGGAGGCGGATTGGAGGACTTATGTCAAAGAGTGGTGAGAGCACATACACAATATGTGAGAATAAAGGAATATGTAACATTCAGGTGGCAGACGAGGTTGTGTGCATAGTTGCAGGACTTGCGGCTACCGAGGTTGAAGGCGTTGAGTGCATGTCAGGAAATATTACCAATGAACTTGTAAGCAAGCTTGGAATGAAGGTTCTTTCTAAGGGTGTTACGGTTGAGATAACAGATAATACGGCGGTTGTATATGTATCGGTTATTCTTAAGTACGGTTATTCTATTCCTGAGGTCAGTGAGAAGATTCAGGAACGTATTTCAAGTGCTATCGAGACGATGACAGGACTTACGGTTGCAGAGGTCAATGTTAAGATTGCAGGCGTGAAGATAGAGAATAAGTAGAGAGTGGTGAAGGCCTTGAGCGTTTCAGGGCCTTTATTATCGTTATAGTGAAAGGATTTTTTTGTATGAGACGAAGTGAAATAAGAGAACACGTATTTAAGCTGTTATTCCGTGTGGAATTTCATGATGCGGCGGATTTAGATGAGCAGGACAAGCTCTATTTTGAACCGCTCACACTCACGGAAGAACATCAGAAGCTTATAACGGACAGGACGAAGAAGATTGAGGAGAAGCTTCCTGAGGTGGACGGCAAGATTGAAGAACTCTGTGTCGGCTGGAAGAAGGAACGAATCGGTAAGGTTGAACTTACAATACTTCGTCTTGCAGTCTATGAGGCACTTTTTGACGATGATGTTCCGACTAATGTTGCAATCAACGAGGCTGTTGAACTTGCAAAGAAGTATGGTGGAGACGATTCACCTTCATTTGTCAACGGAATTCTGGGCAAGCTTGTGAAGTAGTATGGCAGATGCATATAGTGTAAGTCAGGTTAACCGGTACATTAAGAATATGTTTCAGACGGACTTTGTGCTTAACAGGGTACGGGTGACCGGAGAGGTGTCTAATTGCAAGTATCACAGCTCCGGACATATTTATTTTACTCTGAAAGATGAGGCGAGTGCACTCGCATGTGTGATGTTTGCGGGCGACAGAAACGGACTTAATTTCACGCTGCGCGACGGAATGCAGATTAAGGCAGCGGGGAGCATTAATGTATATGAGAGGGACGGCAAATATCAGTTGTATGCTAAGAGCATAGAACAGGCAGGAGCGGGGGCTCTCTATGAGAGGTATCTTGCGCTTAAGGCTGAGCTTGAGGAGATGGGAATGTTTGATGCATCATTCAAACAGCCTGTTCCAAAATACGCATTGAACATCGGTGTTGTAACTGCTTCGACAGGGGCAGCAATCCAGGATATAATCAATATATCACACAGAAGAAATCCATACGTGCAGTTGTATCTGTATCCTGCAAAGGTACAGGGAGAGGGAGCAGCGGAGACGATATGCCGTGGAATCCGGGTGTTAGATTCCATGAACCTTGATGTAATCATCGTCGGAAGAGGAGGAGGCTCAATTGAGGATTTATGGGCATTTAACGAGGAGTGTGTGGCAAGAAGCGTATTTGAGTGCAGGACACCTGTAATATCGGCTGTCGGACATGAGACTGACTATACGATAATTGATTTTGTTTCGGATATGCGCGCACCGACACCTTCGGCGGCTGCGGAACTTGCAGTGTTTGATTATGTACAGTGGTGCCGGAGAATAGAGGATATATACGGCACTCTTGACAATTTGATGGATAGCCGCGTGGCAGCCATGAAGGAACGCATCAATTCAATGAATTTAAGACTTAAGATGTCGGCTCCCGAAAAGAGACTTTCGGACAACAGGCAGTATTTGGATATGTTAAGACAGAGGCTTGATATATCTGTTGACAGACTTGTTGATTCTAAGAACAGCAGATTCAAGCTTCTTGCGGCAAAGCTTGGAGGACTTTCACCTATGACTAAAATCAGCGGCGGTTTCGGATATATTGAGGGTGAGGACAAATATGCCGTGAAAAGCATCAATGATATAAAAATCGGTGAAAATATCAGAGTGGTATTGTCTGACGGAAGCTTTGAAGCAGTGGTATCAGGTACTGAGAAGCAACGTCTAAAGATATAGAATGCAGGCCGGAGGTTGAGATGGCGAAGGCTAAGAGTATAGAAGAAAATTTTGAAAAATTAGAAGAGATTATTGACAATCTTGAACAGAATGATATGTCATTAGAAGAAGCGTTTAAGGCTTATGAGGCGGGTATCAGGCTGACGGCACAGTGTGCTAAGCAGCTTGACAATGTGGAAAAGCAGATAATTGTTCTCAGGGAAGAGTCTGCAGCTTCGAATGGAGATGAAGATTGATATGGTGGATTATCAGGAACTTCTTTGCGGCAGAACGGATTATGCCAATTTAATAATAGAGAAGTACCTTCCTAAAGAGGAGGGCTTTTTAACCGAACTTATTTCTGCAATGAATTACAGTGTACTTGTGGGCGGAAAGAGGCTTAGACCTGTATTTATGGACAGTGTGTACAGACTTATGGGAGGTAAGGACAAGCGCAATGAGCCTTTTATGGCGGCTATGGAATATCTCCACACCTACTCGCTTGTGCATGATGATATGCCTGAGATAGATAACGATGAGCTAAGAAGAGGAAAGCCTACGACACACAGCAGATACGGGGCGGCCTGCGGACTGCTTGCCGGTGACGGACTTCTTCACTGGTCAACACAGACAGCTCTTAAGGCGTTTTTATATGCGGAAAATGACAATGACAGGGAAAAAATTATCAAGGCTTTCACAATATTTGCCGATAAATCCGGTCCTTACGGGATGCTCGGGGGGCAGTCGGTGGATGTGCTTTTTACAGGTAAGAACCCTGACAGGGACAGGCTTGATTATATATATAGATTAAAG
>FR895440.1:8222-31795 GCA_000435595.1 Firmicutes bacterium CAG:882
TGAGGGTTCGATGATGATTGGAGCGGCTCTTGCAGGTGCCGATGAGGATATAATTGCAAAGTTTGAGAAAATCGGAAGATGCGTCGGTATGGCATTTCAGATACAGGATGACATATTGGATTGCACAGGTGATACTGCATTAACAGGCAAGCCGGTCAACAGCGATGAGAAAAATAACAAGACAACGTATGTCACTTTGTTCGGACTTGATAAGGCAGCAGAAGAGGTTGAGGCATTATCAAAGAAGGCAGAAGATATTCTGGATAGTATCGCGAAGGGAAGAACGGCTTCTGTTTATGATGAAGATTTTCTTAAGGAAAAGAATTTCCTGCTGTGGCTTATCGGAAGCCTTGTGAAGAGAGAGTATTAGGATTGGAACGAGGTATGTTATGATACTTGATATGATAAACAAAGAAAACGATATTAAAAATGTTCCATCCGAAGATTTGCCCCAGCTGGCATCGGAGATAAGGGAATTTTTGATTGACCATGTGAGCAGGACGGGAGGACATCTCGCGTCTAACCTTGGAACGGTTGAGCTTACGATGGCAATGCATTTATCGTTTGATTTGCCTGAGGATAAATTGGTGTGGGATGTCGGACATCAGGCGTACACGCACAAAATTCTTACAGGGCGTAAGAATGAATTTGATACATTGAGACAATATGGCGGGATGAGCGGCTTCCCAAAGAGAAGAGAGAGCTGCTGTGACAGCTTTGACACGGGGCACAGCTCAACTTCAATATCGGCAGGACTTGGATATGTTAAGGCGAGGGACTTGTCAGGTGGAAACAATTATGTGGTGTCAATAATAGGTGACGGAGCACTCACCGGCGGACTCGCCCTTGAAGCACTCAACAATGCGTCTGAAAACCATAGCAATTTTATTATAGTTTTAAATGATAACAATATGTCAATTTCTCCCAATGTAGGCGCGATTTCAACGATGCTTACAAATATAAGGGGAGGCAATGCATATAGAGATATCAATGAAAATGTCAAGAGCTCACTCAAAAAGATTCCGCTGTACGGTGACAGGATTGTGTCGCAGATTCACAGGACAAAGAGTGGAATCAAGCAGCTCCTTCTTCCGGGAATGAAGTTCGAGGATATGGGAATCACATATCTCGGACCGGTTGACGGGCACGATATCAACAAGCTCTGCAAGATGTTCAGAATTGCGAAGAAGATGGATTCTTCCGTCATAGTGCATGTCATTACGGAGAAGGGAAGAGGATATGAGCCGGCGAGACTCAGACCGGATAAGTTCCATGGTGTGGGACCGTTTGATATTGCGACAGGCAGGACACTTGCACCGTCTAAGACGACATATACGGATGTCTTTTCAAGAAAGATATGTGATATGGCATCTAAGGACAGCAGAATTGTGGCTATTACGGCTTCGATGGCGTCGGGCACGGGACTTACAAGATTCCAGAAGAGATTTCCGCTCAGATTTTTTGATGTGGGAATAGCGGAGGAGCATGCCGTGACATTTGCGGCAGGACTTGCGGCGGGCGGATATAAGCCTTATTTTGCGGTGTACTCATCCTTTCTGCAGAGAGGCTTTGATGAGATACTTCATGATGTATGTATTCAGGAGCTTCCGGTTGTTTTTATGATTGACAGGGCCGGCATTGTGGGCAGTGACGGTGAGACACATCAGGGAATATTTGACTATTCCTATCTCAATATAATACCGGGTATGACGGTTATGGCACCGAAAAACAGATTAGAGCTTATGGACATGATGGAGTTTGCAAATACCTTTGACAGACCTGTTGCCATAAGATATCCGAGAGGGGCTGTGTCTGATATATTTGATGAACATAAGGAAGATATAAGCTACGGCAGGGCTGAAGTCATATACCGGGGATACGGTACGGCAATTATGACAATAGGAGCTTCTATAGAAGAAGGCGTAAAGATATATAATAAGCTCAAGGAGCGCGGCGAGAATCCGACGCTTATCAATGCAAGATTCGAGAATCCGGTCGATGAAAAACTGATTGGAGAGCTTGCAGGTGACCATGATAAGCTTCTGACTGTGGAGGAAAACATAGGTGCGGGAGGCTTTGGCATGAATGTGCTCAGAAGCGTAAATGAGAACGGATATGATATAAGGGTGGTTAATGCGGCACTTCCGGATGCTTACATGACACATGGCAATGTGGCAAAACTCAAGGAAATGTGCGGTTTTACGCCTGACGATATTATAAAGAAGCTTGACAGATATTAGTTTTGCAGCAGATATACAGATTGTGCCGCAAAAATGGCGGAATGGGGATTTTTTATGAAAGAGAGACTGGATGTGCTTGTTGTGGAGCGCAGACTTGCGGATTCACGGGAAAAAGCAAAAGCAATTATAATGGCGGGAAATGTGTTCGTCAACGGACAGCGTGAGGATAAAGCGGGGTCTATGTTTGATGTCACATGTCAGATAGAGCTTCACGGTGTTACAATGAAATATGTCAGCCGTGGGGGATTAAAGCTTGAAAAAGCAATGACGCATTTTGACATTTCACTTGAAGGAAAGGTATGCATGGACGTCGGAGCTTCAACAGGCGGCTTTACCGACTGCATGCTTCAGAATGGAGCCGTAAAGGTATATTCTGTGGACGTAGGGCACGGACAGCTTGATTGGCGGCTCAGACAGGATGAACGGGTTGTCGTTATGGAAAAGACGAATATCAAGTTCGTTACGCCTGAGGATATAGCAGATGTAATAGATTTTGCAAGTATAGATGTGTCATTCATTTCACTGACTAAGGTGCTGCTTCCTGTCAGAGCGCTTCTTCGCGACGGAGGGGAGATAGCTGCTCTTATCAAGCCACAGTTCGAGGCAGGAAGAGAGAAGGTTGGCAAAAAAGGTGTTGTCAGGGATAAGGCTGTACATATCGAGGTAATAGAGAATGTGACGCAGTTTGCATCGACTAACGGATTTATACCGCTCAACCTGGAATTTTCACCTATTAAGGGACCGGAGGGAAATATAGAGTATCTTCTTCACTTGAGAAAGAGCGATGAGACTCAGGGTGAACTTTCTTTTAATATACGCGAAATTGTTGAAAAAGCACATGAAATGTTGTAAGATATACCATATTTGAGTACAGAAGGGTAAGGCTACGGGATGGAAAAGTTTTTTATTGTCACCAACACAGCGAAAGACAGAGATCTTACATTTACCAGAAGCATAATAGATTATTTGGAAGCTAAGGGAAAGACATGCTACACTCAGTCGGTGGATGCTGTCTGCAACACTAATTATAATTATACGAATGCCGATATGGTTCCCTCCGATACCGACTGCGTGATAGTTCTCGGCGGAGACGGAACTCTTATTCAGGCGGCAAGAGATTTAAGCCAGCTTGAACTTCCTCTTCTTGGAATTAATATAGGTACACTCGGGTTTTTGGTAGATATTGATAAAGAACAGGCTTTTCCTGCGATTGACTGTGTACTTGCCGGTGATTACGAGATAGATGAACGCATGATGCTTGAAGGGAATGCTTACCGGGAGGGTCAGGTTATATATAATAATGTCGCACTCAACGATATTGTAATTAACAGAAGCGGTGCACTTAGGGTTATCGATTTTGATATATTTGTCAACAACGAGTATCTGACATCATATACGGCAGACGGACTTATAATATCCACACCTACCGGGTCTACGGCTTACAATCTGTCAGCGGGAGGTCCTATCGCACAGCCTAATTCTGAGCTTATAATTCTCACACCGGTGTGCCCTCATAAGATTAATCAGAGAAGCATAATACTTGATTCGTTTGATGAGATCTGTGTAAAGATGAGCAAGAGCCGCTCTAATCAGGAGGAGCGTGTTGCGTCTTTTGACGGTGAGCTGCATACCAATCTTATTTCCGGTGACAAGGTAATCATAACAAGAGCACCGAAGAAAGCGAAGATAGTCAAGACAAGTAAGCTCAGTTTTTTCCAGGTTCTAGGAAAAAAGATGAGTGTCATATAGGAAAGAGAGGATATGTCAATGAAAGCAGAGCGCCATGCCAAGATAATAGAGCTTATCAGAAAGCATAATATAGAGACGCAGGAGGAGCTTGCGGACAGACTTAATGAGGAGGGCTACAATGTCACGCAGGCAACTGTGTCAAGAGATATAAGGGAGCTTAAGCTCACAAAAGTGGCTGACGGTGCGGGAAGACAGAAGTATGTGTTTCTTGACGGCAAGGATAATTCGATGAGCGATAAGTTCATAAGAATTCTGAAGGAGGCATATGTCTCAGTTGATATGGCACAGAACATCCTTGTGGTAAAGACGGTTTCGGGAATGGCAATGGCTGTTGCGGCTGCGATTGATGCCATGAACTACCACGAGATAGTCGGATGTATTGCCGGTGATGACACAATCATGTGTGCAGTCAGAACAGTCGAAGATACGAAAAATCTTATGGATAAGATTCACAAGCTTGTAAAGGTATGAATTCGGGGGATACCCTTTTTACAGGAGAAGTTCTGTCAGAAGGAGGAAATATATGTTAATTAATCTGCATGTTAAGAATTTAGCTCTCATCGATGAGGCAGACATCTATTTTGATGAAGGGCTTAATATCCTGACGGGAGAGACAGGTGCCGGAAAGTCGATTCTGTTGGGGTCTATCAATCTTGCCCTGGGAGCGAAGGCATCCCGTGATATGCTTGGTAAACACGGCGATTTCGCAAGTGTTGAGCTGTTGTTTCAAGTGGATGAGTCCACTGTGGCGGCACTTGCGGCTAAGGATATCTTTGTCACAGACAATCAGGTTCTGATTTCCAGAAAGTTCACTGAAAACAGGAATATAATGAAGATTAACGGTGAAAATGTAACGCTTGCAACTGTGCGTGACATAACATCGCTTTTGATTGACATTCATGGTCAGCATGAGCATCAGTCACTTTTGTATCCGGCTAATCATCTTGCGATACTTGACAGGTTTGCAAGACGTGAGCTTGGCACGGTGATGGATGAGTATACTGCCGTTTACGGAGAGTACAGGCAGATTGAACATAAGCTTGCCGGGTTTAATATGGACGAGGAAGAACGAAAGCGCAATATGGATTTCCTTGAGTATGAGATTAACGAGATTGAGGCGGCAGCCTTAAGGCCTGGGGAGGATGAACAGCTTGAAGCCGAGTACAGACGATGTAAGAATTCCAGAAAGATTGCCGATGCTCTCTTAGAGGTAAATGAATGTATGGAGGAAGGAGAGCATGATGCCGTGTCTGCGCTCATTGGGAGAGCCTACAGAAGCCTTGCATCGGTCATTCAGTACGATGAATCACTTACACCGCTTGCAGAACAGCTCTCGGATATCGACAGCCTTATATCCGATTTCGGAAGGGATATTTCCGGATATCTTGACGAGCTTAAGTTTGACGGGGAGCGTTTTAACGAGCTTGAAGAGCGCCTTGACATTATAAACAATCTTAAAGCAAAGCACGGCGGAAGTATTGAAAGCATTCAGGCTGCATATCAGACAAAGAAAGAAAAATTTGATTTTTTGAGCGAATATGAGCAGAATAGGAACAGAGCTTATGCCGAGCTTGACAAGACTTACGATAAGCTTACGGAATGTGCCCAAAAGCTCAGTGCCATAAGAAAGAATGCCGCAAAGAGCCTTGAGATGCAGATAAAGCAGGCACTTTTGGAGCTTAACTTTTTAAGCGTTGAATTCAGAATTAATTTTAAAGAGACGGAAAAGCCTTCAGCAAACGGGATTGATTATGCTGAGTACCTTATATCGGTAAATCCGGGTGAAGAACCGAAGCCGCTTGCAAAAGTCGCATCCGGAGGTGAGCTTTCAAGAATTATGCTTGCAATCAAGACGGTTCTTGCGGATCAGGATGAGATTGACACACTTATTTTTGATGAGATTGACACGGGAATAAGCGGAAGAACAGCCCAGATGGTTGCAAATAAGCTTGATAAAATAGCTTCCTGCCGACAGGTTATATGTATTACGCATCTGCCGCAGATTGCGGCAATGGCAAAGAAACATTTTGGAATTGTAAAAAATATAAGGGATAACAGGACGGTGACATCCATAAATGAGCTGGATAACGAGGGCTCGGTTATGGAGCTTGCAAGAATGCTTGGAGGAGACAAAATAACACAGACCGCTGTTTTAAATGCCAGAGAGCTTAAAAGATACCAGGGATAATCTTCATGTTTTAAATGAAATGATTGCAGCATACTAAGACCATGAAAAACACAAGTATTATTTACGAAAGGAGTTTTCATGGAGAAGGTGTGCGATGAATTTAAAAAGACATACAGGCATTTCCTTATATGGCTGTTGATTGCAGGGATAGCCGGAAGTGCTGCTTTCTATATATATGCAGTTAAAAATCAGATTCCGGATACGATTAATCTCAATCGATATGCTGATGAGAAGCTTGATTTTAATATTCCTTTTGTGGGAACGGTAGAGCAGACTGCGGACACGGATGTAAGCGAGGTGGCAAGAGCTTATGCAACCAATGTGAAGGCGGTGAATGTCAATCTTCTCGACACGTTGAATATAAGCACGGGGGAGATTGGAAGCTATGACCTTAATTTCAGACTGTTTGGGATGGTTACGCTCAAAAGTGTGAAGATTAATGTGTGCGATGAGGTTCTGATAATTCCGTGCGGTATTCCCGTGGGAATATATATAGAGACGAAGGGAGTAATGGTTGTCGATATAGGCGACATAACCACTGCGGACGGCACAGTGAAGTGCCCGGCATCAGACATTTTGTGGCCGGGCGATTATATTGTAAGTGTAAACGGTCAGAGCGTGGATGATAAGGAGGCACTTATTGAGGCAATTGACAGCTCAGAACAATCGGCAGGCGAATATGTCAACATAGGACTATATCGTAACGGAAGATATATTGAGGTAAGGCTTGAGCCTGTGAGGGATGAGAATGGAAGACTTAAAATCGGAACGTGGGTACGCGATGATTGTCAGGGACTTGGAACACTCACATACATTGACAAAAACGGCAGATTTGGCGCATTAGGACATGGTATAAGCGATATTGACACGGGAAAGCTTGTAAATTCCGAGGGCGGGAGGCTTTACTGTGCGAGGATATGGTCGATTGTCAAGGGAAAAGCGGGCACTCCGGGGGAGGTTGTGGGCTCCATAAATTACAGCCCTGATTATTTTCTTGGTTTTATTGAGTCGAACAGTGATATAGGAATATATGGCGTATGCGACGAGAACATTTACCAATATATAGACAGCTATGCACTTCCCGTTGTCTATAAGCAGTCGGTTCAGAAGGGCATGGCATATATAAGGAGCTTCATCGACGGCACAGTGCGCGATTATGCCATATATATAACGGATATTGATATGTCAAATGGAAATATCAACAAGGGAATCTCCTTCACTGTGACCGACGAAGCACTTCTTGAGAGCACGGGCGGAATTATTCAGGGAATGAGTGGAAGTCCGATTATTCAGAACGGCGGAGTTATAGGCGCGGTGACACATGTGCTTGTCAATGACCCGGCTAAAGGATATGGGATATTTATTGAGGATATGTTAGAACACTGAGACCGGCAGGGTCAGCCTTGGCTATGCCGGATTCAACACAAAGAAGGAGAAAAATTATGAAACTTATGATTGCGTCGGACATACATGGTTCGTCATACTACTGCAGAAAAATGCTTGAAGCTTATGAGAGGGAGCAGGCTGACCGTCTGCTCCTGCTTGGAGACATTCTTTATCACGGTCCGAGAAATGACCTGCCGCGTGATTACGCACCAAAGGAGGTTATTGCAATGCTTAACGGCGTGAATAATGAACTCCTGTGCGTGCGGGGCAACTGTGATACGGAAGTCGACCAGATGGTGCTTGAGTTTCCTGTACTTGCAGACTACAGTATTCTCTACATAGACGGTGTAACGATTTTTGCAACACATGGCCATCATTTCAATTTGAGAAATCTTCCGCCTCACAAGGAGGGGGACATTCTTATGCACGGACATACACATGTCCCGGCGTGTATATGCGAGAGCGGAATGTGGTATCTGAATCCCGGCTCGGTATCTATTCCGAAGGAGGACAGCCCGAACGGTTATATGATATGCGAGAGCGGAGTATTTACATGGAAGAAGCTTGATGGCGGGAAATATAAGGAATTTAGTGTTTCGGATTCATGTGTCAAAACATACTGATTTATTTTAAAAGTGTATAGAGCATGTTTTGACACTTGAATCTGTTTCGACAAAAAACGACTAAATAAACGGTAAAACTTGCAATATTGCTAAAAAAATATATTGAACTGTCATGATATGACTATTATAATTTATAGGTACACATTTTTGTGCGCCTATATTTTTTTTTAAGAGTGAGGGAACATGGGAAAAGTCAGAATTGCAATTGCGGATGATAATGAGAGGATGCTTCAGCTTCTTGAGGACATAATAAAAACCGATAACGATATGGAGGTCGTCGGGAAGGCGGAGAATGGGGAGGCATGCCTGAATATTATACGTGAAGCACAGCCGGATGTGGTGCTGCTTGACATTGTTATGCCAAAGCTTGACGGACTTACGGTCATGGAAAAGACGCATTCGGATACAAGAATCAGGAAGAAGCCGGCGTTCATTGTTATCACAGCTATAGGACAGGAAGGGATAACGGAGGATGCCTTTAATCTTGGAGCAAATTACTACATAATGAAACCTTTTGACAACAATACGCTGTTGAACAGGATAAGATATGTAAAGAGCAATATGGGGCGTCATCCGGCAGCCGGCAATATGAACAGGCAGGCTGCAGAGCTGAATGAAGAGAATCAAAAGGTAAGTATCGAGACGGATGTAACGAATGTTATTCATGAGATAGGTGTTCCTGCACATATTAAAGGCTATCAATATCTGCGGGACTCTATAATAATGGCTGTCGAAGATACGGATATTTTAAACAGCATAACCAAAGTGCTTTATCCTGCCATTGCAAAGAAGTATCAGACCACGGCGAGCAGGGTCGAGAGGGCAATCAGACATGCGATAGAGGTGGCCTGGAGTAGGGGAAAGATGGAGACACTTGAAGAATTATTCGGTTATACGGTGAATAACGGAAAAGGTAAGCCGACCAATTCGGAGTTTATTGCACTTATAGCCGATAAGCTTCGTCTCCGGTATAAGGCAAGGTAAAAACGCTCTTTTATATTTATTTTTTATATGGTATAATTATAAAAAGCACTTCAAAACAAATGTGCATTGTCACATGGAAAATTGCGAGGTAGAGTCTATGAAGAAAAATATACTTTTTGTAGCGTCTGAGGCTGTTCCTTTTATAAAGACGGGCGGTCTTGCGGATGTAGCCGGTTCACTTCCGAAATATTTCGACAAGGAACAGTATGATGTACGTGTTATGCTTCCTAAATATCTGTGCATACCTGAGAATTGGCGCAGCCAGATGAAGTATGTAACACATTTTTATATGGATCTTGCATGGAGAAGCCAGTATGTCGGCGTACTTGAGATGGAATATGCCGGTGTGCATTATTATTTTATTGACAATGAGTTTTATTTTGCGGGACCTAAGCCATACGGATATATCCATGAAGATATTGAAAAGTTTGCATTCTTCAGTAAGGCAGCACTTTCTGCCATGCCGCTCCTTAACTTCAAGCCGGATATAGTTCATTGCCATGACTGGCAGACGGGTCTTGTTCCGGTATATATGAAGGAGCGTTTTCACGATGGTGAATTTTTCCGTGACATGAAGTCTGTTATGACTATACATAATCTTAAATTCCAGGGTGTGTGGGATCTTCAGAAGGTTAAGGACATCACAGGACTTCCGCCGTATTTCTTCACCTCGGATAAGCTTGAAGCCTATGGCGATGCCAACTACTTGAAAGGCGGAGTGGTATATGCCGATGCGGTCACTACCGTAAGCGACAGCTATGCGGAGGAGATTAAGACACCTTTCTATGGAGAGAAGCTGGATGGACTTATGAGAGCGCGTGCTAACTGCCTGACCGGAATTGTCAACGGAATTGATTATGATGAGTTCAATCCTGAGACAGACAAGCGTATTGTGGCTAACTATAATCAAAAGACTTTCCGCAAGGAGAAGTCAAAGAACAAGAAGGCACTTCAACAGGAACTTGGGCTTAATGTGGATGATAAAAAATTCATGATAGGTATCGTGTCAAGACTTACGGATCAGAAAGGATTTGACCTTATAGCGTATATGATGGATCAGATATGTGCCGAGGATGTACAGCTTGTGATTCTCGGAACAGGTGAATCGCAGTATGAGAACATGTTCAGACATTTTGCATGGAAGTACCCTGACAGAGTGTCCGCTAATATATATTATTCAGAGGATATGTCACACAAGATATATGCTGCATGTGATGCCTTTCTCATGCCGTCATTGTTTGAGCCATGTGGCTTAAGCCAGCTTATGTCGCTGCGCTACGGAACAGTTCCTATTGTTCGTGAGACAGGCGGACTTAAGGACACTGTCGAGCCGTACAATGAGTATGAGAGTACGGGAACGGGCTTCTCATTCGCCAATTATAACGCACATGAGATGATGAATACGATAAATTACGCAAAACATGTATTCTACAATAAGAAGAGGGAGTGGAACAAGATTGTCGACAGGGGAATGCTGAAGGATTTCTCATGGACAAGTTCAGCAAAGAAATATCAGAAGCTCTATGATGGACTTTTAGGCAGCAGATGATTTTTGCACTTTAACATATCACTTTATTAAAAATATGTTGCATCTTGCGAATATCAATGATAATATACTTTTTAAAAGTTCACAATACGGAGGTTAGAGCAGATATGGAAATGTACAAGATGTTAAGCAAGGACGAGCTAAAGACAATCAAGGCGGCTCTTGAAGAGGAATATGCCAAGGCACAGAGTTTAGGGCTTAAGCTTGATATGTCCAGAGGAAAGCCGGCACCGGCACAGTTAGATCTTGCAATGGGAATTTTAGATGCTGTCAACAGCACAACCGACTATAGATCAGAGGACGGAGCCGACTGCCGTAACTATGGTGGTCTTGATGGAATTCCTGAAGCCAGACATTTTATGGCTGATATTATGGGAGTGGATGCTTCAAATGTGATTGTTTATGGCAATGCCAGCCTTAACATTATGTACGATACAATTTCCAGATTTATGCTTGAGGGTACAGGTGGCTGTACACCTTGGTGCAAGCTTGACAAGGTTAAGTTTCTCTGTCCTGTACCGGGATATGACAGACATTTTGCCATCACGCAGCATTTCGGCATAGAGATGATTAATGTTCCTATGAATACTGACGGACCTGACATGGATATGGTTGAGAAGCTTGTGAGCGAGGATGAAAGCATCAAGGGTATATGGTGTGTACCTAAGTTCTCCAATCCGGGTGGAGTCATATATTCGGATGAGGTTGTCAGAAGAATGGCTGCGTTAAAGCCGGCTGCAAGGGATTTCAGAATAATGTGGGACAATGCATACGTTGTCCATTACCTCTATGCAGATAATCAGCCTCAGATTCCTGACATTATTGCCGAATGTGAGAAGGCAGGAAATCCTGATATGGTGTATGAGTTTGCTTCAACCTCCAAGATAAGTTTTGCGGGAGCGGGAATTGCAGCACTTGCAACTTCTAAGGCGAACATAGCCGAGGTGAAAAAATCACTTACAATACAGACAATCGGATACGATAAGATTAATCAGTTAAGACATGTAAGATTTTATAAGAATAAGCAGGGCATCATGAATCACATGATGAAGCAGGCTGAAATTTTAAGACCTAAGTTCGAGGCTGTGGAAAGTATACTTGACAGTGAACTTTCGGGACTTGGAATCGGAACCTGGTCTAAGCCTCTAGGAGGATATTTTATATCCTTTGATGCAATGCCGGGATGCGCTAAGGCAATTGTTGCAAAATGCAAGGAAGCAGGAATGGTTCTCACCGGTGCCGGAGCTACATTCCCTTATGGCAAAGACCCTGAGGATTCCAATATCCGAATTGCTCCGTCATTCCCGACGGTGGAGGAGATGAAGAAGGCAGCTCTTCTGTTTGCACTGTGCGTAAAGCTTGTGAGCGTTGATAAGCTTCTTGGAGAATAGTTTTCACTTATGACGAAGGGAATGGTACATTCATGAGTACATTTGGTTTTATTGGAATGGGAAATATGGGGTATGCGATGCTTAAGGGTCTGCTTAAGACATACAGCCCTGATGATATTATTTTTTCTTGTGCAACCGATAAGAAGCGTGTTGCTGTGAGCGAAGAGACGGGTGTCAGAACGGCGGCTTCCAATGCAGAGTGTGCTAACAGCGTTAAGTATATTATTCTTGCCGTTAAGCCACAGGTGTATGACACGGTAATCAAGAATCTGATGAATGTTGTCACACAGGATAATGTTATCATCTCTCTTTCTCCAAGTCATACAATAGAAATGCTTAAGAATAAGTTCATTAAGCCTGTGCGTATAGTGCGTGCAATGCCAAATACTCCGGCTCTCATAGGTAAAGCTATGACCGGAGTGGCTTATGATGCGATGGAGTTCTCATTTGATGAGAGAGAAGTGCTCGACAGATTCTTCAATTCCTTCGGGACATACCGAGTCGTTGATGAAAAGCTTATGAATGCGGTTACTTGTGCCAGCGGAAGCTCACCGGCGTATGTGTATATGTTCATAGAAGCTTTGGCTGATGCATGCGTAAAGCATGGGATGCCAAGAACGGCTGCGTATGACTTTGTTGCACAGACGGTGGTCGGGGCGGGCGAAATGGTGCTTAAGACAAAGGAACATCCGGGCCTTTTGAAGGATAAGGTATGTTCACCGGGAGGTACCACAATCGCCGGAGTTGCGGCACTTGAAGAGCATGGGTTTAGAAATTCAATTATAAAGGCAGTTGATGCATGCTTTGAGAAGTGCAGCGGAATAAAGTAAACGGAAGGACAAGCAGTGGATTATGGAGATAGTTAAGCGCCTTAAGAGAGAGCTTGTGTATAAGGGCACGGTAATAAATATGTATAAAGATACGGTGCAGGTACAGAACGGGCACATTGCAGAGTGGGACTTCATAGGACATAAGGGAGCGGCAGCAGTTGTCCCTGTTCTTGATGACGGTCGTATTCTCATGGTTAAGCAGTACAGGAATGCACTTGACAGGATGACAATAGAGGTTCCGGCAGGTGGAAGGGACACGACAGATGAACCTTATATAACATGTGCTTCAAGAGAACTTGAGGAGGAGACAGGCTATGCTTCCGATGACCTTGAGTTTCTCATATCGATTCAGACCACAGTTGCCTTCTGCAACGAGAAGATAGATGTATTCGTCGCCAAAAACTTAAGAAAGACACATCAGCATCTCGATGAGGATGAGTGTGTTGATGTTGAGGCTTTTGATGTTGATACACTTCTTGATATGATATATGCGGGAAAGCTTCAGGATGGCAAGACGATGGCAGCGATAATGGCGTATAAGCTCAAATATCAGGTGTAGATTGGTCTGATTCAGACGCACTTAGTATGCATATTGTGATGGTTGACCTCATATCTTATTTTGTCCGGACAGGGCAGAAGGGATGTGGGGTCTTTTTTATGCAGAATTTAAAGCTTAATATCAAAGGCACGGATAAGATTATTATGGCATTCTTTGGCGGAATAATTGCGGGTTCGATTGTTGTAAATGTTATTCCTTTTTCATGGGTGCTGGCTATGAATGTATGGGGAGCCGACTATCTGCGCTCATTTATGGCAAAAAGTGTTAAGTATAAAACAATGATACGCTATCTGATGAGAATGAGGGGACAGATAATGGCAGGTATTTTTATACTCATGCTGACACCGTTTATCAGAAAGCTTATATACATTCTTCCGGCATATATCGGACTGGCCTGGGGAGTGGTCAGCTCGATTATTCTTATGGAGCATGGACTAAACGGAATAAGAATATGCTTTTTTCTCATATTCCCGCATTTTATTTTCTATGGTATGGGTATCGGAATGACGGCATATAAGCTGATTTCGATGAGAAATTCAATGAAAAGGAAGCCTGATTATACCGTGATAGTCGTTATAATATTCTCTGTGTTAATGATAACGGCAGGCATTATGGCTGAGGCATATGTCAATTCCGAAGTGTTTCCGACAATATTGAGGGAATTTTAAGCAAAATTATTGGAAAATAAATATTTAACAGATTGATTTTGTTAAATAAGTCATATATAATATTCACTACACGGGCTATGAGCTCATGAGCATTTATGCTCATAAGTTTAAAAGCTCATGAGTTTAAAAGCTCACGAATGTATCGGGTAACGGGTGAAGGGTTGCAATGGAACGAGAAGTTGAAGAATACATAACATATATTGAGAATCACAGCCGCAAATCAGAGAACACATTGCTGTCGTACAGGCGGGATTTAAAAAAGCTTGTCATTTTCCTGACCGATAAGGGGCTTACCGAATGGAATCAGGTTACAGAGACCGATCTGACGGCATACATTATGCAGATTCAGAGAGAAGGCTGCGCACAGACAACCATATCAAGGTATATAGTCTCAATAAAGGCTTTTTTTGAGTATCTGTATAAAAACGAAATCATAAGCGATGAGGCGGCGGTTAATCTTAAGGCACCTCGGCTTGATAAAAAGATTCCGGGAGTAATATCCGTTGAGGATGTTGTCAGACTTCTGACTGCACCTGACGGGGATACGCCTAAGCTCCTCAGGGACAAGGCAATGCTTGAACTTCTTTATGCCACAGGTATTAAGGTGTCTGAGCTTGTGTCAATCAGGATGGAGGATGTCAATCTTCAGATGGGCTATATTAATTGTGAGACAATGGCTCATGACAGGATAATTCCGTTCGGCAAAGAGGCAAAGCAGGCTCTCATACGTTATCTTAAGGATGGAAGAGACAAGCTGGTAAAGGATAATTACAGCGAATATCTGTTTACCAATGTGAACGGCGGGCAGATGAGCCGGCAGGGCTTTTGGAAACTGATTAAAGCATATGCAAAAAAAGCGGGGATAGAGGAGGATATAACTCCTTATACGTTAAGACATTCCTTCGCAGCACATATGATAAGCAACGGTGCCGACATATATGCGGTATCTGAGATGCTGGGACACACGGACATATCGGCAACGCAGGTCTACGCCGTATTTTCCAATTCAAGATTAAGAGATGTGTATACAAAAGCTCACCCGCGAGGGTGAGCTTTTTGGCTCAAGCCGCGAGGGTGAGCTTTTTGAAGTCATAAATGTAATTTCTAGCAGTTTTCCGCAATATAGTAGAGAAGCTTTTCTGTCTCATCCCAGCCAAGGCATGGGTCTGTTATTGATTTTCCGTAGATATGTTCGTCTATCTTCTGATTGCCGGACTCTATGTAGCTCTCTATCATAACGCCCTTGACAAGGTTGCGGACATCGGCTGAATGCTTTCTACTCTCAAGGACTTCCTTTACAATTCTAATCTGTTCAGCATACTGCTTGTTGGAGTTGCTGTGGTTAGAATCCACAATCGTCGCCATGTTCTTGAGGTTCTTCGCACTGTACATATCGTAGAGACGCACAAGGTCTTCATAGTGATAGTTAGGTATGTTCTGTCCGTGCTTGTTGGTTGCACCTCGAAGTATGGTGTGGGTGAGCGGGTTGCCGTCAGTCCTGACCTCCCAGCCTCTGTAGATGAATGAGTGGGAGTGCTGTGCGGCGACGACAGAATTGAGCATTACGGTATAGTCTCCGCTTGTAGGGTTCTTCATTCCGGCAGGAACATCCATTCCACTGACTGTGAGTCTGTGCTGCTGATCCTCGACGGAACGGGCACCGACAGCTACATAGGATAATATATCGGATAAAAATTCATAATTTTCAGGGTAGAGCATCTCATCGGCAGGTGTAAGATGTGTCTCGTTCATGACACGGATGTGCATTTTTCTGATTGCCATGATGCCTGCGAGCATGTCGGGCTTTTTCTCAGGGTCAGGCTGGTGTAACATACCTTTATAGCCTTCTCCGGTTGTTCTCGGCTTATTCGTATATACTCTCGGTATAATTAAGACCTTGTCCTTAATCTTCTCCTGAACCCCGGCAAGACGGCATGTGTAATCACATACAGGATCCTCGTGGTCTGCAGAGCATGGTCCGACAATCGCAAGAAATTTTGATGATTTTCCGGTTATTATGTCTGCTATCTCGGCATCGCGCATAAGCTTTATGCCTGCTAATTCTTCACTTACGGGGAGAAGTTCCTTTACAACCTGTGGTGAAGGAAGTTCTTTTATGTATTCAAAACCCATTTTTCCTCATTTCCGCCGATGAACGAATTTTATCGGCACACTGTATTTCAGACTATGATAACACTTAATATTATAAAATGCAAATGTTATAATGTAAGCGGTAAAAGTATAAATTTCGTTTGTGCTTGTACAAATAAGCAAAATCAGCTTTTGACCTCTATGATATCGAATTGCTCCGCACTGCGTGCTCCCACAATTCTCGTATTATAAGATTGAATAAAATAAAAATTTAAGGTATAATAAACATAATAATATGCAGTGCAGTATGACAAAAATATATCGGATATGGCATTGCGACATTCCAGAAGGAAAGGATTTGATTTGATGAAAAGAGTTATATGGATAATATTAGACAGTGTTGGAATGGGCGAACAGCCTGACGCAGCAAGATTCGGTGATGTTGGAACACATACGCTTGCACATGTGTGGGAGTATAATAACGGACTTAAGATTCCTAATTTGATTAAGATGGGACTCGGAAATATAGAGGGCATGAAGGCACTTGACACAACTGATGCGCCTACGGCAGCATACGGCAAGTGTGCCGAGCTCTCGGATGGAAAGGATACAACGGTGGGGCATTGGGAGATGGTCGGAATTGAGACTAAGGTTGCATTCCCGACATATCCTGACGGATTTCCTAAGGAGGTTATTGATGAGTTCGTAAGACGCACGGGAGTTCCTGGAGTGCTGGGCAACTGCACGGCATCGGGAACCGAAATCATCAAGCGGTTAGGCGCAGAGCATGCCGCAACGGGCAAGCCTATCGTATACACCTCGGCAGACAGCGTGTTTCAGATTGCAGCGAATATTGATGTCATTCCGCTTGAGAGACTTTATGAACTCTGCCGCATTGCGAGGGAGATGCTTCATGGCGAGCATAATGTGTCGCGGGTTATAGCAAGACCTTTTAAGGGGACTGATGGCAATTACGAGAGAACCCCTGACAGAAGAGATTATGCGATACTGCCACCGGAGAACAACCTTCTTGTCCATATCAAGGATGCCGGACAGGATGTGATAGGAGTCGGCAAGATTGAAGATATATTTGCCGGTGTCGGCATAACTGAAGCTGTTCATACTAAAGACAATATGGACGGCGTTGACAGAACTATAGGTTACATGAAGGAAAATACTCACGGACTTATATTTACCAATCTTGTAGAGTTCGACTCTAAGTGGGGACACAGAAATGACCCTGCAGGGTACGGAAAGGGTCTGGAAGATTTTGATGCAAGGCTTCCGGAGATTATGGCTGCGATGAAGGATGATGACATTCTCATCATCAATTCGGACCATGGCTGCGACCCGACCACACCGGGAACCGACCATACAAGAGAGTATATCCCGGTGCTTGTGTATGGCAGGAATGTTAAGCCGGCAAGTCTGCACATCAGAAAGTCGTTTGCCGATATAGGTCAGACGATAGCAGAGTACTTAGGAGCGGAGCCTATTGTCATCGGTGACAGCTTTTTGCAGGATATTACTGTTTAGCTCACTGTGAGGCAGCGATGTGGAGGATTAATGTATGAGAATGTATGACATTATTATAAAAAAGAGAAACGGTGAAGCACTGAGTGATGAAGAGATTGCTTATTTCATAAAAGGCTATACCGATGGGACAATTCCGGATTATCAGGCATCGGCACTGCTGATGGCAATATATTTTCAGGGAATGACAGAGCATGAGACGGCAGTACTTACGATGGAGATGGCACACAGCGGTGATATGCTTGATTTGTCTGCAATTAAGGGCATGAAGGCTGATAAGCACAGCACGGGAGGTGTCGGAGACAAGACATCGCTTGTACTCACACCGCTTGCGGCATCAATCGGTATTCCGGTTGCAAAGATGTCCGGAAGAGGTCTTGGACATACGGGAGGAACGATTGATAAGCTTGAGAGCTTTCCGGGATTTACCACAGGTATATCCGAGGAGCAGTTTATAAACAATGTCAACACGATAGGAATAGCGATTGCCGGCCAGACTAAGAATATGGCACCTGCCGACAAAAAGCTCTATGCGCTTCGTGACGTGACCGGAACGGTTGACAGCATTCCGCTTATTGCCAGCAGTATAATGAGCAAGAAGCTTGCGGCCGGTGCGGATGTTATCGTGCTTGATGTTAAGACGGGCAGCGGAGCGTTTATGAAGACCGAGGAGGATTCAATAAAGCTTGCGGAGGAGATGGTTAAGATTGGCAATAATGTAGGCAGAAAGACGCTGGCAGTCATATCGGATATGGACGAGCCTTTAGGCTATGCTGTCGGCAATGCAATCGAGGTTAAGGAAGCCATTGATACTCTTAATGGACACGGTCCAGCCGATCTGCTTGAGCTGTGTCTTACAATAGGCTCACTCATGGCGATAGGAACGGGAAAGGCGGGCAGCACTGAAGAGGCAAGAAGGCTTCTGATTGAGAAGCTTGACGACGGCTCGGCACTTAAGAAATTTGCCGAGTTTGTGGAAGCTCAGGGCGGCGACAGTGCCCCTGTATTCAACACCGATCTGCTCCCTCAGGCATCAATCGTCAGAGAGGTGACATCACCTGTGGACGGTTATGTTTCACATATTGAGTCCGACAGAGTAGGTATAAGTGCCATGAAGCTTGGCGGAGGCAGGGAAACCAAGGAAAGCGAAATAGATTTATCGGTCGGAATTCTTATCAACAAGAAGGTCGGAGACAGTGTAAAGAAGGGTGAAAAGATTGCAACGCTCTATGCAAATGACAATGCGAAGCTTGAAGCGGCGTTAAGCGAATTGGAGCAGTCATACAGCTATTCGCAGACACCTGTGGAAAGACCTGAGCTTATAAAGACCATAATAGGAGGTTGACATGTCACGCATTAATTTTAACAATGATTGGAAATTCTGTGTTGATTATAAGGAGGAGATGGAACAGCCGGGCTTTAACGATGGCGGGTTTGAGGATGTACGCCTTCCGCACACCGTAGTCGAGACACCTTATAATTATTTTGACGAGGGGATATATCAGAAGATTGCGATTTACCGCAAGCGTTTCGTCATCGATGAGGATATGACGGGCAAGAAAGCTCTTTTGACATTTGAGGCGGTCGGACATAAGGCGGAGGTCTATGTCAACGGTGTGCTCTGTGAGACACATTACGGCGGCTATACGGCATTCACTGTCGATATTACGCCTTATATCGTAAAGGACAGGGACAATGTGCTGGCTGTAGTATGTGACAGCAGAGAGAACCTGAATATTCCTCCGTTTGGCAAGGTTATTGATTACATGACTTACGGTGGAATATACCGCGAGGTGTACCTTGACATTAAGCCGGTGGACTATGTCGAGGATGTATATGTGGTGACTGAGGTTGAACCTGCAGTTTTAAAGTCGGAGATTACATTTAATTTTAAAAATGAGATAAACGAGGCACGGTACAGCGCACAGGCTTATCTTTATGACGCAGATGGCAATGAAGTGTTTTCGCTTGAGGCACCTGTAAAAAAAGCCGTTATGCACCTAAACAGAAAGCTTGAGAATATTAAGCTCTGGTCTGTTGACACGCCTGTTCTCTACACGCTTACAATCAGGCTTTTAAAGGATGGAAAGGTAATTGACGGGAAGAGTACAAGATTCGGCTTCAGAACGGCAGTCTTTAAGAAGGATGGCTTTTATCTTAACGGTAAAAAGCTTCGTCTTGTAGGACTTAACAGACATCAGAGCTACCCGTATGTGGGTTATGCGATGCCTAAGTCGGTTCAGGAGAATGATGCGCTTATATTAAAGAATGAACTTTGTGTAAATGCAGTGAGAACCTCACATTATACGCAGTCACAGCATTTTATAGACAAGTGCGATGAACTCGGACTTCTCGTTTTTACCGAGATGCCGGGCTGGCAGTATGTAGGTGATGAGACATGGAAGAGCATTGCTTGTGAGAGCGTGGCTGAGATGGTTCGTCAGTACCGTAATCACCCTTCAATCATTATCTGGGGTGTCAGAATCAACGAATCCGGTGATGATGATGAATTTTATGAGAGAACCAATAAGATTGCACATTCACTTGACCGTTCAAGAGCAACGGGAGGTGTGCGCTGCATTAAGAAGAGTCATCTTCTTGAGGATGTGTATACATACAATGACTTCTCACATGTGGGAAACAATCCGGGTGTTGTGCCGAAGTCAGATGTGACCTCTAATCCTGAGAAGCCTTATCTCATTTCCGAATACGGCGGACACATGTACCCGACCAAGTCGTTTGACGATGAGGAGCACAGACTTTCACACGCCGTAAGACATGCGAGGGTTATCAATGACATGCTCGGCGAGGACGATATTGCAGGCTGTTTTGGCTGGTGCATGAATGATTACAATACACACAGAGACTTCGGAAGCGGTGACAGAATATGCTATCACGGTATTATGGATATGTTCCGCAACCCTAAGGCTGCCGCCTATGTATATGCGAGTCAGGGAAATAAAAAGAACGTTCTGTATGTGACATCATCTGTTGAAATCGGAGACCATCCTGAGTGCACCGTTGGTGATTTTTATGTGTTCACCAACGCCGACAGCGTGCGTCTCTACAAGAATGAGCAGATGATAAGAGAGTACACTCATGAGGATTCACCTTTTGTAAATATGGCGTATCCGCCAATACTAATAAATGACAGAGTAGGAAATCTGTTAGAGACTAACGAAGGACTCTCGCATGAAGCAGGAGATGCACTTAAAGAGCTGATGTTCTCCATGGCTGAGCATGGCGGAACAGACAACCTTCCTGCGACACTTAAGCTTAAGAGAACATTTATCATGAAAACAACGGGACTTGGCATTGAGGATATTAACCGCATGTACAATACTTATGTCGGAAACTGGGGCGATTTGGCCACGACATACCGTTTTGACGCGGTGAAGGATGGAGTAGTCATAGCTTCCGTGAGAAAACAGCCTATGACCAAGTCGAATTTCGTTGTGAGAGTTGACAGGACAAGCCTTGTTGAAGGTGAGACTTATGATGTTGCCACAGTCAGGATAGAGGCTGTCGATGAAAACGGCAACAGATTATACTACTGCAATGCTCCGGTGGAGTTTGAAACAGAAGGAGAGATTGAAATTATCGGTCCAAAAGTGGTTTCATTAATAGGTGGTTCAACAGGAACTTATGTCAAGACTACCGGAAATACGGGAGCAGGAAAGCTTACAATCAAGTCGCTTGGCAAGGTGACGAAAGTGGATTTCAATGTAAAATAGGAGGCGGATTGCGATGACGGATGCACAGCAGACTTTGAAAAAATGGGTTGACGAGAGCAGTTATATTGTTTTTTTCGGAGGCGCGGGTGTGTCGACGGAGAGCAGTATTCCAGATTTCAGGAGTACGGACGGTCTGTATAATCAGAAATATAAGTATCCGCCCGAGACAATATTAAGCCACAGCTTTTTTATGCAGAAGCCTGAAGCATTCTATGAGTTTTACCGCGATAAGATGATATATAAGGATGCCAGACCAAACAAAGCTCACTATGCGCTTGCAGCACTTGAAAAATGCGGCAAGTTAAAAGCAGTAATAACACAGAATATTGACGGGCTTCATCAGGCTGCGGGAAGCAGGGCTGTGTATGAGCTCCACGGAACCATTATGCAGAATTACTGCACCAGATGCGGAAGGGAATATCCGCTTGAAGCAATTACGCAGAGCACCGGGATACCAAGATGTTCGGTGAAGGATGCATCCGGTGGGGCATGTAACGGTATAATCAAGCCTAAGGTTGTCTTTTATGAGGAAGGACTCGACGATGACGTGGTGAGCGGGGCAATATCACATATCAGAAAAGCGGACCTTCTCATCATCGGAGGTACTTCGCTTACCGTATATCCGGCAGCAGGGCTCATAAGATATTTTGCGGGAAAGCATATTGTTCTTATCAACAAATCGCAGACAGCCAGCGACGGAATGGCAGACCTCATTATCAGGGATCCGATAGGTGAGACTCTTGGCGCAGTTATCGGATAAATATATATCTTTGTGAATAAATTATCATTAATTGATTGTATTCTTTAAATGTGCTACAATAATTATCAGTGAATTTTCTAAATGAAAAGGAGAGATTATCATGGAAGTCAGACCGGGAGCTAATCCTAATGATGTAAAGAATTACGATACAGACAGATTAAGACATGATTTCTTGATTCAGGATGTATTCGTACCTGGTGAGATTAAGACAATCTACAGCCAGATTGACAGAATTATTGTGGGTTCGGCAACACCTACGGATAAGGCACTTAAGCTTGCGGCAGGGGACGAGCTCAGAGCAGCTTATTTCCTTGAGAGAAGAGAGATGGGTGTCATCAACATCGGCGGTAAGGGTTCAATCACTTTAGACGGTGTTAAGTACGATTTTGATTACAAGGATGGAATCTATATCGGAATGGGTACTAAGGACATAGTATTTGAGAGCGTTGATGCTTCCAATCCGGCTAAGTTCTACTTCAACAGTGCACCTGCACATAAGACATATCCTACCAGATTTATCAATCCTGAGAAGGATATCCTTCCTGAGAACAAGAAGGAGCTTGGCTGTCTTGAGAATGCCAACCACAGAACAATCCGCAAGTATATTCTTCCGGGACAGGTTGAGAGCTGTCAGCTTGAGATGGGTATGACTGCACTTGAGCCGGGCAGTGTATGGAACACAATGCCATGCCACACACATGACAGAAGAATGGAGGTTTATCTCTATTTTGAGGTTCCTGAGAATGATGTCGTATTCCATTATATGGGAGAGCCGACAGAGACAAGACATATCGTTATGAGAAATGAGGAGGCAGTTATCTCCCCAAGCTGGTCAATACACTCGGCATCAGCAACACATGCATACACCTTTATCTGGGGCATGGTCGGCGAGAACCAGGATTTTGACGATATGGATGATGTAGATATGAAAGACCTTAGATAATAAGGATTTTCATGGCACTTAGTGCCGAATATATATTACATAAAAAGGAGAATGAAAGATGTCAGTTAATTTTTCACTTGAAGGCAAAGTAGCTTTAGTTACAGGTGCTTCTTACGGTATCGGTTTTGCAATCGCTTCCGCATACGCTAAGGCAGGCGCAACAATCTGCTTCAACGATATTAAGCAGGAGTTAGTAGATAAGGGACTTGCAGCATACAAGGAGCTTGGTATCGAGGCTCACGGCTATGTATGTGACGTTACTAACGAGGAGCAGGTCAATGCACTCGTTGCTCAGATTGAGAAGGAAGTCGGCGTAATCGATATTCTTGTTAACAATGCAGGTATCAT
>FR895440.1:31856-32082 GCA_000435595.1 Firmicutes bacterium CAG:882
TGTTCAGACAGGTTATCGATGTTGATCTCAATGCCCCGTTCATCGTATCTAAGGCAGTTATTCCTTCTATGATTAAGAAGGGACACGGTAAGATTATAAACATCTGCTCAATGATGTCAGAGCTCGGTCGTGAGACTGTATCCGCTTATGCAGCAGCTAAGGGTGGTCTCAAGATGCTCACAAAGAACATCTGTTCCGAGTACGGCAGGTATAACATTCAGTGTAA
>FR895440.1:32094-42407 GCA_000435595.1 Firmicutes bacterium CAG:882
ATTCAGTGTAACGGTATCGGACCTGGTTACATCGAGACACCTCAGACAGCTCCTCTTCGTGAGAGACAGGCTGATGGTTCAAGACATCCTTTCGATTCCTTCATCATTGCAAAGACACCTGCTGAGAGATGGCTTAAGCCTGAAGAGCTTGCAGGTCCTGCTGTATTCCTTGCATCTGATGCATCTGATGCAGTTAACGGACACATCCTCTATGTTGATGGCGGTATCCTTGCATACATCGGAAAGCAGCCACAGTAATAGGGTGCTTGCGACAGTATAATATGAATTTTAAAGCCGGGGCGGGGTGCTCCGGCTTTTTCTATGTCTGAGATGCCGATATATGCAGGGATATATTAGCTGTGAATGTATAGGTTATTATATTCATGCACAGCGATTCCGTTGTACGATGCTAAGAGGTTCTAATAACTCTGAATACATTTTCTATGCTTACGCCGACGATGCCAAACGCACATCCCTGTGCTATGGCATCTTAGCTGACATCCCTGTCAGCTCCGGCTGTGTATTGAACAGAGTTCTAAGAACCTCTAAGCATCTCCCAAAAGTCACGCCGTACATGAATATAATAACCTATACACGCCAAGTCATTGAATATGTTTGCACAATCTCTATATTTTTTCACATTCCTGCCGATATAAAATATATAAAGATAAAAAGGGGATAATTGCAGAACATTATTTAATGAAATAAACAGTTGAGTAAGTTTGATATATTGCAAGTTTGGTACTTTTTGCTCGCCGGTGTTTATCGGCTGTTTTTTAGCCGATTATGCACCGTTGCGTAGCAAAATGTAGCGAAAGCGTGCCAGACGGTAATATATCAAACTTACTCAACGTCAAGATTTTTATTTTACTTATTCCGCAACTCCTTACATGTGAAAGGGTGGAGGTACATCATGAACACAGGTGCAGTTAATTATGGCTCGACCGTTGCGGCTGAGCAGACAGCTAAGACTGATAAGGCGGCGAAGACTGAAAAGACCGGAAAAATTACAGGAAGAACCGTAGGCAAGCCTGAACTCTCCGAGAAGGCTGCTAAGTATTATGAGCAGCTTAAGGCTAAATTCGGTAATATGGAATTCGTGCTTGTAAGCAAGGATATGAAAGAACAGGCTGAGGCGAATGCAGCATCTTATGCAAACTCATCCAAGACGGTAGTGCTTATTGATGAGGAGAAGATTGAGAGAATGGCGGAGGACGAGAAATACCGTTCACAGTATGAGAGCCTTATTTCAAGTGCTGCCGCTAACCTCAATCAGATTAAGACCGGGCTGTCTCAGGGCAACGGGGTGACATCGTATGGAATTAAGATTAATGACAATGGAACGGCATCGTATTTTGCCGTGATAGATAAGTCACTCGCGGCACAGAAGGAGCGCATTGAGAAGAATGCCGAGAAGAAAGCAGAGGAGAAGAAGGCTGCAGCTAAGAAAGAGAAGGAAGAAAAGGCCGATAAGCTGAAGGATAACAAGGCTGAGGACAGTAAAAAGAGTGATACCGTGACGGTCACGGCATCATCGGTTGAGGAGCTTTTAAAGAAGATTAATAATGTTTATTATGAAGCACTCAGTGATAATGTCATGACTGATGACGAGAAGAAGGTCGGACAGCATTTTGATATGAATGTGTAACATTTAACAATACGCGATTGAATTTGTACTAAAATTAATTCGACGGATTTATGTTAAAATCAAGAACTACACTTTTTAATAAGCTGTAGTTCTTTTTTTATGTAACAGATTCAGGTGTCAAAACATCCTGATTTATTTTAAAAGTGTATAGCATGTTATATTTATACATACTGAAGTTGTGAAAGCATGTTTTGGCACCTGAATCGTAACAGAAAGCTCCGTTTCTGCTACATGTGCGGAAAAAAATAAGATTTTTATTAAACTTGACTATAATTATTATAAAGACTATAATTGTTTAAATATCTGAAAAAATATGGAGAAATTAAATGAAAAAACATCAAATAATTAAAATGACATGCTGGTGCTTGATAATACTGATTCCTTTATCGGAATTGCTTGTTGGCTATGATTCAAGCGATATAGGTTTTATTTTGAACCAGTACAAGTTTATCAATGCAGACTATAATACGATATATCTGCCGCTGCTTCTTACGGATGTTATTGGAAGTGTTTTTTTTAATATTTTTAAATGCTTCTCAATGCCGGAATATCTGTGCTTTGAAGTGCTGTGGGCGTTATGTATATATTACCTCTGTTTTTTGAGTTATAAGGTTTATAAGAAATATTATGAAAATGAATTGATACTGCCGGCCCTTGTAATTGCGGTAATATTTGCCAAGACAAATCTCAATTTTTTCATGTACAATACGACAGTTGCCGTATTTTCGCTTACGGCTCTCTATTTTTTTGTGATTGCGGTAAACGATAGGAAAAATATATATCTTGTGATTTCTGTGTTTTTCTTATGTTTGAGCGTGCTGTCAAAGTTATCGGCAGCAATTCAAATTATTATGTATCTGGCACTATTTTATGATTTCTATATTAAAAAAGACAGAAAGCATTTTAGCAGACAGATTCTATCATGTCTTGCAGGAGGAGCGGCCGGCATTGTAATATGTGGAATTATTATTTCTGCTTCGTGTGGTATGAGTGAATATTTCGGTATGATTAGAGATATGTTTATATATGCCGGTAACTCGGGCGACGGTCATACTGTGAAAAATATGCTTTTAATCAATATCAAAGGTGTTATGCATGGTGTTATATGGCTTGGAATTGCATTCTGCCTTGTATGTCTTTCTCACATTAAGCCATTGGCAAAATTGACAAAACCGGCAGGAATCGGACTCATAATCATTGTCTCTGTGTATACCGTTGTCGGATTTTTTGCTGCCGGCATATCTGAGAATGTATTGACATTATATCAGTCAACCTGGAAGTTTTTTGAGGTGATTGCAATTGTTACGGCACTGATGTATATATGTGTATTTCTGATAATGAAAAACAAAGAATATTCACATGAGTATAAAATACTTGTGCTGTCGGCTGCACTTATCACGTGCAGTATGCCGATTGGCTCGAATGTCGGAATACGTCATATATGCAACGAGAGTTTTTTTGTTATTCCTTTTATTGCTGTTGCCATAAGGAATACTGTATTTAGTGGGAAAGTAAAAGCAACTACAGATATAAAAAAATATATAGTTCTTTCATTTATGATATATATGGCGGCAGTATCACTCAAACAATCCTTCTACAGGAGCTGCTATTATCAGGAGAATGGAATCAAAATTGCTGCGGACGAAAACATTCCGCAATTGAGATATATAAAAAGCGACCAATCCGAATATGAATTGTTAGAAGAACTTTTGGCATTTTTATCTGAAAAAGAGTATGATAGAGCTGTTGTGGCAGGAAATTTTCCGATAATTAATTATCTTTCCGGAATAAAGCCGGGCATAGATTCATGCGGGGGTTGGATAGAAACTGACTATGTTACGGCAACTGATATAGAAACGGATTTATATAATTATATGCCTGTCATAATCACATCCGACAGTGGTTATTCTGTTGATACGGAAAAGAACAGGACAATTAAAAATTTTATAAATTCAAACAAATATATGGAAGTTTTTCACAACGAAAAATTTACGGTGTACAGTTTTGAAAAATAATTTCAGCTGTCCCTGGCGGGATGCATGGAGAAAAGATGGAAATACATGATTTTGAGATGCTGTATGAAAATGTTGATATGTGGAATTAAATTATAAAAATAATAACAGTGCTTAGCATAAATAAAGAGGCTGCCGCTTTAACGATTGAAAATCGTTGAGGCAACAGCTCTTTTATTTTGGTCTTATGCATAAGTGGTAAGCTCCACCTGTGTTCCGCCCGGAACCTCGATGTAGTTGTCGTTATTTACACAAATCCATACAGACATGGCACTTGGGTTATATACGAAGCTTGAATCATAGGCATATACGAGTCGCTTGGCAGCTTCCATATAATTGACATAATCTATGTTGGTGGCGTACCAGATGTCGTCACGGTTTCCGACCATCTCACAGAAGCGTTCCATGACATCCCAGTTATTGTCACGGTCGAACTCATAGCTGTGTCCCCACACATACATCATGTAAAGATACTGCTTTTTGGTGAGGGAAGAGAACTGCTCGCCGAGCTCGAGCAATCTATGGTTGTGATGACAGGTTGCCTTCCATTCGTACAGATTGTCAGGAAGCTCAAAACCATAAGAATCTCCGACAATTCTTGAATATTTTATTCCCATTCCGGGAAGAAGTGCTTCAATCTCTTTTGAGTATGAACCATTAGGATATGAGAGACCTTGAACAGGATGATGCATTATCCTCTCAAGATTGATCCTGTCCTCGCCGATTTCTTTTATAACCTCACTGAGAGGGCATCTCGCGATGGTCGGATGAGTGAGGGTGTGGCATGCTATTTCGTGTCCCTTATATAAAGTGGAAAACTCCTCCGGATTAATTCGGATTTTCTGCGCAAACATACCTGAATTGATATGAAATGTCCCTTTGATGCCGTGTTTATTGAAAATTTCTATAAGGCGGCGATCCTCTAACTTGCCGTCGTCATAGCTCATTGTGAGTACCTTGAATTTTCCGCCCGGAAAACAGATATAGCTCTTCATGGTCAGTCTCCTTTATTACAAAAATTATGTTAAAATCCATATAAAATTCCTTTTTGCCAAAACAATACAATTATACTAATTTTATTAAAGAATGTAAACGCTTTCGTACAAAAAATATAAAATAAGTCAGAATATGTAAAAGCTTTTGTGTATAATGTACGCCAAGGCAAGTTTTTAATTGAGAATGATAAAAAAACGTGTTAATATAACATAAAAACTGAGTTCGGAGGAAAATATGAGCAGATTTGAGATTAAGGATACATTTTATCTTGATGGGAACCATTTTAAAGTGATTTCGGGATCTTTTCATTATTTCAGGACGGTGCCCGAGTACTGGCAGGACAGACTTGAGAAGCTTCTTGCAATGGGCTGTAATACTGTCGAGACATATATACCATGGAATGTGCATGAACCCCAAAAGGGCCGCTTTGAATTTGACGGAATGAAGGATATAACAGGCTTTGTCAGGTTGGCGCAGAAGCTTGGACTGTATGTGATTCTTCGTCCTTCTCCGTATATATGTGCCGAGTGGGAGTTTGGGGGACTTCCGGCATGGCTGCTCGCCGAGGACGGAATGAGACTCAGAGTCAATTATCCGCCATACATGAAGCATATAAGAGAATACTATAATGTTCTTCTGCCTAAGCTTGTTCCGCTTCTGGTAGACAATGGCGGGCCTGTAATCATGATGCAGATTGAGAATGAGTATGGATATTTCGCCACGGACACATCATACCTTAAAGCCATGAAGGATATCATGGTAGAACATGGAATTACGGTACCGTTCATCACATCGGACGGTCCGTACCGCGAGAGCATGAACGCGGGCTGCATAGATGGCGTGCTTC
The DNA here is from genome assembly GCA_000435595.1 of Firmicutes bacterium CAG:882. Lineage (GTDB taxonomy): Bacteria > Bacillota > Clostridia > Lachnospirales > Lachnospiraceae > CAG-882. Next base: position 37,598 of record FR895440.1, read on the forward strand.
CGACAGGAAATTTCGGCTCTAAGACGGAGGAGCGATTCGAAATACTTAAAGACTATACCAACGGTGGACCGCTTATGTGCGCGGAATTCTGGGTTGGCTGGTTTGACCATTGGGGAAACGGCGGACATATGAAGTCTGACCTTGAGGAGAATGTGCGCGATTTTGATAAAATGCTTGAGCTTGGCAATGCGAACATATATATGTTTGAAGGCGGAACCAATTTCGGATTTATGAACGGTTCAAACTATTATGATGAGCTGACACCAGATGTCACATCTTATGACTATGATGCGGTGCTGACGGAGGACGGACGCATTACCGAGAAATATCTTCGTTTTAAAGAGGTTATCTCAAAGTACAGAGAAATTCCTGAGGTGAAGCTTTCAATGAACATAGAGCGAAGAGCATACGGAAGATTGGAAATCAAGGACAAGGTAAGTCTGTTTTCTGTTATTGATGATATAAGCAAGCCTGTTTTTTCCGTGTACACGCAGTCGATGGAGAAGCTCGGACAGAGCTACGGATACATTCTCTACCATTCAAGCCTTGACACAGAGGAAAATATTGAGAGGATTAAGCTGTGGAAAGCAAATGACAGGGCCAATATTTTCATTGACGAAAAGCATTATGCGACGCTCTATGACAGAGAACTGCTTGAGGAATGCAAGAATACTGTTCCGGACGTAAATGGTAAGAATATAGATATTCTCGTTGAGAACATGGGGCGTGTCAACTTCGGACCATATCTTGAGCTTCAGAGAAAAGGCATTGACCATTGCGTGCAGATTAACGGACATATGCACAATAATTGGATGCAGTATACGCTTCCGCTTGACAATATCGAAAAGCTTGATTTTGGCAAAGAGTATAAGGACGGAACACCGGCATTCTTTAAGTTTGAGTTTGATGCGGATGAATGTGCCGACACATTTCTTGACCTCGAGGGCTGGGGAAAGGGCTGTGCGTTCGTGAATGGCTTTAACATCGGGCGTTTCTGGAAAATCGGACCGCAGAAGAGATTATATATTCCGGCACCGCTTCTTATAAAGGGCAAAAACGAAATAGTTGTATTTGAGACTGAGGGTGAGAGGGCGGAGTATATTTCACTTAAAGATGAGCCGGAGCTTGGATAGCTTATTTTAAAATTTAATACAATTCATATTAAGGCTTGCATTTTCAAATTCCTTACATTATAATGCCATGTGGGTTTGCCGTGATTAGTCGGCAAAAGGTGAAAATTACGATATATTAAGTGAGGAAAAGTAAAATGCTGAAGAAGTTTTTTAAGATTTTTGTCCCTGCCGTGTACTCGGGACTCTGTATCGGAATCGGTGGAATGGTTTATCTTAATTGTGAGAATAAGGTTGTAGGAGCTTTCATGTTCTGTATAGGACTTCTCACGATACTTTTATTTGGGTTTAACCTGTACACGGGCAAGGTCGGATATATATGCCAGAATAAGCCTGCTTATATTGGACAGGTTGCGATTGTATGGCTTGGTAATTTTGCGGGAACGGCTGTTATGGCAGGACTTTGCAGGCTTACAAGAAATGCGGATAAGCTCACGCAGGCATGTCAGGGCATGGTCGAGACGAAGCTGAATGACAGCCTCCTAAGTCTTTTTGTGCTCGCCATATTCTGTGGAATGCTCATGTTCATTGCGGTCGATACATATAAGCATCACTATGAGAAGAAGGATACGATGGTTACCGTTGTTGCGATTCTTGGAGTTGTTGTATTTATCCTTGCAGGCTTTGAGCACTGCATTGCCGATATGTTCTATTTCACTCTTGCGGGTGCTTTCCCTAAGGCATTCCCGGCACTCATTGTCATGACTCTCGGCAACGCTGTCGGAGGAAATCTTATACCGCTCGGACAGAATATAATGAAGAAGCTGAACAGCTGATATATTATGATATCAGGGTCAAAAGGTCAGAAGTCCGATGCAAGCTTGCTTACGTGAGGATTTTTGACATTGTGACCTCAACATCATATTATTAGAAAATTAAAAGTTAATATTAACGAATAATCTGCATATATTTCATATTAAGTCAGTGCATCGCGCAGTAGTATATGCCGCGGAATGGAGCTTAATTGAAAATTAAAAAGATGAGACTATTCAGCATCATAACGGCATTTCTTGTTTTTGCCATGTCACCTCTTGAAACGGTGCATGCAGGAACCGGGAGTGCCGTTTTGCCGCTTAAGGACAATGACCTGTATGCTTTATCAGCGTGCCTTATGGATGCTGACAGCGGAAGAGTGCTCTATGGCAAAAATGTTGATGAGGTGCGTGCCATGGCAAGTACAACAAAGATTATGACGCTTATAATCGCACTTGAGTATGGAAATGCGGAGGATACGGTTACTATTTCTCCTTATGCCGCATCAATGCCTGATGTGCAGCTTAATGTCAGGGCAGGAGAACAGTACAGGCTTGGAGATTTGTGCTATGCAATGATGCTTGAGTCATATAATGACATTGCGGCGGCGATTGCGGAGCACATAGGGATGGCGTATGCGGATATAGACATTAATGATACTGAAAAAAGAAGCATTGATGACAGCAGAAAATGTGTATCGGCATTTGCAGGGCTTATGAATGACAAGGCAAGGGAGCTTGGATGCGAAAATACATATTTTATTACTCCTAACGGGCTTGATGCGGAGGATGAGAATGGAAAACATTCTACAACAGCCCGTGAGCTGGCGCTTATAGCCGCTTATGCGGTAAAAAAAGATGATTTCAATGTGATAACGGGAACAAAGCAGTATTCCTTTTGTGAGATAAACGGGAAACGAAACTGCAATGTGTATAATAAGGACGCATTCTTAAATCAGATGTCAGGGGCGTTCGGGATAAAGACGGGATTTACCGGAAATGCCGGCTACTGCTTTGTCGGGGCATTGAAAAGTGATGGAAGGACATTTATTTCGGTTGTTCTTGGAAGCGGATGGCCGTCTGCCAGGACGTATAAGTGGAAGGATACACGAAAACTGATGGAGTACGGCATCAATAATTTTTTTGAACAGAAGATATTTACAACTGTTGAGGAATATAAGAGTGTTGAGGTGACGGACGGTATCGGAGATTCTGTTGGTACGAGGATTGAAGGTGAGCTTTCCATGCTGATAAGCTCATCCGATGAAGTAAAGGTGGTGTATGAGCTGGAGGACAGTGTTAAAGCTCCCGTATATGAGGATGATAAGCTCGGAAAGGCAATAGTGTACGTTAACGGAGAACGGGTTGCTATATTTCCTATAACTGCATCGGAAGATGTAAGGCAGGTCGGTTTTAACTGGTTTTTAAAGGAGCTTATGAAAGCATTCTGCTTATAGAACACCCGTCGGATAGGATGAAAATGTAAACATTTACATAATTGTAAGGAAAAGAAATAGTAAATAAATTATTATATATGCGCTTTAATTAAAATTATGCTTGATAATTTGTGCCTTTCGTACTACAATATATGCGGTGTAAATTGAATAAATTTTCCAAAATACGTTTATGGAGGGCTGAAAAATGAGCAACACAGCACAGGTATCAGCAAGCAAGAGAATTGAAGCACTGCTTGATGATAACAGTTTTGTTGAAATCGGTGGTCTTGTAACAGCAAGAAATACTGATTTTAACTTAAGCGACAATGCAACACCTGCAGATGGCGTCATCACAGGTTACGGCGTTATCAACGGAAGTCTTGTGTATGTATACAGCCAGGATGCTGCCGTACTCGGTGGTTCAATAGGTGAGATGCATGCCAAGAAGATTGCTAATCTTTATGATTTAGCACTTAAGATGGGAGCACCGGTTATCGGTCTTGTAGATTGTGCCGGATTAAGATTACAGGAGGCAACAGATGCACTTAACGGCTTTGGACAGATCTATGCAAAGCAGGTTGAGGCTTCAGGCGTTGTTCCACAGATTACAGCTATCTTCGGTACATGCGGCGGCGGTATGGCAGTAGTTCCTACTCTTACAGACTTCACATTCATGGAAGAGAAGTCAGCTAAGCTTTTCGTCAACAGCCCGAATGCACTTGACGGCAACTACACATCCAAGCTTGACACGGCTTCTGCCAAGTTCCAGAGCGAGGAGGCAGGCATTGTTGATGTCACAGGTGATGAGGCATCGGTTATTGAGCAGATCAGACAGTTAGTATCCGTTCTTCCTGCCAACAACGAGGATGTTGCTGAGGATGAGTGCACAGATGACCTTAACAGAGTAAGCGACACAATCGCAAATGCAGCAGGCGACACATCAATCGCACTTGCTGATATTGCAGATAACAATGTGTTCTTTGAGGTTAAGAGAAATTACGCTAAGGACATGGTAACAGGCTTCATTAAGCTCAATGGACTTACGGTAGGTGCAGTGGCTAACAGAACAGTTGTATATGATGAGGATATGAAGGAGACAGCTAAGTTCGACGCTGTATTATCTCCTGAGGGCTGTGAGAAGGCAGCAGAGTTCGTTAACTTCTGCGACTCCTTCAACATTCCGGTTCTTACACTTACAAATGTTAAGGGCTACAAGGCAACAGTATGTGCAGAGAAGCACATCGCAAAGGCAGCAGCCAAGCTTACATACGCATTCGCTAATGCAACGGTTCCTAAGGTAAATGTTGTTATAGGTGAGGCTTTCGGAAGTGCTTATGTCGCAATGAACTCCAAGTCCATCGGTGCCGACATGACATTTGCATGGGACAGCGCAAGCATCGGAATGATGGATGCCAATATGGCAGCCAAGATCATGTATGCTGATAAGCCTGAGGTTATTTCCGAGAAGGCTTCTGAGTATGCAGCACTTCAG
>FR895441.1:0-16408 GCA_000435595.1 Firmicutes bacterium CAG:882
ACTTGCCTGTTATTTGCTTGCCAAAATCTCTCTAGCCAATAAATCCCAATAAAGACCATCGCCGCGTTTATCAAGCCATTTCTCAGCTTCTTCTGTGCTTTCGTCTAACCATTCAGCCATAAGTTGAATAATATCGTAATAACTATAATCAACGCTAACGCCTAAGCCTTTCAGCCATTCTATACAAGCGCTACGCTCTCCAAGTCTTGCGACTGCCCAGCCGTATTCATTTATAAACTTGTTCTTAATATCATTAATTGTGTTAAGCTCTTCACTCTGTGCAACCTGTGTTAAATAATTTCTAACTGCTGCCTTAACTTCCTTGCTGTTTGTTCTTCTCATTTCTTTTTACCTGTGCTATAATATAGCTACCTTTCTTTTTTGATTGGTGGCGGTTGTAAACTTTGGTAGAGCAGCAACCGCCTTTTTAGTCTGCCATCATCAGAGCCGGGAGACCGTCCCACGGCTGACGCTCCAAGCGGAGCGTTTCGGCTAATCCATCCACTCAGCGCGTTTTAATTCACCGGTTATCGTGCTGTGGTACCAGCTTTTTCCGCCAACGCTGAATGTCAGCTCAAACCACGTACACCTATCCTCATGTTCATGGTCGTAGCTGCCTTCAAGCACTGCGATTGAGTTTGATGATGGAGCAAAACCAAACTGATTTTTAAAGGCTGCTCTTATCGTCTTTTTAACATCTACAAGCTGTAAATCTGTCATAATTGACTACCTCCTTATTTTAGGGTACAGCAAACACATGTTCTGTATCTGTTCTATTTCCCTTTCGTTGATATTATAATAGCATATATAATGCACTTATACAATATGCAACATTCACAAATAATGCACTTATATGTTGTGCAAAGTGTATAATGCACTTATAGACTTGACAGTCTCATGCACTTATATTATAATATGAGACATTAAAAGACAGGAGGTATTATATAATGAATAAAATAGACGAGCCTAAAACACCACAGTCACAGCGTGACGCTGTACGGCGGTACGAGAAGAACAACGACCGCATTAATGTCATATTTCCAGCAGGGACCCGCGCCAAGATGGCGGAGCTTGGAATTGACAAACCGGGCGCATTCATTAAGGAGGTAGTTGCTGCGGAGCTTGGGCGGATTGAAAAGTATAAAAATAATTGAAAATAATGCACTTATATACTTGACATTCTAATGCACTTATGCTATTATAATGATGTCGGAAGGGAGAAAATAAGAATTTCCGAACGTGTGTTTGTTGCACGAAAAATTAAAAGGGAGGTTCCAATATGGCAGATGAAGATTTAAGATACCGCGTATTCGCGGACGGCAACGAGGTTGCCGAGTTTGCAGAGTTGAAGGACGCCAAGGGCTGGGCTGTCTCTTTGACATCCAATTATCACAAGGCAGAAGTGTATGACCTTGCGAGAGAGTCCATCGTATACACTATATATGACGATGGCGAGGAATACGAGGAATAGGCAATCGCTGAAGGCAGCGCACTGCCGGGGTTCGATTCCCCGGGTTGCTTTTAAAAAAAAAATTAAAGGAGGTCATATTATGGCTAAGATTATAAACTATGTAGAAGAGGAGAACGGAGCAGTGACAGTCTCCGAGAACGGAGGGAACAGCATGGAGCTGTTATCAGAGTTAACACTCCGCCAGTTCACGGAGGCGTTCCCGGACGTGTACACATCGGGAGAAGTAGACGCATATCTGGAGAATGGAACTGCACTGCTCCGCTCTGAGTGGAACGGCGAGCAGTACACACTGGAGAACGGCGACCGCTACCGCCCAGCGTACACACCGGTGGACGAGGACGGCAACTGCGAGATAGCCGGGTACTATCTTGTTTAATTAAATAATTAAAAAACGAACCGGGCGAGGTTAAGAACTTTCCCGGTTCGTTTTCTGCTGTAAAGTGCCTATTAAATTAAATAATAATGGCTCCTGCCAAGTCACGACCGATTTAATAACGATACCAAGCGACATTAACGGTCAGCACTTCCAGCTCTCACAGCATACATGATTTACGGCTGATTGTCAACGTATCAGATAGTATATTGATGTATTTTAAGCATTGACAAGTCCGCGGCTAACTGATAATATCATAGACGGGCGAGGGCGAAGAACTCATGGCAGTATCGCAAATAGCACATTGACAACCGCATATCTCACACACCTATAATTTTAGACCAATAACAATCTGTTATATGGTCTTTTTGTCGTTCTGTTAATATCTCAACAATGTATCTTATTTAATCCCATGTCTTTAAGTTATTTATGTATCGTATATTATTATAAATTTACTGTCATAGATTAAGAGCCTGAGCCCTATATATTTAAATATAATATATAGGGCTGCCGGGCAGATGAGCACAACCCACATCATTGTATTAACGTGATAAAATCTGTATACAAACTGTCAACAGAATGTAGCCTAGAGAAGATAAGATTAGACAAGATAAGATTAATGAGAATGTGTAAATAAATAATCAGTTCTTAAAAAAACGTACATAATTATATACTGTATATGCGATTAGTACCAAAGTACTATGATTAAATACCCCAAAGTTATATTTTATATAGATTTTCGATATAGGCAAGGCTTATATCAAGTGCTATGATAATCTCATGTGTGAGAGATAACCCGGAGATTATAACAGTGGAGGTGAAAATATCGTGAATGATAATAATATTATATATGATACCCAAACGATTAGAACGGTAGACGATATGCGTATAGTCGCTAGTGATATAGTCACTAATTACTGTAATAGACACAACATAGATGAATACGATTACATTTATCCATCTATTTGGGCTGATATTATAACAGAACTTAATGTAGTCTTATTCGCTCCATGTAATAGAGTTCTCAAAAAAGATAACCCTTTGTATAACGATTATGATATTAGCAAAGTGGAATATGTTTATAATAATATATATAAGCGATTGTGTAATAGTCACTGTCAGGAAGTGACATTAAAGGGATTTACTGATATGGTCGGCATACATAAACAGACGCTCTACGACTGGGCGAGCGGTTCGCTAAGCTCTCAGCGTTCTGACCTTCACGAAAAAATCATGCAGGACAACGAGGAGAGTTTATTTAACTTGATGAAAGACCGTCGCAATAACCCGATGAAGATCCTGCCGAAGCTGAATAAAGTTCACCACTGGAACATGCCGGGTGTTAAGGTCGAGAAGCCAGCCGAAGCACTCGGAGCCGATGCCCTGATACAGCTCGGACAGCAGCCGAGACCGCTTGAGCTGTCAGATAATAGCTCAATAATAGACAGTGATAATTGATGTTTTATCACATACAGTTTTCACACAATTTAATACAATTTGCAAATGCCCTATTTACAATGGTTTGCGGACTTGTAGCCCATTGTAAACTATTCGCAAAAGTTAGGTTTAACGAATAGTTGAGCAGAACAGAATGGAACGATAACGCTATTGTATGAATTGTTTGGGAATTGTGTATAAATGGACTGATGGCATGGAATCAGCCGGGGTGGGGGTTATATGATTGCCGGATATGCCCCCCTCTAAGTGCCAAAAACTCCGACAAAAATAAAAAGACCTTTTACATGGCATGGATAGGGATGTACACCTGACAAGCTGTAAGCCTTAACAGTTTTCATGCCATAACATTAAGGCAATATCGAAAAGGCAGGTATAAGCAATGAATGATTTAAAAATCTTTGAAAACCCGGAATTTGGTTCGATTAGAACGGTTGTGATTAATGATGAGCCGTGGTTCGCTGGAACTGATGTAGCAAAAGCACTTGGATATGCCAAACCGCAAGACGCAGTGTCGAGACATTGTAAGCACTCCGTAAAACACGGAGTACCGGTAAACGGAAGCGGAGCTGTGATGGTGATGAATTTTGTTCCAGAATCAGACCTGTACCGGCTTACAATGAAAAGCCAGCTCCCATCTGCTGAAAAATTTTCTGATTGGGTGGTGGAGAAAATTCTCCCATCTATCCGTAAGAACGGCGGTTACATACAGAATCAGGAGCAGATGACGCCGGAACAGATTGTCGCAAACGCTTTGATTGTTGCAAATAAGATTATTGAGGAAAAAGAAGCAAAGATTGCTGAGATGAAGCCTAAAGCGGAATATTTTGACAATCTTGTGGATAGCAAGCTTTTAACAACTTTCAGAGACACAGCAAAAGAGTTACACATTCCGCCGCAGCAGTTCACGCAATGGCTTGTGGAAAGTGGCTATCTGTACCGAGATAAGCACAATTCGTTGAAGCCTTATGAAAAGTATCGCAAAGATGGATTGTTCCAGCTGAAAGATTTTTCGACACCTTTTGGGTACTCCAATGTACAGACCTATGTGACCGTAAAAGGCAAGGAAACATTTAGACTTTTGTTTGGAGGAATAGCAAGATGACAGGTAACGAATATCAGCAGTTGGCAATGAGAACCAACGATGGACTTAATAGGCTGCGTTTAGAGGACGCAATAGCAAATCAGGGCGACATATTGGTATCACAGTTGCTTAATGGAGCATTGGGACTTACAGGTGAAGCCGGTGAGGTATCGGACCTCGTAAAGAAAGGCATATTCCACGAAAAAGGCATAGACCTTGAACACCTCAAAAAGGAGCTGGGTGATTGCGCATGGTACTTGACAATGATATGCGACGCTTGCGGATTTACGCTTGATGATGTCATGCAGACGAACATTGATAAGCTCAAGGCACGTTATCCCAAGGGCTTTGACACATACAGAGCTAACAACAGGACGGAGGGTGATATATGATAACGGATTTGGTAGTATTTGGAATTTTATGTATGCTTGAAGCTCCTGTATGGTGCTTCGTGGCAATCGGTATATCGGTTTTAATCAGGGTAATCAGCTTCGGTATGAACTTAGGCGCTAAGCAATCAGAAAAAGCCTTAAATGAGGCAATAAAGAGGTCGTTAGATGAAATATCAAGGCAGAGAGATAAATGATGAGTGCTCACGTTGCGGCAACATATTTGAGTGTGTGCTATTCCTTAAAGGTCACGGCATAGGCACAGAGCGTGAGTATGTGGCGGATATGCTCAGATGCCAATTTGAGCACCAAGAAAAGAGTAAAAATCAATGTGGACAATAATACTGCTCATGCTTGTAACATCTGGCATATTTATTTTTAATGAGCTACTTGTGCTTATATTCTATTTGCTTGTCAAGGATTTACTCAAAAAGTGATTGGGCTATCGCCAAGCGGTAAGGCACAGCACTTTGACTGCTGTATTCGTTGGTTCGAATCCGACTAGCCCAGTTCGGTCATTTATATGACCATCGGACTTTTAAGTCATGTTGTTTCATAAACTCCACCTATTAGCGGAATGCTGTTAAGAGCCGTCACAAGGCTCGATAGGTTTTCGGGTTTTGTTGCTGTAGTTCCCCAGCGTTCCATAACACGCTAAAAGAATAGCAACAGTACAGGCAAAAACGCTGCAAGCCGGGGCTTGCAAAGATTCTCGTCGCATTGTCTGTACTAATGAGGCGTAGCTCAGCGAGGAGAGCATCTACATAACAACAACGTGTAGAAGGTCGCAAGTGTAAGTCTTGCCGTCTCGACTGCCCTTATGGGCAAACCACCTCTTAAAGTAGTAATGTAGTCTTGCTACCGTCCAGCAAGTAAATCAAGGGCGGACATTGGCATGTAGCTCAGCGGTAGAGCGGTCGGCTGTTAACCGACTTGTCGTGGGTTCAATTCCCACCTTGCCAGTTGGTGATATTGCCAGTACACTCCGAGGGCGTTTATTAGAGAAATGCAGACGCTAGTTAATATTCTAGATAAACCTAGCGCAGGGAACTGGATTGAGCCGCTTGCGGCTGACTAAAAAATCCTTGGGTGGGGATAACCAAGTAAAAAACCCACCGCTTGCCGATATGGGATAATGGTATTCCAGTAGCTTGCTAAGCTATCCAACAGAAATGTTGTACAGGTTCAAATCCTGTTGTTGGCGTAAGGAGTATTTAACAGAATAAACCGGTTCGAATCCGGCTGGGCAGGATGGATGTTCTGTGCGGCAAGCCCTGACGGAGAGGGGTAATACTCCTAAAGTAAAAAGCATAGTTGTTATGCGAGCGGAGCACGTCCGATAAGCAGGCGTTGCAGTAGTCCCTGCTGAAATAATTAAAATGCTTGTGTGGCTAGTTTTAACTTGAATATGAAAAGAGTTGGAGCTGGTCACGCAAGAAACTGTACAACGGATAGTAGTTTGAGGTAAAAACAAGCAATCTGTCGAGCATTGCTTAGTGGAGGTTCGAATCCTTCCTATCCGATTATAGGAGACTTAACATGGATTATTTTGGCATGTATAGAGATATATGGACATTTCACAAGAAGTACATAGACAAGATAAGCTTTGCTGATGATAAACTCTGGAACAATATAATCCAAGAAGCAAGTGAGCTTGGCAAGAAGTACGGCAACTGTGAGTTCATAGGTGAGCTGATAAGGAATGAGGTGAATGAGTTTGAGCGAATTGCTAAAAAGACTGTTTAATTTGTGGATAAAAAAGAAAACAAAGAACTTGACGCAGATACCACTTTTTGTCATGGTTTTCGACTACAAGAAATTTAAGTCCAAGGGCAAGAAGAACAGTTGTATGCTCCATATCCACCCTGAGCTTGCTGAGTACGAGTTTGTAAAAAGCAAGCTTCAAGAGGCTGTTGACTACGTTAGGGGCAACTACGATATGGACATTTTTACGAGGATTTAAGCATGTGCGAATTTTGTGAGGAAAAATTTCCTGTCATAACACATTATGGCAAATTTAAGATTGATAAGTTGTCAAATAAACCTGTAATTACATGCGATTTGAATAAATGTCCGCCCTTTGCTGTGTGTAGCGGTAAAGATATGAATGTTGAAATGGTAATGGAAATAGCCTATTGCCCTATCTGCGGTAGAAAGTTGGTGGAAGAATGAGTAATATACATAAATTCAAAGTAGAAGCAATAGAAGGACACAGGGAATGCGCTAAAGTCACAATTGATGGCGAACAGTGCTTGTGTAGTTCGTATAAAATAGAACATTATGCCGGAAACCTTCCAATGGTCAATATAAACCTTATTGCTGATGTACAATATGAGCAAGATGCAGAAATCAACATTGTAAACTTGCATGAAATAGGCGTGCTTGGGTGACTGAAATGAGCATTAAGAATAATTGTAATCTTGTTACTTGCCGGCACAACAAAGACAATAAATGCACAAATGATGAAAAGAGAACAGAATGTGTTGAGGTATCTGGAAAAGTAATGGGTATTGATGTTTCTGTTGATGCAGTTAATGAGTACGCAAAATCAATCTTAGGAAGATACCCTAAAGACAATATAGAGTTTTCAAAAGCTTTAGCAGTGAAAGTCCTAGAGGAAACAAAATCATTAGCAAATAGCATGAAAAAAGGGCGAGATTGTGAAAACAATGCTACTTGAAAGACATATAAGTTTTTGTGAAAGCATATTAAAACAAATGAAATAGAAACTTACCGGCTAACAAACAGAGTTAGTCGCTACCCTAAAACAAGACGAAGAAAATAGTCTTTAAATAATTTCCGAAACACCAAGAGGTGCGTACAATATTGGTGTGCTAAGAATAGCTTTTACTACTGACTACGCATATTACCGGCTACAGATTGATTGTAGTCGCTAACCTAGAAAAATTATAGGCAGAGGTCTATAAGCGCCTTTGCTGTGAAAGCGAGGTGCTTTTCTTTTGGCATCTGAATATCTGAAGCAAACAATCCAAGGATACGAAAACTACATAAAGCAAAGCGGAATAGATGATAAGGTAATCGGAGCATACATAGACGCGTCAAAAACGGCGTATCTGAACGAAAAGGATACAGAGTATGGGTTAAAGATTTCTAAGCGCTCTAAAGAGCTTATAGAACAGTATGTGCTAAGTTTGGCTAAGATGTCTATATGGGATTTGGATTCACTGGCTAACCAAACAAAGAAAAATTACCAAATCCTTGACAAGTACTATGACTTGTTGAAATTAGAGGCACCATATCTTTTCCACAGTTATCTACTGTATCTCGAAAAAAATAGGCAAGAAGAAGAAAAATTTTATGCCCCGAAAATGGAACAGTTAAACAGGCATGGTCTGATTCAAGCTTTGCAAGACCTCGAAGATGATAAGCTTGACCTTTTATCTATCTCAATGCCACCCGGCACACAGAAAACCACGTTAGAGAAGTTTTTTTGCTCATGGATAATAGGTAGACACCCGAAAGATTATAGCTTGTTTTTCTCACACTCTGACGACATTACAAGAATGTTTTATGATGGAGTTCTTGATATAACTACCAATAGCGAAGAATACACATGGAGCGAAATTTTTCCTGACGTAAAACTGCAAAATACAGATGCAAAAAGACAGCGTATCAATTTTGACAAGCCAAAAGCATTCTCAAATATACAATGTACATCTGTCGGCAGTAAGAATGCCGGTAAGGTTAGATGTAACAGATATTTGTATTGTGATGACCTTGTTAGTGGTATTGAAGAAGCACTTAATAAGAAAGCACTTGATAAGCTGTGGCGTATATATGGAACTGATGCAAGGCAAAGAAAGCTGAATGAGCAAGTTAAGGAAATTCATATTGCTACACGTTGGAGTGTACACGATGTTATAGGGAGATTACAAAGAATTTACGCCAAAAGCGACAGGGTTCGTTTTATCGCGGTTCCTGATATTGACCCGGTTACAGGAAGAAGTAATTTTGACTACAAATATAATGGAATGTCGGTTGAGTTTTTCCACGACCAAGAGCTTACTATGGACGATATTTCATATCGTTGTTTGTACAAAAATGAGCCAGTTGAGCGTGAAGGACTACTTTACCATGATGACGACCTTAGACGTTTTATGTCAATGCCACTTAGGGAGCCGGATGCAATCCTCGGAATCTGCGATGTTAAGAACAAAGGAACCGACTTTATGTTCTTGCCTTGTATGTACCAGTTCGACAACGATTTTTACTTGGTTGATTGCATCTGCGATGATACGACAGATTACGGCATACAGTATAGCCGCTTATCTAACATCATTGTAGACCACAAAATGCAACAGTGCGAGTTCGAGAGCAATTCAGGAGGAGACAGAGTATCCTATGAAGTTGCTCAAAGAGTTGAGGAAATGGGTGGAAGATGCAATATCACAGATAAGCCGACCGAGACAAACAAGGAAACAAGAATTATTGTTAATGCCGATTGGGTCAAGAAACACGTCCTTTTCAGGGACAAAGAAAAATATAAGCCTAAAGAAGATTACGGAGTTATGATGTCGTGGCTTTTGACTTATTCAGTAGTCGGCAAAAATGACCATGACGATGTGCCGGACGGCTTGGCTAACTTTTGCCTTTTCGTTACAAGAGGTAGCTTAGTAGCTAAATGTGAAGCAGCAGTTAATCCATTCAGGAGGTGACACTATGACGACAAAAAGTATCTTATCTCAATATATCGACATTAAAGATGAAATCAGGGAAGTAAGAGCCAAAATTGACCGATTGGAAGCAGATATTCAGAGGATAGAGGACGGAGAGAAAGTTGTTGACAGTGTCACTGGTGGGTTTGGTGGCACGCAACATTTCCGAATTGATGGCGTTCCATATCCTGAATATAGTCGCAAAAAGACTTTGCTTTATTCAAGGAAAACCACTTTACAGTTGCTTGAAGATGATTTGCTTACAAAGACAAACGAAGTCGAACAGTTTATAGCGAACATACCTGATAGCCGCATGAGAAGGATAATAAATCTCAGATACCTCGAAAATATGTCATGGAATAAGGTTGCAGACCATATAGGCGGTGGCAATACAGAGGACAGCGTGAGGAAAGCATGCGAGAGGTTTCTGAAAAGCAACTAAAGTTGTCCGATATGTCCGCTTGACGATATGTTATAGTTATACTTGAAAAAAGTTCGTTCAAGAGCTTAATATTCACTCCTATTTGGAAAGCACCGTCTTAGTGGCGGTGCTTTTTGCGTGAAAGGTAATTTATGAAAAAAGATAAATGCAAAATATACTGTCCCAAATGCCACCGCCGGGTTGCGGAGTGGGACGGAAAATATTCGGGAAATATAATAGTCGGTTGCCGCAAGTGCCACAAGAAAGTTGTGTATCACACTGATACAAGCGTTACGGACATAAAGCCATGGGAACAAAGAAAAACAGCAAGTGGCATGACATATCTATAAGGAGCAGATAACTAATGAACCGTGGAACACTTCAAGACCTTGTTAGAGGTTGCTATGGGCGAAAAATTGCATACACCGATGTTGAAACAATCACAAAAGATAATGTTGTCAAGGTCATTGGAGACTGTATTAGTGCTTTCTATTGGAATAAGTCAATATTCAAGTACTTATGGGATTACTACAAAGGCGACCAACCGGTGTTGTACAGAACTAAAACGGCTAATGCAGATATAACTAATTACATAGTCGAAAACCACGCATACGAGATTGTGCAATTCAAAGTCGGTCAGACCTGTGGCGAACCGATACAGTATGTCAGTCGCTCTAAGGACGAGAAAATCAACCAAGCAGTTGACAAGCTTAATGACTATATGGCTGACGCGAACAAGCACGAAAAAGATATTAAGGGCGGCGAGTGGCAATCAGCAACAGGAACGTCATTTAAGGCGGCACAACGGACAAACAAAAGTGACATGCCATTTAGAATCGTGGCACCTACACCGCTTAACACATTCGTCATATACAACCGTAACACAGAGGAACCACTTCTTGCTGTGCAGGAGCTTAAAGACGAGGATGGAAACTGGTATAAAATGGCTTTTACCGACACAATGTCGTTCAGGATTGTTGACAGCAAGGTTGTAAGTGCCAAGCTCCACACATACGAGGAGATACCGATTGTTGAATTTCCAAACAACCATGAAAGGCTTTCAGATATTGAGCTTGTTATTGGTATGCTTGATGCAATCAACAATATGCAGTCTAACAGGATGGACAGTATACAGCAGTTTGTTGAGTACTGGGTTAAGTTTGTAAACTGTGAAGTTGATACAGAAACTTTTAATAAAATGAAAGAGAGCCATGCTCTTGTTGTTAAGTCTATCAATAAGGACAACAAGTCTGATGTCGAGATTATGACACAGGAGCTTAATCAGACACAGTGTCAGGTCGCTAAAAACGACCTGTGGGATAATGTTCAGTCAATACTTGCTATTCCTAATAAGAATAACAATAACACAGGCGGTGACACACAGGGAGCGGTTGAACTTAGAAATGGCTGGGACTTCTCCAAGTCGAGAGCCAAGCTCAAAGACCCACTTGTTAAATCTGCTGAAAAGCGACTTGCAAAGGTGGTCCTTAATATTCTTAGAGACAGCAGCAACGAATTAGGATTATCTAATGGCTTAGGGCTGTCAATAAGGGACTTTGATGTGCAAATCAATCATAGTCCGCAAGATAATATGTACACTAAGGCGCAGACGCTTACAGTTCTGCTTCAAGCCGGAATACATCCGCTTGTAGCAATTAAGACGGTTGGTTTATGGGCGGATGCCGAAAAGACGTTCTTAATGTCTAAGGGCTATCTTGACAACTTATATAAGACTATCACAGATGTTGAGAAGCAGGAAAAGCAAGCACAAGAGATAGTTCAACAACTTAATAATAATCAGCAAAATAAAGCAACTACCGAGCAATAATCGGCGGTTGCTTTTATTTTATATGCACTCATGCGTGAAATGGGAAAACGAAAATCCAAGCGGAAAGAACCGCGACAACAAATGTAGATTATGGAGGTAATCGTATGAAAAGAGAAGAAGCAAGGCAGAACTTAATTGCGTTGGGGATTGATGAACCGACAGAGGCACAGATAACCAATTATCTTAATCAGTTCCACAATAACACGCCACAGCAGCCACAGACACCATCACAACCTAATAATCAGCAGGCAGTCACACCGGAGACTAAGCCTGACAATTCAGAGGAGCTTACGCAGTTAAGAGAGCAGATAGCCAACTTGCAGCGTGAGAACATTCAGAAAGACATAAAGGCTTATGCGGCGGAAAAGGGATTGACAGGTGAACCGGCAAACAAGGTATTAGCAGGATTTCAGGATAACCTTGAGCTTGCTAGGTCTGCTATTGATTCTGTATCAGAGATTATCACCGCAAGAGAGACGGCAGCAGTACAGGCTAAGATTCAGGAAATTGCTAAAAATGCAGATGTTCCGGGTGGCGGCGGTGCTGGCAGTCAGAATAAAGAAAAGCCTAACGATGTAGCAAACGCTGAAACAATTAGTTTTGGTTCGGCAGCCCCAAGCGTTGAGGCAAGAGATTATTACAAGTTATAGGAGGTAAAAGACAATGGGTAAGCCTATTGAGAGAGACTTTACGCAGAGTAAAGGCATTTTAAAGTTTTTTCCTTATGAGGGAGCAGCGTGCATAGTTCCGCAGTCTATGGTGTCGGTGGCAGACGGAAACGGAAGAAAGATTGTACCGGCAGGAACACCATTCCCAAGCAATGATAACAAGTGCTTAGGTTATCTGCTTGAAGATGTGGACGTAACGCAGGGAGACGCACCGGGAACTTATGTATATCAGGGAACTATTGACTGGGAAAAGGTCAAGACACTTTCACCAACAATAGCAGATGCGGCTAGAAAAGTAACACCTAGAGTAACATTCTACGGTGCAGAACCAATAACAGAGTAATTATAGGAGGTTAAAATACTATGGCATTACCATTAGCAGAAGCATTTACAGCGAGAAGCCTCGGTGTAATGTGGAATAATTATCAGAAGACATTAGGTTCTGCCCCTTATCTTGGCAGGCAGAAGTTTGGTACAAGGAAGCAGGATTCGCTTGACCTTAGATTTATCAAGGGCAAAAGCGGACTTCCGGTATCGTTAAAGGCATCTAACTTTGACGCACAGGCGGAGTTAAGGGATGTTGGTGGATTCTCTGACATTCAGAACGAAATGCCATTTTACCGTGAATCATACATGGTTACAGAGAAAGAGGAACAGGAGTACGACAACTACAGAAGTGCCGAGAACTCTAACCTCGCTAATCAGGTACTTAGAGAAATTAGCAAGAAGCCTATGAACCTTATCGAGGGTGCGAGAGTTGTACCTGAGAGACAGATATGGTCTTTGCTTGCACCTGAGGACGGCGTGCCTAAGATTGATGTTGTCATCGGTAAGAGCAAGTATACTGTCGAGTATACAGCTGATAGTGGAGCCGCGCACAAGGCAGACCACTTCGTTGAGATTTCCGGTTCAAGCGACAAGTGGAATGTTCCGGCTACAGCAACGCCACTTGCGGATTTAATTAAGACGAGACGAGATTTTGCTAAGAAAACCGGCTATTCTCTTACACGTTTTTCCATGAATACAGAGACATGGGAGATGGTTCTCAATGCAGAGGACACTAAGAAGCAGGTACTTGGTATCACAGCTTATAACGGCGGTATTAGATTACAGCAGTCACAGGTTGTTGAATACCTTAGAGGCTACGGCATTGAGATTGAAGTTTATGACAAGATTTACATTGACCCGGCAGACGGAAAAACGAAGTACTTCATTCCAACAGGTATTGTATCAGCGCAGTCGGCAGGGGTATATCTTGGCGATTATGTATTCGGTAAGACACCTGAGGAGAGAAGCGGAAGTCTTACAGATGGTAACTTGTCTATCGTTGAGACTGGTATTGCCGTATATACATACGCAACCAACCACCCAATCAACACTCACTGTGTAGTATCTATGATTGGGCTTCCTACATTTGAAGGAATGGATAGCGTTGTTGTTATCAAGGTTGACTAGGAGGTGTGCTTATGACGGCACAATACACAGTTAAATTCAACGGCAAGTGGTATAAGGCAGGGGAAGAGATAGAGGAGACGCAGACAGTCTCCTCTTCTTTTAATTACACCAAGACCGACATTAACCGCATGAGTACGGCAGATTTACAAACGCTTGCTAAGGAACAAGGCATTGGCGGTGCCGAACTGTTAAGCGGTGCGGAGCTAAAAAAGCTGTTAATTGAGAAGTTTAATTTATAGGAGGTTAGTCATGTACACAACATTAGAGAAAGTCAAAAACAGACTTAAACAATTTCATACTGATACAGTCACGAATGACGATGGCACAACGACTAATGTTGTAGTATTTGATAATATTGAGGACAACCCCTACATTGAACAGCTCATTGAGCAGTCGAGGCAAGAAATAATCAGTCTAAGGAATTATCCAAGTAGTTATACACAAGAGCAAATTGATAATGACGTGGCGAAATATGAAAACATTATTGTCAACCTCACTGTGTATGACCATTCGCAAGCCGGCGAAGCTTATATGGCAAGCTACTCCGAGAATGGCATTAGCCGCAACTGGGTAGAGCGCAATAAACTTCTTACCGGAGTAATTCCGTTGGTTAAAGTGTTTTAACAGAGCCTATAGGGCATTAAATAATAAGAAGATTGTGCGTTAACATGTTGCTGATGTCGGCAATATGGTAGCAGGCGGCACACATTAAGGGTGGTGGGCGGTGTGCCATATTCTAATTACAGGAGATATAAAATGAAGGAATTTTTATTACAAACTTATACCATAGCATTACCAATATTGCTTGGTTACATAGTTTGGCTTCTGAAACAACAGAAAAAAGACAAGGATGCCAATAGCAAAGGTACAATGCTGCTTTTGCGAGTACAACTTATCGAATATCATGATAAGTATATGAAGCTTGGTGAAATTCCATCTTATGCGTATGACAACTTCATTGAGATGTACAACGCATATCACGCATTGGGTGGCAATGGCATGGTAACTAAGATGTATAACGAAATACAAGCATTACATTTAGGCAAGGCAGGAGGTAAAGAATAATGGATTTTACACAGGTATCAACAGTAGTTGCAATCGTTGTAATTACATATCTGATAGGCTTAGGAGCCAAGGCAATTCCACAGATTAAAGATAACTTCATCCCTATAATTGTCGGCATTGCAGGCGGTATCTTAGGCGTTGTAGGAATGTATGTAATACCTGATTTCCCGGCAACAGATGTTCTCAACGCAATAGCAGTAGGAATTGTGTCCGGATTATCAAGCACAGGCGTAAATCAGATTTACAAGCAGGCGGTGAAGAAAAATGCTTGAAATCAACAAGCAAAACATGAAGTGTTCACGGCAGGGACAGCGTGTAACCATTTATGAGACTGACGATGACGGCAACATCATATATGAGGGCTATACCGACAGTGAGGGCAACTTTACACCGTATCTCGACAGCAAAGGTAATAAGATACCTCGTATCAAAGAGGAATACATAGGTTATTCACTGCCGGTTGCTTTCAAAGCAAATATCGCCTTTAGCGGCGGTGAAGCACAGGCAGAAGAGTATGGCTTTAACGTGGCAGACTTTGATGCAGTTATGCTGACGGAACGCAATGAGCTACCATTGAGCAAAGGTGATGTTATATGGCTTGATAGTGAAATTGGCTACAAGGACGAGGATAAGGTTCATGTTGACGAGATTACAGCGGATTTCATTGTCGTCGGAGTAAAGCCGTCTTTAACCTCCACAAAGTACATGCTGAAAGCTCAGGTGAAGTGATGGCAAAGCACAAGATTGTTGTTAATGTATTTTCGCAAAAGTCCATTGAGGGCGCAATAAAAGGCTTACAACGCTATCAAGATTATCTGACATATAAATGTCAACTACTTGCGGAAAAACTGGCAGAAAGAGGCGTTGAGATTGCGAGAGTACAGGTTGCGGAGCTTGACGCAATATTCACAACTGAATTGCTTTCAAGTATTCATTCTGAATATAAAGGAAGCGTAAAAGGTGGCGGCGTATGGGCGGTTGTAGCAGACAGCTCACACGCTGTTTTTGTTGAATTTGGAACTGGCGTTATCGGCAAAGCTCAACCGTATAAAGGTACATTGCCTGAGGGCGTTACTTGGGAGTATGCAAGTGGTAAGACAATCAGACAGCTTGCCGATGGGCGTTATGGTTGGTTTTATAAGGGAAAGGATGGCAACTGGTACTTCACAGAGGGTATGCCGTCAAGACCGTTCATGTACAACACAGCGAATGAGCTTAGGTCAATTATTGTCAGTACGGCAAAGGAGGTATTCAAGGACTAATGGCGAGTGAAAATTCATGGGCTTATGACATTGAAAGCATAATATATTCAATCGTCAAGGCTAAGACATATTCAGCAATCAAGAAGAAATACCCCAACTTGCTGTTTACGGATAAAGGACAGAGTGACAGTTCACCGACATTCCCAACAGTCTACATCCACATGTTGGCACCGACAGAGCAAGGACGAACGATTGACGGACAATCCATTAACGGCTTACTTGTTACATTTCAAGTTGACGTTAGCACGAATACGCGCAGTT
>FR895441.1:16437-26236 GCA_000435595.1 Firmicutes bacterium CAG:882
AGACGTGCGTTGGGTAACAAGCGAGATTGCTGAGGTATTCAAGGCTATGCGGTTCGAGGCTAAACCAATGCCGGAAACTTCATACGCAGACAAAATTTACAGAAGCACCGCGCGCTTTAGGCGTGTTATCGGTGCAAATGACAGATTGTTATAACTAAGAGCTTTTTAAGGCTCTTTTTTTATTTTCATTTTTAAGGAGGACAAAATGGCTATTACATCATATTTATCCCGTGTAATTTATATGGAGTATTCGGGTGACCTCAAGAAGATAAACCTTGCAGGAACATATAACTTGTTACTTGCGGCAAGGTCTATTCCGTCACCGACATCCGCTCCGAATATGGTTGAGAGTACGACAACCGAGGACGATACTCAGACATTCGAGATGGGTATTAAGCAGACAAGTTCCAAGGAGTTTGTTGGTAATCTTGATAAGAGCGATTTTGACAAACTGCTTGCGGTAGGCAACAAGAAGTGCATTATCATTCAGCTTTACGGAACAGACGGTGTAGGCGGAGTTGCTAAGTCCGCTTATGTTGGACAGATTACGCCAACAGTTAATGACATAGGTGGCACAGATGAAATCGTTGAGATGACTGCCACAGTAGCACAGAACACATCTCCGAAGTGGGTTACAGATGACATTACCGTTGTTGATAACAAGGACGGTACATTTACAGTAGCTGCAGTTTAACTTTTAATTAAGCAGAGAAGGGCGGTCTACGGACCGCCCCTTTTCCTATGGCAAGCATAGGAGGAAAAGGAGAGCATAATGATAACATTCGATATTGATAACAAGGAATATAAGTTAGAGTTTGGCTTTGATGCCGCTGAGAATAAGGACATCGTACAGAAGATGTTCGATTATATGACCGGAGCATACATTTATAAGGAGAACGGCAACACAATCACCGCAATGTCTAACGGTGCCGGTAAGATGGTTGCTGATTATAGCGAAGTATGTCACATGGCGTTTTATGCCGGCTGCTTACAACACAATTTAGTCACTAAGGCAGAAGCCAAGGCTCTGACACGAGCATATATTACACAGAAGAGAAAGACCGACAGCAAGTACGGTTATTATCAGTTATTTGATGACATTAAGAAGTGCATGGAGGACGATGGTTTTTTCGTTTTGAGCGGTCTTCAGGAGACAATCGAGCAGATGAACAAGTCGGCGGCGGAGCAGTTGAATCAGATGCAGAAAGCAAAGGAAAAGAAGTAAATTTCCACAAATTGATATGGGAAGAATACTTCCCACTTGCGTTTTCCATCGGAATAAGCCTTGAAGAGTTCAAGAAGCTCACACCTAAAACTTTAGGCTATTGCCTAGAGGGTGAGAAGCTTAGACGTAAGGAGCGAGACAACGAGATGTGGTCTTGGTGGGGGAATTACGGAGTATCTGCTGTTATATTTGCAGTCGACCATTGCTTGAATGGTCGAAAAGCCGTATCAAAATACGTCAAAGAGCCAGTCATGTCAAAAGATATACAACGCAAAGAGGGCTTTACTGATGCGGACATTCAAAAAGCAATTCTTATTGAACAGCAATATATGAATATGGCACAACAAAATGGATTGCCTGAAACGGTAATCAAATAAGCGGTACGGAGTAATCTGTGCCGCTTTTATTTTTATGACGGGGAGGTGAGAGAATGGCAGAAGTTGACAGTTTGGAGATAGAACTTCAAGCAACCGCCCAAAAAGCAAACACAGCAATAGATAGACTCATAATCAAGCTTGGCAACCTTGCAACATCACTTGGACGCGTCAATGGCTCTGAGCTTAATACATTGTCAATGAACGTCACCAACCTAAGCACTTCAATGAGAGCTATTAATGACGTGGGTACAGCAAGCTTTACAAGGCTTGCCAAAAACATCACCAAGATAGCAAGTGTTGACAGTTCGGCACTTAATACGGTTGCAAGCTCACTTAATTCCACGGCTAGTGCGTTTAACCAGTTTACAGCGGTGTCTGAAAATGCGGCGCAGATTGGTGAAGTCGCTAAGAACATAGCAAAGCTTGGCAACAAGAGTGTACAGACCTCAATTACAAATATGCCGCAGTTGGCAACATCACTTACAAATTTACTCACAACGCTTGCAAGCGCACCGACAGTAAGCAATAACGTCATTCAGATGACTAACGCATTGGCGAATTTAGCAAGCCAAGGTTCAAGGGTGGGTTCTGCTTCACGGACAATTCAAAGAAGCCTAAATGGGGTCCAGAGAAGCGCACAGACGGCAACCAAAAGCACATGGTCACTGGCTAAGGCGTTCGGTAAGTTTTACGCTTCATATTTCATGGTCATACGTGGCATTAAGGGCTTGTGGACTTCGATTGAAAGCACCACGGATTACATTGAGGCATTCAACTACTATGCGGTTGCGTTTGGCAAAATCGGCTCCGAATGGGGCAAAGACTTTGAAAAGTACGGCTATGACAACGCTACGGATTATGCGAATAGCTTTTCCGACAGGGTAAGCACGTTGTTAGGTAAGCTTTCGGGACTGCAAGTTGATGTTGAGGACGGCTTGTTGACGGCAGACAGCACTAAGAACTTAGGCTTGAACATTCAGGAAGTTACAGAGTTCGCGTCACAGCTTGCCTCGGTAACTAACTCACTGGGGCAGACAGGAGAGACAACCACAGCAATAGCCAAGTCAATGACAATGCTTGCAGGCGATATAAGCTCTCTTTTCAATATAGACTATTCAGCAGTAGCCACGAACATACAAAGTGGCTTAATCGGTCAATCAAGGGCGTTGTACAAGTATGGTATTGATATTACCAATGCCACATTGCAGACATACGCTTACACTCTTGGAATAACCAAGAGTGTTAGTGAGATGACTCAAATGGAGAAACAGCAGTTGCGTGTTCTCAGTATTTTGCAGCAGTCCAAAGTTTCATGGGGCGACTTATCAAATACGATAAATTCGCCGAGCAACATGATTAGGCAATTCAACACAAACATCAAAGAGACAAGCATGGTTCTCGGACAGTTGTTTATCCCTGTCCTTCAAAAGGTTATGCCCGTTGTCAATGGCACAACAATCGCAATCAAACGTATGCTTGTGGGCGTTGCAAGCCTTATGGGTGTTAAGATTGATTTTGATGCTTTCGGGCAGAACGGTTATAAGGATACCTCTGACGGATTAGAGGATATAGCAAATGGCTATGACGATGTGGCTAAGGCGGCTGACAAGGCACAAAAAGGTGTTCGTGGATTCGATGAACTTAACGTAATTAACACTGGCACTGATACAAGTAAGAGCACGGGCGTAAGCGGTGACACAATCGACCTCACAGATGAGATTGTCAAAGCAACCGAGGAGTACGAGAAGGTATGGAACGATGCTTTCGACAAGATGGAGAATAAGGCTGAGGCATGGGCGGACAAAGTGCAAAGTTTTTTTGAGCGCATGTTTAAACCGCTTAAAACATGGGGCGGTAAAGTTGACTGGAAGAAGCTCAAAAATGGCTTTAACGGCATTTTGGAATTTGCTAAGAAGTTTACAGTCGGTACAGGCACAGGCTTTTTGGATTTTATCGAGGGTTTATCCAATATTGGTGCGCCTGCTATCAATCTTTTAGGTGGTGCCGTAGAAATATTATTTAAAGCACTTAATTTAGTTCCGGCTCCAGTGTGGCATACATTGGGTGGTGCTTTAGGTGGCGTCGCAACAGCTCTTCTTGCCTTTAAAGCTTATTCTGCTATTGCAAGCGGTATAAATACCGGCTTAGGTAAATTTGCAGATGCAATTTTGAAAATTTCAAGTGCAAAGCCGGTTAGTGTTGGTGAGGGTGTTGGTAAACTTGGTACAGCGATAGCTTCGTTAAGCACAGGCGGTTATATTGTACTTGCTGTTGGAGCATTAGCGGCAGTGGCAGGAGCTATTATATCTGTTGAACAAGCTTATGACAACATGGTTGATAAATTTGTTGACGCAAGCGTGTTCGACAATCAAGGAACCGCAATAAGCAATATTGCTCAAAGCGTAATCGAGCTTATTGACTCGACCGGCACATCAAGTGAGGACATGACAAACTTTGCTACGGAACTTGAAAGTGTTAACACCAATTTACAAAATGCAAGTGAAGAAGTTGACAACCTTAAATTCCGTTTTGATAATTTAGGGCTTGAGAATGTGACGAATAATGACATTGAGAATATGAAAACAGCTGTCGGTAACTTAGCTTCGGCGTTGCGTGATGATTTGCAAGTAAGCTCTGATATAGCATGGCAAGCATTACAGAATATGTCCAAGGCGACTGCTGAACAGTTAGGTATTGATGTAGGAACCATGACAACTATTTTGTCTCAGTTCAATGCAAGGTTCAATGGCATATACACCGACATGGAATCACAAGCAAATGTCATTTTCGATAAAATGCTTAGTGGTACTGCCGCACAAGCCGATGTAGACACTCTCAATTCGCTTCTTGATGACATGAGTTATCTGAGTGAAGCGGCAATTAAACGTCAAGTAGAATTAGAAAATACTGTTAGCGACATGATGAATATTAATTTCGGAAGTGTCGAGGAAACCACTAAGGCTATAGCGGATATTACAGAAGCAGGGCAAACAAAGCTCAATGAGGTTGATGAGTATTATAAGAGCCTTATGGACCAAACGAACGAATGGAAAGTATATACTGAGCGTGCTCTTGAAATAGGCAGAATCACACCAGAGGAAGCTTCTCAATACCTTGATTGGGTTGGCAATCTTAAAGAGATATACAGTGCTAACTGGGACGAAGAAAAGAATAATATTACGTCACAGATAAGTACAACTTTCGATTATATTCAGTCACAAGTCGAGAAAGCAGGAGTTGAAGCTTTCCAGAACGCACAAACTAAAGACTGGGGCATTGCCGAACTATTCAAGAATCCTATTCAGGACGTGGCTAAGAGCTTTGACAAAAATACTTTTAAAC
This sequence comes from Firmicutes bacterium CAG:882, assembly GCA_000435595.1. Classification (GTDB taxonomy): domain Bacteria; phylum Bacillota; class Clostridia; order Lachnospirales; family Lachnospiraceae; genus CAG-882. Next base: position 21,382 of record FR895441.1, read on the forward strand.
CAATTTCAGATGCTCTTAGTAAAGGAATGGAAGCTCTTAATATTGAACCATCTAAAGATAATCACCTGTATCAGCGGTGGCTTGAGAATGCTACATTGTCTGAGAATGACGTAAGCGGATGGGCGATGCGAACTGCAAATACTCTTGGTAATGCCATATTAGCCAATTCGGACATTACAACTAAGGCATTTGCGGACATGGCAGGGTATGACGTAAGCGGTTATACGGACGCAATGAAAACGTATGAACCGAAGCTTAATAGATTAATGATTGGTGTTGGAGATAGTCTCTTGAACGGTCTTGCTACATCACACGACATTAACAGTCCGTCTAAGGAGTTTGCTAAACTTGCTCTATATGATGTTCTTGGTTACAACCAGGGCATATCGAACAACACAAAACAGTCATTAAGTGCAATGCAAACTTACGCTACTAAATTGCTTAATGGCTTTCAGCTTGCATTGTTAGAACCTATTACCAATATAGGCGTGCAAACAATGAGCGGGTTTCTTAATGGCTTGACCTCAATGGAACAGTCAGTATACAGCAAGGCAGACGAGATAGCCAAGAACGTAGCAAAGACTATCCAATCCGCCCTTGACATTCACTCACCATCAAGAGTTATGTTTGAGCTTGGTGCCTACACCACAGAGGGCTTTAAAAATGGTATGGAAAGCCTCTATAAGCCAACAGAGCTATCCATTAAGGATTTTGGCTTTGGAATGGTTGAAGCGGTTCACCCACAGCAGTTGTACAGCGGTTATGCCGATTACACGCCGAGCGTAAGCACATCGACAAGTACCACAACGCAGAACTATTACAACACAAATTCGAGTGTGGACAATGCAGAGACTAACGCACTGTTGAGAGAGCAGAACCAGTTGTTACAGCGTATTCTTGCAAAGGAATACGGCATAACCAAAGACGATATAGGAAAAGCGTCAAGAGATTATGCAAGAGACTATTTCAGGCGCACAGGGCGAGACGCTTATACATTTTAAATTTAACTAAAACAATAGTTCCCCAGCAGATTATGTTTGCTGGGGTTTTCTATTTAAAAAATCATCAACAGAAAGGAATGATACTATGTTAGTAGAAACAAGAAAAATCGGTAAAAGCAAAGAGGTAACTGTTGTTAGTAGTCTTGATGTAGCGGAGACTTTCGAGAAAGAGCATAGGCGAGTATTACAAGATATACGAGAGCTTGCTTGCAGTGAAGAGTTTAGACAGCACAATTTCGTGCAGTCGGAATATCTGAATCAGCAGAATCATAAGCAACCTATGTATTACATCACAAGAGATGGATTTGTCTTGCTTGCCATGGGCTATACTGGCGAAAAAGCCATGAAGTTCAAAGAGGCATACATCAACCAGTTTAACGCTATGCAAGAGCTTCTTACGGGAAAGCTGATTGAAAGAGAAAAGGGTATAGCCGTAAGGCAGTCACTCACTAAGGCTATCCAGCAGTCAAATGAGAATGAGCGTATGCACGGACACGCTTATTCCACATATACCGACATTATTTATAAGGTGATATTCGGCAAAACAGCAAAGCAGTTAAGGGAAGAATACGGCATTGACAAAAAGGCTAATTTAAGAGACTGTTTTACGGCTGAGGAGCTTGCAAAAGTTCAGTCCATAGAAATGATTGTCAGCGGTCTTGTAAATTGCGGCTGGGGATATGATGATATAAAGAACTTCATCACCAATCCGACCAAGAAGTTACTTGTAGCATGAATTGACATACCTCCCATAAAGTAGTAGTATTAAGTCACTACACAAATATGGGAGGTATTGTTATGGCTAAAGTTGCTAAATGTCCAACTAGCGGTTGTGACGGAATAGGAGTTCCTATTGACACCAAAAAGAAGTTTTCGTTGGGTAAATCTCTTATAGGCAATACAGTGGGAGGTTTAGCTTTCGGACCGGTAGGCGCTCTCGTAGGAGCCGCAGCGGGAATTAAGGGCAAAAATGGTAAAACTTCATTTGTCTGCCCTAAATGTGGAACAATATTTGAAATGAAGATTTAAGCAAGAGGAGCTGAAAAGCTCCTTTTTGTTTGCAAAAAAAATTTTAAAAAAGGGCTTGACTTGTTACATGTAACACTGTATAATGTAACTCGTAACAAGGAGGTGAGGAAAATAGCACCAGAAAGCAGAGCCGATTATATGAAAGAGCGACGCAAAAAGACAAGGAATTTTAGTGTTGAACTTGATAAGGAAAAGTTTGATAAGTTAGAGGAAAAACTTTCCGAAAAAGGCATTACTAAAAAGAAATGGCTTAATGATAAGGTCGATGAAGAAATCGGAGACTAAACAAAAGAAGCGGTTGCAAATGTTTTGACCGACATGCAACCACTTCACAAGCACAACTCCGCAGAGGAATTGATAAGCGTATTCTATCATTCCTTTGCGGAGAAATCAAGAGGTTTTTAACAGAAAGGAATGGTATGATATGGCAAGAATTAACTGGAGAGAAGAATTTGACAAGGTAGACCAGGAAAACATGAGACTGCTTTGCGAGTGCAGGAAAGAGCAGTTGAGAAAAATCATTATGCAGGTTGTCTTGGATTGCGATAACGAGAAGCACTTAGACAATATCGCAATTTTCGCCGCCGCTACGAATGACAAGAGCGTAAGGCGTGTCATGGGCGGCTATGAACTTACCTCAAAAGAAAAGGCAGGTGTTGCATAATGGAAGATAATAGAGCATTACTCCACAAGATGATTGACAGCATAACAAGTGGCGGTACACTTGAATACCTTGCAACTTTTGTAAGATTATTCTTAGAAAAGTGGGGTGACTGATATGGCAGAGCTTGTAAAGATTGAGGGAACAGAGCTGGCAATCCGTGAGTACAACGGACAGAGAGTTGTCACACTTGATGATATTTGTTCTGTACATAAATGTGAGAAAAAGCGTTTATCAAGGCATTTTGAGAGAAAAAGAAAACATTTTGTGGAAAACGAAGATTACTATACGATTACAAGAAAAGAGTTGAGCGACCTGATGTCGCCTAACTCAAAAATAGTCGGAAATCCGAATATTAAAATCCACCTTTTTACCGAAAGCGGATACTTAATGGTTATCAAATGCCTTGATGATGATTTAGCATGGCAGGTACAGCGACAACTTGTCAACGCATACTTCAAAGCTAAGGCACAGCCACAGACGGCGGTTGCACCGGTGCAGGTTGAGGACGCCAAGTACAACACAAGCAATACGCTGGTGCCTAAGGTCAAGAGTTGGTATATCCGCAACAGAAGCAACCTTGAATGGGTAGCATATAAGACGAATTGTAAGCTTTCATACGTTTGCCATAGACTTTTGAAGCGCATAGGCGAAGAGTATGACCTAGATGCGGCAAAGAAGATATACGAGGAAGAAACAGGACATTCACCGCAGTACCCACTTGATATTGTGGACTATTTCCCTCAATTATCGGCAATGGCTACATGGTGGTTGAATGACCTGATTAAAGTAATTGAGGAAGAAAATAAAGGAGATTAGTAAGATGAAAAAAGTATTATGGTTCAGCAGACACGAAATGACAGATGAACAGAGAACAGCGTTGGGCGAGGTTGAAATTACGCAGGTTGACAAGACAATCCAGCACGCCAGTGAATTGCAGGGTGAGATAGCGCAGGCAGACATCATCGCTATAGTTGCTCCTATAGGCTTACAGGCAGAGTTCCTGAAGCTTGCAGGTGATAAGCCAGTGATAGTAGCAGTTAATGAGCGCATACTTATCAAGAGTGATGACGGTACAGAGAGTAAGGCAGTGTTCAAGTTTGTCAAATGGGAAAGATTGCTAAAGATAGAGGTAGTCAAGGAAGACTACATACCGGAATAAAATTAAAATGTTCGTTAGACAGCACCTTGTTTTCAGGGTGCTGTCTTTTTAATGGTACTTAAAGTACCAATGGAGATGTTAAATGTACGAAATTTGTCCATTACTTTTTCAAAAGGGACAAATTGTCCCTTTTAAGCATTGCAAAGGTATGTACGTTAAACGTACTTTTAGAATGTATTGTTTGATGAAAGGAGCATAAGCGATGGAAAATTCAAGAATTGAAATCAAAACAGACGGAGCTTTTTCACAGATATTGATTGACGGCAAGAAACTCAATGGTGTAAGGAACTATAAGTTAGAACATGCGGCAGGCAAAGCACCAACACTAACACTAGACCTCAACGCATTTGATTTAACCGTTGATGGGCAAATGCTATTGATGCAGAAGGGTGTCGGTGAGATTGACGTGAGTATAAAGGGGTAGCTGATAACTACCCCACAGTTTTAGCCCGAAATGCTTTCAGGAGCATTTGAAGCAATAGGACATCGAGGTAAATCACAATCATTGCCACAGCTAGTATAATCGCAACTTGCAATACCTTTGGCATACTCAAAGCGTTCAGTTGTTGAAGCGTTGATGTAATTAACTCTAATCGAATAGTCCTTGTTTTGGGTCGGGCAAAAACCATATACTCTTTTGTACATAATACACCTCCTTCCAACGGAGATTGTAACACGAAAAATAATTAAAATCCACTTTCACAATTTGCTATGCTAAAATCTGTATACATTCTGTAAACAAAGTGTAACCTAGATTAGATAAGAATAGTATAGATAAGATTAATATGTATATATATTATATATAAATATAATATATTAATAAATACAGTAAATTATATAGATAATATAAAGGGCAGTCCGTGTGGGCTGTCTTTTTTATTAGATAAAATTAGACACATGGAGGAATAAGACTATGAATATCGGTAACAGAGTATTTGCGGTTCAAGGCTATGCTGTGACGCAGACCTACGCACGGCACATTGAAGCCGTCAAGAACGGCGG
>FR895441.1:26302-39062 GCA_000435595.1 Firmicutes bacterium CAG:882
CAGATACATTGAGAGCAATATTGTGGCTCATTCGGACGGCACAGTGCTTTATGCCGGCAACGGAGACGGCTATGGTAATGCGGTGTGGATATCACACAATGACAACTATGTGACCGGCTACGGACACATGAGAGAGCTTAGGGTTAAGACAGGCGATGTGGTTAAGCGTGGTGATGTGATTGGTGTTGTCGGCAACACAGGTCATTCAACAGGTATTCATCTTCACTTTGAGGCTCGTAAGTACAAAAAGCCTTACACTGTCAACGCAAGTGATTTCTGGGGCGCAAACTCTTTTATGAATACCTCTAAATTTGACTGGGTAGACCCGACACCTTACATCAATGCTGATTTGCCTAATCAGACGCCTAAGGTCGAAGCAAGCACCGATAAGTACTATCGTGTGCAGGTCGGAGCATTTGAGAACAAGGCTTATGCAGTGAACATGGCAAGAGATGTGCGTTCTAAGGGATTTGACGTAATAATCAAGTACTACGAGGGCAACTATCATGTGCAGGTCGGAGCTTATGAAGCGTACTGGCGTGCCGTGGCAATGAAAGCAAGACTCATAGCGGCAGGCTATAAGACATTCATCACAAACAAGACAGGACAGGACATAGCATTTTAGCATCTATCGCTGGATAGGTGCTTTTATTATGCCCGGAAAGGCGGTAACAGTGGCATACAGCGGTTATTTGTTTAAGGTGGGAGAATATACCGTCCCACAGAAATTTATTAAGGCTGACAGCTACAAGGCTTATGTGAATATGCAGGACATAGACGATTACCCGGACGCTAACGGCTATTTACACCGCAATGCGGTTGAGCTTAAAGCGGTGAAGATTGAGTTTGATGTGCGCGCCATGCTGACAGGCAGTGAGCTGGAGGAGCTTATGTCTAATATCCGCAATAACTATACAAGCGCAAGAGGCAGAGAGTGTATCATTACCGCTTTTATTCCTGAGTACAACGACTATGTGACACAAAAGGGCTATCTTGCTGACTTCCAGCCACAGATATACGGCACATACGGCGGCGAGATACATTACAGCTCGTTCAGAATGTCATTTATTGGGGGTGTATACGATGGTTGATTACAGTTTGCAGGATTTGTTTTACGCCCCTAACGTGGATAAGCAGCTCATTATTACAATAGATGGTAGCTCTGTAAAAATTACCAACACGGAGCTACATCAAGAGAACTTTGAGTTGACAGAGAGTTTGTGTTCCGAGAGTGAGTTGACATTCGGAGCGTGTGAAGCGGTGGCGGTCAAGTTTACTATATCGAATGTGTTTACATCGCTAAAGGATAAGTGGATAACCGTTAAGATGGTACTTAATGGCAACAGCACTAATCCGTTCATTTTAGGGCGTTATAAAGTTGTGTCTGATAAACCCACGGCTGACCGAACAAAACGCGAGATTGAGGCTTACGATGCGTTGTACGATGTGATTAACGCTGATGTGGCGAAGTGGTATAACTCATTGTTGCCGAATGATGACAGCACAACAACGATTAAAGCATTTAGAAGCAGTTTTTTTGCTTACTTCGGCATCGTGCAAAAAGATATAACGCTTGTCAACGACAGTATGACAGTAACTAAGTCCATAGATACAGAGCAGATAAGCGGTGCCGATGTGCTTAATTGTATATGCGAGATTAACGGTTGCATGGGGCATATAGGACGTGGCGGACAGTATGAGTATATTTATTTGTCTCAGGACATACAGGGGCTATATCCGTCAGAAGATTTATATCCGTCAGAAGATTTATTCCCTGTTGAACCAAAGGGAATCACGATTAAAAAAAGCCACTATATCAGTGCTGAGTATCAGGATTACATCGTTAAAGGCATTGACAAAGTACAAATCAGACAGAGTGAAGATGACATTGGAGCAATCGCGGGCGACGGCACTAATGCTTATATCATAGAAGATAATTTCTTGGTATACGGGAAAAGTGCAGAAGAGCTTAATACTATTGTCAATAACATCTTTAACAAGATAAAGGGCATTACATACCGTCCTATGTCTGTCGAGAGCATCGGGAACCCGTGCATTGAGATTGGTGATGCTGTTAGGCTCTCAACTAAGTATGCCATAATTGAGAGCTATGTGCTTAACCGCACGTTAAAGGGCATACAGTCATTAAGAGACACTTATACCGCAGACGGCGAACAATTACGCAGTACGCAGGTCAACAGCGTAAATAAGTCGATTGTGCAGCTCAAGGGCAGGATTAACACCCTTACGCGAACAGTAGACGAAACTAAATCACAGATTGTCGATGTTGAGCAAAAGTTGTCAACATCCATTACACAGACGGCGGAGCAAATCAGGAGTGATGCGTCTAAGACATACGAAACTAAGGAAGATGCTAAAAGTACCAAGACAACGCTTGAATCGTCCATTACACAGACAGCGGACGAAATCAGAAGTGAAGTCCGTTCGCAGATACAGGCAACGGTAACTTACGACAATATATTCGAGGGGACGCAGTTTTGGGGTGATAGGCTGTGGGGTGATAAGGCAGATGCGACTATTAATAATGAGGTGCTGACAACGCACTCAGGGTATCCGATAACGAAGTATTTTACCGTATCGGCACAGACGACAATTCATGTATATGTCGAGATTATGCGAGACAATGTAATAGTTGCAGACCCTACGCCCTCCTTCCAACTGCTTGTATCAAACGGAACAAACGTGATTACAGAGGATTCGTTTGGTGTAAGACTATTAAGCGGAACGTGGACGGCTGACGGGCTAGCTTACGGATATACAATTCCAAGCGGTTATGACCGAATAGCAGTAAGATTAATCGGTGGAGAAGGATTACATTATCGCAGATTATATGTAACAACCAATGAAGGCTATATATGGAAGCCTTCTCCGGCGGACACTCCGGCAGAGATAGCAGAGATGTATTCTCAGATAAGACAGACATCCGAAGAGATAAGCACTAAAGTCGCTAAGAATGAGGTCGTATCCGAGATTAATCAATCGGCGGAAAAAGTCAAGATCAAAGCCGACAAGATAGAACTTGACGGAGCGGTTATTATCAATGCGACGCTTACTGCTGCAACGCTTATAGGCGCAATCATTAATGGTGGTGCTGTATCGTTCGGCAACAATCGAGTTGTAGTTAATGAGGATGGTATGTGGGTGCTTGGTAATGGCGGAGTCGAGAACCCGGACTTCCGCGTTGACAAAAGTGGGTTCGTTCACTTGGGTAACAGTTTTAAGATGAGCCCGGCAGGGGCATGGTGGACAGATAACGTAGGAACAGAACACTTCAAGTCGTGGTCAAGCTTCTTCGGATTTTAGGAGGTATCAGATGAATAAAGCGCATACAATGATTAACTGGGAAGATTACCCAAGCCTTGATACACCATTAGCAGCAAGAAACCTTAACAAGGTTGATTTGGCGATTGACGTAATTGATGATAGAGTTGTTGCAATAGATGCTAACAAAGCAACTAAGGTCGAAATCGCATCACTTGTGGCTGATGTAGGCTATGACGAAACAACTGGTATATTTACCATCACCAAGAAGAATGGTTCCGTCCTGACTATTGATACCAAGCTTGAGAAGTTGGCTGTCAACTTCAAGTACGATGCAACAACGCAACAGCTTATTATTACTCTTGACGATGGTTCTAAGCAGTATATAGACTTGTCGGCACTTATAACGCAATACGAGTTCATGGACACGGATACGGTAACATTTGCCATTGGCTTAGACGGCAAAGTTTCCGCGGCACTCAAGCAAGGCAGTGTAAGTGAAGAATATCTTGAGCCGAATTATCTTGCTAAAGTCAAGGTTGAAGTAGCGAAAGCACAATCAAGTGCTGATGCAGCGGCATTATCTGAGGCAAATGCAGAATTAAGCGCCAAGGCGGCAACTCTAAGCGAGAAAAACGCAAAAGTGAGCGAAGATACAGTTCATGCCGATGCTGAATCGGCAAAAACATTTGCTGAACAGGCTGAATCAGCCAAAAATGATGCTGAAAGTGCAAGGGATATTGCACAGACGGCATCGGGCGAAGCACAAAACAATGCAACAGCCTCGGCAAAAAGCGCGTCTGATGCTGAAAAATCAGCATCTAGTGCATTAGATAGCAAGCAATCAGCGGAATCAAGTAAACAATCAGCGTTGCAATATGCGACAGATGCAAGTGCAAGTGCAAGCCAAGCACAAAAGTATGCAGTCGGTGAAACTGACAGTTCTAAGTATTACTATGAGCAGTCCAAGGCTATATCTGAGGGTTTTGCAGGAGCGTTGCGCCCTATGGGTACAATTACATTTGCTCAACTTCCCAGCCTCGCAGTCGCAAGCGCAGGAGACATGTATAATATATCCGACGAATTTGTGACGACAAGTACATTTAAGGAGGGAGCAGGAGTAACCCAAGCGGCAGGGACAAACGTATATAAGACTACTGACGGTTACTGGGATTGCCTTGCAGGAACGCCCGTGACAGGAATTAAGGGCGCAAAAGAGACCGTATTCCGCCGCGGCAATGTCAATCTTACCCCAGCGAATATTGGAGCTGTTGCAACAGAAGGAGACGCAAGTAATACAACTGTTGATTTTACGGACGCAACAGTAAGAGAGAACATCAAGACAAACGAAAAAATGTCTGTTGCCTTTGGTAAAATCAAGAAATGGTTTGCCAGCCTTAAGGGTCACGCATTCAAAGATACAGTTAATAATTTAACCACTACGGTAGCAGGAAGCGCGCTTGACGCTACGCAAGGCAAAGTGCTTAATGATGCAATCGTTAAGAATGCAAACGATATTAGTACGTTAAATAGCAATTTAAGCGATATAAAATCTATTATCGGTACAGGTTGGCTTAAAAAGGCAACCGTTAGTACCACTACATCAAGCGGTGCACATGCGTTACTGACCGTATCAGGTAATATTTATTACATATATTCATCGGGTAACAATCTGTCAGTAGTTAATATGCACAATGATTCAAGACCAGACATATCGCTCACTGTCAACAAACTTACAATCAACATCGCATCAACAGCCAATGTTAATATGCTTGTAGGCATTATTCCGTTTAATGGAAATTTTACGATTACTTAATGCGCATAAGGAACAGCGATATTACGAGTTCACACGCAAAGTCAAACTCCGGGAGCACTCTTATGACACATCCGGTACCCTTAAAGAAGATGGTCTGATTCCACTGCCATGTCTGAGAATTTCCAGCAATGGGAGTGGCACCTATGTAGGCTCTACTTGCTATTGCGGCAAAAATGCGGGAACCCTCAGGGATAGGCGCATTGTCATCGTGTGTAAATGCACTTATTATGTATGTACCGTTAGGCAGCCCATCTATTAACGTGTATTCCGTTTCTTGATTTGCAGAAGCCGTGATATTAAGCGATACAGTTTTTGCACTGATATCGCCTATAACAGTTAAATTGCTATTTACATGGCTGCGGCATTATACCGCAACCACATATTTTTTGTATTTTTTTGTCAAATTTTAGTTACTGATTGTTCAAATTTCAATACAATAAAGTGCTATTATGGACTTGTCCGATAAGGACAGATTCAAGCTTTGGCAAGCAAGGGGCAGTGTTGATTGGCGTTGGCATTGTTCCTTGCAAGTGGGGGTTATTGGTTGTTGACAGTGACGAACAAATGTTCTATAATTGGGACATCGCTACTAGAAAACGTGTGGTTGTAAAGGGGAAATGCAAAACATGAAAAAAGATGCAGATTACTACCGAAGAAAAATAATTGACTTAATTAACAAAACGGATGATTTGTGGATATTGGACCATATCCTAAAATTTGTTCAAGGAATGACAAAGGAGAGGGAATAACCCTCTCCTCTTTTACTCATCTAACAGTTTCTTTGCTATTTCAGCAAGATTTTCCCAGTCTTTGACGGTTAGCCTTGTTAAGGCTGATACAAATTTTTTCTGGAAATTGTCATCTTTTAAAGCCATCGTCTCAGTGACAAAAGCTCCGATTTCCTGCTCCTTGGTTCTTGATTTGAACATTTCTCCGATGCCATTCCGAAGCCATTCTTCATTGACGTTAAATTCTTTACATATCAATGCTATAGCTGAATCACTAGGAATACTTCTACCCATTTCGTATGTTGCAACAGTGTTTCTTTTCACTTTTATTTTGTCAGCAAATTCTTGTTGCGTCAAATTCAGAGCATTTCTTATCTTTCTAATACGCTCATTCATTTATTTTCACACCTCCTTCCTGCAAATTTATATTATCACGCCTTGTTGAAAAAATCAACAAAAATATGTTGACAAATGTTTTTTAATGACATATAATTGTTTTACAATCAACAGAAAAGAGGTGAGAACATGAACGAACTTGTACATTTAGAACATGATGAAGCTGTATGCATCAGTTTGGAGGTTGCTGAAAAGTTCGGCAAAAGACATGACAAGCTGATTTCAGAAATAGAAAGAATGTACTCTGATTTAATCGGAAAAGGGTGTGCCCAAAATGGTGGAGACCCCCTATTTGTAAAAAGTAGTTACATTCATCCGCAAAATAAACAGGAATATCCAATGTACCTTATGAACCGAGACGGCTTTTCATTATTGGTAATGGGATTTACTGGAAAGAAAGCGTTAGATTGGAAACTTAAATACATAAACGCTTTTAATCAGATGGAGAATTACATCAGAGAGAAACAGTCGCAGTCTTGGATTGAAACAAGAACAGTCGGTAAGCTGTCGAGAAAAGCTGAAACAGATGTATTGAAACAGTTAGTTGAATATGCCAAACAGCAGGGAAGCGAACACGCTGATATGCTGTATATGACATATTCAAAACTGGCAAACAAAACTGTCGGTGTGGCTGATAGAGATACCGCAACCGCTAAACAACTGATGAACTTATCCGTCACAGAAAATATCATATTGAAAGTAGTTGAAGAAGGTATCAGTCAACAGCTCCATTATAAAGAGATTTACAAGAATTGTAAAGACCGATTGGCAATAGTCAATCAGTTAGCGTATTTGACAGTATGAAAGGAAGTGAGCTTTTGAAAAAAATGACATACCGGCAGAAACGAGATTTACTCAATAAGTTCGAGCCGTTCATAATCGGTGCAGTTCAACTCATAAGTGCTTTGGCTGGTGCTGCTACTGGAATAGCTATCTGCTACTTTTTCTAAATGATATGTAGCCGTGGCGGTTACAAGAGCCACAATAAAAGGGATTAGGATATTTCTTAAAAATTCGAGAAAAACATATTCTTTATAGTGTTTTCCTTTAACAGATAAAACATAAGAAAACACCGTTCTATCATTGGAAACATCTACGTTTCTGAAAAAGCCTAATTCTTTTAAATCTAAAAAAGCTTGGTAAATATCTTCGCCGGAATATTTACCGAATTTTGAAAGTTCAATGGAGCCAACCATATTTGAAGATACTTTTTTCAAAATAGTTCTTTCAATTTTTAAAAGCATAATAATACCTCCGGTTTTTAAAACATTATATCACAGAAGGGAAGTGAATTAAATGAGTGAGCAGGAAAAAGAGATTATTCGCAAGCTGTCTGACACAATTCCTAAGCTTGACGATAACAAGAAGAATTACATTCTTGGTGTAGCCGAGGGAATGGCAATAGCCAGAGAGGCAGAGAAAAGTGAAAACGGCAGAAAGGAGTAAACGGTGAGGAAAGCATTAAGACGTTTTTTTAACCGCCATTTTGTGAAAGTAAAGTTCTTACAGAGTATTTTGGTTATTCCGTACCAGTTTGAGGGCAAGAAGTACTTACATATTTCACAAATTGGCAAAGAGGGACGGGTAATAAGGAGAACCTTCCTCATAGAGCATTTGGTTGATGATAACTTGGCGGTTACAGACCAAACGCTCGCAGAGGAAAAGAATGCGTTTAAAAACCCTAGCTTATTTTAAGCCAAGTGGTATAACCACATTCTTTACATTCAGGCATTTGCTCACCTTGCTTTACGGTAATTATTCCTTTTTGGGTATCGTTACCGCATTGCATACACACATATATGCCTTTTTCGGCAATATCGTATGTGTTGAGTGCCTGTGATGTATCATCGGACATAGTTTCACCTCCTTATGAAATGATAAGGAGATTATAACACGGAAAGGAGAAAAGGGAAATTGCTTGAAGTTAAGACAGTAGAAACAAGAACGCCGATTGAGATTGCCCTTGACATTGACAGCGAGGGCATGACAACGGCGAGTAAACTATATTCCTTTTTGAAATTAAGCCAGAGCAACTACTCAAAGTGGTGTAGGACTAACATTACAGACAATGAATTTGCCACAGAAAATGAGGATTACTGGCGGTTCGTCATTGAGTACGAGTCGGGAGTTGGAGTTAAACAGAGAGAAGATTACAAGCTCACAGCTCACTTCGCCAAGAAGTTATCCGTCAAGGGTAACGGTGAGAAAGCAGAACAGGCAAGGGAATATTTTACGGCGGTTGAGGAGAAAGTCAAGCAGACCGCTATTGACCGCTCACAGTTATCGCCGCAGTTACAGCTTATGAATATGCTTGTTGAGAGCATGAACAAGACGGAGCTTGAACAGAAACGACAGGCACAGCAGATTGAGCAGGTGCAGACAACGGTTGACAACATGAAGGAAATCTTCACACAGCCGATTGGTGACTGGCGAAATGAAATCAATGCACGAATAAGGGAAATCTCAATCAAGAGTGGCATTGATTATCAGACACTTTACAACGAGCTGTACGGACGGCTTGAAACGATAGCTCATTGTAGCTTACAGAGGTTGCAGGACAACAAGAGGTCACGCATGGAAAAGGCAGGCAACACCAAGACGGCAATAAGAGAGGCAACCACAAAGATTGCGATTATCTATGATAAGCCACAGCTTAAAGCGATATTTGAGGATGTTGTTCGGCGGTATGCGATGGCTTATGCATAAGGAGGGTTAATGTCAATTATATATCTATTGATAGTGCTGATACAGATAACAACGGCAGTGCCGAACAGCATAGAGAAGTCTGCGGACTATACAAGTACCATGCCGGGTTCAACTAAAGAAATATCGGACGAATGGCAATCATTTACCATAACTGCCTACTGTGGTTGTGAGAAATGTTGTGGAAAGAATGACCGAATAACTGCAACAGGAGCTTACGCCATTGAGGGCGTTACCATAGCGGTTGACCCTGCGGTTATTCCTTACGGCTCACTGGTTGACATTGAAGGTATCGGAACATTTATTGCTGAGGACTGCGGCGGCGCCATTAAGGGCAACAAGATTGACATTTATTTTGAGCGGCATGAGGACGCTTTACGGTTCGGAGTTTGGGAAGATTGGAGAGTGAGGATAAGGGAGTGAAACAGCCAAAAAAATTGACGTATAAGCAGAAAGTTATTGTATCGTCGCACAGGCTTAATGCAAGTGACTGGATGCTGGAAAAGGAAACAGAGTTTTATTTGTATCTTGTGGGTAAAGACGGAAGCAAGAAGAAAATCATAGACAAATTTAAAAGGGGGTAAAACGTGATGGTTATTACAGACTTAAACGCATTAGCGGTAAAAGAGCTGGCTATTGTATGCGAAGCAGAGAAAATGGGAGTGATTATTGAGGGCGGCAAGATTACAGCAGCCGTGAGCGAGGAGGAATAAAAATGGAGATTAAGCTATTGGGAATGAGATTGGAGAACTTCATGTGTTATGTAGACACAGAGTTCAATTTCTTTCAGTTGACAAAGATACTTGCCGAGAATGGCAGGGGCAAGTCGAGCATTGTAACGGCTTATCTGTGGTGCTTGTTTAACTGTGATTATGAGTTGAAGGATAATCCGGTTGTAAGACGAGAGGTTGACGGAAAATCCGTTGATGATATGGATACGGCGGTAACACTTACACTTGATGCCGATGGCAAGGAAATTACATTGAGAAAGGTTCAGAAGCGTACATACAGCAAGGACGGCAGTTCATACAAGGACGATAACAAGTATTTCATCAATGATGTGCCTAAGACATTAAAGGATTTCAACGCATATCTTGATGTGGATATGAATGTATTTAAGATGTGCAGTAATGTGAACGCATTTCTCAGTCAGAAGCCGGCTGAAATGCGTGAGTACTTATTTGGGCTTGTAGGCAATGTTACAGACCTTAATATAGCTTCGCAGAAAGCTGAATTAGCCGAGTTAGTTCCTTTACTTAATAAGTATACAGTTGAAGAATTATCCGCTATGAATAAAGCTACCAAGAGCAGGATTACAAAGGATTTGCCTATTCTTGACGGACAGATTAAGGAAAAGGAAAGAGATATACAGCTCAAACAGGCTATTGAAGTATCTGACCTTGAATTACAGAAGAACAGCCTTAAAGTACAGATTGAGGACTGCATAGCAAAGCAGACCGACAATGACAAGCTGATGGCTGAATATGACAAGGCTAGTTCAGATATTCTTGATTTGAAGTTTAAGCAGGGAGACTTATCACGCAAGGCTAACGAGGACAATATTAAGGCTAGGAGAGAGATTGAGGGCAAGATTTCTGATAAGCAGTTTCTTGTTAGGCAGACAGAAAAGACTATCAGCGAGACAGAGCACTGCATTGAATTGTCGAAGCAGACTATTGAGAACATAACTGGATATCTCAATGCGGAACGCAAGAAGTGGACGGAGGAGAATAACCGCCAGTTTGATGAGAACAGCCTTATTTGCCCTTACTGCGGCAATGAATACAGCGAGGATAAAAAAGAGCAGTTAAGAGCCGGCTTCAAGAAACACAAGGCTGACACGCTAAAGGCTATCACCGATAACGGAAACCTTTACGCAGACAGATTGAGCAAGGAGAAGAAAACACTTGCAGACCTCGAAGCAGAGTTACCAGAGCACAAGGAAAGCCTTGGTATGCTGAATACGGCTATTGAAGTCCTTACAGAGCAGTTATCGGAGTTGCCACAGGAAATTGATGTGACGGCTACAGAAGAATACAAGGCACTTGAACAGCAGATTGCCGAAAAGGAACAGGCTATGCACAAGGCTAATGATATTTCGGCGGTTAAGGCAGAATTAAAGGCGCAGGAAAGTGAGCTTAGGCAGCAGTTGTCCGATTGCGAAGCCGAGATTGCAGCAAGCAATACCGCAATGGAAGAAGAAAGGTTGGAAGAGTTACACAATCGGCGGAGAGATATGGAGCAGAGCAAGACTAACGCAGAGAAAATCCTTGATTTACTTGACGAACTTGACAAAGCGAAGAATGAAGCCTTGACAGAAGCAGTAAACAGCCATTTTGGGTTAGTTAAGTGGCAGTTATTTGAATATGCCAAGAATGGCAATTACAAGAGTTGTTGCATACCTACAGTTGACGAAAAGAGTATTTTAACAACTATGAGCAACAAGGGTAACAGGATTTTAGGCAGGGTTGATATTTGCAACTCAATTCAGAAGATTAGCGGCATTACTTGCCCAGTATGGCTTGATGATGCGGAGAGCCTTGATGAGAGCAATCAGAGCAAGGTTGCACAGATGGTTGACGGACAGGCAATTATGCTCATTGTGGACAGCAATTATAAGAATTTAAAGATTATGGAGGGATAGAAAATGAGAAAGAACAAGGTAATTAAGGAAAAGTATATTGGTGCATCTAAGGTAACGCTCGAAAATGATGGCGGTTGGTGGCTTGTGAAGATTGGCAATTCAGTTCACAAGCAGACAGCAAATGAGCTGTTCGCAGTGCAGACCTTTAACGCAATATAAGAAAGCGAGGAAAACTAATTATGGCAGAAACAACAGCAGTAGCAGAGAAAAAAGCATTTACAACATCATTGAGTGAATGGAGTAATGCAATCACAGGTCTTATCATTGATGATTACAAGTCTTGCGGAATGAATATGGATGATTATGCAAAAGAGTGTGCTATGGAAGCAATGACAAGCATTTTTAACCTTGTTAAGAGCAATCCTAAGGTTAATATGGTTAGCCTTGATACAAGCAATTTGAGAGGCATTGTTAAGCGTTGCGCAAGCCTTAAACTTAACGCAAGCGCATATCCGAGAGAATGTTACTTCCAGTTGCGGAATGTGAAGATAGGCACCGACCTGCAGACAGGCAAGGATATATGGCAGCAACAGGTTGAAATGGGAATTGAAGGCGGCGGATATGATTCGCTTTTAACTAACTTCGGCAAGGACGTTAAGCAGGTTTATCCATATTGGATAATCAAAGAGGGAGATAAATACATACCACCTAAACACAAGGGGCTTACCGTGACGGAACCTGAGTGGGAGGAGAACGGTGTTTCGGATAAGGCGGTAAGAGTTGTGTACCCTGTTAAGCTGATGGACGGAACAGTAACTTATCTTTCCGCGGACAGAGACAGCGTTAAGGTTAATCTGTTGGCACATGTTAAGCAGAATATGATGAATGCTACTTTTGGGGTTTGCGAGGACAGATATAAGGCTACGGTAAAGCAGAAGGACGAAATTAAAACAAAAAAAGATGAAGTTCTTAACGCTCTTAGAATGTGCAAGACGGTTGATAAAATGCTTGAATGTGAAATTGCAAAACCATTTATCAGCGGTGCTTGGCTTGATACACCCGAAAGCATGATACAGAGAAAAATGTGCAACAATGCAACGAGGAAATACCCTAAGAATTATGACCCAATGGCAAGACAGGCACAGGTTGAAATGGACGAAGTTTATCAGCTTGCACAGGCTGAGATTGACGAGAACTCTAATACAGTTGAGTTCATAGAAGATAATTCCAGTGCAACGGCGATAGAAGCAA
>FR895441.1:39110-48015 GCA_000435595.1 Firmicutes bacterium CAG:882
GAGCACACGGAGTTACCGCTATTTATGACGGCAGAATAGGAGGTTATATGATTACTAGTAACAAGGGAATAGTAATGATTGACGGTAAGGGTGCGGAAATTATAGCCGATTGGGGAACTCTAACCGAAGCGATATATGAAAAAGTGCTCCATGGTGATAAGCAACTCTTTAATATAATACTGAATGAGGCTATTGGATGCCCTGATAAGTGCTCTACCGCTACCGATAGCGATTTTGGTGCAGTTTTAAAGGAAATCATGGAGGGCAAGCATGAGAATAATTAGTCAGGACGGAACAACAGATGTGCCATACGAGCATGTGGCGGTTATCAAACTTAACAAGAAGATTTACTTCTTTAACAGCAACTTGATTACCGATTCACAGGCACTTGCGGAGTACTCCACCGAAGCAAAGGCTATTAAGGCTATGGAAATGCTGAGGGAAAAATATGGGAAATTGGAAGTAATGAAAGTTCTTGCAAGTGGTACTGCTGAATATATGGAAAAGGCACTTACTACTGATGAAATGATAAAACATTATAACGCTTATTGCGATATGAATGTCTTTCAGTTTCCGCAGGATGATGAAATCGAGGTGTGAGTATGAAGATTATTAAAGGTAAAGAGAAAGAATACAAGGATTGGTACGACAAGAATAGCGACAGATACGGTAGAGCTTGCTTCACTTATGCTGAAAGGTGGGCTGAACTGCTAGAAGCAGAAATTGACAAGAGTAATGATGTTATGAAGTGTTTTGTTGATAATGCAGACAGATTAAGCCACGAAGCAGATAAAGAGGGCATAACAGGATTTATGTACGGATGTGCAGTTAGTATTCTTTCACAGTGCTGGGAATACGGAGAGTATTTGAGGAAGTGGCACAACAAAGAGTATGGATATGACGGAGACGGAGTTGTAAATCCAGCAGTTATGACAGTGGGTGTGGATGATGAAACTTCAAGAAGCTGTTAAGCAAAATCCGTACTGCGAAGACAAAGGAAGCATAGGTGCTTACATAAGGTATCTTAGATACAATGTTGATAATTGGTACTGCAAACAATCTGCTGAACTAAGACCTATTGTCGTGGAAATAATAAAAAAAAACAAGGAGGAACTGAATGATGCAGCTCAAATGTTTGGCAAGTGGCAGTAGTGGCAACTGCTATCTGTTGCAGGCAGATAAAGGAGAAACACTTGTCCTTGATTGCGGAATACCGATTAAGGAGATTAAAAAAGGCTTGAACTGGAATATAAGGGGGATAAAGGGTGTGATTATAAGTCACACCCACCTCTAGACCATAGCAAGTCATTAAACGATTTTAAATCTATGGGAATACCTGTATTCACACCATATACAAATCCTAACAAGTATCGTGATGCAATGAAATATGGTGGATTTATGATACAAGCATTTGCACTAACAACGATAGATAATCATTGGACACACACTAACGCAGACGGAACAGAATGCCCTTGTTACGGATTTCTGATAGCACATAAGGAAATGGGTAAGTTACTTTACATAACCGATACAGAGCTGATTAAGTGGCGTTTTAAGGGCATAAACCACATTCTGCTAGGCGTGAACTATGATAAGGATTTAGTCGATACCGACAATCCGAAAGCCAACCACGTTTTCAGAGGTCATTTATCCATTGATACCGCTTGCGATTTTGTCAAGGCTAACGATTCAGGCAGCTTGCAGAACGTCATAATGTGCCATTTATCGAATGAAAATGCTGATAAGGATAGTTTTATCGCCAAGATGAAAAATGCCGTAAATGGGGCGAATGTGGACGTTGCAGAACAGGGTAAGAGTTGGATTTTAAGGAAAGGAGATGAACCGCCATTTTAAATGAAGAATATTGCGTATCATTAGCAAGGCACGCAATCGGATTAGATTATAAGAAGCCATACAGACGACATGGAAAATCTTTTTACAAACCATACAGAAACTACTATGACGCAAGTGCTGATGATTGCAAGATATGGAATGAAATGCGCGAAAGCGGTTATGCACGCAGAGGTAAGAAAGATAGATATGGCGGAGCTATGTACTGGCTGACGAGAAAAGGACTTGACTGGCTTGGTGAAAAGTTAGGTGTCAAGATTTATGACGAAGACGATTAAGACGCTTAAAAATAAAAGTGTGTGTCCGTTTTAGAAAGGAGCAGAGATGGAGAGATTAGTTGATAATATATATTCGTTCAAGGATAAGGTTGAAGAGTGCGAAAATGCCTATCTGCTAGCCGTTCAGAAGAAACTTAAAGAATACGAGCACTTAGAAGAACAGGGCAGACTTATCAAATTACCTTGCAAATATGTGTATTACATTGTTGATATAAACGAGCCTAAGTATGCAATGGTTATGAAAAGGTCTATAAGGGAGCTTGCGATACACGAGATTGAAAGCATTGACAAGGAAAATTGCAAGTATTTTTCTACAAAAGAAAAAGCAGAAGAGAAACTTAAAGAATTGAGAGGTGGAGAAAATGAAAGTAGTAATTGACATACCTAAAGATTTCACAGGAGATTATATTGCCGACAAATTCAAAGATTTCTTTTCAAGGGTTATTGCGGATATTGATTGTAAAGGTATGTGTGGTAGATACGAGAAGGAAATTGCTGAAATGTTTTTAAAAGCATTTGATGATAGTGAAGAAAAGATTTCTTACAACTGCCAGCACAACAGCAATTCAAGAGATAACGAGCCTTGTTGCAGATGTGATAGCAAAGTTTCAGAAAATGATGATACAAAAAACAAAGTTACATCTCTGGAAATTATCGTAAGGATGATAGACAACAAGCCATATTACGAAATCAAGTACAAAAAAGTCGGCGAATATTATTACCATGTAGGTTACAGTTCATTCAATATTGATAATGTATTGAAATGGCGTGATGAGTGTTTTGAACTTGTGGAAAGTGATAGAGAGGAGAGGAATGAGAAAAGTGAAAATTTTAACAGTTAGTGATTTGATAAAAATTCTTGATACAAAAGAAAATAGATATGGTGCTACAGGAAAACCAAGAATGTTGAATTTATCTCTAAATGGCAATTTTGCCGGCAGTATTGAATCTGTAAAGTTAGATGGTTATGGGGATGGGCTTATTACGGATGTAACAATGGAGATTACTTCATCTAAATTCACAACAACCAACGCCGACAGGGTAAGGGATATGTCGGATGAAGAGCTAGCAGAGTTTTTAGCTGTTCACGATTTAGCACTAAACGACAACGATTTACCAATGCTTACCGATTGGTTTGAATGGTTACAGTCACCACTTGACGTAGCATCAGAAGCGGAGGAAATCAGCGTAAGGAGCTAGACGAATGAGATGTTGTCGAGACTGCCCTAACAGAGGTTGTGGGGCGTACCACGATAAATGCGAGAAGTACCAAGCGGAAGCAGCAAACAACCGCAAAACTAATGCAACTCGAATAATCGAGAGCGAAAAGGATAGCATGAGATTTTTGTATCGGGAGAACAAGAAGCTCATGAAAAATGGGATAAGAAAAGGAGATAAGACAAAGAAAGCGTGAAATAATAATGAATTTAATAACCAAAGAGGTTCTGTATGAACTTTATGTAGTGCGTGGCAAACCTATGCATAAAATAGCCGATGAATTAGGTGTTGCAGTTGGTTCTGTATATAACTATATGAAAAAATTTAATATAGAATCAAGAACCACAAAAGAATGCCTTAATAGATTAAAACAAAACGGGTGGGAGTATCCTGAATCTGCAAGAAAAGCTATAAGCAAAGCACACAAAGGCAAGGCTGTTTCAAAAGAAACAAGAAGGAAAATGTCTGAAAGCAAGAAAATTCACGGCATAGGGCATAGAAAAAAGAGAGCAGACGGATACATATCTATATATTTTCCAGACCATCCAAAATCAACGATTGACGGATATGTAATGGAACACGACCTGATTATGGAATGCTTAATAGGTAGGCAACTAAAAGATGATGAAGTAGTACATCATATCAATGGCATTAGAGATGATAATAGAAAAGAAAACTTAAAACTTATGACATTTAAAGAACATGCAAGATATCACATGTTAAAAAGGTATGAATTAAAGAAAGGTGGAATGACTTATTAATAAAGTGATTTTAATGGGAAGATTAACGAGAGACCCGGAAATCAGAACAAGCGTTGCAACCAACACTACAACAGCAAGGCTTACACTTGCGGTTGACAGGAGATTCAAGAAGGATGGCGAACAGCAGACAGCAGATTTTATCAACTGCATAGCGTTTGGCAAGACAGCGGAGTTCATTGAACGATACTTGCATCAGGGTACTAAGATAGCGGTTGTCGGACGTATTCAGACTGGCAGTTATACCAACAAGGACGGACAGAAAGTCTACACAACAGATGTCGTTATTGAGGAGTGCGAGTTCGCAGAGAGCAAGAACAGCACCGGCAGCAGTTCAAGCCAGCCGGCTTCGAATATGTCTGCTCCAGCAATGGCAAGTGACGGCTTCATGAATTTGCCATTGGGTGTAGAGGATGAGGGCTTACCGTTCAACTAAGGAGATGAGACAGCATGTCGAAACAAAAGAAATGTAGCACATGTAAATACAGTTGCCGTATAAGCTTTGAGGGTGGCGACAGGTTCTGCCAGTACATATTGATAACTGGACACAGAAGACCGTGTCCGGGAGGTGATGAATGTACAGTGTACGAGAAAAGCAAGCGACTAAAGGAATATAATTTTGGCGATTGAACTAGGAGGGGATAATTTGGGTGTTCAGGAAGCAATTGAAATTCTTCGCGATGAACAAAAACTACTAATCAATACAATAGCAGTATACAACAGCGATTACTTGGGATTGAGTGAAGCGAAGAAAAGAGAGCTTACAATGATAAACAAAAAAAGAATTGAAGCTATTAACATGGCAATTGAAGCACTGGGAGGTAGAAAAGATGAAGTCTAAGAATGGTAGCATGAGTGCATTTATTTATGGCAAGCCAACAGGCGGCAGCAGATATGTGGGGAGCAAGAAGAAGCGTAAGACTACAAGAATTAACAAGAGTAGGAAGGTGGTTTCATGATAGAGAGCAAAGCAATTAAGGAATTACATGAAATAAGACCGAGAGGTGGTATCATCCCGCAAAAGAGAGCCGAGGCTTTAGATGCGGCAATACAGGCACTTGAAGAAG
Source organism: Firmicutes bacterium CAG:882 (assembly GCA_000435595.1). GTDB lineage: Bacteria > Bacillota > Clostridia > Lachnospirales > Lachnospiraceae > CAG-882. Next base: position 44,283 of record FR895441.1, read on the forward strand.
TACAACAGTACCGCGCAATCGGCACACCGGAAGAATTACAGGATATGAAAAGCAATTATTTTGAAGCATTAAGTGATTGGCGTCAATACCGCACGATCGGAACAGTGGAAGAATGCCGGGCGGCGGTGGAAAAGCAGACAGCGATTTCCAGAGAACTCATTGAGGGGAAATATTTCTGCCCGAAGTGTCATAACCTAATGCCTTATCCAGGATATTGTGGGTGCGGTCAGAAAGTGTATTGATGAAAGAAAGGAAGATAAAAAATGAGCGAAGAACTTAAACCATGCCCGTTTTGTGGCAGAGAAGCAAAAATTAAAGCAGTTATAAAATCTTACGGTTTTACCATTTGGTGCGCATGCGAATGTGGAGCACGAACAGAGGGATTTTGCCCGGACATAAATAAAGATGATGACACTATGGAGAATATCGAGGAGTGTAAGAAAAGAACCATAGAAGCATGGAACAAGAGGGCGAACGATGAGACTGATTGATGCGGATAAGCTGAATTTTTTAGGACAGCATTACAATAAAAGTCAGATGAAAGCGATTCTTGATTTTGTGGATGCACAGCCGACCGCCTATGATGTGGATAAGGTTGCGGAACAGCTGGAAGAATTAAAAAGTCAAGTCCCTGTAAACAGAATCCTTGATGACATCATAAAAGATAAACCGAAAGAATTAGGTCAGCTAATTGCTTATGATAAGGCAATCGAGATAGTAAAGGCAGGTATAGCAAATGAAAGCTAGACCTAAAAACGGAGTTATGTATAGGTTTGGCACGCTTTATCAGTGTTATATCTATTGCCATCCGCAGCAGAAATGGGATTATGTCTATAAAGGCGATAAAGTTGAACTTAGGTACAAGAACATGGTTATAACAATAACAACGGACGATTTTAAGGGACATTGGTTGGAGGTAAATCAAATGGAAGATAGATACTTATTTAAGGCAAAGAGGATTGATAACGGAGAATGGATACAAGGCTATTTATACGGCATTTGGGAAAAGAGATATATTCTTTGGGGAATGACAAATGATATTCCTAACATGATTGAAGTAGACCCGTCTACAATCTGTCAATGCGCAGGCATGAAAGATAAGAATGGCAAGCCAGTTTTTGATAACGACATTGTTAATGCAATTTCATTTAATACGGTAGGTAAGCCGATACGCGTTGATGATATTGTGGTCAACATGAGTGATTACAACTTAATGTTAGGACTAAATTCCGTGAACGTATTGGAATACGTAGGCAATATATTTGATAAGAAGGGGAAAGAAGATGACGATTGATGAGCAGATAGCTTTTTGTGAAGAGAAAAGCAAGAGCATCAAGCTCAAAGCTGAGCCACAGACTTTTGTTGATATTGCAAAGAGTTTAAAACGGCTTAGAGAATACGAGCAAAATGATGGAGTGGTTTTGCTTAAAGACATTTACAATAAGGCTGTCGATGACACTGTAAAGTCTATAAAAGGGCTGTACGCTTTTACAATTTTAGAAGAGGAAGAGATTGACAAAGTAGCAAGGCAATTAAAGGTAGGTGATAATCCTTGAATAATCAGAACATAGCAAGAGCCAAGGCGATAGAGCAGGAAAATAAGAAAAGACTGTTAAAGGTCAATCCCAAGCTTGACGAGAAGAGTGGCATCTATTTTTTGACAAGAGTTGATGAGAATTGCTTCAAATACGCTTACATCGGACAGGCAGTACATATCTTGACCAGACTGGCACAACATCTTGTTGGGTTTCAACATATAGACCTCAGCATGAAAAAACATGGTTTATATGATTTTAGCGAGAATCCTTATGGTTGGAAGATAGGGTTCTTGCATTACCCACAGAATGAGCTTGACAAGTGGGAACAGCACTACATTAAGACTTATGCCGACAACGGCTATCAGCTCCGTAACAAGACTAGCGGTTCGCAAGGTGAGGGCAAGGCACAGATAGATGATTACCGCCCAGCTAAAGGTTATCGCGAGGGCATACAACAAGGCAAAAAAGTGTTAGCGAGACAATTATCCTCTATCGCAGAAAAACACCTTAAAATTGAATTGAGAGAAGATAAGCAGCACAACAAGGTATCGCAGAAACAGTATGAGAAGTTTAAGTTTTTAATGAATGGCGGTGTAGAAAATGAAGATTGATATTTTTAACACAAAGAATAAATATGATTTGATTTACACAGACCCGCCTTGGAAACAAAACAAAGGTGGAAAGAGAAAATGCAGGCCGAATCAAGGAAATGAATTAGATTATCCAACACTTGATATGTTTGACATTAGGATAATACATAAGTATATATTTGAAAATCTTTGCGAAGAAAAACACAATGTTTTTATGTGGACAATAGATAAATATCTTCATGAAACAGAGCAGATGATGAAAGGGCTTGGCTATGAACTTCATGCAAGAATGATTTGGGATAAAGAAAATGGCATTGCTCCTGCTTTTACAGTTAGATTTTCTCACGAGTATCTTCTTTGGTTTTATAAGAAAGGTAATATTCTTATGCCTTGCGATGATATGAGAGGGAAATACACAACTGTTTTAAGAGAGCCATCTACTAAGCATAGCAAGAAGCCAGTTTGTGCTTATGAAATGCTTGAGAATATGTTTCCTAATGCAACAAAATTTGAAATGTTTGCAAGGAATGCAAGAGATGGATGGGACTGTTGGGGAAATGAAGTTTAAGGAACTGATGAACGAGGACAGTTACAAGGAGAGCGAAGCAGAATGAAGATTTTAAGTAAAAAGAAATGTGAAGAAATTTTGAAAAGAATTACCGCAAACGAAATCATTCAGACAGAATATGGACTGCACGATATGGAAGCAGAAACAAAAGCAACGGAAAATAGAGCAGAGATAGCTTTTATTGTCGGTGGCATTAAAGGAATGAATAAGGTGCAGAACACATTAAGAAAGAGATATAACAATTAACTAGAAATCAAAGAAAGGAATAGGTTGTGCGCACATAAAACCGAGGTTTCCTTTTGGTGGATTTAAAATGTATAAAAAGAAGATTAAATGTGAGATATATCGTGATTCAATGCAGAATTACAAGAAATATGCAATACCGCCAGCACAGTTGATTATAGCCGATGTTCCTTATAATGTCGGAAACAACTTCTATGGCAGTAACCCTATGTGGTACAACGGCGGCGACAACAAGAACGGAGAGAGCAAATTTGCGAAGAAAGCAGCTTTCAATTCAGATTTTAATTTCAATCTGTATGAATACTTCCATTTTTGTTCAAAGATGTTGAAAAAAGAGGATACAAAGCCTATCGCAAGGGGCAGAAGTAGTAACAGTCCTTGCATGATTGTGTTTTGTGCATTTGAACAGTTGTCAACATTGATTGCTGCGGCGAAGAAACACGGATTCGTTAATTACATACCGCTTGTATTCTGTAAAAATTACAGTCCACAGGTACTTAAAGCAAATATGCGTATCGTTGGTGCTACGGAATATGCACTTGTACTGTACCGAAATAAGTTGCCAAAGTTCAGAAACGGCTTACAGATTGATGAAAACGGAAAGAATATCAGAGGCACAGGACATATGGTATTTAACTGGTTTAACTGGGAGAAAGATGGAAAAGACATACCCAAAATTCATCCAGCACAAAAGCCTGTAGCAGTTCTTAAAAAGCTGATTGAGATTTTTACAGACGAGGGAGACGTAGTTATTGACCTTTGTTGCGGTAGCGGCAGCACGCTAAGAGCCGCCG
>FR895442.1:0-24506 GCA_000435595.1 Firmicutes bacterium CAG:882
TTTCAAATATATAGTTTCGCAATTACCTATATTACGTTATCAATCACTGATTCTCTTCATGACCTCCATGCACATACGCCCGTTATGGTACGGACACTTCCACGGCTCCACGATAGGTCTGCCCTCCTGCGGTGTTCCGTCCTCATTCGTCGCCCAGAACCACTCCGAACCCGGTCGTCTGTCAATCTGATATGACTGTATGTATTCCCACTCGGAAAGTGCAGCATCCCTGTACTCATCGGCATCAGGGTTCTTCTCATAAGCATTGAGAAAGCCTATGACTGTCTCCGCCTGAACCCACCACACCCTTGTCGTGTCCACCACGCCGCGCTCACACTCATTTGCAAGTGAATTGCCGTTAAACGCCTCATCATGCACATGCTTTGCAAGAGCCTTTGTAATCGGTGTAAGCTTATCATAAAGCTTTTTATATACCCCGTCTGTGATTCCCTGCCGCTTCTCCTGCATTCCGATTATCTCGATACCTCTGTCAATCAGCCATGAAGTCTCAATATCATGACCGTAGGAATGAAGGTCGATAAGCGTATTGTAATCCATGTCAAAAAATACTTCCTGACGCTTCTTTTCGGGATTGTACATTTTGTCTGCAAAAAGATTCAATATATCAAACAGCTTGCCCTTTACCTCCTCATCGGCAGTCACACGGTACAGCTCAGTGTACGCCTCAAACACATGCAGCAGCGTGTTCATCGTTCTTCCCGCCATGACACCGTTCTCAGAAAGCTTCTCATTGCTCGCGGGCTTAAAATCCTGTGTAAATGCTTCAAGATAGCCTTCCTCATCGCGGCATTTTGTCTCAATCACATGGTACAAATCATAAGCAAGCTTAAGAGCCTCCTCATCTCCGGCCGCCTCATAGTAGGATGAGAGCGCATATATAGCAAATGCCTGATTATAGGTGTGCTTTGTTGTGTCGAGAGGCTTTCCGTCGTGTGTGACAGACCAGAATATTCCGCCGTACTCCCTGTCGATGCATCTATCCCTCATGAACGTGTACGCATGCTCAGCCTCTTTTAAAAGGCTCTTATCCTTCAAAAACGTATATGCATTTGCAAAAAACCATGTGATTCTGCTGTTTAAAATACAGCCCTTCTCAGCCTTTCTGTCAAGCTGCAAATCATACGACAGCCAGCCATAATAGCCTCCGTCCTCATCATCAAGCAGACTCTTCCAGAACGGAATAATTCTCATTGTAAGCTCCATCGTAATCTCGTCCTTCATGGTTCTTAATGCCGCATCCGGCTTGATGGTGCCTGCACCCGGTGTCACAATTTTACTGTTCATAATATCTCCTTTCCGAATTATATATTTTAGGAAATTGCGAAACTATATATTTGAAAGCGCACGTTGTACAAATTTAACAATTCACCGCAGGCACGCTTTCGCTACATTACATCACGTAACGGTGCATAATCGGCTAAAGTACAGCCGATAAACACCGACGGCTGTAAAGTACCTGCTTGCGAATTTGTTAAATTTGCACAACTGTTTATCTTTAAAATAGCGTTTCGCAATTGCCTATTATATATCTTCTTAGACACTTTTAATTCTTAGCTACGCGATTTCCTATATCTTCCACACTGCCTTTAATCACGAGCTGCCCTTCCACGATATACACTCGGTGCCTGTAATCCTCGCCCGAAATCTTTTTGATGAGCGTGTGAACCGCACGTCTTGCCATCTCCTTAATGTCAACCTCGTAGGTGGTTATCTCCACATCGCACATTCCCGGGTAGATATAATTGTCGTAACCCACCACGGATATATCCTGAGGAACCTTAAGCCCCTCCGCCTCAAGCTTCTTTATGAGAAAGCTCGCGGCAAGGTCGCAGTTGCACACAAAGGCTGTAGGCAGTTCTTTTGGAAGCCTTATATAACTCTCTGCATCAATGCTTCCCTGTTCTTTCTCCCTGTCATCGATTATCCACTCTGGTCTGACCTCACAGCCATGCTCCATCATCGCCCTGAGATACCCCATATATCTGTCCGTTATCGAGCCTGTCGCGAGCACGGTTCCAAGATAGCCAATCCTTTTATGACCCATCTCAAAAAGATAGTTCGTCAGCCTGTACGCTCCATAATAGCTGTCGGATATAACGGCATCCGCTTCCTTTTTGTTGTCACAGAAATCAAGATATATCATAGGAAGGCTGCAGTTCTCATTGAGGAATTCAAGATATCCCCAACTGAGCCTCCCCATGACGATTATCCCGTCCACACGGTTGTCTGTCACAAGCTTCGGCATTATGTGCTTCTTCTCTGACTCAACATCAACAGGTTCCATGACCACAAAGCATTCCCGCGCCATCGCTCTTCCCGTGATTTGCTTGTACATTTCCAGATAAAATGAGTCATATTTATCGATATATCTGTCTCCGACGAGCACCCCCAGTGTATAGCTGCGGTTCTTCGCCTGTCTCGGCTCCTTCGACGGTGGCATATAGCCCAAGCTGTCGGCAAGCTCTACAATCTGCTTTCGCAGTGTGTCACTCACGCCCTTCTGTCCGGAAAGTGCTTTCGAGACAGTGACTGTGCTCACTCCGAGCTGTGCACCGATATCTGCAAGCCGCACTGATTTTTTCACCTGAGTACCTCCTTATGTTAACTGAAACCATAATACGCCAAAACACGTTTTAATTTATTTGCTTGAACCGCATGCAAAGCCAAACATGTTTGACTAATCTCTTTTACAATTATTTTGCTGCAAGATATACCAATGTGCTCTTAAAATCCCCCCACATATTAGGAATTTTAAGTCCGGCACTCATAAGTGTGTCACCGTGAAGCACCGGAGCCTGATTTTCACCATTATCGCCTCCGGTGCCGCCCTCATTGCCGGTTCCTTCATACAATATCCTGTATTCCTTATCAGGTGCGAGCCCGTCAAGCTTTACTATTCTGCTCTTGAAGTTAGGTCTGTTGAGCACCTGAACATAAGTTAAAAGTGCCTCGGATTTGTCCTTTGCCACAATCATGTAGCAGTCATAGAGGTTGTTCTCCTGATAGGAGGCAAGCCTGTAATAATCTCCGTTCCGCACAAGGTCATTGTACTTGTGGCAGGTCGCTATCTGTCCCGGTATCGCGTCCCTGTCCTCCTGCGGTATCTTTGTGATGTCAAGCTCATACCCGAAGGTTCCGCACAGAGCCACATCCCCTCTGGTCTTGAACGGTGTCACCCTGCCGACCGTGTGGTTAGGGCAGTCAGACACATGCGCCCCTATCGCTGAGAGCGGATATATGAGTGCCGTTCCCTCCTGAATTGCAAGCCTCTCGATTGCATCCGTGTCATCCGAGCACCATATCTGCGGGCTGTAGTAGAGCATTCCCGCGTCAAAACGTGCGCCTCCGCCCGAACAGTTCTCAATCAGAAGATTAGGAAATTCCTTCATAAGCCTTTCCTGAAGCTCGTACACGGCAAGCATATATCTGTGTTCAAGCTCGCCCTGCCTGTCAATCGGAAGGTAATTGCTGTGCAAATCCGTGTGCTCGCGGTTCATATCCCACTTCACGTACTCAATATTTGCACTGCGGAGTATTCCCGCAACAGCTTCGTAGCAGTAATCCACAACCTCAGGTCTTGACAAGTCAAGCACATACTGATTTCTTGAACGGCATGCCTCACGCCCCGGTATTGCAATCGCCCAGTCAGGGTGCTCCGCATAGAGCTTTGATTCAGGTGAAATCATCTCCGGCTCGAACCATATTCCGAATTTAAGACCGATTTTATTCACCTCATCGACAAGGTATTTTAATCCGCCTTTAAGCTTATCCTCGTTGACATACCAGTCACCAAGACTTGTGCTGTCGTCATTTCTGTGACCGAACCACCCGTCATCCATAACAAGCATCTCAATCCCGCTCTTCTTTGCCTCGCGCGCGATGGCTATGAGCTTATCCGTGTCAAAGTTAAAATATGTAGCCTCCCAGTTGTTTATGAGTATCGGGCGCTTCTTATCCTTGTAAGGGCTTCTGATAAGATGCTCCCTGTACAGGTCGTGAAGATTTCTTGTCATAGTTCCCAGTCCCGATGCCGAATATGCCATCACGACCTCAGGTGTCTGAAACTCCTCACCAGGCTCAAGCTTCCACTCAAAATTATCAGGATGAATTCCCATGAGAACCCTTATGCTGTCGAACTGGTTTTTCTCAGCCTGAGCAATAAAATTTCCCGAATATACAAACGAGAATCCGTACACATGTCCTCTGTCCTGCGAAAGTCCGTTGTCCACAAGCGCGATAAAAGGATGCTCCTGATGTGATGACTTACCCTTGATTGAGCCGACACTCTGCTTTCCGAAGCCTATCTTTCGCAGTTCAATCTTTCTCTCTCTCGCCCATGAGCCGTGAAGTGAAAGAAGCTCATATCCCTCGTCCGGAATATCGAGTGATGCGGACATAACCTTTGTCACAAAAATATTTTTATCCGAATTATTCTTAAGGCGGACACTTCTTGTTATCACATCCTGTTCAGGAAACACACTGTAAATAAGCGTCGCCGCAAGCCCGATGCATGAATCAGCCATGTCGATTTCCAGTGTGTATACCCCTGTATCATCACTGCCGCCCTGTACACTGCCTTCCCGTATACTGTTTCCCTGCCCGCCTTCGCCATACTTTCCATATCCGGCAAATGTAGCGGGAAGTCCCTTAAGCTCAGGCTTACCCTCATAGATTCTGTGTCCGGTATACATAAGACTCACTGCACGGCTGTTGTCCTCACATCGAACCGCTATGGCACCCTCTCTGTAATCACCCACATTGTTTCCCGGATACTCCGTCGGGAACGCATCGAAGAAAGACCCCCTCTCCCTGTTATTCTTCGACGGCACAAATGGATTCTCATCCGTTCTCAAAAGATACCTCACATCCGTGTCACTTATCTTATCCCCATAATACGCATGACCCACAAAGCCCTCATCATCAACCACCGATATCACATAGCTGCTTGTCTTCGTGTCAAGCTTAAATGAGCATGTCTGCTCATCAAAAAAAATACCCATAACAACCTCCTCCGAATCACAATCGTTGTTATGGGTATTATATTATATTTAAGTAAATGAGTAAATTAAATTTAGCTAATTTAGCTTAATCAAACAGTTTTTTAATTATCTCCGCCCTATTCTCCTCAAGATACCGCTCCGTAAAATGTGCCTCGTCCCCGAATGCACTCTCAGGATAATAATCTATGCCTTCAATGTAGTCTCCAAGCAGGTCTGACAATCCGTTATCTGCAATCTGCTGCGAGAACTCTGCCCAGTCATGATTATCCTCCGTGTCAGGGAGCGGTGCTGCCATCACCTTAAGCTTGACTCCGTAGCTGTCACATAGCTCTTTTATCTCAGGAAGATACTTTATCGTGAGGTCGCTCAAGTGCTTCTCATCACGAACCTCAAGCTGCTGTTCAAGCACATTGTTGAGGTACACATCCATGTAGTACGCATTATTTTCAACAAAGCTCTTCACAATATCGTTAGTCGCATACAGCTTTCCGAATCTGTCCTCTATATACCCTCTTGTGTCATCATCTATATACTGCTTATATGTGTCATTATAAAAAGGGACAATAAAATACTGGAACGAAAAGTTAAACCACAACGGATTTGCAAGGCTCTGTGGTCTTACAATGTAGTACACCTCCTCTGTCTGAGGATTGTTTTCAAGATAACGGCTGAGCAGAATGTAATTGCCAAGCACCGTTATCGCCTGATTGGTTGCAAGATAGCACACCTCATCGGTCTCATCCTGATAATCCGGTGAAAAAATAAGACGTGCCACACTGTCGCCGATTATGACCTTCGTATACTCCGTCTTTTTCTCGGCGAGGTCAAGCGCGTAATACAGCTCCGGGCCAAAGCTCGACGGACTGTTCTTACCCTTAATATACTGAACCGCAAAATAACCGCCAAGCGACACCACGACAAGAACCACAAAAACCACCACAGTTACTATAAACTTCACAAAACCTGATTTCTTTTCCTTCATACTCTTCCTTATCAATTTCAGCTAAAATTTTATTTCACTTAGTATTGCCTATGACTTACTATCATTAAAGCTTGTCTGCTGCATTTCTTATATAACTGTCCAAACACTAATTCAAAACTTTACCGTGTATAAGCAGATTATATTCACACATTGCGCGATTTTTGGAAGAAGCGTAGATGTTCTTGCAACTCTGTTCACAGAACATCTTGCTTCATACAACGGAGCTTCTATGCGTGAATATAATCGCATATACGCTCAAGGTCTTAATTTCCCATTATCAGAACTCAAAGTACACAAACGAACTACTATCCGCCCCATACTGCATGAACCATATCACCATAAGATCCACGACCAGAATATATATAATCCACCGCACCGGCTTCGGAAGTCTCTTTAACCATGTAAACGCCGAGCCTCCATGCTCCGCTGCAATATAAGCAGTCAAATCATATGCAAACATCATTCCGATTACGAGTACAAGATGAAGCATCATGCCGCTGTTAATTCCAATCGACTGAAGACCGCCCTTGACATACGCAGCCGGTGATGTAATTCCATGCCACATATTCGTGAGCACATACATCGCATCTCCGACGCTTCCGGCCTCGAAGAATACCCATGCCACAGTGGCAAAAATAAACACGAACACAATTCCGGCTATGCGCGCCACACCCTTTTTTCTGTACGACTTATCCTTCGGATCACGTCCATGAAGCTTCGCCCACGCATTGTGTGCAAAGGTCTCAAATACCTGAACGGCACCATGAAGTGCCCCCCACACGATGAATGTGAGATTAGCCCCATGCCACAGTCCGCTGACAATAAAGGTAATCATGATATTGCATGCATATCTTAAGCTTCCCACACGGCTTCCTCCGAGCGGAATATAGATATAATCACGGAACCATGTAGACAGTGAAATATGCCATCTACCCCAGAACTCCTTGACGGAGGAGGAAAAGTACGGATACTCAAAATTCCTTGCACCGTCATAGCCGAGAAGCTGTGCTGCGCCATTGGCAATATCCGAATATCCCGCAAAATCACAGTAAATCTGTATTGAAAACAGAAACGCTGCCGCCATGAGTGCAAAGCCGTCATACGCATTTACATTTGAAAATACCTTTGTGACATACCCCGACAGCAGATCCGCAACTATCATTTTCTTGAAGAACCCGACCGCCATAAGCTTCACTGCATTTGAAGCCTTATCATATGAGAATACGTTCTCCCTCTCAAGCCCTGCAAAAAATGGAGCCGGTCTCTCAATCGGTCCCGATGCTATCTGTGGAAAGAAGCTCACATACACGGCATATTTTGCAAAATTGCGCTGCGCCGGAAGCTTTCCCCTGTACACCTCAACCATGTAGCTTATGACCTTGAAGGTGTAGAAGGATATTCCTATGGGAGCTGCAATTTTCAAAACAGCAGGTGTAAAGCCGATACCAAATATTCCAAGCGTGTCCGACAATATCTGCCCCGCAAAATTAAAATACTTAAACACCAAAAGAAGCCCCAGCGATACCGCAAACGGCACACCGAAGCATATCTTTCTTAAGCCCCCATCACTCTTTTCCATGAAAAAGGCACCTATATATGTCACAACACTCACCGCACACAACAGCAGAAAACTGCCCACACCGAATCCCAGGTAAAAATAACAGTTGGCAGCAAGCACAACCATATATCTGTATTTTACAGGCACGAGCCAATATATCAAAAACACTACCGTCATAAACACGGCAAAGCTGAGTGAATTAAAAAGCATGTATTATTCCTCCATGTCACTGCTTAACTGCTTTGTCTTTAACCGAAGTCTTTTTTCCGCTTCCGAACAGCTTTGCCGCCGGCTTCTCAAACGCAAAATACACAACTGCCGTCATCACTGCAAAAAGACCAACCTCCACGATTCTGTAAAGCACAATAGGCATAGTTGTCGTATCCGGGTCAAAAATGCTCTTCATGATAAGTATTCCTATCGGATGGCCAAGATAGAGTGCGTATGAATACTTCGAGATAAATCTCACCACCGTCACCGCACCTCTGCTCAGCCTGTTATCCGGAATCCAATCCTCAATATCCATCGTCACAAGAAGAAGTGTCGTGAACATTATAATCCAGTAAAGCTTTGTGTTGCTTACATCCAGTATGAGAAATCCGACCCCCATAACCATCAGTACCGCAATATACTCAAATATCCTTTTTTCTTTTACCGCAAAATATGCAGCCACGCCGAAGAAGCACAGATATATGAAGTATGCGGGATGTCGTCCGGCATACTCCGTTCCGGCATATAGCCGGCCTAAGAAATGTACCCACACCTGACAGACGGCAAAAGCGATAAAGAGTGCAATAACCGAACGCTTGAAGTTATTGATGAGCTTGTACAAAAAAGGTGCAATTATATAAAATAACATGATTGTGACAATCGTTCCCGTAGTTCCAAGATAAAACCAGAAAATCAAATCACGCGGAAAGAATGTCGTCGTCAGTGTAAAATACTTGATGAGACTGACCACTACCTGTTTAGCAGGGTATCTCTCTCCCAGCACTGCAAGATAGATAAAAAAGTATATTAAAACCACACCGTAGTAGCTTGGCAGAATTCTCGCAAGTCTTCTCCTGTAATACGAAAGCGGCGAAATATCCTTGTGTCTGTCTATCGACAAAAATGCCGTGTACCCTGTCAGAAGAAGAAACAACTCAACACCGTGTCCACCCCAGCCAAACAGCTCAAGATGTACCAGCACAATCATAATAGCGGCGACGGCACGGATTATGTCCAGATTTAATAATTTCTTATTTACGTTCTCTGAAGGCATATCTACTTATTTCCTCTCCTCTTCACGAAAACAGCCGACGAGTACTCAGGCAGCTTGACTGTGAGAATACCGCTTGGCACTTCATGGCGCACAACATCACAGGAATGTCCGTCTCTCATCGTGAACATAACCTGCTCCATGTAATCTCCGTCAAGAACCTCAGCCTGCCATGCATCCACGCTTATCTCACGCTCACCATCATTGTTGTTGATAATTACAATAACACTGTTGTCATTGTAAAAACGCGCATACGCAAGAATATTATAATCAGCATATATATTCTTGTGTGAACCACGTATAAGTGCAGGATTCTCCTTGTGAATCCTTACTATATCCTTATGAAACTCAATAAGCTGTGTATCCTCATGTCCCCACGGATAAGTTCTTCTGTTATCCGGGTCAGTCCAGCCGCAGACTCCGGCTTCGTCACCGTAATATATCGTAGGAGCTCCGGGCCATGTCATCTGCATAACCACAGCCTCCATGAATATCCCTTTATTCACTCCGTAGTTAGCAGCCTCAGCACCCTTGCTCGCTGTTCGTCCTATAACCCTGTTGGTTCTGGTCAAAAATCTTGAGTGGTCATGGTTTGAAAGCTCATTCATTGAAATTCTCATAGGCTGACCGCCAAGTCTTGCCATGTTATGCCTCATATGTGATATGAAATAGTTAGGATTTCCTCTGAGTGCGTCATTGCTTGAATCGCTGTGTTTCTCCATTCCCGTAAGGAAATAAGTCACAGGCTCCATAAAGGCATCATAGTTCATGATGGTATCCCACTGGTCTCCCTGGAGCCAGCTGTATGAATCCCCGTAGTTCTCGGCGAGTATAATAGCGTCAGGGTTAGCCTCCTTGACTGCATTCCTGAACTTCCGCCAGAATATATGGTTGTACTCCTGTGAAAAACCAAGGTCAGCCGCAACGTCAAGCCTCCATCCATCCACATTGTACGGAGGTGACACCCATTTCTTCGCTATGCCTAAAATATAATCCTCAAGCTTCTTTGAACCCTCGTAGTTGAGCTTCGGAAGAGTATCATGACCCCACCAGCCGAGATACGAATTGTTGTACGGCCACGCATAGTCGTCCTGGAACTTAAAGAAATCGTGGAAAGGACTTTCCTTGTCGACGTAAGCTCCCTTGTCAAAGCCCTCGCTTCCCTCATATATTCTTTCCTTATCAAGCCACTTGTTGAAGGAACCGCAATGATTAAACACTCCGTCTATGATTACTTTGATATTTCTTCTGTGCGCCTCCTCAACGAGCTTTGCAAAAAATTCATTACTTGCCTCAAGGTTGGCATAATCGGTAACTCTCTTCTTATATTTCGTGGCATTTTCATTGCTCCTTGCATTCTCCGGCAAAGATTCCCCGCCGTCATTTACAATTACGCCAAAATGAGGGTCTATATAATCATAATCCTGAATATCGTACTTGTGGTTAGACGGCGATACAAAAAGCGGATTGAAATAAATTGCATCTATCCCAAGGCTCTCAAGATAATCCATCTTGTCGAGCACTCCCTGCAAATCTCCTCCGTAAAAATTGCGCACATCCATAGCTGCGGGATATTCATCCCACTTATCAATATGATGAACCGGTTCACCTATATACACATATTCATTGTCAACGACATCATTTGTCTTGTCTCCGTTACGGAAACGGTCAACATATATCTGATAAATAACCGCACCCTTTGCCCAGTCCGGTGTCTTGAATCCCGGATTAATCACAAAATTGTATGTCGGGTTTAATTCTCTGTATGCTCCCGCCTGATTGTAATATATGCCGGTCCGTCCGACAACGGCATGAAAATAATATTCTGTTCTCTGCGCTCCAAGCTCGAATTCGGCAGCATAATAATCAAATACGGAGTTGGTCGTAACCTTCTTCATTCCGTATGCAACTCCGTTGACAACTACCTCTACACTGTCCACATTGTACTTTGCCGTTCTGAATCTAAGGGTTACCTTATCTCCCGCATCCGGCTCCTCCGGACTTCTGTATTCTTCCGTAGCATCCGCAAACATTGCACGGTCGTTAAGTATGGGCTTCATATTTGAAAAATATGTGCTCTTAATCTCATTCTTAGACAATCCCGAAAGATTCTTTGTTATTTTCATTAAATACATAATCCTTTCATAATCGGTGAGCCTTTTTACAATATACTCCTGCATCGCCCGATATATTATGATACGATCACGGACATATTATGTCCTTTTAATCCTTATACCATTTTATGATAGTATGGGGAAATTTTCAAGTAAAAAGACCGTTTTGGACATGCAAATTGGCGAATAAGCCCACGGAATTGTTCCGCGCTTCGCGCTCCCACAATTCCTGACGAAAATTCGGAATTCGCGCTGCTCATTTTATTCGCATCACTGTATTCCTCATTTGTCAACGGCTTATGCGCCAACGTAAAAAGGACAGCTCACGACGCTGTCCTTTTTGGAGAAGGTATTTCATTTCTTATGGGGTGTAGCAAAAACTATATAATGTATTGGGGGGTTACGAGTATATATTAGCATGACCTTATAAATAAGTGTTCACAAACTTACCAAAATTTCAAATTATTTTTTGTGCACATTATACATGTATCTTTTATATAAATGTAAAAAATATCTGCTTGTTTTACATTTAACAAATGTCATACCATTCTCTACGCCTCAAAAAGTTTATCGAATTCTTCGCCTGTAATCTTTTCCTTCTCAATAAGAAGCTCAGCACAGGCATCAAGTACACCTCTGTTCTTCTCGATAATCTCTCTCGCTTTCTTGTAGCAGTCATCAATTATGTTCTTTACTTCCTCATCAATGACGGATGCAACGCCCTCGCCGTAAGACTTTGTATGTGCGAGGTCACGTCCGATGAATACCTCGTCATCATCGCTGCCATAATTGACAAGACCGAGCTTATCTGAAAAACCGTACTGCGTAACCATCGCTCTTGCGGTCTGTGTTGCCTGCTTAATATCCTGTGAAGCACCTGTGGTCACATCGTCAAATACAAGTTCCTCGGCAATGCGTCCGCCAAGACTGACAATAATATTCTGTAACATCCTGCCCTTGGTGTTGAACATCTCATCCTTGCCCGGAAGCGGCATAGTGTAGCCTGCCGCACCTGTACCCGTGGGAATTATTGAAATTGTATGAACAGGTCCTACATCCTTCAACTCATGGAAAAGAATTGCATGTCCGGCTTCATGGTACGCCGTAATGCGCTTTTCTTCATCCGAAATAAGACGGCTCTTTTTCTCCTTACCGATACCAATCTTAATAAATGCCTGTTCTATATCTTTTCTTGATATGAACTGCCTGTTGGCTGCCGCAGCATTGATTGCCGCTTCATTCATAAGGTTCTCAAGGTCTGCACCTGCAAAACCGGAAGTTGTACGTGCAACTGTCTCAAGGTCAACATCATCTCCAAGCTTCTTATTTCGGCTGTGAACCTCAAGAATCTCCTTTCTCCCTTTCACGTCAGGTCTTCCAACTACAACCTTGCGGTCAAAACGTCCCGGACGAAGAATAGCCGGATCAAGAATATCCACTCTGTTCGTGGCTGCCATCACGATGATTCCTTCATTCACGCCGAATCCGTCCATCTCAACAAGAAGCTGGTTGAGTGTCTGCTCTCTCTCATCGTGTCCTCCACCCATTCCGGTTCCTCTTCTTCTCGCAACGGCATCAATCTCATCAATAAATATAATACAAGGAGCATTCTTTTTTCCATCCTCAAAGAGGTCTCTGACTCTCGATGCGCCCACACCGACGAACATCTCAACAAAATCCGAGCCTGAAATTGAGAAGAACGGAACACCTGCCTCACCTGCAACAGCCTTTGCAAGAAGAGTCTTACCTGTTCCCGGAGGTCCGGTAAGAATCACACCCTTAGGTATTCTTGCACCAATCTCAATATATTTCTTAGGATACTTAAGAAAATCAACTATCTCCTCAAGCTCCTCCTTCTCCTCAGCAAGACCTGCAACATCCTTGAATGTAACACGTCCCGGAGCATTAGGATCAGTCATCTTGGCACGGCTCTTTCCAAAGTTCATCATCTTAGAGTTAGCCCCGCCGCCACCGCCTGCGGCCTGTCTGTTGATTATCAGTGTCACCATAATCATCGCAGCCGCTATGAGCAGGAACGGAAGGATTGTCGTTAAAAATATGCTCTCTCTCTCAACATCATTCACAACAAGCTTAACTGAGTCATACGCAATGACAAGTGACGTAATATCATTCACGTCCGGCACATTGAAGCGTTCTGAGTTCCTGCTGCTCTCAGTGAATGTAACCTTTACCGTACCTGTCGGTACCTCTGAATTCTGCGAAATCTCAACCTTCGATATATTTCCGGCCTCAATATCGCTTATAAAATTGCTGTAACCATACGAGGAACCGGTCTTGCCGAATGAACTGAAGCTCATGATAAAATACATTACCACAAGAATTATGACAAGATATATTATTCCTCCTCTGAATTGTCTGTTCAACTGTTCTCCTCCTCAAACTCCACCACACCTATATATGGCAGATTTCTATATCTTTGATTATAATCAAGTCCATAGCCTACAACAAAGGCATCCGGAATATTAAATCCACAGTAATCAACCTTAATGTCCTTGACAACTCTGCGCTCAGGCTTGTCAAGAAGTGTACAAAGCTTAACGCTCGCAGCCTTTCTGTCTCCTAATAGCTTTACAAGATGACTGAGTGTTCGTCCTGAATCAATAATATCCTCGACAACGAGTACATCAAGTCCCTCAACAGGTTCATCTAAGTCCTTCTTAAGGTTGATATGCCCCGTTGATGCTGTACCCTCATAACTTGCAACAGACATAAAGTCCATGGTGAGAGGAAGATTAATCCTCTTGGCAAGTTCGCACATAAAAGGTGCTCCTCCCTTGAGTACACATATAAGATGCAGCTTCTTCCCCGCATAATCCTTAGTAATCTGTGCACCAAGTTCATCAATTTTTTTGTCAACTTCTTCTTCGGTCAATAAGACCTTAACTGATTCTTTCATTTGCAGCCTCCGTTTTTATCTCTGTTCCTGTACTAATTCGAGCTTGAGAAGCGTCCTGGTATCTTTATCCACAAGAAACTCCGCACATCTTCTGACTCCGGCGGCCCATAGTATTCTGCTGCCGATGGCACACAGCAATACGCTGTCCCTTTTGTCTGCCGGAATCTTAGAATCGATGAAAATCTCCTTGAGCTTCTTTGTATATGCTCTGTGCTCAGGCTCATGATACCCTATAACCATATAATCGCCCTCCGTCCGGTGACGAATGCATAGCTCCTCTCCGTCCGCACAATCAGCGATATATTTTTTTATTTTACCATAATCAAAGAATTTAGTACAGTTGTCATTCATTAAATTTTTATCAATTATATTGTAGAGCAGTTCGTCAAAATGTACATTTTCATCAACATCATCGCAGTCTATTATCGTACTGACAATTCTGCTGCCGTCGTCCGTCTCAGACTTAGTATTGCTCATATTGCAGAAAACAATTCCGTCATAATTTTTTACCGCCGTAATTGATTTTGGAAGATTAATTCTCTTTCCGCTCTGTTTTGAGAACAAGTCCACACACAGCATAACATGCTTATCTTCAAGGTCCTTGGCACCGCAAAGCCTTTTAAGAATGTCATAGATTACTGCCCTGCATATAACGGGATGTTCCCCAACCAAACCCGCACTTACAATCACCGCATAACCCTTCTCGTTCTGTTTTTCCTCCACATAATGCCCGTATGCCGCTTTGGTCTGCTCCGAAATGTAATCGTTAACCAGAGCAATTCCCTCCGCATATCGGCATATATTGGCGACAGTACCTTTATTAACATGCTCCTCAAGATACGGTATGACCTTAAGACGTATTGAATTCCGTGCATATTCCTCAGTGAAATTGGTATTATCCGTGCAATATCGTATGTCATTGGCTTGAAGCCACCCCTCAATCTCACCCCTGGAGACACATAAAAGAGGTCTTATGACGTCCCCCGACACCGGTTCCATCCCGCGCCCTCCTGACAAAAATGAGCCCCTTGCAATGTGGAACAGCACCGTCTCTGCCTGGTCATTCTGATGATGTGCAACAGCTATCACTCCGCGCCCGTCATTCCCGGCGTTTTCTCTGAAAACCTTGTATCTGAGGTTTCTGCCTGTTTCTTCCTCTCCCTCACCGCTCTCACCCGCAATTCGCGGAACATCAAAAGAATACTGTCTGTACTCTATCATCATCCGTTCGCACAACCTGCTGCAGTATCCGGCATCTGCATCCGCTTCATCACCTCTTATACCATGGTGTACATGCACCGCAATCAGGCTTATCTTACTGTCTGCGGCATTTTCATTATGCTCGCATATATATCTGTACAGCATGAAAAGAAGGCATACCGAATCAGCTCCGCCGGACAGCCCGACAACAACCCTCTCAATGCCTTCAAGCATACGATTCTTTTCAATATACTCTTTTATCCTGTCATACATATCATTCACCGTTCCTTATCTTCCATACTCCTGTCACAAGGACGGTCATATCATCAGCAACCTTCTCATCATAATAGTATACTTCATTCAGGATGCGCTCCGCAATCGCCTGCGGCATGCGTTCTTCTATCCCGTCAATTATCTCTTTCATCCGTTTTTCTTTATCATAAAACGGAAGTGCATCAAGCACTCCGTCACTCATCATGATTATATATCCGCCATCGCCCAGCTTCACTGATGAATAATTCATCCCGTTCCCGCTTATGACACCTGCAGGCAGAGATGATGTCTCCACTATCTGAACACCGCCCGCTCCTTTTATGAAGCTCGGAACCGCACCCATCTTACGGAAGCATGCATTGCCCTCATATTCATCTATGCTGCACATATCAAGTGTTACGGGAACTCCGCTTGCGTCATTGTCGGCAAACGCATCGTTAAGAAGCTGTATTGAAGCCTCCTCCGAGAAACCGGCATCAAGGAACTGCTCCAACAGCTCAATGAATCTCATACTGTATTCATTGGCTCTGCTTCCGCATCCCATACCGTCAGCAAGCGTCACGATGCTCTTTCCGCCCTCAACACTGATACAGGAATAATTGTCACCCGAAATTCTTGCAAAACCACGGCTGCACTCTGCATGTCCGAACAATATACGATAGTCTGTCGCCTCCTCAAGAATGAACTCTCCCTCATCCCTTGTGAGCACCCTTCTGCTTCCGTCTGCCGCTCTGAGCCTTCTGCCTATGACAGCGCCGATATCAGAAGCCAGCTGCCCGGCAGTCACACAACCGCGCTTTTTTGAAAGTCTCAGCACAAGCTCGACTCTTCCCGGAGCAGCTTCAAGGACAAGTATACCACCCACACAGATTCCCTCATTCTTAAAATATGCCAAAAGCTCATCCTTACGCTTACCGTCTATAAGTCCGTCTGTCTGCACTCCTCCGGATATGCGCTCTAACATCGCCGCTGTCTCCTTAAGCTGTAAATGGAGTGCACCTGCCTTGCTGCCGCCATACATATCAGTAAGTCTGCGAAACGCATCAGCATACTCCTTGAGTTTTCCCTGTGAATAGAATATATTGTCCATTCGATTCTCCCCTTAGAATCCATCCCCTTATATTTATCACAAATGTATTTATTTGTCCTGCGGTCTGAATATCAGCTCATCCTCATATACAAGCCCCAGCTTTTCTCTTGCAAATTCCTCGATAAACTGCTTGGTTGTCACATATATGGAACGCGTCTGCAGTTCATCCCTGCGCTGTGCCTGTTCATCAAGCTGGTTTTCAAGCAGTGCTATCTGTTCATCATACACCGTGTTCTTGTCCTCTAACCTTGCTGCTGACTTGTTCACGGCAAAGCATATAATGACCATAAGTATTATCACGGCAAACCCTGCAAGCCATGTGTAATTATGCGCTATCCTGCGGCTTCTGACAACAACCGCATGCCTGCTGTAATTACTCTTTTTTCTTCTTGTGTTGTCCTGCCTTACGTTCTTCTGTGCCATTTCTGTGACCACGAACCTTTCCCATCTTATAATATAAGATTGTAACCCCTTTTTCCATATATTTCAATATACAGGATACAATTACCATTCCCACAATCATGCCTGCGATTGAAAACCATCTTGCAGCCCCGTCATTTGCTACAAGTATAACCGCAAACATCAAAAAAGCCGACATAAACCAATAGAATACGTCCTCAACAGCCACAAAAAATCCATTATGCCTGACCAGTTTTCTGAACACGGTCAGCACACGGTACACCGCACCGAGCATCCCGCCGCAGCACAGGCACCACAAAAGGAACCGAAATTCATGCGCAATAAACTCTCTCAAAGGTGGCACCTCTTTCCATCAGCTTTATTTGAAAAGTCTGTTAAGAAAAGATTCCCCCTTTTTAGCCACGCTTACGACATCCGAATAGACATAACTGTCTATACTTCCGTCCACCTCAAGCTCTCCTTTATCTACTGACAGTCTTCCGACGTGAAGGTCATGCCCTTTTATGGTAAGCATTCCATATTCCGTCTCTAACAGCACCTGATTAAGGTCAAAAGAAATAACATCCGTGACTCCGGTTATGCTGCATTTTTTTCTGTTATCAGATGATATTTTATGTACCCTGCCTGAAACCTGAAGTTCCTCCATATTCATCCCCCTATCAGACCGATTGATACAGTAAATATATTATCGGCGGAATGAATTTATGCATGGATTTTACAGATATTTAAACATATCCTTCGCTTCTTCTTTCCTGGTCGTCTCTACAATATCAAGAACCTCCACCTTTACATTCCTGGTTCCAAAAGCAATCTCTATCGTATCTCCAACCTTTACTTCACAGGATGCCTTGGCAGGCCTGTCATTCACAAGCACACGTCCCGCATCGCACGCCTCATTGGCAACCGTTCTTCTTTTTATTAATCTTGATACCTTTAAATATTTATCCAGTCTCATATATTCCTCATTTCTTTCCTATTACGATTCAGGGGTCAAATCATGCTTTCACAACTTCAATATTTATAACATGATATACACTTTTAAAATAAATCAGCATGTTTTAACACCTGAATCCTATTACATAAAAACATCCCAGGACCACACAGGATGCAGTCTTGGGATGTCATCATTCGTTCTGATTCTCAGGAAGCAATTAAGCGTTAACTGTATCCTTGAGTGCCTTACCGGCCTTGAACTTAGGGCTCTTAGAAGCCGGAATCTTCATAGCCTTACCTGTGAGTGGGTTTCTTCCGTCTCTTGCAGGTCTCTCAGCTACTTCGAATGTACCAAAGCCAACTAACTGAATCTTCTCGCCCTTCTTTAACTCCTCAGCAACTACATCTGTGAAAGCCTTAAGAGCCTTCTCAGCGTCCTTCTTAGATAACTCTGTCTTCTCAGCAATAGCTGCAACTAATTCTGTCTTGTTCATTTTAGAAAAATCCTCCTGAAATAAATATTGAACCTTCACAATTATTTATATATGTTTTGCCTATATTTGTCAAGGAAAAATAAGCATTTTAGGGGTTTTTTTATGATTCCATCTGTTTCCCCAGAAAACCCGCCGCACAGCCTGTAAGCTTCCTGTCAGCATCGGTAAACTTCACCTTTTGTTCCTTTGTGGTGATTATCACCGAACCTATGGCATCGCCCTCACATATTATCGGACTTATGACCTGAGAGCTGTAATCTTCATTATCCCCATCAATTATCGGAATGAACCTTCTCTCATCCCTGTTCGCTATAAAGCTTTCCCTTCCGTCTATAATCTCCTCAAGCTGTCTGCTTATCGGCTTTTGAAGTACATCCTTTTTGGGGCCTCCAGCAAAGGCAATAACCTGATCTCTGTCCGTAATGCACACAATCTGCCCCGTACCCTGTGCAAGCACATCCGCATACTGCTTGGCAAAGCTTCCAAGTTCACCTATCGGCGAATATTTTTTCAGAATAATCTCACCCTCCCTGTCCGTAAATATCTCAAGAGGGTCGCCCTCCCTTATTCTCAGTGTTCTCCTTATCTCCTTCGGAATGACTACTCTCCCCAAATCATCTATCCGACGCACTATCCCGGTTGCCTTCATAAATAAAAAAACCTCCTGTATTCCACATACTTTTCCATAAATGTTTGTATGGGTAGTATGTGGAAACACAGGAGAATTATGCATTTTAAGCTCTTTTTTCTCCGACAACCTGATACATTCTTGAATCGGAAATGACATTTAAAACATCAAGATAATCTGAAAATATGTCTGCAAGAGCATCTGCCTGCATAAGCCCTACGGAGACCTTACACGCGGCGCCTTCATGGTGTTTCTCAATCCATTCACGACTCATTCCGTGTGCAACCGTAAGTCTTCCTCCAACCTTAAGAAGCTGTGAAAGTCTTTTTATAAGCTCCTTCTGATTCGGAAAATGAGGGAAAGCATTGTACACCACGATGGAATCATAATCCGTTCCCATGTCATCCGACATGACATCCGCACGGATAAGCTGCACATTCGGCTCTTTGAACTTTCCACGCGCTATCTCTATCATCTTAGGCGATATGTCAACGGCTGTGACCTCTTCTGCTCCGCGCTCAAGATAATCAGGAATAAGCACCCCAGTGCCGCATGCAACATCAAGCACTCTGCTTCCACGCCTCACGCCGGCATTATCAAGTATCTCTTTTATTACTTCTTCGTTTCTTATCATGTGCTCATCCCAGCACGGTGCATACTTATCAAAAAATTCAATGATGTCTTTATTGCAAATATTCTTTTTCCTGGTCATATTTCCTCATTCTAGAACTTGGTAAATATATCTGTCTCCTTCAAGAGTGCGGCTGCTATTTCCTTATTCTCGTTCATCTTCCCGTTGATGTTATCCATGTCGGTTACAAGAGTCTGTGTGCTCTGTGCCGCACCGCTTACTCCTCTTGCACCCTCCTCGATTGCATTGGTGATATTGCTTATTGAGCCTGCAATCGCATCGACCTCGCTCTTTAATGCATCTGTCTTTTCGGTAAACTCATTCATAACCGTCTCAATATATGTCGCATTGTCCCGGTACTGTGCACCGCCTTCGACAAAGCTCTCAAACTCCGGAAGAATCGACTCGCGCATGTATTCGACAAGATTTCCGGCGTTATCGCTCAGATTATGCACCGCATTGGTTACAACACCATTAATCTGCTGGATGCGGTTAGCCGTCTCCCTGCTTGAATCGGCAAGCTGTCTTATCTCCTCTGCAACAACGGCAAATCCGCGGCCTGCATCTCCTGCTCTTGCCGCCTCAATGGAAGCATTGAGTGCAAGAAGATTGGTCTGGCTTGATATGTTCAGAATATCGTTCGTAAGTCCATTAACCTGTTCTACGCTCCTGCTCTGCTCAATCGCCTGGTTAAGAACATTGAGAATCTCTTCAACCTTAACACTTGTCTGCTCCATGTTGCTTCTCGCATCTGCCTCAAGCTTATCAGCATTCTTTTTCATCTCCTTGGAGTAATCGTTGATGCTTCCGGACTTTTCGGCAATCTCAACAACCTTATCAAGCACTGCATCCGCATTCTGATTAATCACTGATGCCGCATTCTCAATCTCCTGCATCGTAGCCGAGAGCTCCTCCGTAACCGCTGACAGGTCTGCAGCACTGTCGTTGGAGGTTCTGATGCTCTGTTCCACATCTCCCACTACCGCCTCAAGCTTCTGTGAATTGGAGATAATCAGCTTCATTATATGCTGAAGCTTCTCCATAAAGGTATTTATACCTTTTCCTAAGTCTGCCACCTCATCATTGGAGAGTATGCTCACCCTTCGTGTGAGATCCCCCTCTCTCTTATCTATACCTTTGATAATCTGACTGAGTTCCTTGTTGGTTACATTGAGCTTTCTTATGACAAGCATAAATACACCGTAAAGAGCAACGAGTATGAGCACGAGGCAGACCGCAATTATGAATATATTGCGCACCCTCGCACTGTTGTACTGCCTCGCAAGCTCTTCACCGGCCAGTGACGACTGTGTGTTGGCATTGTCAATGATGAGCTGTATTCTCGTCTGCATGTCATTGCTGTAATCAGCTATTGCACCGTTGGCAAGCTCATAGGCTGCCGTTTTTTTGCTGTTACCGCTGTATGCCATAAGATTGGCTATCTCATACTTTAATCCCTCATAGCTGCTAAGAAGCTGGTTGAACGCCTCCTCATCCCCTGCCGGAATATTAACCGCATACTCGTCAAGCATCGCATCAAGCTTGGCTTCCTCAAGCCTTACCGAATCCACAACCTCCACCATCGTGTCAAAATCAGATGCAATGATATGTGACAGTGCAAGCTTATGTATGTTCTGGGCCTCGTTCTGAATCTCACTGAGACTTGATATGTTGGAAAGATTCTCCTCGACTATATGTGTTGCGGTGTTGTTAACTCTCTTAAGATTGACCAATGCCGTCACATTTGAAAACACAGCCACGATACCAAGGATTATAACCGGAACCAGAATAATCATTTTCAGGCTGATTCGTACTCTCTTTTTATTCATCTTAAAAGTCCTCCTTACTATCGCTCCGTAATTCCTTCCACTAACTTGTCAAGCTGTGCCTGAAGCTGTGCTCCTTCGATATTTCCCTCAAGCAGTGAGTCAATAAATGCCGTACATGCGTCCCAATAGCTGTTGCCGATTCTCTGAAGCACGCCGTACTTGGACTGCTCAATAACAGCCGCAATTGCCGGAACCTTCGCAACCTCATCGGATGACGCAGCAACCTTGTCGGCAGGGCCCTGATTCTGCTCAACAAATCTGAGCGTCTGGTTCTGCTCATTTGTCATCCACTCCGCCAGCTTGAATGCCCATTCCTTGTTCTTGGAATAATAATTCACACCTATCATCTTATAGCCTGTAAATGAAGCCATCTGAATCTGCTCGCCTTTACATGTATAGGTAGGAAGCTTGCACGCACCATAATCATCACCCCACACATTCCTGACAGCAACAGCCTTCCATACACCGCTGACTGCGGCAATAACATCACCCGACTCAGCCTGTGCAACCCATTCCGTGTCCGACTGTGCAATAAATCCCGGACTTGATATGACATCAACTATTGCCTCAGCAACATCAATTCCCCTGATTGCCCCCTCTGTCGTATTCCAATTACATTCATTTGTGATGCCATCATCGTTTATGTGCATCGAAAGTCCTGTATTTCCAAAGAATGAGTACATATACCATCCCGAATTGAGTTCCATTGATAACTTCTTGCCGTTCTCCTCACATATCTTAAGTATGGAGTCAAGTGTCTTTACGTCCTCCTCAGAGAAATACTCTTTGTTGTAGTATAAAAAGTAGCCGTTATCAGCCGTCATCGGATACGCATAGAGTGTCCCATTGATTGACGCCGCCGACACGGACTCTGCAACCATCCGGTCACTTATCTCCTGTGCATTCGGCACAGGTGCAAGTGCACCGCCCGCAACCATGGCACTCAGCTGGTCATCAGGAAATGAAAACACATCCGCCGCGTTCTGAACATCTCCAAGCAGCACATCTCTTGTGGTTGAGTCAGGCTGTGCTTCAAGTGTAATCTCAAAATCCGCCTGTCCCTTGTACTCCTCGATAAAGCTGTCAATCATCTTCTGCACTGTCGGGTGCTGCGCCTCCTCAGCCCACACCTTGAGAGTCACCTTCCCCGAAGCTGCCCCGTTGTCATCCTGTATTGTGTCGTATGCTCCGCTCTCTACACCGCTCTCATCAGACGGTGCCATGGCATCACTGCCTGAACACCCTGTAATCGTACAGGCTGCCATGATGGCAGTGAGTATAATCGCACTAATCCTTCTCGTCATAACATCATCCCTTCATAGTAATAAAATAAAATCCTGCACCGGATTTGTTTTCTTAATCCAATGCCAGATTTTAATTTTACCCTATAGCACGATATTTTTCAACCTCTGCAGGCTTTTATGACTTAATTTTTTTAAGCACTTCATCAAATCAGGATTTTCTCCACTGTACGCACGCAAAATGCATGTCATGATTTCCAAGAATCAGTATCTTTGGTAAACGTTCCGGTGCAGAAACCTTCTCCGTCATAATCATGTGATATATAGAATATTATATGCTTTTCCCTCTCAACATACAGCTTTTGTGTAAACTGTCTCCATAACTGCCTCGTATTTTTGTCCAAATCATTCTCAATCTCATCTATAATAATGATTGGTGCCTTGTCATACATGAGCATGAGCTTGGCTAGAAGAAGCTTTCTCCTCTGACCACCGGAAAGCGACATACCCAGCTCCTCTATAGTCCGCTCCATGTCCGCCCCGGACATTCCAAGCCCTGACATCACCTCCTGTATTCTGTCCTTGCCGTACATTGACGATGTTATAATGTCCAGATATTCCACGGTGTTTTCATTTAACAGAGTCTCATCCTGTCCTACATAAAGCACAGTCCGGCATTTAGACTCAGGGCTTATATCCTTCCAATCTGAATTGTCGAATGTGATACATCCTGAGTCCGGCTCTAAAAGTCCGTTGAGCAGCTTGATGAAGGTTGATTTTCCTGCACCGTTCCCGCCCTTCACATGAATTATCTCACCTTTCCCAAACTCTGCATTAAGCCCCTCTATGACATTCTTTTTATCATCATAGGAAAATGTCACATCATTAAAGCTTACTTTCTCAACATCATTGACAACTCCGCTCTTCTTCTCCGGCATAAGCTTAAGTATATCTTCCACATGCTCAAACGATGGCTCATTCCTTATTATCTGGTAAATGGAATTTTCAAGGGTTCTGCTCGCATCAAGCACAATATCAAGCACAAGCATTGCGAACACTATATCACCGGCGTCGCCCTGAACATACATGGTCGTTAACGCTATGAGGAGCATCGATGCCCACTGATGGAACTGGGACACAAGATTTTTCAAGGATACAAGTGTATTGTCAGCCTTTATAGAGGTGCCTATAAAATCGTCTATGGCATCATTTTCTTTTCCGACAAAATAATCTATAAGCTTATTGCTTCTCGCCATCTCAAGTGAATCCACATACTCACTCACGTTCTTATTATCAGCCTTCATCTTGACATTCACAGACCTTGATGCCGCAGCAATACGTCGACGTGTCAGCATTGCAAGCGCAAAACCTGCCGCCGCCACAATAAGAAGTCCGGCACCGAACAGCACATTGATGTTGAAAGCTATCACATCAAATATACATATAATGATAAAATTGATGATTATATTCACTGTATGTACACTGATACACCCAAATATATTGATTGTATCCATATATATGATATTCTTGATTTTCTCCGTACTGGCAGCCAGCACCTTTTTGTAAGGTGCATAATATATGGAGCGCATAAGCTCCTCCCTCATCTTCGAGAGTATTGCTCCGCCCATTCTGTCGAGTGACTTCATCCAGAGCACATCAACAAAATTATATATTCCCAGCAGCAATGCATACAGCACCAGCGATACAACTAACAGCTTAATCGTCGAATTCTCCTCAATGCCATACAGAAACCGTCTCACCGCGAGCGGCATGACAATCTGCAGGCCCACAATAAACACTGCCAGAATAAGACACGGAATACATTTTTTCCATATCAGCTTTACATACTTTAAAATAAACTTATTCCTGTTCATCTTTTCTCCTTTGGTTTAAGTAGGATATTAGGCAATTGCG
>FR895442.1:24649-48225 GCA_000435595.1 Firmicutes bacterium CAG:882
AACTATTACGGCTGTAAAGTACCTGTTTGCGAATTTGTTAAATTTGCACAACTGTTTATCGTCAAATCCTTTTTCTATCTCATGAACGTTTCCGCTATCAAGATGTGCAAACGGCTCATCAAGCAGAATAAGCTCCGCATCAGATATAAGTGCTCTGGCAAATGCTACCCTCGCTCTTTCGCCTCCGGATAGATTCCTTCCGTTATCCTCAATTCTATATTCCAACCCACCCGGAATGTTTTTTACAAACTCAGCAAGCCCGGCAAGCACTATAACCTTAAGCATACACAACATTATGAAATTGAGCTGACAATCTGCTGTCAGCAGCATAAGTACCGCAATCACTGCAATAATTGCTATTATGACTGCAAAACTGTGCGCCGTCAGTTCATTTACACTGTCCATCATTCCAAAAATCAATCCGTACATGCTGTTCATAAGCAGTGACACACCTGTGGTTCCGACAAGACAGCCCAAAATATATATAGCAAAATGTCTTTTATATTCATATATGACTTTTGTTATGATGTTCATTCCGGCATCGCTCCTTGAAAACGTATTTTTGCTGATAAATAGAGTTTTACAGCATTTATATTACTCTTTATGTCGGGAAAATTTAATGACGTTTCCGGGGATTTTATTTTTCCGGATATATTATTACTGTGTGTAGGGATGTTATTTTAGATGAATTGAAAAAATCACTTCCTTAATTTTGTCATAGGACGCTTTTATTTTATGTACATATTTTTTTCCGAACAGCTCTGCACACAGATAAGCTATTCTGTAATACTTCGCAGCCTTTTCCATATCACCCATTTTTTCATAGGCATCCGCCAGATTATTGATGTATGCAGGAAGGTCATCTCTGTTGCAGCTTACAGAAGATATTCTTATAGATTCCAACGAATAACTTCTTTCTCTTTCGCAATCTCCAAGCCTTCCATACAGTCCTGACAGTCTCGAAATAATAAGTGTTAATGTCCTATAGTGGAACTCCGGTTTTATCCTGCTCCTTTTACAGCCTTCAAGCACATTTTCAAAGATATGTGCTGCAAGCTTGTAATCCTTGTTATTTATAAGGGCATTTCCTATCTGTACGATAATCAATATCTCGATGCTGCTGAAATCCTTGAGCCAGATATCATCGCCCCAAGCTTCAACACAATCACTCTCCGGAATGTCCGTCACGGTCATTGACAGTATCTGCCTTAATATTTCTATTTTGTCTTTCGGTTCAATTTTATCAAGATCATTGTCAATAATATATTTCATAATCCGTACATACTGGCTGTTGACCGGAATATCAAGACTGAGCGCTTTCTCAAGCGAATAAAGTTCTCTTTCTGCATCTTCCCAGTTCTCACACATTATCAGTCTTTCCAGATTATGCTTTTTTTCAAGCACGGAATAATCTGATGTTTCTATGCTGCTGAAATAGTATTCCTTACTAAGCGATAGCTTCGCCATGATGAGCTTATATTTGTTAGGATTGGGAAGCCTGCTTCCACTTTCTATTCTGGAAAAGGTCTGGGGTGAACATATCCCCTCACTCACATACTCCTGTGAGTACCCTTTTTTCTGCCTTTCACGCCTTATCAGCTCATTTATCAGTTCCGTTTCCTGCCATACATCCATAATACAAATATCATCATTATCACCTATTCCGGCACTCTTTTCTTCTTCAACGAACTCATTCCACGCTTCAAGCTGCAGCTGCCTGTCTATTATTTTTTCCTCATTTCCACAGGATTTATAAGCCTTTATATTTATGTCAAGGATCTTTCCAAGACACATCACATACCCGGTTGAGAACATAAGCTCAAACGCTCTCTCCGACACCACAATACACTCATAATACCTTTTTTCCTGATAAAGCACTCCCAGATAGCCTGCTGCAAGTCTTGGATAAATTTTTACAAGCTCAAGCTCGTCTTGATACTGTCTTGTCACATAGGAAATCAGGTATTCATACAGCTCAAGCTTTTTCCTCTTATCCGGCTGAACTTCAAGCCACAGAATTATGGCATTTATCTCCTGCAGGCAGAACAATGTATTCATATTAAATTTTTCAGGAAAATCCGGTATTGTAAGCTTTATTGCCTCATAAAAAAATTTCTCACTTTTTTCGTTGTCACCATAAAGCTGTTTGACTACAATACCATTTAACATAAGGTAGAACTGTTCCTGCAGTATTTCATTGCATTCCCTGTCCACAGCAGCATCATCTTTCAGCAGGCATTCCACTTTTTTATAATCACCCCGAATCTGGGCAAGTACAATCTCCTGTTTCCATTCAAAATAATAGTATTCCGGCTCTGTCAAAAGAGTGGTAAACTTGTCGGGCGACATGCCAAGGCGCTGCATAAATGCCGTGAGCAGCATTCTGTCTATACGTCTCTCTCCACGAAGATACCTTGACATTGCTGAGGTTGAGCACAGACCTCTGCACAAGTCCGCCTGCCGCACACAGCGGTTTTCCATACGTTCATACAACATCTCATAAAGTGTTTTTGCCATACATCTTTTCCCTCATGTTTATTATATAAAAATAATATTATATCTTGTGTTGATATTTTACAACAATTATCTTTTCATTTCTTATCCTGTCCGTAGCCCTACTGTTTTACTTGGTTTTATCAAATCACAGCCTTGCATTTAAAGCTCTGATATGATACAATTACATATATTTGTTTCACAATCCGAATTGTCAGCATTGCGGCAAAAGTACAGGAGGCTGCCATGGTCACAATACTCTATCTCACAACATTTATCATATCACTTTCAATGACAATATATTACCTCGCAAGGAACCCCAAGACCGATAACCTTCTTGTCTGCTTCGGAATTGTCCTGACTCTGAACGGTGGCGGGCGTTTCATGCTTGCTGTATCATCAAGCCTTGAAATGGCGCTTTTTGCGCAGAAGCTCATATATATCGGTAACTGCTATTGCCCGCTTCTCCTCGTTCATATTCTCACAAGGATGTGTAACGTAAGGGTTCCGCGTTTCCTTACATCACTTCTCTTTATTTTTGCATCAACGGTTTTCTGCCTCGCGATGACTATAGGCATTCTCCCTGTATACTACAAATCGGTGACTCTTGTGCAGTCCGGCGATTACAATTATCTTGCAAAAGTATATGGACCTACACATTTTTTAAACACGGTTCTTATGGCTGTCTACAGTGCGGTACTGCTCTTCTACTTTGTCTACTCCATCAAAAAGGGCAGCACAATATCAACTAAAATTGTCTCCGTTATGAGCCTTCTTGGAATAGCTGTCGCAGGAACCTATATTTTACAGCGCATCGTGCACACCAACATAAGCTATCTCTCTGTAGGCTATCTCATCGTCTCCATCCTGATGGTTAATATCGCCGAGCGCATCAACATGTTCGACATGTCAGCGAATATCGCCGCATCTGTCGACCGTCTGAAGGAATACGGCTACATCGAGTTTGACAACCGTTTCCGCTACATCAGTGCCAACGATTATGCGAAGGAGCTTTTCCCTGAAATCGTTCGGACATGGCATGTTGACAAGGCAGTCCCGAAATCGGATTCATTTCTCTACACCAATCTTATAGACTGGGCAGGTGACGGAACGGCTAAATCGAAGAACATCCGCTTTGACGACAGATATTTTGATGTCAACGTAAGAAATATAATATACAACCGGAAGCGGAAGGTCGGTTACATAATAGAACTCGTAGACCGGACCAGCGAAAACAACTATCTGAATGCAATAAAGAATTACAACTGGGATTTGAAAAGGGAGGTTGCCATAAAGACTGCCGACATATCACACATCAAGGATATGATGGTTCTCGGCATGGCGACGATGGTTGAAAGCAGGGATAACAGCACGGGCGGACATATCAAAAGAACAAGCTCAGTTATTGACATTTATTCAAAGCATCTGCTCCCATACTGTGAACAGCTTCATATCAATGCGGAATTTCTCCAGATGCTCTCAAAGGCTGCTCCCATGCACGACCTCGGAAAGATTGCCATCGCTGACAGCATCCTGCAGAAGCAGGGGCGTTACAACAACGATGAATACAATCAGATGAAGCGCCACGCAGCCGAAGGAGCTTCCATTGTTGAAAGCATCCTGCGTGGTGTTGAAAACGACAAGTTCGTTGAGCTGGCTAAAAATGTGGCTCATTACCACCACGAAAAATGGGACGGAAGCGGCTATCCGGACGGCTTAGCAGGAGATAACATTCCCCTTGAGGCCCGCATAATGGCTCTCGCTGATGTTTTCGATGCGCTTGTGAGCAAACGTTGCTACAAGGAAGCCTACTCCTACGACACAGCTTTTGGCATAATAGAGAGCTCGCTTGGAACCCACTTTGACCCATTTCTCGGAAAGATATTCCTTGAGTGCCGCGGCGAACTAAAGGCGCTGTATAACGAGTATGCCGAAAAGTAAAACATCGGCAGCAACCATCCGTGGTCAACTGCCGATGTAAAACAAATTCTAATTCACTATCAATTATTACTTATTGTTTTTTCTCTTCTTTTCATACCTCGTATAGAAGAATGTTCCTCCCGCCATCATCAATACGAATATTGCCAATATTGGGTAGATTGCCCACGAAGCTGTCTTTGCTGCTTCAGTTGAAGCGTTGTTGATGCTTCCATTGTTGACGCCGCCGTTTCCGCCTGCCGGGCCATTAAATCCTGTGTTAGGACTTATCGCTGCAGCGCTGCTTTCAGGCTCCTCGTTGCTTGGAGCTGTTGTTTCAGGCTCCGTTGTTCCCGGTTCTGTGGTTCCCGGCTCTGTTGTTCCCGGCTCTGTCGTTCCAGGCTCCGTTGTTCCCGGCTCTGTTGTTCCCGGCTCCGTTGTTCCAGGTTCTGTTGTTCCAGGCTCGCCCGGCTCAGGGTCCTTCGGAATATTCTCCGACTTCTGCCATGCAATACTAAAAGGAGATGCACTCATAATATGGATTGTAAGACCGTCGTCTCCCTTTGTTATCTTCCATGCATCGGAAGCGTTGTAACTTGAGAATACCTCCATATCACCTACGTTTCTTCCGTTGCAGCCCGTAGTTACCAGATGATTAATCACAAACTCAAAACCGTCCTTTGCGGTTCCTTCCGGATAAGGAATGAAAACATCGACACCATCCGAAGGGAAATTCTCCCTGGTAGCATATACATAGTCCGTACTGCCATTGATATACAGCTTTATCTTTACATCCATCACAAATGTGTTGTCCGATGAAACAGTGCCAAGCTTCTTGTCCTCCGATGCCTTGAGAAGCTTATCAAGCATGTAATTCTTCAGGTCTGATGCATCCTTGCAGTTAAGGATAGTCTTTAACTCCTCATTCTCAAGAGCCTCATTAAGTGCATCATTTACAGCAGCCTCATCAGCTACAACCTCCGCCTTTGCAACGTAGTCACCCTCTGCTGTCTGAGTGCCGTCTGTTGTATAACGGATATTTGCTGTAGGAAGCTCCATAGCAAGCACCTGATCCTTATTGTCCTCGCCCAGGTAGAAGCCTAAGTGAGGCGGCTGGTTGTATGCAGTGTTCTGGTTAGCCACAGCATTACGATATACAGGATCCTGCATCAATGAGTAAATCATATAATCTGTCTCATAGCTTGTCATGTAGATATGCAGCTCAGTGTTGTCAGAGTTACCTACCATAACCTCTTCACGCCAGTCACCGAATAAATCTGCGGTTAAGCTTGGGTTATTCTTGGTTGAGTTATTAGTATGTGTTCCCTCAAATGTCTCGATTCTGTCTAAAGCATTGTTCTCCCAGTCATACTTGTAAATTGACTGTGCAGTACCTGCGCTGCTCGCACTATATCCGTCTGCAAGCTCGCTTAACAAATCGCCATCCCAATAGATAACCCAGTTGGTAGAGATATTATCCGGCTTTGTAGCCGCAATTACACTTCCCTTAATATTGAAGATTGCGCCTGTAATATTTCCTTCACTGTTAGGATTGTTTGCCCAATATTCAAAACCTTCAGCAGGCGTAATATTGGCAGCAACACCTCGTCCGATATCTGCAAGTGCATTCCATGTGCCGTTGATACGGCTTCCGTTTGCCGCATTGGACAAAGTTGCATTCAATGTAGATTCCTTCTCCTCAGAAGGTGTAAATACATACAACTGTGTAGGCTTTTCAGGATTCATGGCTGTAAGATGGATGGAATCTGCATGTCCCTGGTAATCCTGACCATCCTTACCATTCTTTACCCACAATACAGTACCGTCATGGTCGATTGCCATTGCACCGATTACCAGCTCGTCAAATCCATCGTTATCCATATCGCCGGTTGCCACATTATGGTTACCCTTGCCTGCATATTCCGTACCGTTTTCTGTATTAAAATTCCACTCAAGCTGCAGCTTTCCATCTCTTAACGTATATGCTGCAACGGTTGTCTTATTATAATATCCACGGTTAAGTAACACTGCCGGAATTGTCTCTGTACAGTCAGCATTGTCCTTATCCTTTGGCAGGTATGCAATAGCGATATTGAAACGTGATGCACGGTTGCCCCAGTTATCGCCATAGGCATCAAAACCTACTCCTTTTACGGTATTGATATAATCTATGGTGTCAATCTCTTCTCCTGTCGCACCATTGAATACTGTAACATATTCATTACTGTTTGCATTCACATGTCCTGTGCTGTTGACATTCTTTCCCGGAATAACACTCTTATCACCAATGTAGGAAATAATTGTGCTCTCATCATTCATGTCAAACAAGCCATCTGCATTCGGTCTGTAACTGATTGTACCGTCAGAGGTCTTAATAAAGAACTCTGCCTTTCCGTCCTCGTCCATATCGTAGAGCATGAACTGGTTCCAATGGGCGCCTGATGGAAGCTCCAGTCCCATATTGATTCTCCACAGAGGCGTACCGTCCATCTCATAGCAGTCAAAAATAGTAGGTGCGGAAGGTCCGTCCTGCTTTCCTGAATCAAAAGCATCTGAAGGATACCACTTTACCACGATCTCATACTGTCCGTCGCCGTCCACATCTGCAACACCTGCATCATTGATGGAATAGGTTGCAAGGTTTCCATCCTTATCCGGCTGAGGATCCGGCTTCTGAAGAGGAATTGACAGATAGCTCTCAGACAATGCTTTCACATACTCTGAGGTGGTCTTTTTTCCGTTCTTTATGGTCTCCACGGCATATAAATTGCCCGGTTCTCCCTCTGTATCCAGATAATTGGTCTTGCTTGTGATAGGCTCTGAATTAATCTGCTTACCGTTTCTGAGCACGTTGAACTGTACATCTGTGCCATACTCATCAACCAAACATCTCCAAGATACCAGGATACCATTGTCCGCAGGAACTGCCGTCACACCGCGGTCCAGATATTCCATAGCTCTCTCATAACCGTTGTAATTGTTATTGCTCTTATAGTAGCTTACTCTATAATATACATCATAGATAAAGGAATCCTTTAACTCGTCCTTCGCCGAATCACCGTGATACTCGTTTACGGTAATGACATCATAATCTATAGCGTATTCGCCCTCGTTCTCTGCCAGCTTGGCACCATAAATGTAGATACCCTCTGCCTCCGAATTAAATGCGCGGATAGCTGTCCACTCACCTACAGGTGCATCGGTGCGTACAGTTCCGTCGCTCAGAATAATGGTAGCTGTCTCCGGAAGTTCGCTTACGTCCCATGCCTCGCCATATTCAAGCTCAAGAGTTGCCGGATTGTTCACACTCGTCACATAAGGCAGCATCGTATAGTTCATTGAGAATGAAGCTTTTAAATCAAAGTAATTGGTGTACCTGCCCGGTATAAGAGGTGCCGTCCAGGTATATACTGCCTCTGTATCCTTGTCAAATGCAGGCTCTGCTGCCCACTCGCCAACCTCTACTGTGTCTGTTGAGCCATCTCCAAGTGTTACCGTTACCTCGGAAGGGAAAGTATACTCATCGTACTTTACCGCAGCAACATTCACATATGAAGGCTGGTCTACATCTACAATGTCGTTTTCATCGAATTTACTGTAATCAACAACAATATTGTCAAAGGCCACATCTGCCTGTGAACATGCAGCCGGCTTACGCACAACCATCAGCGAAAGTCCGTTAGCTCTCTCATCAATGGCAATATTATCTGCCGAGTAGGTCTTTGACGGGTCAGCCTTGGAAGTTACCGTGATGGCTGCCGTGTGCGCGATGTAATCAAAATCCATCTTCACGGTAAACCACTGATTAAGCTCACCTACACCCGTTGCCACGGCATCTGCCTCCGCGATAATGCCCTCAAAGCCGTTATTCACAGCATCATCGTTGTTTGCATCTTCTGTAGTATAGTACTTGATTGCTCCCGTGCTGTCAGCATAGATGGTAAAATAGTTCTGCTTTGCCACAGGTGCCATAAACAGGAGATCTGCATGTCCGCTTGCCACTACAGCAGGGTTCCAGTCAAACTCCATGGTCGCACCCTTTACAATGCCTCCGGGTAAATCAAGTCTTGAACCTCTTCCTGCACCACTCTTGCTTACTGTACCATACAGATATGCATTTCCGTCCTCTTCTTTGAGACTGAACGTAAATCCACCTGTACCTGAGGTCTTATCTACGTCCTTGCCCCATACATTCCAGCCTGAAATGCCGAAGGTGAAGTCGTCCTCATAATCATGCCCGGACTCCCAGTTGCCGTAATAATTCATTGTATAGGAAACCGTAAGTCCTCTGTGATTGCGATAGCCCTCAGGAGCCACAATATCAGCCGTCCAAACATAGCTGCCCTTTGTGTTCACGTCAAACTCAGGCTCACATTTCCAGGAATTCCTGTCTATGGAAACCGTGATTATCTTGTCATTCACAAGCTTTGCAGATACCTGCTCAGGGTGGGTATAAGTGCCGTCCTCCCAGGCCCGCTTGGTCACATTATATGTATTGAGTGTTCCCAGTGAATTGATATCCGTGTCCAGGAAATCGGACTTATAGTCCATCACATAGCTTACCTGTAAATTCAAAGGATTGGTAACCTTGTCAGGAAGCTTGACAGACGCTGTCCAGGTGATGGTACCCATCTCATTCACATCGATAGCCGGACTGCAGCTCCAGGTATCCTGATCAATCTCAAGCTCCACTTCCGTATTATCTGACAATACTGCTTTGACGGTCTGTGGATGAGCATAGCTGCCTTCATACTCGTCCTTTGTCACAGTAACATTTTCAAGCTCTGCCAGTGATGCAATAAACTTAGGCTTCTCAATCGCTCCCGCTGCGGTATAGTGCAATGAAAAATCATCAATACCCATATTGACGGTGTAGGTCTTGCCTGAGCCATTTCCGCCTGCCATGTTAAACATCAGCGCATCCACCTTGGTCGCTGCCATGTTCACATCAACCGTGGCGTACTCTTCACCATTGATGTTAATGATTGCTTTCTGAGTTGCAAAATCAACGGAAATCTTTACGTCCTGCACAGCTCCTGATTTTACTTTCTTGCCTGTATCGGTAATATCTCCTCCCTGTACGGAATAGTACACGGCGGTATCCACTCCCGAATTTCTCATCTCACCTACATAAACGGATACTACATCAACGTCTCCGCTCTTTAAGGTGATTCCCGGACGTCCTGTCCTGCTGTCCGATGTAAGAGATGTGGTGTACCACTTAAAGGATACCTCCGCTGTTCCCATATCCGGCATATTATCAAAGGTCTTTGTCGCTGTTCTGGTTGCATACTTCTGACCGTTTGCTGCCAGATAATGGTTGCTTCCATCCTCGGCAATGCTAAGCTTGCTCTCGCTTACAAGCGCACCTGTCATTCCCCAGAAATCTGTCACAGACTCAAAATCCTCGGAAATCGTGCCCTCGGAAGGCTGTGCCTCAGTCCAGCTCATGGCAAAATCATCAATACCCATATTGACGGTGTAGGTCTTGCCTGAACCCTTTCCTCCTGCCATGTTGAGCATCAGAGCGTCCACCTTGCCCGCTGCAGCATTAACGTCAACCGTGGCATACTCTTCACCGTTGATGGTGATGACTGCCTTCTGGCTTGCGAAATCAACGGAAATCTTTACGTCCTGCACGGCTCCTGCTTTTACTTTCTTGCCGGTATCGGTAATCTCTCCTCCCTGTACGGAATAGTACACGGCGGTGTCCGCTCCTGCGTCTCTCATCTCACCTACATACACGGATACTACATCAACGTCTCCGCTCTTTAAGGTGATTCCCGGACGTCCTGTCCTGCTGTCCGATGTAAGAGATGTGGTGTACCACTTGAAGGATACCTCTGCCGTCTCCATATCAGGTACATTTTCAAACGTCTTTGTCGCTGTTCTGGTTGCATACTTCTGACCGTTTGCTGCCAGATAATGGTTGCTTCCATCCTCGGCAATGCTAAGCTTGCTCTCATCCACAAGCGTACCTGTCATTCCCCAGAAGTCTGTCACAGCCTCAAAATCCTCTGTGATGCTGTTTTCAGCACTTACCGCACTATCGCTGTCACTGTCGGCATATGCCTTAGCTATTGAGTTGATATTACTCTCGGAAGTGCTCTCTGTTTCTGTTGTGTTCTCGCTCTCGGAAGCTGTCTCTGCTTCTGTTGTGCTCTCGCTCTCTGAAACTGTCTCCGTTTCTGTAGTGCTCTCGCTTTCGCTCTCGGAAGCTGTCTCTGCCTCTGTTGTGCTCTCGCTTCCGCTCTCAGAAACGGTTTCTGCTGTTGTACTGCTTTCACCCTCTGAAACTGTCTCTTCGACCGTTTCACTACCGCTTTCACTTTCGGAAACTGTCTCTTCGGCTGCACTGTCCTTCTCCACAGTCAACCCTGTCTGTGCATTTACGCTCATTGGCGGCGTCACCGCAAGGCACACCGAAAGCGCAACTGCCAGTAATTGTTTCTTCCGCATTTCTTAACCTCCTGTTCTTGGTGCTGAAACAGGACAAAATCTCTCGCCGCCGCTTTCACCCAGGCATAATTACCCATTTTTTCATATATTGCAGCCGGATTTTGTTCATATTCACGTTTTTCGACTTTTGAATTATACCATTTATGTGGTTTTGTGTCAATAAGTTCACAAAAACAAATAAGAAACAACATAAATATTCGTTACATTGCACAATTTTTATTTCATTTAAGAGAATATAGGGTGAAAATTTGGTTATATTTTTATTTTCAATGTACCATACCTCATCATATTGGGCAGCATTTTCGTTATCAATTACATGACTTACATTGACTAAGGTTTTTCCTTCTATAGCAAGCAGTCCTTTTTCTATCTCATGTGTGTTCCCGCTGTCAAGGTGTGCAAACGGCTCGTCAAGCAGAATAATCCCGGCATTGGACATAAGTGCTCTTGCAAGTGCCACTCTCGCCCTCTCGCCTCCCGACAGATTTCTTCCGTTGTCCTCAATTCTGTATGCCAGCCCACCCGGAACGCTTTTTACAAGCTCAGCAAGTCCGGCAAGTCCTATAACCTCATCAAGCTTTTCCCTATCGCAATCCCTGAACATACATATATTATTGTACAGCGTATCGGCAAACAGAAACACCTGCTGTGACAGATATGCCGTGTGTGAAAACCAGCTCTCCACCGTGATATCCGACAGTGCACAGTTGTCTACC
This sequence comes from Firmicutes bacterium CAG:882, assembly GCA_000435595.1. Classification (GTDB taxonomy): domain Bacteria; phylum Bacillota; class Clostridia; order Lachnospirales; family Lachnospiraceae; genus CAG-882. The sequence goes on from FR895442.1 coordinate 36,235, forward strand.
GACAATTTTCCATCTTGTGGCTTCATATATTTTCTTAGCAGCTTCAAAAGTGTTGATTTGCCACAGCCTGACGCACCTGTGATGAGATATTTTTTCCCGGCTTTAATCTCAAAATCCACATTATCAAAAACTGTACGCTCACCATATCTTGCTGACACACCCTCAGCAGATATTTTATCGAATTTTCCGCCAAAATCCACAGATGCACCATCCTCACCAACAACCTTTATCGCCTCGTCCAAGCAATTAAGTGTAGCCTTTCCCGCTTTCACCGCCGCAAACTGCTCAAACACACCTATTCCCGGAACAAGCAGAATACTTATCGCAAGCAGAAGGAAAACAACTCTGCCGACAGTATACACATTTTTATACCCCTGCATACTGCAAGCAACGCTTGCAGTACTGCCTCCAATAAATAGTCTGAAAGTTTTACTTTCAAACTTCTTCACCATAAACACCTCGTACACCATAAACATAAGCAGAATACATGAAACCACTGTCTGCGCCACAATTCCAACCTTAGCTTCAAGCCTGCCGAGTGACCTCCTGCTCTCCTGCGCCCTGAGGCTTGCTTCCGTAAAGCTCTCCCCCGTTTTTTCCCTCAGATTATATGACTTAATTATATCAAAAGCACTGAATATTTCCCTCAGCTTATTTGTGTACTGCTCCATGGCTTCTGCCAATGCTTCCCCCAAGGGTTCAATCTTCCTGCCGGTAACGGTTATCAGTATAAAAAATGTGACCAGCATAAACAGGGCAAGGGTTGTAAATTTATCAGGCGACATTCCAAGGCGCTGCAAAAACGCCGTAAGCAACATTCTGTCAATCCGCCTCTCCCCCTGCAGATATCTTGACATCGCAGTTGTCGAACACAGCCCCCTGCACAAATCTGCCTGCATGACACCACGAATATTCATCTTTTCATACAGCATTTCAGAAAATGTTTTTGCCATAAAGCTTTTCCCCTCATGTTTATTTATACATGCTAATCGTAAAATTAAGTTGCATATTGAAATTTTCTTTCATTATCAGATATATGTAAACAAGTTTACACTTTGTGCCGAAATAATACAACAATTATTTATGCAACGGCATGGCACGCAGCCTGCCGTATATATTGCAGTGTCATGTAAATCCGGCAAAAAGGAAACTGCCGCCCATGAGAAATCACGGTGCGGCAGTTTCTTTTATCATAGCACACTTTTGCAGAGCTTTAAGTATGCTTAGGTATGTTTAAAGCCTGCTCAGATAAATATTTTTATATAGCTCTCGTAACATTCTTAAGCCATTCAAGCTCCTCACCCTCGAAGTCAGGGCTGATTGCCGCAAATACCTTCGCATGGTATGCGTTCAATCTCTCCTTCTCCTCAGCGGTCATGTAGGATACATCGACGGCATCGAGGTCAAACGGAACCATCGTCAGCGGCTCAAAGCCCATGAACTGACCGTACTCGGTCTTTTCCATCTTAACACAGAGCACAAGGTTCTCATGTCTTATACCGAACTTGCCTGTAATGTACATTCCCGGCTCATCTGAGGTAATCATGCCCTCCTCAAGCACTGCGGAAGGTCCGCCGGGTGCAATCTTGGTTCTGATGCCGTTAGGACGCTCATGTACATTGAGAAGATATCCAACGCCGTGACCTGTTCCGTGGTTGTAGTCCATTCCGTTTCTCCAGAGCGGTTCGCGCGCAATATAGTCAAGATTCTCACCTCTCACGCCGTATAAGAACCGGGCATTTGCGAGATTTAAGTGACCCTTAAGTACGAGTGTGAACACCTTCTTTTCCTCGTCGGTAAGCTCTCCAAGTGCGATTGTTCTTGTTATATCTGTTGTTCCCTCATAGTAATGTCCGCCCGTATCTGCAAGCAGCAGGCTTCTAGGCTCAAGCTGTGCGTTCGTCTCCTCGGTTGCCGAGTAATGCACAATAGCCCCGTGAGGACCGTAACCCATAATCGGGTCAAAGCTCTCTCCGAGGTAGCCCGGCTGCTTCTTTCTGAACTCATCAAGCTGTACGGCTGCGCTCATCTCTGTTATAGCAAGCTTACCTACATTCTTCTTAAGCCAGTACATAAAATGCGTAACTGCCATTCCGTCCTTAATATGAGCCTTCTTCTCGTTCTCCCTCTCAGCCACGGTCTTAACAGCCTTAGGAAGAACAACAGGGCTCTGCTCCGCCCTCACATTCGCTGTATCGGGAATTGAATGGACAATAAGGAAGTTCGCTGTCGCCTTGTCAACCAGTACAACCTCATCCTTTCCCACCTTCTTTAAATCACTGTAAATGTCATTGTATGGTCTCAACTCAATTCCGTCCGCAGCAAGCCTGCCCTTGATATCAGCATTAAGTATGCTCTCATCAAGATAGAGAACCGCACTGTCGGCTGTCATTGTCATATATGATAAAAACACAGGATTGTATGCTACATCATTGCCACGAAGATTTAAGAGCCATGCAATATCATCAAGTGCCGTGAGCACAAGAAGGTCTGCCCCCTCCTCCTTCATTGTCCGGCGAATCTTTGCAAGCTTCTCCTCACGGCTCATTCCCGTGTACTCAACAGATAACTCCCATACAGGTTCCTTAGAAAGAGCAGGTCTGTCCGTCCACACCTTATCCACAAGGTCCTCTCCGCACACATAGGACATATCTCTTCCCTTGATGCTGTCTGTTATTCTTCCCATGAAGGCATCTGTGACTGTCCTGCCGTCAAAGCCGATACGGCTTCCGTCAGCTAACTTGTCCGCAAGGAACTCCGCTATTGCAGGAACTCCCTCCTCACCCATCTTCATAAGTGTGATTGTGCTGCCCTCAAGCTGTGCCGCTCCCTGAAGAAAATATCTTCCGTCAGTCCACAGTCCCGCCTCATCAGGAAGCACCACAAGTGTTCCCGCAGAACCTGTGAAACCCGACATAAAAGCTCTCGCCTTAAAATAATCTCCAACGTACTCAGAGCCATGGAAATCGTCAGTACATATAATATATGCCTGAATGTTCTTTTCTTTCATAAGTGCGCGCAATGCGCTAAGTCTCTCGACCACCGTACTCATGTAATACACCTCGATTCTATACATTAGCGGATGCCGAGATAATTACTGCATTAAATAATTATTCCGGTCAGCACCGCATCACCTATTATAATAAAAAATTTACGGATTGTACAGTACAACGGCAAATTTATCCGCAACCACAAAAGAGGCTGAAAAACCAGCCTCTTCTGCACAATCATTTCATCCTTCACTTTTTCAGAGCCATATCGACATTACTTCTTTCTTGTCACGACTCCGACCATTCCCATTATGGAAATAAGCATAATTGAGTAAACCAAAATACCATTATTATTTCCGGTGCTCGGTGAAACCACTATCTCTGCTTCTGTTTCAGGTTCAGTGCTTACTCCCGGTGTAGTCTCCTCTGTTCCTCCCGGTGTGGTTTCCTCCGTCGCTCCCGGTGTAGTCTCCTCCGTTCCTCCCGGTGTGGTCTCCTCCGTTCCTCCCGGCGTGGTCTCCTCCGTTCCTCCGCTCGGATTCTCTCCTGATGCCACCCTCTTCCAGCCTACCGAAATCGGCGACAGGCTGTATACACGGAAGGTTATTCCGTATTCGGTTTCCTGAATATCAGGAAACTCAATTTCCCCCGGTGTCTTACCGTTCATAGTTCTTGTAAGCATGTGTGCTACAACAAAATCATAATTCTTGCTGTCCGTTCCATCCGGATAAGGCAATGTAACTTCAATTCCCCCGCTTGGAAAGTTACCCGGAACAGCTGCCTGCCAGCTCTGCTCACCGTCAAGGCTCACAAAAAGCTGAACATCATAGTACACCATGTTTTCTTTTAAAATATCAGTAAGCTTAGCAGCAGTCCCTGTATATAATGCTCCCTTAAGCTCCTCTATACCGGAAAATAAACTTGTAACTCCCTCAGGCACGATATCCAAGGCGTCACTGCTTGTCTTATAATCTACCTCCACACTTCCGGAAGGAATTGCGTCAAAGGACTTTACCTTAGATAAACGCAGGGAGCCATCCAATTGCTGCTGCGGAGTCACAACCGTTCCCTGATATGTGATTCTTCCGATATGTTCAAGGTCATAGCCCTGCTTCGGTTTCAGAATTATGTCCGCCGAGTATGCGGTATCTGCTTCAAAAACAGTTGTTGCAGGAGTCCAGACAACCTCCGCCGTGAAGAATTCATTGTCCGTTGACAGCTCCGTCATAGGCTTGGAATTGAGGGCAGGAGCCGTAATCTCCTGTGTCAGGCTGATATCTGCATCGCTAAACACGATATCAGTATCTTTTGTTCCCGTTAAGCTAAAGACATCCAGCGTACTTACATATTGATCACTTCCCTTGTACAGCACCTTCAGAGTCTTATCGCTTGAATTATCCATAACATTCATCAAAAAACTGTCAACAGGCAGTATAACCGTCGCCTTACCCTCACTGTCTAACACTACAGAAGTAAGCTGTGTTCCCATATCTCCCGCAATAATATACACAGGTTCACCGGCAAGAGGTGCTCCGCCAGTCACAATCGCATCAATCGAAAGTATCATTACATCTCCATAGGTATAACCGCTCTTGTCAAACTCCGCGCGGGAAATACTTGTGTATTCCTTCACGGTTGATGAAGGCTTAAGCTGTATTCCGTCATCAATAAGCACCGCCGTGTAGTTTGGTAAATCCGAGCGGAAACATGCAGCCGATGTGACACCCGTTCCGCTTATGAATACCGTATCATCAATGACAATGCCTACGCCCCTTGCATTAATCTGAAGCGGTGCTGCCGCAGTCGATGACACCTTCTTTACGCCCGTGATCATCGTAGGCTGCATTGTCTGTCCCTCAAATGTAAGGGTTCCGCTGCCCGCGAGTTCCTCAATCACAACCGACTTGTTTCCGTATGGGAAAACAGCCTCGCCGCTGCTTGCAAGCTCAAGGCAGCCAAGCTCCAACGGCTGTATTGGATTTTCCGAATCTTCCAGATTGCCTCCGAATAAGATTACCGAGCCCTGCTCCACCCTTATTTTATCAATATCCTTTGACCAAAGCTGCATGCTCGTGCCATTGCTTTTTGTTCCTGTCACAAGTACCTCTGCCGTTCCAGTCACATTAGTTCCCACCAGAGGGCCGCACACTGTTGTATTCCCCTCTGTTATAAGGTCGAAGTTATCAATCACAAACTTTACATTCTCTACCTTACTTGTATTGGATGAGTTAGTTTCACCGCTTCCCGTAGCATAAATCGGGACATTTCCGGCAAGACGGACGTCTCCTCCTATGGTAATATTTGCCTGTGTCACACTATCATTCCAGCCTCCGCCATACATATAGACCGCCCAACCCGGATTATTTACCTTTCTAACGGTAAGATTTGCCGTCCTGATGCTTCCTCCGTTGCCTCCGCCGTAGACACTGCACCATAAGTCAGGATTTCCCAACAGCTTAATATCGGTAGAATCGACGGTACAATTCTGTCCACCGCCGTAAGCCCAGCCAAAATCTCCGCCAAGCAGAGTCACCTCAGTCTTTTCCACCGTACCATCAAAACCGCCGCCGAAAACAGTACCTCTGTTAGAGGCATCCGCGGTTGTATTGGATGCTTCTCCTCCCCAGATTCTAGCTCCCGCATAGACCGTCACCTTTGCGGTTCCGTTGACGGTACTGCCTTCTCCGCCTCCGTAAACCCAGCCTGCCGTGCCGCCCTTTATCTCCACAGAAGTGTCTCCCTCTATGGTTCCCGATAAACTTCCGCCATAAATATTCTTCGTCACAACTCCGCTTTCCATCGTAACCGATGTATTTGCCGAATGTGTTCCGCCATTCCATCCGCCAAAAATCCACTTATTGCTTACATCCTCAGCACCGGACAGCAGAGTTCCATCCTGGCTGTAGATGCTCGTAATTCCGTTGTTCTCTTTAATCACAATCGGAATACCGTTGGCAAAGACGCAGTTACCTTTAATCAAGAGTGTCTCGCCCGTGTCTACCGATAAGCTCTCGGTTCCGTCGTCCTCCGCAAAGACCGTGGTGCCCGGCACAACAAACACCAATGCCAGCAACACAGCCAACATGATGCCGGCTATGCGCTTTGCTCTTTTAAAACTCTTACCTTTTAAACGTATTTTCATAAGTTTCTTCCATTCTCCCTTCATATTTTTGTTTAATAGGCAATTGCGAAACGCAATTTTGACGATAGACAGTTGTGCAAATTTAACAAATTCGCAAGCAGGTACTATGAAGCCGCCGGTACTTAGCAGTGTATTTTACTGCGTTATGTACCGTTGCGTGATTCATGTAGCGAAAGCGTGCCTGTGGTGAATTGTTAAATTTGTACAACGCATGCTTTCAAATATATAGTTTCGCAATTACCTATTTTGTTCAAACATACATTTTTATTGTACCTGAAAGAGAACTGATACACAATATTGCCGTCACAATCGGCGTTTTTACGGCACAAGCGGTATCATTTTTTCTTGTTTTTTATGTCAAATTAAGCTATCATCTAATCAATCACACACTTACTAGGCAATTGCGAAACGCAATTTTGACGATAAACAGTTGTGCAAATTTAACAAATTCGCAAGCAGGTACTTTACAGCCGTCGGTGTTTATCGGCTGTACTTTAGCCGATTATGCACCGCTACGTGATGTAATGTAGCGAAAGCGTGCCTGTGGTGAATTGTTAAATTTGTACAACGTCCGATTTCAAATATATAGTTTCGCAATTGCCTAACATACTTACGAAAGAAGGGAACATCATGCGAATTGCCCTGGTTGACGATAACAGGGATGACCTGCAGACGCTGCACCGCTGCCTTACGGAGAACTTGATTTCAGACTGTGATATAGTCGAATTTACGGACGGAGACGAATTTTTAAAAAACTTTACTGATAATTCCTATGATTTGATTGTACTCGATATTTATATGGGAGAGCTCACCGGAATAGATATTGCAAGGGAAATCAGAAAGATGGATTCCCATGTTCTCATCGCATTCGGGACTGCAAGCAACGAGTTTGCCGCTGAAAGCTATGAGGTTAATGCCTGCTATTACTTAAAGAAGCCTTTTGACAGGAAGCACGTATCCGATATGCTGAACCGCATTAATTATAAGGAGCTTGAGCTGTCACGCACGGTTCTTCTTCCGAACGGAGAAAAAATACTTCTTCGAAGCATCCTGTATGCAGACTACGCGTCGCACCGCATAACCCTGCACTGTAAGCAGAACCGGAACGTCAATCTCAGGACCAGCTTCTCGGAAATTGAGGACATGCTCTGTTCATATTCCTTTTTTTACAGCCCATGCAAGGGCATCGTTGTCAACTTCTATGAAGTAGCAACTCAGGCAGACGACACTTTCCTGATGTCCGACGGAACGAGGCTTCCGATAAGCCGCCGTAAGGCCTCTGAGGTATTGAATGCCTACTCTTCATTTCGCTTTGAACAAATCAGAAAGGAGCTGCTGCAATGATTCAACCGATTTACCGCATTCTCGAGGTATGTCTGTACTCGCTGCTCAATTTTTTGCCGTTTCTTGCGCTGGCACTCTATCCTTTTCGAGACAATCTCAGATTTTCGGGTCATAAGACCGCACTGCTCATAGCCGCACTCACATGCATACAGGTTTTTGTCGGATTATATGCTTCCTTCTTCCCGGGCAGCACCGCCGGCATCCTGTCGCTGATCAGCACGGCTTCATACGCCGTTTTCTATTTTACGGCAATAAAAAAACATCCGGGGCAGCTTTTATTCACGCTCCTGATGCTCTCTAACATTGCCAATTTTACCGTTATTGCTTCTAAATGCCTCGAAGGACTGTTCTTTCCCGACCTCGCACTACAACAGTACCGCTATTCCATGTCACTTTTTATCCTGCTCGTTGAGGCAGCCATCGCTTTCCCTGTATTTCATTTCATAAAGTACATCTATGCTCCTGCCATGTCAGCCCATACCTCGGGACACGACTGGAACTATCTGTGGCTCATTCCAACTACCTTTTATCTGATCTGGTACTATGTGATTTACGGCAATTCCACGCTCACAAGCCTTGAGATTGCGTTGATTCCAAAAAACGCCATCATACTTCTATTCATCAATGCAGGAGCAATTTTAGTCTATTACATAGTATCCAAGCTGATATTGGATCAAAATAAAATTCTGAATCTGCAGCAGCAGAATCACCAGCTTCAGCTCCAGACTCTGCAATATGAAAGGCTTCAGACACGAATCAACGATGCCCGTCGTGCCGCACATGATATGCATCATCACATTGCGATAATACAGGATTATCTGAATGCACATAATTATTCCGGGCTTGAGCTTTACCTGGACCAATACAAAAAAAAGATGCCTGACAATAAACCTATATCCTTCTGTGAAAACAGTGCCGCCAACGTGGTTCTGCACTACTACGCACAGGAGGCAGAGCAGTATAATGTCACTTACTCCGCTTATGTAAATATTCCCGAGAATTGCGGAATCGACAGCAGTGACCTTGTCGTTCTTCTGGGAAATCTTCTTGAAAATGCCCTGGATGCCTGCAAGGCATGTACAGACCCGCAAAAACAGATTGTTATACGTGCGACAAATGATGAGCACTCGCTCTGCATAACCGTTGACAATTCTTTTACCAATAAAATACGCAAATCACCGGACGATAATTTTTTCTCCTCAAAGCATACCGGAATAGGTCTCGGAACCTTATCCGTAAAGACTATCGTATCCAAATACAATGGGGTGTGTCGCTTTGAATGGAGGGACAATATTTTTTATTCATCCGCAATATTTTTTAAGAACCTGACCACGAAGCCGTAGTCAGGTTCTTATTATAGTGCCGGAATTACCCTGCAATATTATTTCCCGTATAAAGCTGGTAGTATCTTCCCTTCTGCTCTATAAGATCATCGTGGGTTCCTCTCTCGATTATTCTTCCCTGCTCAAGAACCATGATGCAATCACTGTTCTTAACGGTTGAGAGTCTGTGTGCGATAACAAAGGTCGTTCTGCCGTGCATGAGCTTATCCATGCCGTCCTGAACCATCTTCTCTGTTCTGGTATCGATTGAGGAGGTTGCCTCATCGAGAATGAGAACAGGCGGGTCTGCGATTGCCGCTCTTGCGATTGCAAGGAGCTGTCTCTGACCCTGGCTTAAGTTGGCACCGTCACCTGTGAGCATCGTGTTGTAGCCGTCGGAAAGCTTGGTGATGAAACTGTCTGCATTTGCAAGCTTAGCTGCCGCATACACTTCCTCGTCGGTCGCATCGAGCTTACCATAGCGGATATTCTCCATAACCGTTCCGGTGAAGAGATGTGTGTCCTGTAAAACTATTCCGAGGGACTTTCTTAGGTCGTCCTTCTTAATCTTGTTGATGTTGATTCCGTCATAGCGGATTTTACCATCCTGGATATCGTAAAAGCGGTTGATAAGGTTCGTGATTGTCGTCTTTCCGGCTCCGGTTGAACCTACGAAGGCAATCTTCTGTCCCGGCTCGGCGAACATCTTGATGTTGTGAAGGACAATCTTATCAGGATTGTAGCCGAAATCCACATCATCGAATACAACGTCACCCTTTAATTCTCTGTAGTCGGTAACGCCTGTGTCCTTATGGTAATGCTTCCAAGCCCACATTCCTGTACGCTTCCCGCTCTCCTTGATTGTGTCGCCTTCCTTCACTGCATTAACAAGTGTAACGTAGCCATCGTCAACCTCAGGAGTCTCATCGAGAAGCTTGAAGATTCTCTCTCCTCCAGCAAGACCCATGATGATACTGTTAAACTGCATGCTCACCTGGTTGATAGGCATGTTAAGGCTCTTGTTGAAGGTGAGGAAGCTTGCAAGTCCTCCGAGTGTGAATCCGCCGACACCGCCGAGTGCAAGCGCACCTCCGGCTATTGCTATGATAACGTAGCTGATGTTACCGATCTGTGCGTTGATAGGTCCTAAGATGTTGGCAAACTTGTTGGCATTGTAGGAGCTGTCGCAGAGTTCTTCGTTAATCTTGTCGAAGCGCTCCATGTTCTCCTCCTCATGGCAGAACACCTTTACAACCTTCTGACCACCCATCATCTCCTCGATGAAGCCGTTGACTTCACCTAAGTTCTTCTGCTGCTTTACGAAGTATTTTCCGCTCATTCCGGTAGCCTTCTTGGTTACTACAAGCATGAGTCCTACAAGCACAAGCGTAAGTATGGTGAGCGGTATGTTGAGTATTAGCATACTTGCAAGCACACCCACGATTGTGACTGAGCTGTTGATAAGCTGCGGAATACTCTGGCTTATCATCTGTCTGAGTGTGTCAACGTCGTTCGTGTAGATTGACATTATATCGCCATGTGCATGTGTGTCAAAGTACTTTATAGGAAGGGACTCCATGTGTGTGAAAAGTTCATTCCTTAAATTTCTCATGGTTCCCTGTGTAACATAAACCATGGTTCTTGTGTTGACATAGGCTGCAATGACACCGATGCCGTAGAAGCACGCAACTCTTATGATGGCGTGAAGTAAATCCGTGTAGTCCGGTATATCCTGCTGCATGAGCGGCATGATGTACTGGTCGATAAGTGTCTTGGTGAACATGGTTCCCTGTATCGTAGAAAATACAGTGAGTGCTATGCACACAAGAACCACTATGCAGTGAGGCAGATAATTCTTACCCACAAAGCTTATTATTCTTTTAAATACCTTTCCAGGATTAGCGACTGTAGGCTTCGCTCCTCTTGGCGGTCTTCCTCCCATTGGTCCCGGCATTATGCTTCACCTCCGTTTTCATCAAAATCACCGCTGCCTCCGGTCTGCGACTCATATACATCGCGGTATATCTCATTGGAAACAAGCAGTTCATCATGTGTTCCGATTCCGTTGATACGTCCGTTATCCATAACTATGATACGGTCAGCACCCTGAACACTTGATATTCTCTGTGCAATAATAATTTTTGTTGTCTGTGCAATTTCCGTCGCAAATGCATGACGGATTTTGGCATCAGTGGCTGTATCTACGGCACTTGTGCTGTCATCGAGAATGAGTATCTTAGGCTTTTTGAGAAGTGCTCTTGCGATACACAGACGCTGCTTCTGTCCGCCTGATACATTCGTACCGCCCTGCTCAATATATGTGTTATACTTATCAGGAAATTTCTCTATAAATTCATCGGCACACGCTAACCTACAAGCCCTCATGCACTCCTCGTCAGAGGCATTCTTATCACCCCAGCGGAGATTGTCAAGAATTGTTCCAGAGAAAAGCACATTCTTCTGGAGAACAACGCTCACCTCGCCTCGAAGCGTCTCGATATCGTACTCTCTTACATCCTTTCCGCCGACCTTGACGCTTCCCTCATCGACATCGTAGAGACGGCTGATAAGGTTTACAAGGCTTGACTTAGAGCTTCCCGTTCCTCCTATGATACCGATTGTCTCACCGGACTTTATCGTGAGGTTGATGTCATTTAACACTCTCTTGTCGGCACCCTTGTTGTAACCGAAGTTTACATGGTCAAATACAATCTCTCCGTCCTTAACCTCATAGCAGGGATTCTCAGGGTTGGTGATATCAGGCTTCTCCTCAAGCACTTCGGCGATACGCTTTGCACTTGCCACACTCATCGAAATCATTACGAATATCATGGAAACCATCATAAGATTCATAAGAATTGTCATACAGTAGGACAGGAGGCTCATGAGCTTACCCGTTGTGAGAAGCACTCCGCCCGAGCCTACTATCATCTTCGCACCGACCCAGCTTATAAGAAGGATACAGGTATATACCGTAATCTGCATAACAGGGTTGTTGTATGCAACCGTCTTTTCCGCTTTTACAAAAATCTTGTAGATATTGTTGCTGGCATTCTTAAATTTCTTCTTCTCATAGTCCTCACGGACATAAGCCTTGACAACACGGATTGCCGATACATTCTCCTGGACACTCGCGTTCAGCTCATCGTACTTAGGAAATGCCGCATTGAAATACTTGGTCGCATGTCCTATG
>FR895442.1:48307-48510 GCA_000435595.1 Firmicutes bacterium CAG:882
CAATGCGCGGACTGATGATAAATGACATAACCATCGCAAGAATTAAGCTCACAGGAGCCCTCATACACATTCTTAAAAGCATCTGGTATGTATTCTGTACGTTGGTAACATCAGTGGTAAGTCTCGTCACAAGTCCCGCCGTGCTGAACTTGTCAATGTTAGAAAAAGCATAGGTCTGAATATTGTCAAACATACCCTTTCTG
>FR895442.1:48522-49318 GCA_000435595.1 Firmicutes bacterium CAG:882
AAACATACCCTTTCTGAGATTCTTTGCAAAGCCTGTTGAAGCTTTCGCTCCGTAAATACCACCCATGATTCCGGCAAACAATCCGACCATGGCAATCACTACCATGCAGCCGCCAACCATGAGTATATACCTCATATCACCCTTCTCAACACCGTTGTCGATAAGTGATGAGAGCAGATACGGAATGAGCATTTCCATAAGCACCTCCAGAATCATAAAAAAAGGGGTGGCAATGGAGGCTCTCTTGTACTCTTTTATGTATGCACCTAATGTCTTTAGCACTGTTCATCCTCCTTATTCATATCATTGATATTTTTTTTCATCTTTTCTATTACATTCAAAAAGATCCGTTTTTCTTCTTCCGTAACATTCTGTTCAAGCTCCTCATGCAGCATGTCGATTACTTTCACGGTCGCGGCATGAGTCTCCTCACCCTTCTGCGTGAGAACTATCTTCTTGCAGCGCCCGTCGTTGTCGTCCGTGCGGCATACCAGATAGCCCTTCTTTTCCATGAGCTGCAATATATTCGTGACGGATGACTTACCGATGCCGAATGCCTCGCCAATGTCTTTTTGGTATAAATCCTTATCCTTATGCCTGCACAGGTATCCCAGAATATGTCCGTGCATCACGGTCACTTCGTCAAAACCGGCATCCACAAGCTTCTTCTTAAGCTGACGGAATATGATATTATCCATCTTCTTAATCTCAAAGCCCAAATATCTTTTCTTCTCCAAGTCGTTCTCCTTTCTTCATGATATGGCTCATAGGCGTTTGCGAAACGCAATTTTGACGA
>FR895443.1 GCA_000435595.1 Firmicutes bacterium CAG:882
CTTAAGAGACAGAGTAGGTAAGGCAGCTAAGGTTAAGGAGCTTGTAAAGTAATATAACTTTATATGTAATATGACCATAGAGGGAATGTCAGTGTGGCATTCCCTTTTCTTCAATCATCCGAAAATTTGACATTATGGGAGAGAGTATGGCAGAATTTGAGATTTATCGCAGAGAGAAGAAGTATCATATACATGAGATAATACTTAAATGGATTGTAGATATAATTATGGTTGTGTGCCTGTCCTTTGTTTTGGCGACATACATGCTTGGCAAGACAACGGTTGTCGGACACTCGATGGAGCCGACCTTAGAGAACGCCGACAGTCTGCTTATAGATAAGGTGAGCTATTGCTTCAAGGAGCCGGAGCGCTATGATGTCGTCGTGTTTGTCCCGAATATTGCGAACGTGTCAAAGTATTATGTGAAGAGAATTGTCGGTCTGCCGGGCGAGACGGTGCAGATTATTGATGGGCTGGTGTATATCAACGGGGAGCTGCTAGAGGACGATGTGATATACAGCTTTGACCTTAAGGATGAGGATGGCAATGAGATGGAGCCCGAGAAAATATATAATGCGGGGCTTGCGTCGGAGCCTGTCACTTTAGGGTATGATGAATATTTTGTCCTTGGAGACAACAGAAACAACAGCGAGGACAGCCGATTTGCGAATGTTGGAAATGTAAAGTATTCCTCCATTATAGGGCGGATATGGGCTGTGTCGGCGCCGTTTGGGAGAATGGGACTTGTAAAATAGAATTTTAAAGGAGCAGCGTACATGAATATACAGTGGTACCCGGGTCATATGACCAAGGCGAAACGAATGATGCAGGAGGACATCAAGCTCATTGATCTTGTGATTGAGCTTGTCGATGCGAGACTACCTTTGTCGAGCCGCAATCCGGATATTGATGAGTTGGGAAAAAATAAGGCAAGGCTGATACTTTTAAATAAGCACGACCTTGCGGATGAGAAGATAAATGACGCATGGGTTGAGCATTTTAAGGCAAAGGGAATCCATGCCGTCAAGATTAACGCGAAGAACGGAAACGGCTTGAAGTCAATTCAGGGCGTGATAAATGAGGCATGCAAGGAGAAGATTGAGAGGGACAGAAAGAGAGGAATATTAAACCGTCCAATCAGAGCGATGGTTGTCGGAATTCCGAATGTCGGCAAATCTACCTTTATAAATGCATACGCCGGGCGCAACTGTGCCAAGACCGGCAATATGCCGGGTGTAACCAAAGGAAAGCAGTGGATAAGGCTTAACAAGAATGTCGAGCTTTTGGATACGCCGGGAATACTCTGGCCTAAGTTCTCCGATGAGCAGGTGGGCATAAGGCTTGCGCTTGTCGGCTCAATCAACGACCAGATTATCAACATGACGGAACTCTCCTACGAGCTTATCGGATTCATGGCGGCAAATTATCCGGGAAGGCTTGCGGACAGATACGGGGTTGATGAGACAAAGGAGCCTCACGAGGTGCTCGCAGACATAGCGGCTGCGAGAGCCTGCCTGAAAAAGGGCGGAGAGCCTGACGAGGAGAAAGCGGTTAAGCTTCTATTTGACGATTTCAGAAGCGGCAAGTTGGGAAGAATTTCGCTCGAGAAGCCTGAGCAGTAAGATAAGCAGTATAGGTGGTTGAGAAATTCATTATATAGGAAAATACAATAAACGGGATGAGGTCATATTGATTCTATGGAAGAAAAAATAAGTGCGGTTAAGGATTTATTTGAGAATGCCGATGAAAATACCGTAAGGGAATTGATTAAGGAGTACGGGGCATCCGAGAAGGCAGGCATAATCAAGCTTGTTGAGAAATACACTAAGCAGCTTGATAAGCTCGAGGCAGAGCGCATGCGTGTCGAGAAAATGCTTGTTTTTGAGAAGGAAAACAGCATATACGCGAATATATGCGGAATCGACGAGGCAGGGAGAGGTCCTCTCGCCGGTCCTGTGGTTGCGGCAGCGGTTGTTCTGCCAAAGGATGCGAGGATTCTCTATGTCAATGACTCAAAGCAGCTATCCGAGAAAAAAAGGGAGGAGTTGTATGACGTCATAATGAAGGAAGCGATAAGTGTCGGTGTCGGAATTGCCTCGCCTGCAAGGATTGATGAGATTAATATTCTTCAGGCGGATTACGAGGCGATGCGTGATGCGGTGTCTAAGCTGAGTATACAGCCTGATTTGCTGCTAAACGATGCGGTCATCATTCCGGGACTTAATATGAAGCAGATTTCCATAATCAAGGGTGATGCAAAGAGCCTCTCAATTGCGGCGGCGAGCATTATTGCCAAGGTTACGAGGGACAGAATGATGTACGAGTACGATAGGCTCTATCCTGAGTACGGCTTTGCTTCTAACAAGGGCTACGGCTCGCAGATCCACATTGCGGCACTCAAAGAGTACGGACCGTGCCCGATACACAGAAATACATTTATCGGAAACTTTGTATAATAAGACCATCAATGGATTGCGAATGTATGTCATTATTTCAGAAGTTCGAAGAACGGAGAAATAACGATTATTATAACATGAGGAGGTACGTCATGAATATTAACATGAGCGGAATGGCGAAGGGTAATTCTTCTGTGAATATTAATGTACATCCTAATATACACGGCACTCAGCCGACTGTGACCGTAAACGGAAGCCAGTCGGCTAATGCCGCACTCACGATACTGCGTTCGCTGACCAATGGCGAGACATTTTCTGCCAATATCACGGATGTCAACAGCAGCGCAGTCACGATAACCTTAGATGGCGGACAGTCTTTTACAGCGAATCTGCTGAACAATACAACGTACAATATAGGAGACAGGGCAAGCTTCATAATTCAGGATAACAGCGGGGACAGTATTGTCTTAAAAGCAGCGGTGATGAAGGAGACGGCATTCGAGACGGCGATGATTAATCGTTCACTTGATGCGGCAGGACTTGCTCCGACGATAAAGAACCGTGAAATGGTGCTTGAGCTTATGCACAACGGAATGCCTATAGGGAAGGATGCGCTGCTCGACATGGCAAAGGAGCTCAGCCTGCATCCCGGGACGGAAATCCGCGACATCGTGGCTTTGAAGAGGATGGGTGTTGAGGTTACGGATTCAGACCTTAAGGCATATCAGAATTATAAAGAGTATAACGGTGCCATGCAGGCCGATATAGATAATATAGTCAAGGAGATGACCGATTCGGTCAAGGTACCTAAGAATCTCGGCGATGTGGTGAGAATACTTCTTGCGGGGACGGATGCCGCGCAGGGTGATGCGGCTGCAGGTGAGACCTTAAAAGCGCAGGCTGGAGCTGATGAACCAAATGCAGACAACGGTTATAATAAAAATAATGTGTCAGGCGAAAATCCCACCGCTGACAGTGCAGCCCGTTCGGATAATTCAGGCACCGCAGGCGGCACGTCCGCTTTGGGTGCGGGTGCAATTTTGCAGGACGGCTGGTCCGGCGGAGAGATAAAGGAGCTTGCGGACAATGTGGTAAAGTCGTTAGAGACTATGATTGAGAACAACAACGCAGCCACAGGTAAGAATGCAGAAAGTGCGTTCAAGCTTCCCGACAAGCTTTTGAACGCCTCAAATTTGCAGAATTTTATGGCACAGCTTGCGGATGTATTTGATAAGCTTGAGAGCGAACCTCTTTTAAAGAAGAAGCTTGGCGGGCTTGTGAAGGGTGACAAGGTGACAAGGCTCCTGTCAGAGCTTGCGAGAGATACATTCGGCATGAAACCGTCGGATGTGAAGGATGAGGAAGCGGTGAAGGAGCATCTGGCAAGGACACTCACGAAGCTTAACTCACTAAACGGGTATGCGGCTTCAAGCCAGAATACGGCACTTGGGAATGCGGCTGCAGCTATGAGCAGCAATATGGAATTTCTCAATAATATGAACCAGTTCATGGCTGCGGTGCAGATACCCTTGAGACATATAGGTGAACATGGCGAGGGTGAGCTTTATGTGTACAGCAGAAAACATGCAAAGCAGGAAGACGATACGGTTAAGGCTTTTTTACATCTCGACATGGAGCACCTTGGAGCACTTGACATATATGTGACCTTGAAGGGAAGCAATGTGACGACAAACTTTAAGGTCGAGGATGCTGATGTACTTGATTTTCTTGAAAGTAACATGGGAATGCTGACAAAGCGGTTAAATGATGACGGTTATAATGTAGCTGTGAATGTTTCGGAAGGCGATGACGGAGAAGGCTTTGATTTTGTGAAAGAGGTTCTTGCACCTGAGCTTCCGGTGAGTGAAGTAAAGAGATTTAAGTTCGATGTCAAGGCATAATCAGCGGAGGATGTATGGATAAAAAACGTGAACTCAAGGACAGACAGGCGATTGCACTCACTTATGAGCCCGGAACCTCGGCACCTGCCATAGTTGCGGCAGGCAGGGGATATGTGGCCGACAGGATAATTGAGACGGCAAAGGAGAATGATGTACCGCTTTATGAGGATGGAGAACTTTCAGATACGCTTATGCGTCTCCAAATAGGTGATACGATACCGCCGGAGCTTTACAAGGTTGTCGCCGACATCCTTATATTTGTCGACAGTATGGACAAGATAAAGGGAAAGCTTAATTCAGGAAAAGTTTGAAAGAAAAACTTTCAAACTACTTATTGGTGGCAGTACAGCAAGCAATGCTTGCAGTATGCAGGGGTATAAAAGTGAAACAGGACTAAGGAAGTATAATTATGGCAAAGGATATGACAAAAGGCAGAATACTGCCACAGATGACAGCATTTGCGATTCCTCTTATATTGGGAAATTTATTTCAGATTTTATATAATGCTACGGACTCGATAATAGTCGGGCAGTTCGTAGGGGACGATGCGCTCGCGGCAGTCGGAACCGCGGGACCGATAATGAACATGGCGATTCTTTTTATCAGCGGCATGTGTATGGGTGCCGGCATCCTCATGAGCACTCTCTACGGAGCCAAGGACATAAAAAATCTTGAAAAACAGATAAGCACGACCTTGATAGGCGGTCTTGTATTCTCACTTATGATTGCAGTTTTTATGATTGCGCTTGCGGTGCCGATATTAAGGCTTATCAATTCTCCGGAGGAAATCATAGAAGGCGCGGCAGTGTATTTAAGGGTTGTATTTTTGGGACTTATTTTTACCTTTATATATAATTTTCTTGCGAACACCCTGAGGGCACTCGGCGACAGCAGGACACCATTGTATTTTCTTGTCATAAGTGCGTTTTTTAATGTTGCGGGCGACTTGTTTTTTGTTGTTTTCCTAAAGCTCGGGGTTATGGGAAGCGCGGTTGCGACGGTGATTTCGGAGGCTATGTGCTGCCTGTGCTGCGGAATATATGTAAAGCTCAAGGTGCCGATTCTCTGCCTCGGGAAAAAGTGGCGTGTCTTTGAGAGAAAGGTTCTCTGGAAAACCTTTTCATACGGAATCACAAGTGCGCTTCAGCAGATGTGTGTGCAGCTCGGAAAGATTCTTGTCCAGGCAATAATAAATGTTCAGGGAGTCGCGTTTATCGCAGCGTTCACCGCAATCAACAGGGTGGACGATTTCGTGCTTTCACCGGAGGGGAATATTGCACATGCGACGACAACCTTCATCGCGCAGAACCGTGGTGCGGGGAACGTGGAGCGTGTAAAAAAAGGTTACCGATGCGGAATACTCATGGAGGTGGTATTCTCCGTCGTCGTGAGCGTGATAGTATTCTTTGCGGCAAGACCGCTTATGAGACTGTTTGTCACGGAGGACAGTGCGGAGGTTGTTGCACTTGGTGTGTCATATCTTAAGATTATAGCTTTTATGTACATAATGCCGGCACTCACAAATATTGTGCAGGGCTTTTTCAGAGGAATGGGTGACTTAAAGGTTACGCTCATAAGCACGATAACAAATATGGGTGTGCGTGTAATTGCGGCACATATCCTTATAAGCATGATGGGAAAGGGCTTCTCGGCACTCGCATGGTCTAACTTCTGGGGCTGGGTATTTATGCTGTTGTTCGAGGTGCCGTTACTTGTGCGCAATATGAAAAAGCTTGGCAGGGGAGAATTATAGATTGAATACAAGGGGAATAGGGAACAGATATGAGAATATTGCGGCTGATTATCTTATAAATAAGGGATATAGGATAATTAACCGTAATTACAGAAATAAGCTTGGCGAGATTGATATTATCGCTGAAAGTCCTGACAATGTGCTTGCGTACATAGAGGTAAAATACAGAAGCGGTTCACAGCGCGGAACACCGTTTGAGGCGGTGGGCTTTGCCAAGAGACGGAGGATAAGCCGTGCGGCTCTGTGGCATTTTACGGCAGGAAAATACAGTGATGATAAAAAATGCCGTTTTGACGTTATAGGTATATACGGTGACGGACGAATTGAGCATATTGAGAATGCGTTTGATGTGTGTGGATGACAAAGGTCAGAAATTGACCTTTGTTTATTTTTTTTTAATTTGTAATATTATTATAAAAAGGCTTATAATCTTTTCAGATATTATTTTTGTGAGGAGTGTTACATATGAGCAAGAAGATGAAGGACAAAGAGAACGAGAGCTTCATGATAAAGGCTGCCACCTTTATCGTTGACAAGAGAAATCTCTTCTTTCTGATTTTCGGAATATTGATTATCTTTTCTCTGGTGTCAAGCAGCTGGGTAAATGTAGAAAATTCGCTCTCGGCGTATCTGCCTGCCTCCACTGAGACAAGCAAAGGTCTCAGCCGGATGGAAGATGAATTTATTACCTATGGTTCCGCAAAGGTCATGGTGACGAACATAACCTACGATACTGCGTGTGAGATATCCGATATGATTGAGAATATGGATTCGGTGGTTATGCTTACCTTTGATGAAACCAAGGATCATTACAATAATTTTTCCGCACTGTATGATGTGACATTTAATTATCCGGAGACTGACGAGAGGGCACTTGAGGCATTGTCTGAGCTTGAGGATATGCTGTCTGATTATGACATATATGTATCGACTACCATGGGAGATGCATCGGCGGAACAGATTGCAAGTGAGATGTCGGTTATCACAGTGCTTGTCGCAATAATCGTTGTGACGGTTCTTCTTCTGACATCACAGACCTGGGCGGAGGTTCCGGTTCTTCTTCTGACATTCGTGGCGTCAATGCTCATAACCAATGGTACCAACTTCGTTATGGGTACTATTTCATTCGTGTCTAACTCGGTTACGGTCGTTCTTCAGCTCGCACTCTCGATTGACTACGCTATTATTTTCTGTAACAGATATAAGGAGGAGCATGAGAAGCTTCCTACAAGGGAGGCGGATATAGTTGCACTCAGCAAAGCTATTCCGGAGATTTCTTCAAGCTCATTGACAACGATCGGCGGTCTTGTGGCTATGATGTTCATGCAGTTCGGAATAGGACGTGATATGGCACTATGTCTTATAAGGGCTATTTTTTTAAGTCTTTTGTCAGTGTTCTTTCTCATGCCGGGACTCATTATGCTTTTCGGAAATCTCATGGATAAGACAAAGCACAAGAGCTTCATCCCTAAGATTCCGTTTGTCGGAAAGTTCGCTTACAAGACAAGATTCATTATGCCTTTTGTGTTTGTCGGGATAATAGCCGCCGCATATTTTGTATCATCAAAATGTCCTTATGTATACGGTTATTCGAAGATAGAGACACCTATACAGAGCGACTCACAGCTTGTTGATGAACTTATAGAGGAGAGCTTCGGAGTATCGAATATGGTTGCACTCACGGTTCCTTCGGGAAGCTATGATAAGGAGGCGAAGCTTATTTCCGACCTTGAAGCGTGCGATGAGGTTGAATCATGTATGGGACTTGCAAATACTGAGGCTATGGACGGGTATATGCTTGCCGATAAGCTTACGATTCGAGAATTCTCAGAGCTGCTCGAATTAGACTACGAGGTGGCGGAGCTTCTCTATATGGCTTATGCGGTAAATGATGAGAATTATGCCAAGCTGGTTAACGGCTTGTCTAACTACAGCGTGCCGCTTATTGATATGATAATGTTCCTGTATGATGAGGTCGATGAGGGATATGTGACACTTGATGACGATCTTATGGATACACTCGAGAATGCACATACACTCATGAAGGTTGCAAAGGATCAGCTTCAGGGCGAGAATTACAGCCGTATTCTTGTATACTTAAATCTTCCTGAGGAGGGAGATGAGACGTTTGCTTTTCTCGATAAGATGCATGACATGGCAGGAGAGTACTACCCGATAGACGAAGTGCTGATTCCGGGCGAGTCGATGAGCCAGTATGACTTGTATAAGACATTTCAGGTTGATAATACGGTCGTAAATGTTGTATCAATTCTTGCGGTGCTGGTTGTACTTTTGTTTACTTTCAAGTCTGCCGGAATGCCTGTGCTCCTTATTCTTGTTATCCAGGGTGCTATCTGGATTAACTTCGCGTTCCCTGCTTTGCAGAACAAAAACCTGTTCTTTATGAGTTACCTGATTGTAAGTTCAATACAGATGGGTGCCAACATTGACTATGCCATTGTTATATCCGGACGATACATGGAGCTTAAGAATAAGATGAGCAAGGAGCAGGCGATAATCGAGACAATGAATTTTGCGTTTCCTACCATTGTCACATCGGGAACGATGCTTGCCATTGCAGGAATACTTATCGGTCAGATGTCATCGGACGGTGCCATCTGTGGTATCGGACAGTGCCTCGGACGAGGAACTATTATTTCAATTATCATTGTAATGTTTGCTCTGCCACAGATTCTTCTCCTCGGAGAGAAGGTTATAGACAAGACATCATTTGCGGTTACAATACCGCTTAAGATGGAAAAGACGACGGGACTTATCCGTGTGGATGGAATCGTGAGCGGTCAGATAGAAGGAAATGTCGTAGGAGAGATGCATGGATTTATAAGAGGAAATGCCAGTCTGTTTATAAGCACGGGAAAGATAGAGCAAAAACAGGATGATGGCGGAAAGTTAGAGGAGCTGTATAATGATGAGAAAGACGAATAAGCTTAAAATCAAAAAAATCTGTGCGTATGCGCTCTCGCTGGCTCTTATATTCGGTACGGTTTCAGTTAATCAGGAAGCTTTTGTCTATGCTGAGGAGAGCTTTGAGGAACAGACACAGACGGTGTATATTTCTACGGTGGATGAGTTTGTGGCCTTTGCTTCACAGTGCTATATAGATTCATGGTCTAAGGATAAGGTTATTGAACTTACGGCGGATCTTGACTTTACGGGAGCTGATATAGTGATGGTGCCGGTATTTGCCGGAAGGTTCAACGGGAACGGGCATACAATTTCCGGTCTTGATTATGTCGGAGAGGGATATGTGACTGCACTTTTCAGATATGTTGAGGAATCTGGCGTTATTGATAATCTTAAAGTTGAAGGCAGCATTACAGCGAATGATGAGCAGGAATGTGTGGGCGGAATTGTCGGGAGCAATTACGGGACGATAAAGAATTGTACATTTAACGGCACCGTAAGCGGAAAAAAGACAATAGGCGGTATTGCTGCATTTAACAAGAGCACAGGTATAATAAGAAAGTGCTATGCGATAGGAAATATATCAGGCTCGTATTATACAGGTGGCGTGACCGGAATTAATCACGGAATAATAACGAATTGCAAGAATCTTGCAGGAATAAATGATGACAGTGAGTGGGTTGCTTCGGAGGATGAGATGAACTCTGATATCATAAGCAGCATCACTGGTTCAGACGACAGAAGCGCGGTGAGAAGCGGAGTTGATACAGGTGGCATAGCCGGTTATTCTGATGGAATTATTGCAAGCTGCTACAATACCGGAAATGTCGGATATGAGCATGTCGGATATAATATCGGTGGTATTGCCGGAAGGCAGTCAGGCATTGTCTCAATGTGTAATAACTCAGGCATAGTGAGCGGAAGAAAGGATGTCGGCGGTATTGTCGGACAGATGGAGCCTTATATAGAGGTTACTGAGGCGGAGACTATAAGAGCTTCCGTTAATGAGCTGCATGACCTTGTAGACAAGACGCTTACAGACCTCACGGACGGCAAAAACGTGGTACATGCCGACCTTGAGGCTGTGCGTGAGCATGCTGACAATGCCGTTGATGTGGGACACCTGATGGCGGATGAGGTGTCAGAGTTTGCCAACAGCAACATGGACCAGCTTGATTTGATAACAGAACGTCTTGAGTATGTGGCGGATTCGATGCCTGCAGTGCTTGATTCGTTCAGTGCGGCGTCTGCCAACATGAATAATATGGGGGATGCCTTAAAGAAACTCAACAATGATATTGACATTAAGGCTCAGATTGATGCCAACAGTGAGGACAAAGAGAAATATGACGCTGCCATTAATAAGATTGACTCGGCGATAGAACGTTTCAATGATTCGGTTAAGAATGGTTCATGGGATGAGATAGATGCAATACTAAAGGATGAGAATGGAAATTATAAGGATTTCAGAGACCTGACGGATGACGAGAAGAAAGAAGTATTAGAGAAGTTAATTGACATAATGCAGAATGCCGAGGATATGTCACAGGCTGCCGGAGATATAATGAATGGCCTTGACACGGTGTATGATGTTGTGAAGCCTTATGTGGAACGGGCAGTGGATAACGCGGGAGATGACATTGACAGGGCGGTTAATGAACTTCAAAAGTCCATATCGAATACAAATGACGCTATAAACGGTCTGAAGGGAATATTCACATATCTTAATGCACAGTCAGACATCAGGTTCACAAGACTTTCAGATGATTTTGACACGCATAGGCAGGAGCTTTATGATGAAATCAAGACCATATCGGATTACATGGGAAAGCTCGGTGATGATTCATCGGCATATTCGGATATTGTCAATGATGATATGAAAGCCGTGAACGATAAACTTGATGAGATATTTAACCTTATTCTTGATAAGGTTGAGTCGTATACTGCTCTTAATACCGATGGACTATATGATGATGTATCAGATGAGGAGATAGATGCAGAGACAACAGGGCGTGTGGAGGGCTGCAACAATACGGGAGATGTTACCGCGGATATTAATGTCGGCGGAATTGCGGGCTCAATGGCGATTGACAACGATGACCTTGAGGACAGTGCGGCGGGCAAGGCAGATGTCTCTCCGGGAAGCCGTTATCTTATAAAGTGTGTGATAAATAACTGTCGAAATGACGGCTATATAACGGCTAAGAAGGACGGAGTCGGCGGTGTGGCAGGCTACATGAAGCTTGGTATTATCAGAGGGTCAACTTCATTCGGAAGTGTCAGGAGTTCCGACGGAGGATATGCGGGAGGTATATGCGGGCAGTCCTTATCTATGATTGTCGATTCGTATTCACTCTGTTCCGTTGAGGGAAGTAAGTATGTCGGCGGAATAGCAGGGTACGGCGATGCCATAAAGAACTGTTATGCCATGGTATATCTTGAAGCAGAGTCGGGCAGAGTAGGAGCGATTGCAGGTCAGACTACCGCTTATGAGGATGAGGAAGAGGAGAACGATGACAAGGTAGTCAACAATTATTATGTTGATAACGGAGTTCATGGTATTGACGGAATAAGCTATATGGGAATCGCAGAGCCGGTAACATATGATAATCTTTTAAAAACAGCCGGTGTTCCGTCGGATTTTACACATCTTAGAATAACATTCCGAGTGGATGATACCTATGTCGGAACAAGAGAATATGCCTATGGCACGGATTTGTCGACGATTGATTTTCCGGATATACCGGAGCGTTCCGGTTATTATGGTGTATGGCCTGACTTGTCGGGAAGAACGATGATAGGTAATCTGGTTGTAAACGGTGAATACAAAGAGAGTATAACCTCTGTCGAGAGTTCGGAGGGCGCGCTGAGCGGTAAGGCATATGCATTTATATCAAGTGAGTTTAATGAACAGGCACTTTTGCATACTGCCATTATCTCTGATGCACCACAGGAGGCAAAGAGCAAGGAGTATGTCACCTACAGTGTCACTGCAGAGAATGTTAAAAATGCTGACAGTGAAGGGATGAAGGTACGGCTTCTTAACCCTTATGAGAAGATTAAGGTGTACAGGCTGGACAACGGAGTATGGACTGAACTCACCGTCAAGGACAGAGGAAGCTATGTTGAGACGGTAATATACGGAACAGAGGGTGTGTTCTGCATTGTGAATGAACAACTAAACCCGATGATTTATTTCATAATCGGAGGCTCTGCTGCCGTTGTTATATGCGCCATTATGATTATAAAGCTTATCAGGAAGAGAAAGAATAAGAGCAGAAAAGGGAAGGAAAACGATAATGAATCTGAAGGTTAACAGGCTCAATGCTTCCGGTACGACATATATTGAGGAAAAGACGGTTTCGGATGGAGACAGTGAACATGTGGTTCCGGTCATAGGTTTTGAAACGTACAGAAATTACACATGGCTTACACATGGCTTTTCAACAAGATATGGCGGTGTGAGCGATGGAATATATAAAAGCATGAACTTGAGCTTCTCACAAGGTGATGATGAAAGACGTGTCCTTAAAAATCACGGCATTATGGCGAAGACTATGGGGGTTGAGCTTGCAGATATGGTGTACTCGCATCAGACGCATACAACCAATGTGCTGCGCGTTACGAGGGAGCATGCGGGTATGGGCTTTACCGTAACGAGGAATTTTCATGATGTTGACGGCTTTGTCACTGATGTGCCCGGTCTTATGCTTGTGACGGCGTATGCTGATTGTGTGCCGCTTTATTTTGCAGATACAAGGCTTCATGTGATTGGCTTGTCACATTCGGGCTGGCGTGGGACTGTGAATAACATGGCACAGGCAACCGTAGATAAAATGAGTTATGAATTCGGAAGCAGACCTTGCGATATTGCTGCATTTATCGGACCTTCGATATGTGCCTCCTGCTATGAGATCGGTGATGATGTGGCTCGGAATTTCCGTGACAGGTATGGTGCCGAATCTGAAAAAATATTGACAAAAAAAGAGGCAGCGTCGGAGGATAAGTATTATCTTAACCTCCATGCTGCCAACAGAATAAATATGCTTAATGCAGGAATATCTCCGCAGAATATTCATGTGACCGATATATGCACATGCTGTAATCCTGAATTGCTCTTTTCACACCGGGCATCGAAAGGAAAGCGCGGTGGATTGTGCGGGTATATGATGATTAATTGATACCACGCTCTTTCTCATATTCAAGACGTGTCTCCTCATTATACTTGTCAATAAGGTCGTGGATTCTCTCTGTAGGGTCCATAAGACCTCCGATTGACTTGTCATGGTTGAGAGCGTCGATAATCTTGGCTAAGAACTTGCTCATGTCGGCTTCGATAAAGTAAGGCTTAGCCTTAATATTTTCACTTATGTAGGTGAGGTTGGTTGTAACGACACCTGTGATGTAGCCCTTGTTGTAATACTCGTCAAACTTAGCCATACCGTCGGTGAACAGTCCGAAGGTAGTGCAGACAAATACTCTTCTGCAGCCTCGCTGCTTTAAGTTAGCGGCAGTGTCAAGAATACTCTCGCCGGATGATATCATATCGTCGATAACCATTACATCCATGCCTGTCACATCGCTTCCAAGGAACTCATGAGCAACAATAGGATTCTTTCCGTTGACAACATGGGCATAATCACGTCTCTTGTAGAACATTCCCAGATCTACTCCGAGTACATTTGAGAAGTATACGGCACGGCTCATGGCACCTTCATCAGGAGAGATAATCATGAGATGGTCTTTATCTATGGTTATATCCTTGAACTTCCTGGTGATAGCCTTGATGAACTGGTACGGAGGCTGGAAATTGTCAAAACCTCTTAATGGAATTGAGTTGTTGACTCTTGGATCATGTGCATCAAAGGTAATAATATTGCTGACTCCCATCTTGGTAAGCTCCTGGAGAGCAAGTGCGGCATCTAAGGACTCAAGCTTGGAACGTTTATGCTGTCTGCTCTCATATAAGAATGGCATGATTACCGTGATTCTCTTGCAGTGTGAGCCTGCTGCGGCAATGATTCTCTTGAGATCCTGAAAATGATTGTCAGGTGACATATAGTTGGTGTGTCCGAATACCTTATAGGTTATGCTGTTATTGCACACATCGGTAAGAATATATAAATCTGTTCCGCGCACGGAATCTAATATCTGTCCCTTGGCTTCTCCGGAACCGAATCTTGGACATTTGCTGTCTACAATGTAGGAATCTTCGAGGTAGCCCTTGAATTCAATACCTTCCTTGTGCTCGTTGTGTGCGTCGTTGCGGAACTGAACGATATAGTCGTTGACTTTGCTGCCGAGCTCTGCACAGCTTTCCATAACGATAAGCTTAAGCGGAGCTACAGGAAGTGTTGTAAGTTCTTTTTCAGTGCTCATAAGTATGTCTGCCTTTCTTTGATAGATAGAGTATGTAAATAGCTTACGATTAATTTTACGGTTTGTCAATCGTCATATCAACAGATATAAAGATAAAACCTTTACAAACGCAAAATTAATTGTTATGATGTAAATGATGCAAATTTTTAATTTTGAACGCAGAATAAGCAATCCCCTGCTTCAAGTGTGTAGAGCACTAAGCGGGGGGAAGGGGGATGCTTATGTCAGTGGGAGTTGAAAGCTCCCACTGACAAGTTCGCAAAGCGACTGCGTTCATGAGCAAGTAGCAAAAGCGGATTGCGAATGTCCGCTTTACAATCCCACTGGAATATTTATTTTTATAAAGAGGTGAAAGCAATGAGTAAACCGATAGTTGCCATAGTCGGCAGACCGAATGTCGGAAAGTCGACGCTGTTTAATGCACTTGCAGGACAGCAGATTTCCATAGTAAAAGACACTCCTGGTGTTACAAGAGACAGAATATATGCCGATGTTGAATGGCTTCGTTATAACTTTACCATGATTGATACAGGAGGTATTGAGCCGGACAGCAAGGACATAATACTTGCCCAGATGAGAGAGCAAGCACAGATTGCCATTGACACTGCTGATGTAATC
Source organism: Firmicutes bacterium CAG:882 (assembly GCA_000435595.1). GTDB lineage: Bacteria > Bacillota > Clostridia > Lachnospirales > Lachnospiraceae > CAG-882. The sequence continues at coordinate 14,973 of FR895443.1, forward strand.
ATATTCCTTGTCGATGTCAAGCAGGGACTTGTAGACTCCGATTCTAAGGTTGCAGATATGCTCAGACGTTCAGGCAAGCCTATCGTGCTTGTTGTAAATAAGGTTGATGATTTTAACAAGATGATGCCTGATGTATATGAGTTTTATAATCTGGGAATAGGTGATCCTATGCCTATATCGTCAGTCAACAGACTGGGCTTTGGTGATATGCTTGATGCCGTCACAGGGCATTTTACGGAGGAAATGCTTTCGGATACGGAGGATGAGCGCCCGCGTGTAGCAATAGTAGGTAAGCCTAATGTCGGTAAGTCGTCCATAATCAATAAGCTGACGGGGGCTAACCGTGTTATTGTATCGAACATTGCGGGAACAACCCGTGATGCTATAGACACTGAGGTTAAGTATCAGGGCAGGGAATATGTGTTTATTGATACGGCGGGTCTTAGAAGGAAGAGTAAGATTAAGGAAGACCTTGAGCGTTACAGCATCATTCGTACCGTGAGTGCGGTTGAGCGTGCCGATGTGGTTCTCGTCGTAATCGATGCGACAGAGGGTGTTACCGAGCAGGATGCCAAGATTGCCGGTATTGCACATGAGAGAGGCAAGGGCATAATCGTTGTCGTGAATAAGTGGGATGCCATTGAGAAGAATGACAAGACCATGTATGAGCATAACAATAAGATTAAGGAAATACTTTCTTTTATACCTTATGCCGAGGTAATGTTCGTATCTGCGGAGACAGGTCAGAGACTTAACAAGCTCTATGACATGATAGATATGGTTATAGAGAACCAGAACTTAAGAATTCAGACAGGTGTTCTCAACGAGATTCTTTCGGAAGCCGTTGCAATGCAGCAGCCGCCTTCAGATAAGGGACGCCGTCTCAAGATATTCTACATGACACAGGTTGCGGTTGCACCGCCTACTTTTGTAATATTTGTAAATGACAAGGAGCTTATGCACTTTTCATATACAAGATATATTGAGAACAAGATCAGAGAGGCATTCGGCTTCAGAGGAACTGCGCTCAAGTTCATAATACGTGAGAGAAACGAAAAGGAGTAGACAAAAATATATCATGGAAACAATTGTACAACGTCTTATTTGTCTGGTTATCGGATATGCATTCGGACTTTTTCAGACAGGATATTTGTATGGGAAAATGCACGGAATTGATATTCGCAAGGAGGGAAGCGGTAACGCCGGAACTACCAATGCACTCCGCGTACTCGGAAAGAAGGCCGGGATTATCACCTATATCGGCGATATGGTTAAGGCGGTACTTGCTGCTGCCGTTGTGAGACTTATTTTCGGGCAGAGCCACGCGGATATTATTATGGTGCTTGTTCTATACAGCGGTTTTGGAGTAATCCTCGGACATAATTTTCCGTTCTACCTCGGATTTAAGGGTGGAAAGGGTATCGCAGCATCGTCGGGAGTCATTGTATCTCTCGGCTATTGGCCGCTTATTCTTCTTGGTTTTTGTACATTTATGATTGTAACTGTTGTCAGCAGATATGTTTCTCTTGGCTCACTTGTAATGATGACGGGATTTCTCGTTGAGTTCATAATCTTTGCCGTGAACGGAATGATACCGGGCTTGTATCAGGCAGAGATGGTTGAGGCAGTAATAATAGTTGCAATCCTTACTGCTCTTGCTTTTTGGAGACACAGAGCCAATATAGTCAGACTCGTTCATGGAAATGAACGCAAATTATGGGGTGGAAAGAAGGAGAACTGATATGTCAAAGGTATGTATAGCCGGAGCGGGAAGCTGGGGACTTGCACTTGCACTTGTCCTTGAGAAGAATGGACATGAGGTGACTGTGTGGTCGGCACTTCCTAAGGAAATCGAGCTGTTAAAAGAAGAACATGAGAACAAGAGATGTCTGCCGGGAGTGATAATTCCACCTACGATTAAGCTCACGGACGATTTGCGAGAGGCTCTTGATGATAAGGATGTCATAGTCATGGCTGTTGCATCTCCTTACACGCGTTCAACTGCAGCTAAGTTTGCACCTTACATAAGGGACGGACAGATTATTGTCGACGTGGCAAAGGGAATTGAGGAGAGCAGTCTTCACACTCTGTCACAGGTAATTAAGGAGGAGCTTCCTACGGCGGAGGTTGCAGTTTTATCGGGGCCTACACATGCTGAGGAGGTCAGCAGATTTATACCGACGACATGCGTTATCGGTTCTGAGAATGAGGAGACGGCATGCTTTTTGCAGAATCTTTTCATGAACGAAAATTTCCGAATATATACTAGTTCGGATGTGCTCGGAATAGAGGTTGGAGGTTCACTTAAGAATGTCATAGCACTTGCGGCAGGAATTGCCGATGGCTTAGGCTATGGTGACAATACCAAGGCGGCACTTATAACGAGAGGAATTCATGAGATTTCAAGACTCGGAGTTGCTATGGGCGGCAGGCTTCAGACATTTTACGGACTTACAGGAATGGGCGACCTTATAGTGACCTGTGCAAGCATGCACAGCCGTAACAGACGTGCAGGTATACTTATAGGTCAGGGCAGGACCATGAAGGAAGCGATGGATGAGGTTCAGATGGTAGTAGAGGGCGTATACTCAGCCAAGGCTGCACTGATTCTTGCAAGAAAATATAATATACCGATGCCTATCACTGAAAAAATCAATGAGATTTTATTTGAGGATAAAAGTGCAAAGGACGCTGTACATGAGCTTATGGTTCGTGACAGAAAGGTTGAGTACGAATAAATTTTAATATTGTGTTCTAATGAGGAGTCTCCTTTGAATATAATTTAGCAGTTGTAAATTATATTCGGAGGAGGTTTTTGTTTTTGGATACATATAATATTTACAAGGATATAAACGCAAGAACAGAGGGAGAAATCTACATTGGGGTTGTGGGACCTGTAAGAAGCGGCAAATCAACCTTCATAAAACATTTTGCGGAAAAACTGATTCTTCCTTACATGGAGGACGGTGCAGGGAAGGAGCGCGCCAAGGATGAACTTCCACAGTCGGCGGCAGGAAGAACCGTTATGACCACGGAGCCGAAATTCATCCCCAGAGAGGCATGCACAATCACACCTGTAGAGGATGTGTCGATGAAGATAAGACTTATTGACTGCGTGGGGTTTATGATTGACGGGGCTACGGGAGTGGTCGAGGAAGGACATGAGCGTCTGGTTAAGACGCCGTGGTATGATTATGAGATTCCTTTTTCTGAGGCGGCTGAATTCGGAACAAGAAAAGTGATAAAGGATCATTCAACGGTGGGAATCGTGATGACGACGGACGGAAGCATCGGGGAGCTGCCAAGAGACAGCTACAAGGCGGCGGAGGCGGCAGCTATTGATGAGCTTAAGAAGATAGGAAAGCCGTTTGTTGTGGTCGTAAATTCAAAGAATCCTGCATCAAAGTCTGCGTCAGAATGTGTGGATGAGATAAAAAAGACTTATGCGACTGAGGCGGTGAGCCTTGACTGCGAAAAACTGACGCTTGAGGATATCAACAGAACGCTTGAACTTCTTTTAAACAGTTTTCCGGTAAATGGAATTGAATTTTATTTTGACAGATGGATAGAGACTCTTCCGGATGATAACGATATAAAGAAAGCTATGGTGGAATGTGCAGGCCGGATACTTGACAGGATTACATATATAAGAGACTTTACAAAGGACAGCATCAGGGTTCAAAACGAATATGTAGAGGATGTAAAGAGTGAACCGCTTGACATGTCGGACGGTATAATACGTCTGACCTTCAAGGTTGATGACAGACTCTACTATGATATGCTGAGCTCGATTGCAGGTCAAAGGATTGAGAATGAGTTCGAGCTTTTAAAGCTCATCAGAGAGTATGCAAAGGAGAAGAGCGGGCTTGACAGGTATACAGCAGCGATAGATACTGTACGACGGAAGGGCTACGGTGTGGTATCACCTTCAAGAGATGAAATAAGCATATCTGAACCGGAGGTAATCAAAAACGGTGGAAGATACGGTGTAAAGATTAAGGCTGAAAGTCCATCGTATCACATGATTAAGGTAAACATAGGAACAGAGATTGCTCCTATTGTGGGAAGTGAAGAACAGGCAAATGACCTCAAAAAATATATTGATGAGAACACAAAAAAGGGAGATGCCTGGGACATTAATATATTCGGAAAGACGATTGAACAGCTTGTCGACGACGGCATAAGAACCAAGCTGGCAATGATGAATGATGACTGTCAGACGAAGCTTATGGATACTATGCAGAAGGTGGTCAATGACAACAGCGGAGGACTTATATGTCTTATAATATGAGACTGATGAGGCAGATAGGTGAGGTTTTGTTTTGAATGTATAACGAGTATATTTATACATTTCGGCTCCGATTGTGCGAAATATATAAATATACTCTTTTATACATAACGAAGTTTCTTTAACTATTTGCTATAATAGCGAGAAAAAATATAAATAATTGAGTTTGCAGGTATATTATGGTATGATAATTCTGTCAGTTGAGTATTTGCGAGCTTTTGTTTATAAAGTACAGTTGGACAATTTTTCTATATTGCAAGCTTGGCGCTTTGCAGCCATCGGTACTTAAACGGCGTTATTTGCCGTTTTATGTACCGCTATGTGATGCAATGCAGTGGGAGCGTGCCAAGCGGTAATATAGAAAAATTGTCCAACGTCACTTAGCGTTATAGTAACAATATTTTGCCAATACTTATGTTATAAACTTTATGAAACGAGGACACATCATGACGGTTACAGACTGGTTTTTGTATTTTGGAGTTCCGATAGCGGCTTTTCTGATATTCTTTATCTTCCAGGCGCATAAGATTAAGCAGGACAATATGAAGAAAATAAGGGATTCTTTTGGAAAGAGAGCGGACAAGAAGTATATATATGAAGAATATGAGAATATTTCGCATGGGTTCTTTTTACAGAATATGGATGAGAACAATGCGGTTGATGATATAACCTGGAATGACCTTAATATGGATGCGGTGTATAAAAACATGGATTCCACGGCATCCTCGCTTGGTCAGGAAGCTTTGTACTCCATGCTGAGAACACCGATAGTGGATGATGAGGAGCTTAGCGAGAGAACACGTCTCATGGAATACTTTGCCGGACATGAGAAGGAGCGAACGGAGCTTGCGATGATATATTCCGGATTCGGCTACAGCAGAAAAATGTCGGTTGCAGACTATATCGAGAGCATAGGTGAGTGTAAGAAAACCTCAGCACTTCCGCATTTTATTATGTTGATTTTATTTGCTGCGGCTTTGGTGTATTGCCTTACGGTAAATATTGCGGTCGGGATGTGGGCGGTGATAGGCATGGCGGTGATAAATGTCGTGTCGTATTTTAAGTTCAAGGCTGAGATAGAGACATACTTTGTGTGCATCAAGCAGGTTTTTTCAATGTGTGCGTGTGCAAAGAGCATACTGAAAATGAATTGTGAAGCTATATCGGAATATACGGAGGAGCTTTACAGACTTTTTCACGAGTTTGACGGAGTCAGACGTTTTTCATGGATTATGGCGACCGGCAAAGGAGGCGTTTTGGAGTTCGTTCTTGATTATGTCAGGATGATTACACATCTCGATATAATTAAGTTCTGCTTTGTTGTAAGCGGTCTTAACAGGAAGAAGGATTCCGTGTGGGCACTGTATAACAGGCTGGGATATTTCGATGCACTGATAGCGGCAGCATCGTATAAAAAAAGTCTTCCGTATACATGCAGACCTGTATTTTCGGACGGAAAAGCTCTTGTGTTTGAGGCAGACGAGCTGTATCATCCGCTTATAGAGGAACCGGTTGCCAATTCGATAAAGACGGATTCAAGTGTGCTCATAACAGGCTCAAATGCATCGGGCAAGTCTACGTTCCTGCGCTCGGCGGGTATATGTGCGATTCTTTCACAGACGCTTAATTTTGCTACTGCAAGAGCGTATAGAGGAAGACGGTTCAGAATATATTCATCCATGGCTCTTAAGGACAACCTGTTGGGAAACGAGAGCTACTATATGGTTGAGATTAAATCATTGAAGAGAATTATGGATGCTGCCGGTGCAGACAGCGGATATCCTGTGCTTTGTTTTATAGATGAGGTGCTCAGAGGAACCAATACCGTGGAACGAATTGCCGCATCGTCGCAGATACTTAAGGGACTTGCGTGCATGAATGCCGTATGTTTTGCCGCGACACATGATATAGAGCTTACAACAATACTGGAGAAGTTCTATTATAACTATCACTTTACGGAAGAGATAACGGATAATGATGTCAAGTTCAGCTATAAGCTTTTAACCGGCAGAGCTACAAGCCGTAATGCGATTAAGCTGCTTGGACTCTTAGGATATGACAAGGCGATTCTTGAACAGGCGGCACAGGCGGCAAAAAGCTTTGAGGAGAGCGGAAGCTGGTCGTCAGTTTCGTCTTGACCGATATTTTGAAATGTGATAAACTAAAATTTATAAAATAACTATAAGGAGGGTTGGACTATGGCATGGAATATGGTTATTGCTGCATCTGAGACAGCAGATATTTTTACCTTAGGAAATGACGTATTCACAGAAATCCTTACTGCTCTTTTTATGATGGCAGTTATCGTATGCGCTGTTATTTTAGGTGGTAAGCTTCGAGGTAAGCATGATGCCAAGGTCGCTGCGGAGGCTGCAGTCGCGGCGCAGACCGCTGATATTGATGATAAGACCGAACAGAGCAGA